>NZ_CP026106.1:1307921-1961881 GCF_002902965.1 Paraburkholderia hospita | reverse complement strand
GGCGGCGAGCGAACGGCTGCGTCCGATCGTGATGACATCGCTCGCCTTCATTCTTGGCTGCGTGCCGCTCGCGATCGCAACTGGCGCATCGGCGAACAGCCGCCACTCGATCGGCACTGGCGTGATTGGCGGGATGCTCGGCGCGACGGTGATCGCCGTGTTCTTCATTCCGATGTTCTTCTACTTGCTCGAAACGATGTCGGAACGGAGCAGCAAGAAGACGTCTGGTTCGGGCGGCGGAGCGGCGGGCGACGGAACGCCGCCTGTCTTGCCACCTGGCTCAGGCGCTCCGACCAACAAACCATCTGCCCGGCGCGAGGACGACTGACATGCGCGGCTCCGCGATCCCCATGCGTTCGGTGTCAGCCCTGCTGCTTGCGGGGCTGGGGCTCGGCCTGGGCGGCTGTCTGCTCGGCCCGGACTACGTGCGGCCCACGGTGCCCACGCCGGCGACGTTCCGCTTTGAAACCACCGAGGTGGCCGAGGTAGCCAACGCGATGTGGTGGGAGCAGTTCAAGGACCCCGTCCTGAACGACCTGATTGCCGCCGCGCTGGCGGACAACAAGGACGTGAAAATTGCCGCGGCGCGCGTCGACCAGTTTCTCGGCCAGTTCGTCACGACGCGCTCGGCGCTGTTTCCGCAAATCAACGCCGGCTTCGAAGCATCCCGTCAGCGCGTATCGGTCGCTGGGCTGCCGACGTTGCCAGCCGGCGTCAACCCCGTATTCAACGAGTTTCAGGCGCCCCTGTCGGCCGCATGGGAGATCGATTTCTTCGGCAAGGTGCGACGGCAGACCGAGTCCGCGCGAGCGAGCCTGCTGGCCAGTGAAGAAGGCCGGCGCGCGACGATCCTGTCGCTGGTGGCGTCGGTCGCCTCTTCGTACATCAACTTGCGCGACCTCGACCAGCAACTGTCGATCGCGAAGGCAACAACGGAAAGCCGTGCCGGTTCGGTCAAGGTATTTCAGGCAAGGTTTGCAGGCGGCGACGTGTCGCAGATGGAACTTGCGCAGAGCGAGTCGGAATACGAAGCGTCGCTCGCCACGATTCCGCAGATCGAGACGCAGATCGCCCAGCAGGAAGATGCGCTCTCCGTTCTGCTCGGCCATAACCCCGGTCCGATCCTGCGGGGCCGCGAACTGACGGAACTCGCGGTGCCGCCGGTACCGGCGGGCCTGCCGTCCGACCTGCTGCAGCGCCGCCCCGATTTGCGTCAGGCTGAGCAGAACCTGATCGCCGCGAACGCGTTGATCGGTGCCGCGCGTGCCCTTTACTTTCCGACGATTTCACTGACCGGCATGTTCGGAACGGCGAGCGGCCAGTTCTCGAAGCTGTTCACCGGGCCGGCGCGGATCTGGTCGTACGCCGGCTCGCTGACCGTGCCGATCTTTACCGCGGGCAGCATCAGCGGCCAGGTGAGCCAGGCGGAAGCACAGCAGCAACAGGCGTTGTTCCAGTACCAGCAGTCGATCCAGGTGGCCTTCCAGGAAGTCGACGACGCACTGATCGCATTGCAGAAGTCGCGCGAGCAACTCGTCGTGCAAGGCCGTCAGGTCGATGCATTGCGGACCTATTCGCGGCTCGCGCGATTGCGCTATGAAGGCGGCTATACGAGCTACATCGAGGTGCTCGACGCCGAGCGCAGCCTCTTTAACGCGCAACTCAGCTACACGCAGACCAACGGCCTGGTATTCACTTCGCTGATTGGTCTTTACAAGGCGATGGGTGGCGGCTGGGTCGTCGAAGCCGAACGCATGACGGGGCAGGTGATGCAGCATGGCGCTGCGGCGCCCGCTGCCGCACAGACTGCGACGGAGCAGCCGCAATGACCGCCGAGCGCCTCATCGCCTGTCACGAATGCGACCTGCTGCAACGTGAAGCGCCGTTGACAGGCGAGGGCCTGCTGCGCTGCTGCCGTTGCGGTGCCGAACTGTACCGCCACCATCCGGATAGCCTCGATCGTGCGCTGGCCTATACGCTTACGTGCATCGTGCTGTTCGTGATCGGCAATACATATCCGATCGTCGGCCTGTCGGTGAACGGCGATCTCGTCGAGACCACCTTGCTGGGCGCGGTGCGCGTCCTGTACAGCGACGGCATGTGGCCGATCGCGGGACTGGTGTTCGTGACGACATTCCTGATGCCCCTGCTGCAGATGAGCACCATGGCGTACATGCTGGTTCCGCTGCGCCTTCGGCGCCTGCCATACCGGCCCGACATCGTCTTTCGGCTCATGCATCTGGCGAGGCCGTGGGGCATGACGGAGGTGCTGATCCTTGGCATGCTGGTCGCGCTGGTCAAGCTGGCGCATATCGCCAGTGTCGTGCCGGGCGTCGCGCTGTGGACTTTCGGCGCGCTCATGCTGCTGCTCGCCGCTGCCAGTGCTGCATTCGATCCGCACGAGCTCTGGCAGCGAATGGGCGACCGCTACAGCGGCGTGCCTGACCGGGACGAGCTCACGACGCCATCCGCACGCACGGCAATGGCCAGCGGTCTGATGACATGTCACAGCTGCGGCTTGCTGACGAAGTCGGACTTGCATGGGCACGACGCCAGCTGTCCGCGCTGCGGAGCGCATCTTCACGCGCGCAAACCGGCGAGCTTTGCGCGTACGTGGGCCTTCCTGATTGCCGCGATGGTGCTGTACATCCCGGCGAACATGCTGCCGGTGATGAACACCAGTTCGCTGTTCGGCTCGGAGAAAGACACGATTCTGAGCGGCGTGGTGTACCTCTGGGCATCGGGCTCGTGGCCTTTAGCCATCATCGTGTTCATCGCGAGCATCGCTGTCCCGATGCTGAAGATCATCGCGATCATGTTCCTCGTCATCTCGACGCAGCGCCGCTCGCTCGCGCTATTGCAGCAGAGAACGCGCATCTACCGTGTGGTGGAACTCGTCGGGCGCTGGTCGATGCTCGACATCTATGTGATCACGATTCTTGTCGCACTCGTCCAGTTCAATGCGCTCGCGACGATCCAGGCGGGCCCGGCAGCGGTTGCCTTTGGCGCGGTGGTGGTGCTGACAATGTTCGCGGCCATGTCGTTCGACCCTCGCCTGATCTGGGACGCGACGGAGCCCAATCATGGCTAAACCTCCCGGACAATCGGGGTCGCCAGACGTTCCTGAGGCTGTTGCCACACCGCGCTCGCGCTGGCGGGTGCAGATCGTGTGGCTGGTGCCGCTCATCGCCATTCTGATCGGCGGCTGGCTCGCGGTGAAGGCGGTCATGGAGCAGGGCCCGACGGTCACTATCGGCTTCGAAACCGGCGAGGGGCTCGAAGCGGGCAAGACCAAGATCAAGTTCAAGAACGTCGACATCGGTGTGGTCAAAAACGTCAAGCTGTCGGGCGATCACCGCCGCGTGATCGCCACGGCCGAACTGTCCAAAGATGCCACGAACCTGCTGATAGAAGACACGCGTTTCTGGGTCGTGCGTCCGCGTATTTCCGGCGGCACCGTATCGGGCATCGGCACCTTGCTGTCCGGTTCCTTCATCGGCATGGACGTGGGCACTTCGACGAAGCCGAGGCGCGATTACACAGGTCTGGAGACGCCGCCGGTGTTCGCCATCGGCGTGCCGGGCCGCGAGTTCATACTGAAAGGCGCCGACATGGGCTCGCTCGATGTCGGTTCGCCCATTTTCTACAGACGGCTGCAGGTCGGCCAGGTTATTTCGTACCAGTTGGACCCGGACGGAAAGGGTGTGACGATGCATGTCTTCGTCAACGCCCCTTACGACAGATACGTGAAGCCGGATACGCGGTTCTGGCAGGCGAGCGGGATCGACGTGTCGCTCGATACGACGGGCGTCAAGGTCAATACGGAATCGCTGGTGGCCATCCTGATCGGCGGACTCGCATTCCAGACGCCCGACGAAACGCCTGATGACGCGGAAGCCGCCGCGAACACCGAGTTCGCGCTGTTCAACGATCGCGCGGAGGCGTTTAAGCGCCACGATCGGATCGTCGACCACTATGTGCTGGTGTTCAGGGAGTCGGTGCGGGGACTGGTCGTCGGCGCGCCCGTCGATTTTCTCGGGATCGTGGTCGGCGAAGTCGCGGCAATCAATACGGGGTTTGATCCCGTCACCAAACGATTCAGCATCCCGGTCGAGATACGGCTTTATCCAGAGCGTTTCACTTCGCGCTTTGTCAAGGGCGGGGCTGGCGGCAGGATCACCAACGATCGTGAGCGACTTGCGCAAACGCTGGTCGACCACGGCTTACGTGCGCAATTGCGCACCGGAAACCTGTTGACCGGGCAACTTTACGTTGCGCTCGACTTTTTCCCCAACGCGCCCAAGGCAAAGGTCGACTGGACCACCACGCCGCCCGAGATGCCAACCATACCTGGCGGCCTGCAGTCCATGCAGGATTCGGTGACGAGTCTCCTCGCCAAGCTGAACCAGATTCCATTCGGAGGAATCGGGAAGGGCGCACAAAAGACGCTCGCCGACGCCGATACTCTTCTCAAGCAGTTGAGGACGGATGTGGTGCCTCAGGCCCGGGACACGCTCGCCGCCGCACAGACGGCGCTAAATTCCGCGAACGGCGCGCTACAGCCAGATGCCCCACTGGCGCAGAATACCGCGGACGCCATGAGCGAACTGGCGCGCACGGCGGCCGCTTTCCGCTCGCTGGCGGACTATCTCGAACGCCATCCGGAGGCACTCATTCGCGGCAAGCCGGAGGATAACAAGTGAAGCGCCTGTCGCTATGCCTTGCCGTTGCACTGACGATGATCACGCTCGTCGGTTGTGCCAGTTCGAAGTCGGAGTTCTACACATTGAGCGCGGAGGCGCCGCGCGAAAGCGTCAATCACGGTTCGCCCGTCACGGTCGTGATCGGGGCAGTCAACGTGCCCGAACTCGTCAACCGGCCGCAGATCGTGGTTCGCGCCGGGACGAACCATGTGACGATCGACGAATTCGCCCGCTGGGCTGAGCCGCTGAAGAGCCAGATTCCGCGCGTGTTTGTCGCCGATCTCTCGCAGTTGCTGAACAGCCCTCGCGTGTCGACTTTGCCGATCGGCGGCGACGCGGCGGCGGCCTGGCGAGTGCGTATCGACGTCCAGAGCTTCGACGCTTCGCTCGGTGATACCGCGTCTGTCGATGTCTTGTGGTCGGTGCTGCCACCCGGCAACGCGCCGCCGATCACTGGCCGGACCATCGCGAGTGAGCCCTGCGCAGGCGCCGGCTACGATGCAGTGGTGGTGGCCTGGAGCAGGGCGCTCGCGACCGTGAGCCGCGCGATCGCGGCTGGCATCCGTACGCCGGGCGCCGTCGACTGACGTCTGAAGGGAGCTCTCTTAGGGGGCGCTTGAGACGGTTTCATGGAGCATGGGCTGCGGCCGTCGTTTTCCTGGAAGTGGCGGCGGCCGGGGACGCATTCGCGGAGTCCGGCGTCGCGGGATTGATCGACGAGCAGCACTGCATGTTTTGCGATACGACTCAAGGGGCCAATCTCGCGCCGTCGTTCCCGCAGATCGTAGAACGCTATCGCAAGGTGCCGGGCGCGGGCGCCACGCTCGCGAAGAAGTTGCGCGTCCAGGGAAAAGCGCACTGGGGTGATATCACGATGCCGGACGCGGACCGCGTCGCACCGCTTTCGCCCGAACAGGCCGACATGGTCGCTCAGTGGGTGCTGGCGCAGTGACCGGGTCTGTCTCGTGATGCCTGCCGATGGCACAGGTGGGCTGCGGGCCGGCCGCAGCTGTGATGCGGGTTTCGCAATACGCAGATCGGTCGGCTCGCCCGCGTTTCGACAGTGATGGACTGGCAGGACGCTCTCGTTCGATAAGACGCAAGCGGGCGGTGGCGGTTATATGTGGCTGAGGTTCGCGTCGACTGAAACCGGGACACGTTGTCACCGGGGCAAATGATCGATCGCTGGACTGGAGAAGAACACCGTGAGCCTCGATACGCTGGAAGTGCTGATGGCCGCTTCCCTTGTTCTTCTCCTTGGACGGCAGATTCTTGCCCGGGTCAGGATTCTACGCACGTACAGCATCCCCGAACCGGTTGTCGGTGGCCTGCTTGTGTCGCTGCTGGTGTTTGCGTTGAACCGCGCCCTGCAGATCGACGTCCGTTTCGATACCACGCTTCAAGCGCCGCTGATGCTGACCTTCTTCGCCACCATCGGCCTTAACGCAGACCTCGCCGGACTAAAAGCGGGCGGGCGGGCGCTGATGGCTTTTCTGGGTGTCGTGGTCGGCTTGCTCGTGATGCAGGATGCGCTCGGTATCGGACTCGCCTGGGCACTGGGCCAGGAGCGGTTGCTTGGTCTGCTTGGGGCGTCGGTCACGCTGTCGGGCGGCCACGGCACGGGGGCAGCGTGGGCCAAGGTCTTCGCCGAGCGCCACGGCCTCGCATCGGCGACCGAAATTGCGATTGCCTGTGCCACATTCGGTTTGATACTCGGCGGATTGATCGGCGGGCCGGTCGCGCGATTTCTGATCACGCGCTATCAGCTCGCGCCGAATCTTGAGACGGAAGTGGCAACCTCGACCGGCTTCGAGGAGCCCAATACGGTACGGCCGATCACCGCGGAGGCCGTCATCGAAACCGTCGCGCTGATTGCGGTTTGTCTTGCTGTGGGATCGGCGTTCGCGTCATTGCTGAACGGTACGGCGTTCGAGCTGCCGGCGTTCGTGTGCGTCCTGTTCGTCGGTGTCGTGCTGCGCAACGGACTCGCGGTGCGCGGCTGGTATCGCGTGTTCGAGGACGCCGTGTCTGTACTCGGCAACGTGAGCCTCGGACTCTTTCTTGCGATAGCGTTGATGAGCCTGCGGCTGGGGGATCTCGCATCGCTTGCCTTGCCGCTGTTCGTCATTCTGGTGGTGCAGGCGATCGCGATGGCAGCCTACGCCATTTTCGTCACGTTTCGGGTGATGGGGCGCAACTATGATGCGGCAGTATTGGCGGCAGGGCATTGCGGCTTCGGCCTTGGGGCAACACCGACCGCGATAGCCAACATGCAGGCCATCACAGGACAGTTCGGTCCCTCCCATCTGGCCTTTCTGGTAGTGCCTATGGTGGGAGCGTTTTTCATCGACATTGCGAATGCGATCGTCATCAAGCTGTTTCTGTTGCTGCCGCTCTATGACTGAAGGCTGACGCCACAGGCAACACTTCGCGGAAGCTGGTACGGCCGGTTGCGCGTTGATCAGTCCGTTTAGTCGCCAATTGCGAACGACAGAGGCGCGCGGCAGGGTCTTGTCACGGGGCGAGCCAGATGCAGCATTGCACGCATCCAATAACTGATGCGAAGGGATCATGGACAATAGCGGAACGGGGGAGCACAGTCACGGACTGGTCATGCTAGCCGCCAGTTCCCTCATCGCGGGAATGGCCTGCGGCTTGCTCGGAACGCTTTTCCGGTTCGCGCTGGAGAGCGCGGACAGAGTGCGCAATGTATTCATCGGATGGGCGCACACGGAGCACCTTGTTGGCTTCATTGGTGTTCTCCTTGCCACGTCGGCTGCGACCGCATTTGCTGCGAACCTCGTCAAGCGCCGCGCCCCCGACGCGATCGGCAGCGGGATTCCTCACGTCGAGGCCGTGGTGAGCGGTGACCTCGCCCCCGCGCCCCTTGCGCTCGTTCCGGTGAAGTTCATCGGCGGCGTGCTCGCCATCGGTGCCGGGCTCGCGCTCGGTCGTGAAGGTCCGACCGTTCAGATGGCCTCCTCGATCTCAAACTGGATTGGCATGCTTCTGCGCCGGAACGCGGACGACTGCCGGATCTTGATCGCGGCCGGCGCTGGGGCGGGGCTCGCCACGGCGTTCAACGCCCCGATTGCGGGCGCCGTGTTCGTGCTTGAGGAACTGCTGCGCCGCTTCGAAATGCGCATGGCCGTCGCGGCGCTTGGTGCGTCGGCCGGAGCGATCGCCGTGGCGCGCCTGATGCATGGTGACGCGCCGGACTTCCAGTTTGGCGTTCCCCCACATCCCGGCTTCGGGACAGTGCCGGCCTATCTCCTGCTCGGCGCCGTCGTCGGTCTTTTAGGCGCGGCCTACTGCCGCGCGATACTGTGGGCGCTGGCTATTTCCGATTGGCTCTCGCACTGGCCGGCATATGTCCGGGCCGCGCTGATCGGGGCAGCGGCGGGGGTGCTCGCGTGGTTTGCACCAGACCTCGCAGGCGGTGGCGATCCGCTCACGCAGCGCGCGCTGATGGGGGCCGGCGAGCTTTCAGGCGTGGCAGTGGCGTTCGTCATCCGCTTTGGATTCGGTGCTCTCTCATACGCTGCCGGCACGCCGGGTGGCCTGTTTGCGCCCATGCTCGTACTTGGCGCGCAAGCTGGCCTCATCTTCGGCAGAATCGGTTTCCTCTGGTTTCCTGGCTTCGCCGCAGATCCGGGCGCGTTTGCCGCAGTCGCAATGACTGCGTTTTTTGCGGCTGTCGTGCGTGCGCCCGTGACCGGGATCGTCCTGGTCACCGAAATGACAGGGGGCTTTACGCTGCTCTTGCCGATGCTTACCGCATGCTTCACGGCGATGGTCGTCCCCATCATGCTGCACTGTCCACCCATCTATGATTCGCTAGGCGAACGGCTTCCTCACAAAGCTTCGCAGAGGTTGTGAGGCCCGACCCGCGCGTTGACGTTTCCGCGCGCGCGCTGAACGGTCCTGCTCCAATATCTGACGATGCGGGGATCTTCTGGCCTTGCTGGCCGAGGCAAACCACGCTTACGGGCAAAGCACCCGGAAAAGCCTCCGGAAAAGCCTCCGGAAAAGCCTCCCGCACCCAGCCACCTGGTCACTCACAAATGCTTGCGCTCTTCATCGAGGCGCAATCCCGATAATCCTAATGCGGGAATCCTGTGCTGATGTCCTCTCGCGCCCGCTGTTCGCCATCGCGCATTGCGGCTTGAGGATCTATGAAGGTTTCACCTTCGTAGATCTGATAGGCGAGGCAGCTTTCATAGACCGGCGATCCGTCCAGCCTCGTGATGGTGGCTCGCGCCACGTAGCCTGCAATCTCGTTGGGGGATCCAGGTCGATACTCCGGCCGAGCGTTGACGACGACGCGAAACGGCGGTGTATCAATCTCCCGGTGCAACAGCGACGACATGATAGCTCTCCTGCGCTCAACTAGATAATTTCAGGTTTTCCTTCGGCTTGTCCAGTTATATCCGGGTGCACATTGGCGGGAGTTACCCGTAAATCGGCAACAGCAGGAACAGTTTGATGACGATTGCGTTTGCGATATCGATGAAAAATGCGCCTACCATCGGCACGACCAGAAAGGCCAGATGGGATGGACCAAACCGCTCCGTGATGGCCTGCATGTTCGCGATCGCCGTCGGCGTGGCCCCAGGGCCGAAACCGCAATGACCAGCGGCCGGGAAAGTGTCACAGGTACTTCGCGAACGGTATGCCTGTCACTGTGGGGCACGGCGATGTCGAGGTACGATGATCGCTGGAAGACGGTCACGACAGGCAGGTGGTGGCAGCGTCAACGCCGGAGAAAGCTGTGCGTCACCGATACTGAGCTTGCTGACGAAGCAGGCGGATCAGTTGAGGCGATCGGCGCAGGGGCGTTGCCTATGTGCCGGCAGTTTAAGCGAGCGAACAGCGGTGATATGCCGTCACCTTTTGCTTCTCGAGATCTGGAGCCAGGCGATCCACAGGTTCAGTTCGTTTGAAGGAGGAGTGAACCCGAACTCCGGGCATCTGCCTCACGTTACGATCCGCGACCGGTAAAGTGACGTTCGGAGGTACAGGCAGACTCACACGGCTGGCTCAACGGCCGTGCCCGGACGGGGTGAGCAGAACGGCGTGCGCGATGCCATTGACCTGCGCGAAGCCCACGATCTGCCCACTGTCGCTGATCGCTCCTGCTTTCGCCAATATCAGCCCGGAACCGGCGCCTGCAAGCGTATTCAGATCGTGCATGCTGCCGTTTTCATACAAAAAGGCGCGGTAGGTCCCGTCAGCCATGATGCAGTCGCCTACCACGTCGCCGTGGACATTGATGCTCCATGCCTCGCTCTCGGAACTGCCTGGCAGTGCGCCCAGATCGGTCATATGGCCGCTTTCCGGGTACAGGAATGCATGGGTCTTGCCGCCCGTTGTGCGGCTGTAGCCGATCACGTCGCCGCGAGCGTTGATCCCCGTCGCGCGGCTGGCAGAACCGCCTGGCAACGTTCACAGATCGGTCATGTCACGGGAGGCAAAGCTGTCGCCCACAATGTCGCCGCGTTCGTTGATGCCGGTTGCAGCACCATCCGTGAGTGCACCAAGATCGGTAACGCTGTAGGCAACTGTTTCGGCCGCTGCGACATGTACGACACAGCCCAGTGCGATGCAGCCGGCGATATACCGTATCGAGACAGGTCGGCGCATGATCGGTCTTCCGCTGTATGATCGTTGGCGGTAAGTGGGTCCATTGAGTGTACTGCGTGCCATTGCTGTCGAATCGGTTTTTTCGCAGGATAGCCAACGGTTCCGTCCATCGTGAATGCCGCTTGATGGATCCAGGCAAGGCTGAGCTCGCTTTTGGCCCTCGACGTCGCGCAGGCTCTGGCCGCACCGAAATACCAGCGAACCGCGCAGCTGATGATGACAGCAGGGAAACGCTGGCCGTGATAGAGCGATTTCGTCTTCTTTATCGCCTGATGCTACCGCCGCCTTTCCATCAACCTGACAGCGCCGGCGAACACTATGCGGCTGCGCAGATGGCGCATCTCGACAGCGAAAAGGGCGGCGCGCATTGATGCGTTGAACGTCGACGAGGCCGGGCGCGATCGTCGACGCTATCGCTGCAAAGCCGATGCGGTAGCATCGAACGCAATCGCGACTCTACATTCCGCCCATGATCACTTATGTTGCGTTGTTGCGCGCCGTCAATGTCGGCGGCACCGGCAAGCTTCCGATGACCGAGCTTCGCAAGATGTGCGAGGCAGCGGGCTTCAGCAACGTGCGCACGTACATCGCGAGCGGCAACGTCGTGTTCGACAGCACGCTGGCGAAACGCGCGGTGCAGCAGGCGCTCGAACGCAGCCTCGAGGCGTATGCGGGCAAGCCCGTCGGCGTGCTGATTCGCACCGGCAAGGAGATGGCTGCCGTGCTGGACGCGAATCCGTTTCGCGACGAAGCGCCGAATCGCACGGTCGCGATCTTCCTCGACGCAGCGCCACCCGCCGACACGCTCGAACACATCGCCGGACAGCAGAACGAACAGGTCGCGCTCGGCAAGCACGAGATTTACGTGCACTACGGCGACGGCATGGCAAAGACGAAGTTGAGAATTCCAGCCGCGAAGACAGGCACCGCGCGCAACATCAACACGATTGCCAAACTGGCGGAGTGGGCCGCGCAATCATGACGAAGAGCGCTGCGCAGCACGGGGCTTGTTGCTACACTGCGCGTTGCCCAGTATTCCGTTGCAGCACTTCTCATCCTTTGCTTGCGTCGAGTCATGAAACCTTCCCTGCTCATCCTGATTCCACTTGGCGACGACAGTCGCGCGCGCATTTCAGCATCCTTCGATATTCATTACGCCCCCACACATGAAGCACGCGTTCAATCTATCGCGAAAGAAGGCGCGGCGATTCGCGCCGTATTGACCAACGGCACGACAGGTCTCACGGCCGATGAAATGGACCAGATGCCTGCGCTCGAATTCGTCAGTGCGCTTGGCGCGGGCTATGAAAACATCGCGACTACGCATGCAAAAGCACGCGGCATCGGGCTCGCGAACGGCGCAGGCACGAACGACGATTGCGTCGCCGATCACGCATTGGCCTTGCTGCTAGCCGTCGTGCGCGACGTGCCGCAACGCGACCGCGCGACCCGCGAAGGCATTTGGCGCGACACATTGCCGATGCGGCCGTCCGTGTCGGGCAAGCGGCTTGGCATCGTGGGCCTCGGCAATATAGGGCTGAAGGTTGCGCGGCGCGCGGCCGGCTTCGATATCGACGTCGCGTATCACAACCGCAAGCCGCGCGACGGCGCGGCATTGCGCTACATCGACAACCTGCACGAACTCGCGCGCTGGAGCGACTATCTCGTCGTTGCAACGCCGGGCGGTCCGGCTACCCAACATCTGATCGATCGCGCCGTGCTCGAAGCACTGGGGCCGAAGGGTTTTCTGGTGAACGTGTCGCGCGGCAGCGTCGTCGATACGGCCGCGCTTGCGCATGCGCTCGCGAACGGCGTGATAGCGGGCGCGGGCCTCGACGTGTACGAAGGCGAGCCGCAGCCACCGCAGGCGCTGGTGGATCTGACGAACGTCGTGCTTACCCCGCATGTGGCGGGCACGTCGCCGGAAGCGATCACAGCCTCCGTCGATAACTTCATCACGAACGCGACGCGCCACTTCGCGGGCGAAGACGTGTTGACACCCATCTGATCGTTCACATCACGAGGATCTTTCGCGCATGGCAAAGCATACGGCACTCATCGAATGGAGCAGCAACGGCAGCAAGTTCACCGACAACCGTTATAGCCGCGCTCACCAATGGACGTTCGACGGCGGCGCAGTGGTGCTTGCATCGAGTTCGCCGCATGTCGTGCGCGTGCCGTTCTCCGATCCGGCGGGCGTCGATCCTGAAGAGGCGTATGTCGCGGCGCTGTCGAGTTGCCATATGCTGTGGTTTCTGTCGATTGCTGCGGAGCAAGGTTATGTCGTCACGTCGTATCGCGACGAAGCCGAGGGCACGATGGCGAAGAACGATGCGGGCAAGGAAGTGGTCACGCGTGTCGTGCTGAAACCGGCCGTTGCGTTTGCGGGCGCGAAAACACCGAGCGATGAAGCGCTCGCACATCTGCATCATCTCGCGCACGACGCGTGTTTTCTCGCCAATTCGGTGAAGACGGTGATCGATGTTGAAGGGAGTTGGAGCTTCGAACAGGTTTGATTTGCGTTCAAGCGCAATAGCTAAACACATATGTCTGTGTAGCAAGCTTGACTTGTTTCTTTCATATCGGCGAGGCCAGATGATTCGCATCAGCGCGCCTTAAGCATTGCGCTTTATGATGCACGGCCTCGTTTCGCGACACTGCCGGTAAGCATGTCGCTTTTCGCCAGGTGTAATTCACGATTACCGGTTCATTCGACTCGCGGATCGGCCGACACGGTATTTTTGTCGCTATTCAGAATGCTAATAAGGAACAAGTTCGGCATTCAAAACGAGACAAATTACCGGTGTGTTCAGATCGCCACAGTCACTCTCGATGAATGTAAAGGATCGTTACTCACGTAACGGGCGAAATGGCGCACGAGTACCGCGCCTTCCTTCTTCTCACGTCGTCTACAGCGCGCCTCGCGCCATGACTGCCGTCGTCACGCACACGCAATCGCCAACCTGCCGTTGCACATAGACGTTTTCAAACAGTAACAACCCGCGATATTGACGAGACCATGATTCCATTAACTTTTTGAGTAACCGATCGCGGCCGTTGTACGGGGGGCGTGAAGCAGTCGGTACTTGTTCGATCAATTCGAGGCGGGTCAACCGATCACATCATGAACCTGAATCTGAAAAGGCTCTATCACGTATGCAACCCTGAGCGTGCATGTCTCGACGGCAATCTTCCGTCGCTGCAATGGCGCATTCGTTGCATCGATATCCGTGAACGCCAGGGCGCCGCATTGCTCGCCAATGATCGCGCCGCGGGTCTGATCGAATTTCCGTCGTTGAGCATTCCCGCCGATCTGAATGAAGTCGACGAACTTACGCGAACCAGCGCGGCGATCAGTTGGGTGGCTGTCGTCACCAATGCGCACCTCAATGATCCGGAAATCGGACGGATCGTGCGCACGCGCTGCGTGAGTTATATCCGCTTGCCCGCGGCGGCAGAGATGGTTGCTCAGGAACTCGATCGTGCGTACGAGATGTCAGCGGGCGACGGGAGCGAACATACGAGCGCGAACGCGGGATCGGTCGCGCTGATCGGCGCATGCGCGGCGATGAGCGACGTGCGTGCGGCAATACGCAACGCGTCGGAACATGAACGGCCTGTGACGTTCATCGGCGAATCGGGGAGTGGCAAGACGCTGGCGGCGTCGTCGATCCATCGGGGTTCGTCGCGCCGCGAAGGGCCGTTCGTGTCGATCGATTGCGCGGCCTTCGCGCCGGAACGCGTGGAAACGGAATTGTTCGGGGAATCGGGCGGCGAGGAGATCAGAGTCGAAGAGGGCAATCAGCGTTCGCGCCTCAGCATGGCGGAGGGCGGCTCACTGTATATCGATGGTATCTGCGAACTGCCGCTGTCGGGACAGCAGCGTCTCGCGGACATGCTCGATACGGGGGCGCGCAATGTACGCATCATCTGCTCGACACATATCGACTTGCAGCGCGCTGCAGACGAACATCGTCTGCACGCGCGTCTTTTCTCGCGGCTTTCACCCGACACGATCACGATTCCGCCGCTGCGCGAACGCGGCCCCGATATCCGCTTGCTCGCCACGCATCTGCTGAAGAGCTTTCGCTCCGATTCCCGCCATGGGGTGCAAGGTTTTTCCGTGTGCGCGTGGGAAGCCTTCGACGCGCACACCTGGCCCGGCAATCTGCAGGAAATGATCAATCGCATCCGCCATGCGATCGTTGCCAGCGATGGCACGCTGATTACAGCCGTCGATCTGGGTTTCGATCAGACCGCGAGCGTACCGATGATGAGCGCGTCCGGCGATGACGACGACATTCCCGAGTGGGACGCCGTCGAACTGGCCATCGCGCGAAATCAGGGCCGGCTCGATGCGGCGGCGACGGAGCTGCACATTTCCAGGGTGTTGCTCGCGCGCATGCTGGCCTCGGACTCCCGGCGGTCGGTGGCGACCCCGGGCGAGTTGCGGATGGATTCCGCCTAGGCGCCGGAAAGGCGCTCGCCTGCAAACAGGCAATAACCGCAATGCGCTTCACGAACAGTTACACAAACCTTTTTTGTGTAGCACCTTGTCACATATCTGCGCGCTATGCTTGCCGTCAACGTCGCGGCGCACTTCACTTTTCAAGCGTACCTACCCTGATTATTTTCGCTTCGTTATTGGCTATTTTTTACGGATTTTTTTATTCCGTCCTATGTGGTATGTCGTATTTCCGGAACCTTCCCTGACCCATGAAAGAGCCCTATCGCGCCGTTCACCGCTATCCGCGTAACGACTCGGGACGTGACTTCGTCGTGGGCGATCTGCACGGCTGCTTCGCGCAATTGCGCACGGAGCTGGCGGCGCGCCACTTCGACCCGCAGCGCGACCGGCTGTTCGCCGTCGGCGATCTCGTCGATCGTGGGCCGCAATCGGACAGGGTGCTGGAGACCGTCGAGCAGTTCGGGATCAAATCGGTGAAGGGCAATCACGAAGACGTGATCGTGCGCTGGCATGCCGGCGAGGAGCAGGCGCTTTCGCTGCTGGGCAACGGCGCCGACTGGCTGCTCGACAGAGCCGATGACCGGGACTGGGTCAAGGCGATCGCCGCTTACATGGCGTCGCTGCCGTACCTGATCGAGATCGAAACCGAGCACGGGCTGGTCGGCCTCGTGCACGCGGATTCCCCCGTTTCGGACTGGAACCGGCTGGTTGCGGATATCGAAAGGGAACGGGCGGACGGCAAGACGCGCCGCAAGGCAATCTGGTCGCGCACGCGCTGGAAGACGCATCAGCCGCATCCCTCGCCATCGCGCAACACGTTGCGCAGCCTGCTGGACAAGGCGAGGCACAGTGTGCGCGGAGAGGCGCATGTGGTAGGGCGGATCGAGAACGTGACGGCCGTGATCGTCGGCCATACGCCCGT
This sequence comes from Paraburkholderia hospita, assembly GCF_002902965.1. GTDB lineage: Bacteria > Pseudomonadota > Gammaproteobacteria > Burkholderiales > Burkholderiaceae > Paraburkholderia > Paraburkholderia hospita. Next base: position 1,946,145 of record NZ_CP026106.1, on the reverse strand, counting down.
AACGGCCGTCACCGCGAAGGACAACGTGATCAACATCGATACGGGCGCTGTCTATGGCGGCAAGCTCACGATCATGGATCTTGCCGATCTGCCGAAGTGGATCGACGTGTCGCCGCGTTCTTCTGTTGCCGCGGACGAGCCGGGTTGGCGCGAGCCGGTTATGGCGAACAGTGCCGTGAGCGCACAAGCGCCTGTGGTGAAAGTGGGGATTGCAAGCGCTGATGTGGCCGCAAGCGAGCATGACGTCGCGCTAGCGGAACATCCTGCACCGTCGGACATTCCCTCTGCAACGGCGGCGCGTCGTAACGACCTGCAAAACGAAGCCCCGCGTCTCGCACCCGAATCCAGACCCGCGCCTGAACCGTTGACGCCGTTCGTGTCGAACGGCATGCACATCACTGTACGCATGAGCATGCACAGCATGGTGAGCGAGTTGCAACAGGGCGCGAAAACCGTCGCCACGCGTCGGCGATAGCGGCATTCAATTCGGCAGCGCGTGACGCGCCGTATCCATGCCAAGCCGTCTGAGCAGATCGCGTCCACGCGCGTTGATCTGCAGTGCGGCACTGCCGCCGCGAAGCTCGTGCACTTCGACGAGTTCGTAGTGGCGTAATGCAAGTACATCTGGGTCGAGCGATTCGATACGGCGTTCATTGCCATTCAACAGCATGAGCGTCGCCAGTTCGTGAGGGCTCAACATCAGGACACCTCCGTGGACAAGTGAGCGAGCAGTCCGGACATGCTAGTCGGATGACACGACAGTTTGACTACGGGTGTGTTTCATCACGTTACGCGGTTACGTATTTGACGGTGGCGAAAGGCGGCGGCTAGTCCCGCGCATGCGAGGCATGCGCGAATGGCGCGGCGATAAATCGACGATGAGCGTGTAACAGGCTTACGCACGGGTAAGCCCGTAACAGCATCTGGAAAGCAGGCGCGCTAGCGTGCGTCGTCGGCTGCGACGCGCCAGGCAGGCGCTTCGTCATCGACATGCGACACCAGCGTTTCGAGCGACAGACCTTTCGTTTCGATACCCATCACCCACACGGCCAACGCGGCGACGCCGAACGACAGCGCGCCGAGCGTGAACACGCCGCCTTGTCCGAAGATGGGCAGCACCACGCCGACGGCATAGGGGCCGATCAGCGAGCCGACACGGCCAATCGCCGATGCAAAGCCGGACCCCGTTGCTCGTGCACCCGTGCCGTAGAGTTCGGGCGTGTACGTGTAGAGCACGGCCCACATGCCGAAAAGGAAGAACTGCATCGCGAGGCCGGTGCAGATCAGCAGCGTCACGCTGTCCGCGTGCAATGCCGTCTGGCCGTATGCATAGGCCATCACGCCGCCGCCGACCAGCGACGCAATACATGTCGGCTTACGCCCCCATCGTTCGACGAGCCACGCGGCACACAGAAAGCCCGGCACGCCGCCAAGCGAAATGAGCACGGTGTAGAGCACCGACTTCGTGACGGCGAAGCCTGCCTGCTGCATCAATGCACCGAGCCACGACGTCAGGCCATAGAAGCCGAGCAGCGCGAAGAACCACAGCGTCCATACCATGATCGTGCGGTGGCGGTAGGCCGCGCTCCAGATCTCACGGAACGCGCCGTGCTTCGAAGGCGCGGCCTGATCGGCGAGCGTCGACGGTGCGGGCAGCGAACGCAGTCCTTTGGACTTCATCACCTTCGCTTCGATCTGGCCCAGCACGGCGTCGGCCTGGGCAAGACGTCCGCGATGTTCGAGCCAGCGCGGCGATTCGGGGACGATGCGCCGCACGATCAGGACGAACACGGCGGGAATCGCGAGCAATGCGAATACGGTGCGCCAGCCGAAATGCGGCAACACGAAGAACGACACGACGCCCGCCGTGATGAAGCCGAGCGGCCAGAAACCGTCCATCAGCGCAACGAGCCGTCCGCGCGAAGCCGTCGGCACGAATTCGGACAGCAGCGTTTGCGCGATCGGAAACTCCATGCCCATGCCGATGCCGAGCAACACGCGATAAACAATCAGCGCATCGACGCTTTGCGCCGTCGAACACAGATACGACGCGACGCCCCACAGCACCATGCTCCACTGAAAGACCGGGCGTCGTCCGAAGCGATCCGCGAACAGGCCCGCGACGGCCGCGCCGAGCACCATGCCGAAGAAGCTCGCGCTAGCGACGAGTCCCGCCATTGCGCTCGACAAACCGAACTCGGTCTTGATCGAGCCGAGCACGAAGGTCATCGTGCCGAGATCGACGGAATCGAAGAAGAACGCAATCGCGATGATGAGGAAGATAGTACGGTGATAGCCGGAAAACGGCAGGCGTTCGAGACGCGCGGCGGCGCTGGGTCGTGCGGTGGTCGGCATGTCATCCTCGGGTGGAGGTTGGAAGAGGCCGGTGGTCCTGCGAAGCACGCTTGCTTCGAGGGCCGGCTCGTTCCAGTAGATGCCGCCATTAATCCGTCATATAGAACAGATTCGGCATTGGGATGGAATGTGTGCGCCATTTGTAATGACGCACACGTTCACTCATTGCGTATGCGCGGCCACGCTCCGTGCCGGTGCGCGCGCAACATTCTTTGCGCCGCGTGCCGGTGCGCCGTTCGCCGCATAGTAGGGCGCGTTGGAGCGCGCGAGCGGATCTCGCCCGCGAATGCGGTCCGCGATTTTCTCCGCGAGCATGATGGTCGGCGCATTCAGGTTGCCCGTCGTGATGCGCGGCATGATCGAGGCGTCGACTACGCGCAGTCCTTCGAGACCATGCACGCGTCCTTCGCCATCGACGACGGCCATGTCGTCGTAACCCATCGCGCACGAGCACGACGGATGAAAGGCCGTCTCGGCACGCGCGCGCACGAACGCATCGATCTGCGCGTCCGTCTGCAATTCAGCGCCGGGACTCAGTTCGCGTCCACGGAAGCGGTCAAGCGCCGGCTGCGCAATGATCTCGCGGGTCACGCGGATCGCGTCGCGGAATTCGCGCCAGTCGAGCGCTTCGGACATGTAGTTGAAGAGAATCGACGGATGCGCGTGCGGATCGCGCGAACGCAGCTTGACGCGTCCACGGCTCGGCGAGCGCATCGAGCCGACGTGCGCCTGAAAGCCGTGCATCTTGATCGCATTGGTGCCGTTATAGTTGATCGCCACGGGCAGGAAGTGATACTGGATGTTCGGCCACGGGTCGTCGTCGCGGGTGCGGATGAAGCCGCCTGCTTCGAAATGATTGCTCGCGCCGATGCCCGTGCCTTTCAGCATCCATTCGATGCCGATGGCGGGCTGATTGCGCAGCAGCAGTGCAGGGTAGAGCGACACGGGTTCCTTGCACTCGTACTGCATGTACATCTCGAGATGATCCTGCAGGTTCTGGCCGACACCGGGCAGATCGAGCACGACGGGAATGTCGAACTCGCGCAGCCATGCGCCGGGCCCGACGCCCGAGCGTTGCAGGATTTGCGGCGATGCAATTGCGCCGCCGCACAGCAACACTTCTCGGCGCGCATGCACGGTAATGCGCGCGTCGCCGTCCAGATACACCACGCCTTGCGCGCGCTTGCCGCTAAAGAGAATGCGGTCGGTGGTCGCGTGCGTGACGATCGTGAGGTTGGGCCGCTGCTTTGCCTGATCCAGATAGCCACGCGCGGTGCTCGCGCGGCGGCCGTTCGCCGTCACCGTGCGGTCCATCGGACCGAAGCCTTCCTGCTGATAGCCGTTGAGGTCGTCGGTACGCGGATAGCCCGCCTGCACGCCCGCTTCGACCATCGCTTCGAAGAGGGGATTCACGCCCGGTTTGCTGGTCGTTACATGCACGGGGCCATCGCCGCCGTGATAATCGTTCGCGCCGATATCACGCGTCTCGGCCTTGCGGAAGTACGGTAGGCAATCCAGATAAGCCCAGTTTTCAAGGCCTTTTCGTACGGCCCAGCCGTCATAGTCGAGTGCGTTGCCGCGGATATAGCACATGCCGTTGATCAGCGACGAGCCGCCGAGTCCCTTGCCGCGCCCGCATTCCATGCGGCGATTGTTCATGAACGGCTCGGGGTCCGTTTCATAGGCCCAGTTGTAGCGGCGTCCCTGCAACGGATACGCAAGCGCGGCAGGCATCTGCGTGCGAAAGTCGAAGCGGTAGTCAGGGCCACCCGCTTCGAGCAGCAGCACGGTCACGTCGCGGTCTTCCGTCAGGCGCGTCGCGAGTACGTTGCCCGCCGAACCCGCGCCGATGATGATGTAGTCGTACTCTTTCGCTGCCATGCTGCGCTCCCTCAAAACACGGGCTGATATTTGCCCAGTTCGACCTGGATGGACTTGATGCGCGTGTAATGCTCAAGTGTCGTGATGCCGTTCTCGCGGCCCACGCCCGATTGCTTGTAGCCGCCCACGGGCATTTCGGCGGGCGACTCGCCCCATGTGTTGATCCAGCAGATGCCTGCTTCGAGCTGGTGAATCACGCGATGCGCGCGCGACAGGCTCTCTGTTACGACGCCTGCAGCGAGGCCGTAGATCGTGTCGTTCGCGCGCGCGACCGCTTCGTCTTCGTTCGCGAAGGCCAGGATGCTCATGACAGGGCCGAAGATTTCCTCGCGCACGATCTTCATGTCGTCGCGGCAATTGGAGAATACGGTCGGCTGCACATACTGGCCGCGCGCGTAGTCGCCGTCGGTGAGGCGTGCGCCGCCCGTCACGAGCCGCGCGCCTTCCTTCTTTCCGCTTTCGATGTAACCGAGCACCTTGTCCAGTTGCGCCGCGCTTGCGAGCGGTCCGAAATTGGTTGACGGGTCTGACGGCTTGCCAATGCGAATGCGCTTCACGCGCTCGATCACGCGTTCTTCGAAGGCCTGTTGCACCGATTGATGCACGAACACACGTGTGCCGTTCGTGCATACCTGGCCCGCGCTGAAGAAGTTGGCGGTGACGGCGATATCGGCGGCGCGGTCGAGGTCCGCGTCGTCGAACACGATCAGCGGCGACTTGCCGCCGAGTTCCATCGTCACTTCCTTCAGCGACGAACCGCCCGCCATCGACATCACCTTCTTGCCCGTTTCGACGCCGCCCGTGAACGAAATCTTCGCGATGCCGGGATGGGCGCTCAGCATCGCGCCGACGCGGCCGTCGCCCTGCACGACGTTGAACACGCCGGGCGGCACGCCTGCTTCGAGGTAGATTTCCGCGAGCTTCGACGCGGACAGCGGCGTCACTTCGCTCGGCTTGAAGATCATGGCGTTGCCGGCAGCGAGCGCAGGCGCGGACTTCCAGCACGCGATCTGGATCGGATAGTTCCATGCGCCGATGCCCGCCGTCACGCCCAACGGCTCGCGCCGCGTATAGACGAACGACTCCGTGCGCAGCGGAATCTGCTGGCCTTCGATGGCCGTCGCGAGGCCCGCGTAGTACTCGATCACGTCGGCGCCCGTGACGATATCGACGGCGCGGGTTTCGGCAATCGGCTTGCCCGTGTCGCGCATTTCGAGTTCGGCGAGCGCGTCGTTGCGCTCGCGCAGCAACTCGACGGCGCGGCGCAGGATGCGTGAACGCTGCATGGCCGTCATCGCGGCCCATGCGCGCTGGCCTTCCCGCGCCGATTGCACGGCGCGGTCGATATCGGCTTCGCAGGCTTGCTGGACGTGCGCGAGCAGTTCGCCCGTGGCTGGATCGAAGCTGTCGAAGGTGACGCCGCTGGTGGCGTCGACATATTCGCCGCCGATGTAGAGACGTTGCAGGCCGTAGGCGGGCATCTGTTTTCTCCTTGAAATGCGGGTGTTCGTGGTGCAGCGCGTTATGAGCCGCTTTGCGCGAGCAGCAGGTCGATGTAGTCGTTCGCGAGGCGCAGCGCCGCTTTGGTATCGAATGGATCGCCTGACAGCGCGCCGCGCAGCCACAAGCCGTCGATCATCGCGGCAAGACCGCTGGCGGCGCGCCGTGCCGACGCGCGCGGCAGTTCCTTCGCAAACTCCGCGCAGAGGTTCGAATAGAGACGCCGTGTGTTCACGCGTTGCAGACGGCGCAGGGACGGCTCGTGCATGCTTTCGGACCAGAACGCGAGCCACGTCTTCATTACCGGGCCGCTGACCTGCGAGACGTCGAAATTCGCTGCGACGACCGCGCGCAAACGCGCGCGCGGCTGCGGCTTCGCAGCGATGCGGCGGCGCGTGGTGGCCGCCCACAGGTCGCGCAGGATATGGCGCATGGTCGCTTCGAGCAGGCCGTCCTTGTCGCCGAAATAGTGACTGACGATGCCCGTCGAGATGTTCGCGCGCTGCGCAACGGACGCGAGCGTCGTGCCCGACAGACCGGACTGGTCGATCGTGAGCAGCGTGGCGTCGATCAGTTGCGCGCGACGCACTTCGCGCATTCCGACTTTGGGCATGGATGACTCGTAACGCTTCCGAAAGTCGTCACTCTAGTGGTTTTTTATTGAACGTTCAATCAACAAAAACCGTGCAAACCGGCTTTGTCGGTTTGGGGAAAACGCGTGTCGGATTTTGAACATTGGCCGATGGGGCAAAGGGACTAACCTCGACTCAGCGCCTATTTGCGCATTCAGACGAACATGGAGACGAGACGATGAGCAGCAATCGCGGTGTCGTGTATCTGGGGCAGGGCAAGGTCGAAGTGCAGTCGATCGATTACCCGAAGATGGTCGATCCGCGCGGACGCGCGATCGGTCATGGTGTGATCCTGAAAGTGGTGTCGACCAATATCTGCGGCTCCGACCAGCATATGGTGCGCGGCCGCACGACGGCTGAAGTCGGCCTTGTTTTAGGGCACGAGATCACGGGCGAAGTGATCGAGGTGGGCCGCGACGTCGAGACGCTGAAAATCGGTGATCTGGTCTCCGTGCCGTTCAACGTGGCATGCGGCCGCTGTCAGACCTGCAAGGAGCAGCACACGGGCGTGTGCCTGAACGTGAACCCGTCGCGTGCCGGCGGCGCTTACGGCTACGTGGACATGGGCGGCTGGATCGGCGGCCAGGCCGAGTACGTGCTGGTGCCGTATGCGGACTTCAATCTGCTGAAGTTTCCCGACCGCGACCGCGCGATGGAAAAGATTCGCGACCTCACCTGTCTCTCCGACATTCTACCGACGGGTTATCACGGAGCCGTGATGGCGGGCGTGAAGCCGGGGTCGACGGTGTATATCGCGGGCGCGGGCCCGGTCGGCATGGCGGCCGCCGCGTCGGCGCGTTTGCTGGGCGCGGCCTGCACGATCGTCGGCGACATGAACGAAGAGCGACTCGCGCATGCGCGGGCTGTCGGCTTCGAAACGGTCAATCTGTCGAAGGACGCGACGCTCGGCGAACAGATCGCGCAGATTCTCGGCAAGCCGGAAGTGGATTGCGCAGTGGACTGCGTGGGCTTCGAGGCGCACGGCCACGGCAGCCACGGCTCGCGCGAGGAAGCGCCTGCCACGGTGCTCAATTCGCTGATGGACATCACGAAGGTCGCAGGCGCAATCGGCATTCCCGGCCTCTACGTCACCGACGATCCGGGCGCTGCCGATGCGGCGGCCAGGAAGGGCAGTCTGTCGATTCGCTTCGGCCTCGGCTGGGCGAAGTCGCATTCGTTCCACACGGGACAGACGCCCGTGATGAAGTACAACCGCAATCTGATGCAGGCGATTCTGTGGGACCGCCTTCCCATCGCGGATATCGTCAATGTGTCGGTTATTTCGCTGGACAACGCGCCCGATGGCTATCGTCAGTTCGATGGCGGCGCGCCGCGCAAGTTCGTGCTCGATCCGCATGGATTGCTGAAGGCTGCATGATGCGAACTGGAGGGTTCGCATTGGGCAGGTAGAGCTGGTCGAAGTCTCCTCTGTCCCGCTGGACGATGCTGCGTTTCCTTTCGCGAGGAACGCAGCATTTTTTTGTTCATCGACGTAATGGGAGTGCGAGGGCCGGCCGTTAAAAGTCGTGCCGAATCGAGAAGGTCGCGCCTCTTTCGTGGGAATGATTGAGGTTCAAAAGCGGATTTGCCCGGAAGCTCCAGTCGTCGTCACTTGCGGCCGTGGGCGGAACGTTTTGCGGGTCGGCCGGAACGCCGAAACCATAGATGGGCAAGTTTGGCGGCTGGCCGGCCTGAAGGCTGTCGAGCGGGGCGAGATAAGGGTTGCCCGGCGCGCGTCCAACGCGGAACCGCTGTTTGCCCGGCGCGATGCCACGGTTGTCAGGCAGGCCATAAGCCGAACTAGCCAGTTGCATCGAGTTCTTCATGACGTAGCGATGCACATGACGTTGTGGCGCATACGGCGATGACGCAATGACGGGATATGAGTAAAACAGGATAAATGGGGAATCCCTTTCGGACGTTACATGGACGCGATCGTTCGCGAATGAAGTGCCGCTAATCAGAAGCAATAACGCACCGGCAATCCAGCGAGCTGGATTGCGGTGCGTCACGGACATGATCCAACCGAAGACGGAACTAATCACACTACCGGCCACCCTGGTCCATTAGAACCCTTACCGGTTAAGGCATCGATAATCCGGTTTAGTTCTTTTTATATTGCAGGTAAAAAATACGGCCGATTATCCGCACGCGCCAATTTCCCCACACGCCGTGCAAAAATCGCACCCATCCTTGCGGATCACCGCATTTGCGCCGCAATTGCCGCATTTACGGCCATGCATCGTGCGCAATTCCTGAGCGCCGCGCTGTTCCTCTGCGGCGTCTTCGATTGCGGAGAGTGTGTGATCTGCCGTCGACGCATTGGGATTCGTATGCCCGAGCGGCAGGCGTGCGAGCATACGTGAGGGCACCTGGTTGCCTTCCGCATCTAGAAAGCCGCGCCGATGCAGTATCTGCTGAAGCGCGTAAGCGAGCGCGGCGACTTCCGAATCGTGCCAGCGCGGCGAATGGTGTCCGTCGATCCGCTGCACCTCGCCGAGCCTGACCTGGCCGCGGTCCCAAGACACCTTGCGCAGATCCTGCAAATTGCGTGCGACAAAACCGCCGCGCGCGGCAAGCGACAGCGAGCGCATCGTCGCGGTGATCCATTGCTGCGATTCGTCGCGCTGACCGGCGGGAATGAAGAACTCGATGGGCCGTTCGATCGTTACTTCCTCGCCGCCGACGCGTCCCGTCACCTCGATGAACGACGCGGCCAGATACAGCGATTTCTTGCCGGCAGCCGTCAGGTACTCCACTTTCTCGATGATCGCGGGCAATTCCCCTCTCGGTCGATGATCGATTGCGACGCGCAGCGGGTCGAGATCGATTTCCGCGAGGGCATCGTCGGGCGTGGCGGCGGGTTCCTGCGTCACGCTGAGCACGGCGCCGAGCGTTTCGTTCGGCCGATACGTCGCAAGACCTTTCAGACCGCTTTTCCATGCATCGAAATAGAGGGTTTCGAAAGCGTCGAACGGATAGTCGGCGGGGACGTTGACCGTCTTCGAAATGGACGTGTCGATATACGGCTGCACGGCCGCCATCATGTCCAGATGATCGCGCGCGGACATTTCGAGCGCGCTGACGAAATAGTCCGGCAGATGGGCGACATCGCCGCCAAGCTCGCGATAAAGACGGTATGCATGATCTTCGACCGCGAACTGCTCGCGGCTGCCGTTCGCCATCACCTTCATGCGCGTGTACGTCCACGAGAACGCCGGCTCGATACCGTTCGATGCATTGTCCGCAAACGCCAGGCTGACCGTGCCCGTCGGCGCAATGGAGAGCAGATGGCTGTTGCGAATGCCGTGCGTGCGGATGGCGTCCTTGATGTCATCAGGCAGGCGCGACGCGAACGTGCCTTCTTCCAGATATTGCTTTGCGTTGAAGAGCGTAAACGCGCCGCGCTCGCGCGCGAGTTCGACGGATGCACGATACGCTTCGTCGCGCATCAATCGCGCGATGCGCACCGCGAAATCGCGGCCTTCCTGCGAGTTGTAGCGCAGTCCCATCATCACGAGCGTGTCGCCGAGTCCTGTGAAGCCGACTCCGATGCGGCGCTTCGCACGGGACTCATCGTATTGCTGCGGGAGCGGCCAGAGCGTCACGTCGAGCACGTCGTCGAGAAAGCGTACGTGGGTGCGCGTGCGTTGCGCGAGCGCGTCCCAGTCGAACGACGGCGTGCCGCCATGCCGCTGCGCGAACGGATCGCTTACGAAGCGCGTCAGGTTCAGCGGGCCGAGGTTGCAACAGCCGTAAGGCGGCAGTGGCTGCTCGCCGCATGGGTTTGTCGCGCGGATCGTTTCGACGGCGCGCAGGTTGTTGTCGTCGTTCATGCGCGAGATGAATACGATACCAGGCTCTGCGATATCGTAGGTCGAGCGCATGATGCGATCGAAGATCTCTTTCGCGCGCCGTTCGCTGTAGACCCACATGCCGTCTTCGCGCTTATGCATGTCGTTGGCCGTACGCATGGCCGGCGTCGGTTCCGCGCGATGCACGAGTTGCCACATCTCGTCGTTCTCGACGGCGCGCATGAATTCGTCGCTGACGGCGACGGACACGTTGAAGTTGTTCCAGCGGCCTTTCGAATGCTTGGCCTCGATGAATTCGAGCAGATCGGGGTGCGTGCAGTCGAGCACGGCCATTTGCGCGCCGCGCCGGGAGCCGGCGCTTTCGACGGTGCGGCAGGACGCGTCGAATACGTCGATATAGCTGCAGGGTCCAGACGCTGACGAACTGGTCGTTTTTACGCGCGCGCCGTGCGGGCGGATTGCCGAGAAGTTGTAGCCGACGCCGCCGCCGCGGCGCATGGTTTCGGCTGCTTGCAGCAGCGCGACGTAGATGCCGGGCAAGCCCTGGTCGTCGACGCCTTGAATACTGTCGCCGACCGGTTGCACGAAGCAGTTGATCAGCGTCGCGGCGATGCCTGAGCCTGCGGCGCTCATGATGCGGCCTGCGCCGAGTGCGCCGTTCTGGAGGTTCTCGACGAAGCGCGCCTCGATTGCCGGGCGCAGGGCTTCGGGCTCGGCCATGGCGACTCCGCGCGCGACGCGGCGGTAGACATCGTCGGCGGTTTGTTCGTCGCCCTTGGCGTATTTTTCTTGCAGGACGTCGAGGGAGAATTGCTGCGGCGCGATGGGGGTTTTGCGTTGGTCTGGGTGTTGTCGTTGTTGTGGTTGCTGCGGTTGCTGCAGTTGCGTCGGTTCGTTGTCGGTGTCAGCCATGAGGAGCCTCAGAGGCAGTGGTGCGCGACGCCCGGTCGCTGTGAGGGTTCACCTTATCTCACTACGCAGGGGTGTGCAAACCGCACACGGACGGTTTTTGATGTGGGGTGAATGATTTTGGTTTTTCGCGGAGTGGGGTGGTTTTGGGGTGTTTTCGCTGGCATTGCTGTGCACGCGGTTTGGTTTGCTTGTGTTTGCGCTGGCATCCGCGCTATGCCTTCGTGCTTCAAGCGTCGCCCCTGTGCGGGGCGGCACCTACTTTTCTTTGCCGCCGCAAAGAAAAGTAGGCAAAAGAAAGCGGCTAACACCGTCAGCGCTAATTGTTGCCTGAGGGCCCTCAACCGGTCCTACGCTTCACACGGCAGTGCCCAGATTGGTGTTCGTTGCCAACGCTTCGAATGAACGCCTCACCCACTTCACGCACCCGCACAAGAGCAAGCGGCAGCGAATGGTTTGCGCCGCCTAGGTGGCAAACTGTGTGTAGGTTGTCGCGTCGTATAGCTTGGCGCTCTTACATGGAGGTATGCGCGTGCTATCGGTCCGAAGTCTCAGGATTACCCACATTTTTACTGAGCATGCTATCCGCTTTGCCTGAAGAGCTGATACATCTTCGTAATTTCGTGCAGGACGAGAAATCCACGCCATATGACTGTCGGTCCTGGTGGGCGGTCATGCGTGCGATTCAGATAGCCGCCAAGCATGCCTATCCACACGATGGTTTGTTGCAGCGTTGGAACCTGCTCTGGCAGTTGCGTGGTTGCGTGGGTATGGCAATAGAGCGCCTGCCATTCAACTGGCTGGAGCAATACTTCGCAGCACAGCTGCGTGCCCGTTCGCGCAAGCAGCGTGGCATACAGGATGCGCCACGCGATGACGGCAAACAGAGCAGTCGCTCTCACAAACCGCTCGAGCGTGCCGAACTGGCGCGCCTCGATACGGCAGCCGCTTTTGAGCACACGGTGCCACGTCTCAATGGTCCAGCGTCTGGCGTACCAGGCCAGCCGTTCGAGAACTTCTTCAAGCGAGCTCGTGGGCACCGAACTGAGCAGCATCCATTCAAGCGGTTCAACACCGTTCGGGGGATTATCCTCAATGGCGTGAATCGCAAAGACGTCGACCTCAGGCAGGCTGCGGCGGCTTGCGCGCGCTCTTGGAGATTGCAGTCGCACGCTCGCACAACGCAACGTCAGTCGCGCTATGCGCTGAGGAAGTTTGCTTCTGGTTGGTATCCGCAGTTCAGTGTTGCCAAGGGGCGTGGTGGCCAGAACAGTTTCCCAAAGGTAGCCTTGCGGATGACGCGCTACACGGTTGTGTGTTGCGCGGATCAACCAGTCCACTCCGGCGGGGCGTTCGGCGGAAAACAGTTCGTAAAGGTCGCTCTCGCGGTCTCCAACACAGACAAACCGCGTCTGTTCGCAACGTACCTTGAGTGCCGCGAGATGATCGATTCCTTCAAGCCATTTGACGCTTTCCTTCTGTTCGATCGGGCGCGTGACTGCGGGGGCACTCTTGCCGAACACCGCTTCGGGGCGTACCCAGGTCTTCACGCCCAGCACGCCTAGCGGCAAGCCATCGGGCGTGACTGCCAGCAGGCTGTGCATCATGAAACCCTGCTCATTGTTGCCAGTGCCGCGCCCCAGCCCCTCCGTCGCAGGCAGATGCGACAGGTTGAACTCCGTTGTGTCCTGAATCGCCAGCACGATCGGCACCTGTCTCATGCGATCAAGTGTTTGCGCAATATGGGGCGCGAGAATCCCGTTCGTGTCGACCTGCGTATTATCGAAGAAACGGTAGGCAGCCTTCAGTTCGGCCGGCTTGAGCGATTGAGGAAATGAACCTTGCGGACTGCACGCGAGTCGGCGAGCCAGCGCAACAAGACGCTGCGCCAGGCGCGCATCACCCAGATCAGCCTCGCCAAATTCGGCACTTGCCCAGTCATCTGTCTCGTTCTCGTCGACCAATCCCGACTACCGTTGCGAACAGAATGGGCCAAAGTTAACATCGACGCCGACTGTTTACAAGCGATCATTCACCACTCTCCTTGCAAGATGTGGGTAATCCTGAGGTCCGAAGTGAGGCGTGCGAGGCACTACGGCCTACACACAGTTTGCCACCTGGGCGGCGGAGGAATATCTGGCACGGCATGGTGAAGCGCGGGTGCGTGAAGCGGGTGAGGCGCACCGCAAGAGCGTTGGCAGCGAACATGGGTCACGTGATTGCCGTGTGAAGCGTAAGACCCTTTGGGGGCCCTCAGGCAAACACACGTGCTGGCGGTGTTAGCCGCTTTCTTTTGCCTACTTTTCTTTGCGGCGGCAAAGAAAAGTAGGTGCCGCCCCGCACAGGGGCGACGCTTGAAGCAGGCAAAACAAATCGCGGATGCCAGCGCAAAGGCCAAAAAACCCAACCGCCTGCGCAGCAAACACCGCCACGCGGATCCCAGCAAAAACCTAAACAAACCAACCAGCGTCGCAGACAATCAAAAAACCATCACGCATGCACAGTAACCCCACCAATCGAATTACTAATCACCGCATGCGCAAGAGGCGCGACTTGCTTCCTCCGCTCCCGCGTAGGAGCCGTTCCAAAAGCATCCCGATAGCTCTTACTAAAGTGACATGCCGACTGAAACCCACAAGCCATCGTGATATGCATGATAGACATATCAGTCTGCAACAAAAGCTCCCGCGCCCGCCGCAACCGCAAAGTCAGATAGTAATGAGTCGGCGTCATCCCAAGATGCTCACGGAACAGCCGCTGCAACTGCCGTTGCGACATATTCGCAAGCCTCGCGAGTTCCTCGCGCGAAAGCGGCTCTTCGATATTGTTCTCCATCAAAGCAATGACTTCGAACAACGACTTGTTCGCCGACCCAAGCCGCGCCACCAATGGCATCCGTTGCTGCGCGTTGTTGTCGCGCACATGCTCGACGATGAACTGCTCGGCAATCTGCGTGACACGCGGCGTGCCGACGCGCGCGGCAATCAGGTTCAACATCATGTCGAGCGGCGCGACCCCGCCCGTGCAGGTCACGCGATCGCGATCGATGACGAAAAGCTCTTTCAGGAACCGAATGTCAGGAAACTCTTCCTTGAGCGCCGACATGTTCTCCCAGTGAATCGCGCACGCATAACCCGCGAGTAATCCCGACTTGGCGAGCGCATACGTGCCCGTGCACAGGCTGCCCAGCGCGACGCCCGCCCGCGCGAAGCGGCGCAGCGCCGACAGATGCTCGGGCGTGGTCACGCGTTGCACGTCGGTGCCGCCGCATACGAACACGATATCGGGCGTGCCCACGCAATCGGCCGGGCCAGTATCGACAGACAGACCGTTGCTCGCGCTGACAGGGCCCCCGTCCGGGCTGATGATGGACCAGCGGTAAAGCGTTTGCCCGCTCAGATAGTTGGCCATGCGCAGCACCTCGATCGCATTCGTGAACGCGATCATCGTGAAGTTGGGCAGCGGCATGAACGCGAAGTGCGACAACGACGCGGTTCGATCGGGGGACATGGTTCGGGCGTTCCTTCTGCTCGATGTTCTGTTACGGCCGAGTGGGGAGACGGCCTTTCTTATTCTGCGAGTGAGCGCAACAAGCATGCCATACGGCTAAACCCTGGCTGGATAACCTCGATGCGGCAGTGCATTCGCGCGATCGCACCGGCGCTGTGCAATGCCCGCACTGTCTGCGAGCCTGTCGCGCTCTCAAGCGGTGCCGTTTGCGCGAACAAATAGTAACCGGGCGCTGCGATGCATCATGGCGTAAACACATCAATTTACTCCATTGACACTGCTGATAAGCACGACCGGTCGCTTTCCATCACTTGTCCAAAACGGACCTGCATGGCGGAAAAGGCAAAGAACGCGTCTGAAATCATAAATTGACCGGACAGGCGAAAGACAAGAATAGAGTCGTCGGTGGAGGTGGTGCAAAGCCAGTCCAGTCAAGGGATAGCGCGGAATCGGACAGTTGGCCTCGCACTCGCTTTTCGCTTTTCAGTCATTAAATGTCCACTGAAGATCAACCAGGTCAACTGAACGGAAGCCATGTCGAACGCCAACCCATTCTTCTCGCAGTCCCTCGCCGAGCGCGACGCAGCCGTACGCAAGTCGGTGCTCAAGGAACTCGAACGCCAGCAGTCGCAGGTCGAGCTGATCGCATCGGAAAACATCGTGTCGCGCGCTGTGCTCGAAGCACAAGGCTCGGTGCTGACGAACAAGTACGCGGAAGGCTATCCCGGCAAACGCTACTACGGCGGCTGTGAGTTCGTCGATGAAGTGGAAGCGCTCGCCATCGAACGGATCAAGAAGCTCTTCAACGCAGGTTTTGCCAACGTGCAGCCGCACTCGGGCGCGCAAGCCAATGGCGCCGTGATGCTCGCGCTCGCAAAGCCGGGCGACACGATTCTCGGCATGTCGCTCGATGCGGGCGGCCACCTGACGCACGGCGCGAAGCCCGCGCTGTCCGGCAAGTGGTTCAACGCGGTTCAGTACGGTGTGGATCGCGAAACCTTGCGCATCGATTACGACCAGGTCGAAAAGCTTGCGCACGAGCACAAGCCGTCGATGATCATCGCAGGCTTCTCCGCTTATCCGCGCGTGCTGGATTTCGCGCGCTTCCGTGCGATCGCCGATAGCGTCGGCGCGAAGCTGATGGTCGACATGGCGCACATCGCAGGCGTAATCGCGGCAGGCCGTCATCCGAATCCGATCGAACACGCGCATGTCGTGACGTCGACCACGCACAAGACGCTGCGCGGTCCGCGCGGCGGCTTCGTACTGACCAACGACGAAGACATTGCGAAGAAGATCAACTCGGCGGTGTTCCCCGGTCTGCAAGGCGGTCCGCTGATGCATGTGATCGCGGGCAAGGCCGTCGCATTCGGCGAAGCACTCGAAGACAACTTCAAGACCTACATCGACAACGTGCTGGCGAACGCGCAGGCGCTCGGCGAAGTGCTGAAGGAAGGCGGCGTCGATCTCGTTACTGGCGGCACGGACAACCACCTTCTGCTCGTCGATCTGCGCCCGAAGGGTTTGAAGGGCACGCAGGTTGAACAGGCGCTCGAACGTGCGGGCATTACGTGCAACAAGAACGGCATTCCGTTCGATACGGAGAAGCCGACAGTTACGTCGGGCATTCGCCTCGGCACGCCGGCGGGCACGACGCGCGGCTTCGGCGTTGCGGAGTTCCGCGATATCGGCCGCCTGATTCTCGAAGTGTTCGATGCGCTGCGCACGCATCCCGATGGCGACGCGGCAACGGAACAGCGCGTGCGCCGCGAGATCTTCGCGCTGTGCGAACGCTTCCCGATCTACTGAGCCGCTCTATCTACACGAAAGCCCCACAGCTACGGAGTCAAACATGAGCAACCTGCACGACAGCAGCATCATTATCGACGGTCTGAACATTTCGAAGTTCGACCGCTCGGTGTTCGAGGACATGAGGAAGGGCGGCGTCACGGCAGTCAACTGTACGGTCTCCGTGTGGGAAGACTTCCAGAAGACCATCGACAACATCGCGGAAATGAAGCAGCAGATCCGCGAGTACAGCGAGATCCTCACGCTCGTGCGCACGACGGACGACATTCTGCGCGCCAAGAAAGAGAACAAGACGGGCATCATCTTCGGCTTCCAGAACTCGTACGCGTTCGAGGACAACCTCGGCTATATCGAAGTTTTCAAGGAACTCGGCGTGAACGTGGTGCAGCTTTGCTACAACACGCAGAACCTGGTCGGCACCGGCTGCTATGAAGCGGACGGCGGCCTGTCGGGCTATGGTCGCGAAGTGATTCAGGAAATGAACCGCGTCGGCATCATGGTCGACCTGTCGCATGTCGGCGGGAAGACGTCTTCCGATGCAATCGCCTGCTCGAAGATGCCCGTCACGTATTCGCACTGCTGCCCGTCGGGTCTGAAGGAGCATCCGCGCAACAAGAGCGACGAGCAACTGAAAGAGATCGCCGACGCGAACGGCTTCGTCGGCGTGACGATGTTCGCGCCGTTCCTCAAGCGTGGCCCAGATGCAACCGTCGAAGACTATCTCGAAGCGATCGACTACGTAATCAACGTAATCGGCGAAGACAAAGTGGGCATCGGCACCGACTTCACGCAAGGCTACTCGACCGAGTTCTTCGACTGGATTACGCACGACAAGGGCCGCTATCGCCGTCTGACGAACTTCGGCAAGGTCGTGAACCCGGAAGGCATTCGCACGATCGGCGAGTTCCCGAACCTGACGGCTGCGATGGAAAAGGCAGGCTGGAGCGAATCGCGCATCAAGAAAGTGATGGGCGAGAACTGGCTGCGCGTGTTCGGCGAAGTCTGGAACGTCTGATAAGCGAAACCTGAGAGAACAAGGAAACCTGCAATGCAACCGCAACTGCCCATCGACGTCGATCCGAACACGGGTGTCTGGACCACCGACGCGCTGCCGATGCTCTACGTGCCGCGTCACTTCTTCACGAACAATCACGCTGCCGTAGAAGAAGCGCTCGGCGTCGAAGCGTATGCCGAGATTCTCTACAAGGCCGGCTACAAGTCCGCGTACTACTGGTGCGACAAGGAAGCGAAGCAGCACGGCATCAGCGGCATGGCCGTGTTCGAGCATTACCTGAACCGCCTGTCGCAACGTGGCTGGGGTCTGTTCAAGATCATCGAAGCCGACCCGGCGACGGCGCACGCGAAGATCGAACTGCGCTATTCGTCGTTCGTGCTGCAGCAGCCGGAGAAGAGCGGCAAGCTCTGCTACATGTTCGCCGGCTGGTTCGCAGGCGCGATGGACTGGGTCAACGACACGGCCGAAGGCGGCAAGAAGGCGCCGCGCAGTCAGTCGAAGGAAGCGCAGTGCGCGGGCGAGCATCACGACCACAAGCACGACCACTGCGTATTTGAAGTATCCCCGCTTGCCGCATGACAGAAGTACAGACACGCAGCGGCTCGCTGGCTGCGTGACTGAAACAAGAGACTGAATCGAACCCGCTCGAGGTCGCCCGCAATGCGTTACCCCAATCTGTTCAAACCCTTGACGCTCAATCAGCTGACGCTGCGCAACCGCATTGTCAGCACCGCGCATGCCGAGGTGTATGCCGAACCGGGCGGTCTGCCCGGTGACCGCTATATCCGCTATTACGAGGAAAAGGCCAAGGGCGGTGTGGGCCTCGCCGTGTGCGGCGGGTCGAGCCCGGTGTCGATCGACAGTCCGCAAGGCTGGTGGAAGTCCGTCAACCTGTCGACGGACAAGATCATCGACCCGCTGTCGCGTCTCGCTGAAGCGATGCATCGCCACGGCGCGAAGATCATGATTCAGGCGACGCACATGGGCCGCCGCTCCGCGTTTCATGGCGAGCACTGGCCGCACCTGATGTCACCTTCCGGCGTGCGCGAGCCCGTGCACCGCGGCAACGCGAAGATCATCGAAGTGGAAGAAATCCGCCGCATCATCAGCGACTTCGCGGCGGCTGCGAAGCGCGTGAAGGACGCGGGCATGGACGGCATCGAAATTTCGGCCGCACACCAGCATCTGATCGATCAGTTCTGGAGCCCGCGCACGAACTTCCGTACCGACGAATGGGGTGGCTCGCTCGAAAACCGTCTGCGTTTCGGCGTAGAGGTGTTGCAGGCGGTGCGCGAAGCAGTCGGCAAGGACTTCTGCGTCGGCCTGCGCATGTGCGGCGACGAATTCCATGAAGACGGCCTCGATCACGAGCAGTTGAAGGAAATCGCGCAAGCGATGTCGGAAAGCGGTTTGATCGATTACGTCGGCGTGATCGGCTCGGGCGCGGACACGCACAACACGCTCGCCAACTGCATGCCGCCGATGGCGCTGCCGCCCGAGCCGTTCGTGCATCTCGCGGCGGGCATCAAGTCGGTCGTGAAGCTGCCCGTGATGCACGCGCAAAGCATCCGCGATGCGGGCCAGGCGGAGCGTCTGCTCGCGAGCGGCATGGTCGATCTGGTCGGCATGACGCGCGCGCAGATCGCCGATCCGCACATGGTCATCAAGATCCGCGATGGCCGCGAGGACGAGATCAAGCAGTGCGTCGGCGCGAACTACTGTATCGATCGCCAGTACAACGGTCTCGATGTGCTGTGCGTGCAGAACGCGGCGACCTCGCGCGAAGCGACGATGCCGCATGTGATCGAGAAAACGCGTGGACCGCGCCGCAAGGTGGTCGTGGTCGGCGCGGGTCCGGCGGGACTGGAAGCGGCGCGCGTTGCGCGTTCGCGCGGTCACGATGTCGTGCTCTTCGAGAAGAGCGATGCTGTGGGCGGGCAGATCATGCTGGCCGCGAAAGCGCCGCAACGCGAGCAGATGGCGGGCATCGTGCGCTGGTTCGACATGGAAACGAAGCGTCTCGGTGTCGACCGGCGTCTGGGCGTCGAAGCCGACGAGAAGATGATTCTCGCCGAGAAACCCGACATCATCGTGCTCGCCACGGGCGGCACGAGCTTCACGCAGCAAGTGCCTGCATGGGGCGTCGAAGAAGGTCTCGCGGTGAGTTCCTGGGACATTCTGTCGGGCAAGGTCGAGCCGAAGCAGAACGTGCTCGTCTATGACGGCGTGAGCACGCATGCAGGCGCGGGCGTGGCCGACTTTATTTCGAGCCGCGGCTCGAAGGTCGAGATCGTCACGCCGGACGTGAAAGTGGCCGACGACGTTGGCGGCACCACGTTCCCGATTTTCTATCGGCGTCTCTACGCGCAAGGCGTGATCCACACGCCGAACTACTGGCTCGACCGTGTATACGAGGAGGACGGCAGGAAGATCGCCGTGATCCGCAACGAGTACACGGAAGAACAGGAAGAGCGCGTCGTCGATCAGGTCATCATCGAAAACGGCAGCACGCCAAACGACGCGCTGTACTGGAAGCTCAAGTCCGAATCGGTGAATCGCGGGCAGGTGGACGTGCACAAGCTCTTCGCAGCGGAACCGCAACCGTCGCTTTCGGAAGAACTCGGCAATGGACGCTTCCTGCTGTTCCGTGTCGGCGACTGCATCTCGATGCATAACATCCACGGCGCGATCTACGACGCGCTGCGTCTCTGCAAGGACTTCTGATGATGAGCCCGGCGTTTCTCATCACCGCGTTGTTGTGGGTCTCGGTCGCCGGCCTTGCGTTCGCGGTCGCAAAACGGGCGGCTTACTGGCGTCTCGGACGGGCAACGGCAGCCGGCGCATTCGGCTGGACCAACCTGCTGACCATTCCGAAGCGCTATTTCGTCGATCTGCATCATGTCGTCGCGCGTGATCCGTACATCGCGAAGACGCACGTCGCGACGGCGGGGGGCGCCATCGCGGCTTTCGCGCTGGTCTTCATCAACTATGGTCTTGCGATCTATTCGCCATGGCTCGACCGGCTGATCTTTCTGGCTGCGCTGATCATGCTGGTGGGCGCCGTGTTCGTATGGCGTCGGCGTCACGCGAAGGACGTGCCCGCGCGTCTGTCGCGCGGTCCGTGGAATACGCTGCCCTGGCTGCTCGGCTCGTTCTCGCTCGGTCTGCTGCTGTACACGCTGTTGCCAGCGTCGGCGATGTCGGGCGGACTCGCGATTATCTTCGCGCTGCTGATTGGGGCAGGCGCGTTCGCGATGACGTTCGGCGCGGCGCGTGGTGGTCCGATGAAGCACGCGTTGGCCGGTCTCTTGCATCTCGCGTTTCATCCGCGTCAGGAGCGTTTCGCGGCGCAAGGCGACGTGCGTCGTGAAGCGGTTGTTCCGCCGACTGCGCTCAAGGCGCCCGTGCTCGAACAGAACGAATACGGCGTCGGCAAGCCCGTCGAGTTTCGCTGGAACCAGTTGCTGAGCTTCGATGCATGCGTGCAGTGCGGCAAGTGCGAAGCGGCGTGTCCCGCGTTTGCGGCAGGCCAGCCGCTGAATCCGAAGAAGCTGATTCAGGATCTCGTGACAGGCATGGTCGGCGGCACGGATGCAGCGTATGCGGGCAGCCCGACGCCTGGCATCAAGGTGGGCCAGCATGGCGGCGAGCCGCAGCGTCCCATCATCTCGAGCCTGATCGAAGCCGATACGGTGTGGTCGTGCACGACGTGCCGCGCTTGCGTGCACGAATGCCCGATGCTGATCGAGCACGTGGACGCGATCGTCGACATGCGCCGCAACCAGACGCTCGTGCACGGCACGGTGCCGGGCAAGGGCCCCGAAGTACTCGCGAATCTGCGCGAGACGGGCACGATGGGCGGCTATGACAAGGCGGCGCGCTACGACTGGTCGGTCGATCTGAGTTCACCCGTTGCGCAGCCGGGCAAGGCTGTCGATGTGCTGCTCGTTGCCGGTGAAGGCGCGTTCGACATGCGCTATCAGCGCACGTTGCGCTCGCTCGTCAAGGTGCTGAACAAGGCGGGCGTCAACTACGCAGTGCTGGGCGGCGAAGAAACGGATACGGGCGACGTCGCGCGCCGTCTCGGTGACGAAGCCACGTTCCAGCGCATGGCGAAGCAGATGATGGGCACGCTCGCGACGCTCGATTTCAAGCGCATCGTCACCGCTGATCCGCACGTGATGCACAGCCTGCGCAACGAATATCGCGCGCTCGGCGGCCGTTATGAAGTGCTGCATCACACGACGTTCCTCGCGGAGCTCGTCGCGAGCGGCAAGCTGTCGCCGAAAGCCATCGCTGCGTACAACGACAAAACGATCACGTATCACGATCCCTGCTATCTCGGCCGCTACAACGGCGAAACGGAAGCGCCGCGCCAGTTGCTGAAGACGATCGGCATCAAGGTCGTCGAGATGGAGCGGCATGGCAAGCGTGGCCGTTGCTGCGGCGGTGGCGGCGGCGCGCCGCTGACGGATATCCCCGGCAAGCAGCGCATTCCCGATATTCGCATCGCCGATGCCCGTTCGATCGGCGCAGACGTGGTCGCGGTAGGTTGCCCGAACTGCACGGCGATGCTCGAAGGCGTGGTCGGTCCGCGTCCCGAGGTGCTCGATGTGGCTGAACTCGTTGCGGCCGCGCTGGAGTGAACGATGAATACGACTATCAAACGTATCGATCCGCGCCGGCCCTTCGTCATCACGGCGGCAGGACTGAAGCGCATCACGCTCGGCGCGGAGCATATCGCGGGTGCATCGAATGAGCACGCGTTGCATGCTGGCGCGCATGGCCACGCCGCTGTCAAGACGCTGCGTACGTCGCAAGTGTCGCAACGCACGCTGCTCGTCGTTGCGCACAGCGACCGTGGCGGTCTCGACGATCATGCGCGTCAGGCGTTGGCGGCTGCCACGCTGATCGCGGACGCGGCGACGCAAGTCGCGCTGCTGGTACTCGGCGAGCTGAAGGATGACGCCGCCGCGCTCGGCGCGGACAAGGTGATCGAACTGTCGTCGTTCGACCGCCGCACGTTCGCGCCTGAACGCGAAGTGCAAGCCGTGGCGGCATGCGTCGCGCAACTCGCGCCCGTGCATGTCTTCATGCCCGATAACGCGACGGGCGACGGCGATCTCGGCCGCCGCTATGCGGCGCTCGCAGGCGCAAGCATCGCGACGCATGTGGTGCAGATCGACGCGAAGCAGGTGTCGACGTATGCGCAGGCGAAAAAGGCCTACGCGACGCGCGCATTGCCCGACGTGATTTTGCTTGCTGCAGGCGCAGTCGATACGCGGCTGCCGTTTATCGGCGCAGGCGAGCGGCTCGAACTCACGGCATTCGCTCAAACGAACGACGCGTCGAACGGCGCATACCGTGATCTGGGCATCGAGGAAATCGACGCCGCGCAGGTCGCGCTGGAAGAAGCGGACTTCATCGTGTCGGCGGGTAACGGTGTGACGGATGTTGCCGCGTTCGAAAAGCTCGCGAGCACGTTCGGCGCGGCAATCGGCGCGAGCCGCGTTGCCGTCGACAACGGCATGTTCACGCGCGACAAGCAGATCGGCGCGACGGGCAAGACCGTCGAGGCGAGCGTCTACATCGCGTTCGGCATTTCGGGCGCGGTGCAGCACTTGCAAGGCATCAAGGATTGCCGTCATGTGATCGCGGTGAATCTCGACGGCAGCGCGCCCATCGTCAAGCGCGCGAACCTGACGATCATCGGCGATACGCAGGCGACCATCGCGTCGCTGATCGACGAGATCGACCGGGCACGCTCGGGCCGTGGCGCTGGCGCTGCGCCCGTTGTGAAACACATCGCCGAAGGAGTCGCGGCATGAACGGCAAGCTCGAAAAAATCGCGGTGCTCGTGTCGGTCGGCAAGCATCCTGTCAGCGGCGTCGCGCGCTATAGCCGCAACGATGCCGCGGCACTCGAAATCGGCCGCCAGCTGTCGAGCCAGCACGCCGCGCGACTCGACGTGCTGCATGCGGGCGATCCGGGTAATCCCGCACTCGAAGAGTACCTGGCGCTCGGCGCTGAGCGCGTCGAAGTGCTGACCTGCGCAGACAACGGAGACGCCGTGGGCCTGCTCGCGGCCCGGCTCAAGGGCTATGACCTCGTGCTGACGGGCACCTGTGCCGAAGGCGCGTTCGACAGCGGCATGCTGCCTTACCGGCTCGCGGACGCGCTGCAGGTCCCGCTCGTCGGCACGGCCGTCGACGTGACGATTGCAGGCGGGCGCGCGACGGTGCGGCAATTCTTGCCGAAGGGCGTGCGCCGTCGCGTCGAGGTCGCGCTGCCCGCCGTCGTCGCCGTGCATCCGCTCGCCACCGTGACGCCGCGCTATGCGTACGCGCGACTGCGCGCCGGCTCGATCGCGCCGCAGCGCGTGGAGGCGGGCGCCGACGCGGAAGCGGCGCAATGGACGCTCGCGCCCGTCACGCGCAAGCCGGTCCGGCTGGCCGCTGCCGAGAAGCGCACGGGCCATGCCCGCATGCTGTCCGCGACCACCACGGAAAGCCGGGGCGGCAGCGTCGTAATTGAAGGGACTTCGGTCGAAAAAGCACAAGTGATACTCGATTATTTGCGCGAGCATCAACTCATCGAATACTGATTTTGCGCCGCACCCACACGGCCTCGGAACCCGGAGCACACATGAAAGTATCGGCAGACATTCGCACGCTGGTGGACCGGCGCAAGAAGGGTTACAGCCTCGAAGCACCGTTTTATCTGAGCGAAGAAATCTTCTCGCTCGATATGGACGCGATTTTCCGTCAACACTGGATTCAGGTCGCCGTCGAGCCGGACATTCCCGAGCCGGGCGATTACGTGACCGTCGAATTGGGCAACGATTCGATCCTGATCGTGCGCGACGACGACATGCAGGTGCGCGCATTCCACAACGTTTGCCGTCACCGCGGCGCGCGCCTGTGCAACGAGGACAAGGGTTCAGTCGGCAATATCGTGTGCCCGTATCACAGCTGGACGTACAACCTGTCGGGCGAGCTGATGTTCGCCGAGCACATGGGCGAGAAGTTCGACCGCTGCAAGCACAGCCTGAAGAGCGTGCATGTCGAGAACCTGGCCGGTCTGATTTTCGTGTGCCTCGCGGAAAAGCCGCCCGTCGATTTCGCCGTGATGCGCGCAGCAATGGAGCCGTATCTGCTGCCGCACGATCTGCCGAGCTGCAAGATTGCTGCGCAGATCGACATCATCGAGAAAGGCAACTGGAAGCTCACGATGGAGAACAACCGCGAGTGCTACCACTGCGTCGCGAACCATCCCGAGCTGACCATTTCACTCTACGAGTACGGCTTCGGCTATCAGCGTTCGCCCGCGAACGCGGAAGGCATGGATGCGTTCGAGCGCACCTGCATCGAGCGCGAGAAGCAGTGGGAAGAGATGGGTCTGCCTTCTGTTGAAATCGATCAGCTGTCGGACGTGACGGGTTTTCGCACGCAGCGTCTGCCGCTCGATCGCAGTGGCGAATCGCAGACGCTCGACGCGAAGGTCGCATCGAAGAAGTTGCTCGGCGAATTCGAGCAGGCCGACCTGGGCGGGCTGTCGTTCTGGACGCAGCCGAATTCGTGGCATCACTTTATGAGCGATCACATCGTGACGTTCTCGGTGATTCCGCTGTCGGCGGGCGAAACGCTGGTGCGTACGAAATGGCTCGTGCACAAGGATGCGCAGGAAGGCGTCGATTACGACGTGAGCAACCTGACGGCCGTGTGGAACGCGACCAACGACCAGGACCGTACGCTCGTCGAGTATTCGCAGCGCGGCGCGTCGAGCAGCGCGTACGAGCCGGGTCCGTATTCGCCGTACACGGAAGGGCTCGTCGAGAAGTTCAGCGACTGGTATGTGCAGCGCCTTGCGGCGCATGTCGAGAGCCCGGTGGCGGAGCAACGCACGATCAACATCAAGGCCGTTTAAGGCCGGCTGCAGATAAAACCAACCGGATGCCTGGCGGCAAGTGGAGCAAGCAATGATGCGCGATGCAGCAACCTTCGGACCCGTCGAAAGCCGCGTGACGAAGCCCGAATTCTGGAGCGCGTTGCCCGCGCGCTGGACGAGCGATGTCGAGGAAACGCTGGTCTGCTGCCAGGTTCGTCAGGAAACGCACGACGTGAAGAGTTTTTTCTTCCGTTCGCCGGAAGGCCGTGCGTTTGTGTTCGAGCCGGGGCAGTTCATCACGTTGGAGCTGGAGATCGACGGCGAGACGATCAACCGCTGCTATACGATTTCATCGTCGCCGACGCGGCCGCATACGATTTCGATCACGGTGAAGCGGGTGCCTGGCGGCAAGGTGTCGAACTGGCTGCACGATAACCTGCAGGCGGGTGCGCGCGTGCGGGTGCTGGGGCCGGCGGGTGAGTTTACGTGTGCGCGGCATCCGGCGCGGAAGTATCTGTTTTTGTCGGCGGGGTCTGGCATTACGCCGTTGATGTCGATGAGTCGCGCGCATCATGAGTTGAGTGAGGATCGCGATATCGTGTTTGTGCATAGCGCTCGCACGCCGGACGATATTATTTTCTCGCGGGAGCTTGATCTGATTGCTTCTAATCAGGTTAATTTCAGGACTTCGTTTGTTTGTGAGCGGGTTGGGAGTCGTACTAACTGGCCAGGTGTTACTGGATTTTTGACGCTGCCGATGCTGAAGCTGATTGCTCCGGATTTTATGGA
Source organism: Paraburkholderia hospita (assembly GCF_002902965.1). GTDB lineage: Bacteria > Pseudomonadota > Gammaproteobacteria > Burkholderiales > Burkholderiaceae > Paraburkholderia > Paraburkholderia hospita. The sequence goes on along the minus strand of NZ_CP026106.1, from coordinate 1,920,043 downwards.
GCGGGAGATCTTTACTTGCGGTCCTGCGCCTTATATGCAGGCGGTTCGCAATCTGCTCGATGAGGCGGGGTTTGATCGCAAGCAGTATCACGAAGAGAGCTTTTCTTTCGAGACGCTGATTGAGAATGAGCCTGAAGTTGCGGCTGAAGTGCTTGAGGCGGAAGAGAAGGCTAATGGTGCTGCAAATGGCACGCAAATGTTCTCGGTGAGCTTTTCACGCAGTAACCGGTCGATTGAATGTGGTTCGTCGCAACATGTGCTGGATGCGGCCCGGCATGCCGGAGTGCGGTTGGCTGCTTCCTGTACACAAGGGATGTGTGGCACCTGCAAGGTGAAGCTTGTTTCCGGGCAGGTGGAGATGAAGCATAACGGTGGGATTCGGCAGCGGGAGATCGATCAGGGGATGGTGTTGTTGTGTTGTAGTAAGCCTTTGAGTGATCTCGTGGTTGATAAGTGAGTTTTTTTTGTCTGCGACGGCTGATTGGTTTGCTTGAGTTTGAGCTGGCATCCGCGCTTTGCCTTCGTGCTTCAAGCGTCGCCCCTGTGCGGGGCGGCACCTACTTTTCTTTGCCGCCGCAAAGAAAAGTAGGCAAAAGAAAGCGGCTAACACCGCCAGTTCTTGTGTTTGCCTGAGGGCCCCCAACCGGTCCCACGCTTCACACGGCAGTGCCCTGGTTGGTGCTCGTTGCCAGCGCTTCGAATGAACGCCTCACCCGCTTCAGATACCCGTACTCGGGCAAGCGGCAGCGGATGGTATGTGCCGCCCAGGTGGCAAACTGTGTGTAGGTTGTCGCGTCGTATAGGGTAGCGCTCTTACAGGGTGGAACGTATGCGCTATCGGTCCGAAGTGAGGCGTGCGAGGCACTAGGGCCTACACACAGTTTGCCACCTGGGCGGCCGTGGAATATCTGGCACGGCATGGTGCAGCGCGGGTGCGTGAAGCGGGTGAGGCGCACCGCAAGAACGTTGGCAACGAACATGGGTCACGTGATTGCCGTGTGAAGCGTAAGACCGGTTGGGGGCCCTCAGGCAAACACAAGAACTGGCGGTGTTAGCCGCTTTCTTTTGCCTACTTTTCTTTGCGGCGGCAAAGAAAAGTAGGTGCCGCCCCGCACAGGGGCGACGCATGAAGCACGAAGGCAAAACGCGGATGCCGGCGCAAAGGCCAAAACACCGAACGACGACGCACGAAGCACGAAGGCAAAACGCGGATGCCAGCGCAAAGGCAAGAACAGGTTCAACGCATGCGCAGGTAAGTCATCACGCGGAAGCTAGCGAAAAGCAAAGCGGACCACCCAGCGTCGCAGACAACCAAAAAAACCACGTCGCATACAGACAAGTAAACGTCGCAAACCCGACCACCTAATGCATTCTGGTTAGCGATTCTAAAGCCACACCGCGGCAAGCGGCCACAAGGAGATCGACCATGAAGCACCTTAAAAAACTGATGTTATGCGGGGCGCTACTCGCCGCAATGAGCGCAATCGGCACGGGCACCGCGGCAGCGGACACCAAACCGACGATCAAAATCGGCTACGTCGAAGGCTGGGACGACAGCGTCGCTACATCGAACGTCGCTGCACAGATCATCGAAAAACGCCTCGGCTACCCAGTGCAACTCGTGCCCGTAGCGGCAGGCATCATGTGGCAGGGCGTGGCGCGCGGCGACCTGGACGCGACACTCTCGGCGTGGCTGCCCGTCACGCACGGCGCGTACTGGGATCAGTTCAAGGGCAAGGTGCAAGACCTGGGACCCAACTTCAACGACGCCAAGATCGGCCTGATCGTGCCCGCCGACGTGCCGGAAAAGACCATCGCCGATCTGCAGGCGCATAAGGCTGACTTCGGTGGACGCATCGTCGGCATCGACGCCGGCGCAGGCGTGATGAAGAAAACCTCGGATGCAATCAAGGCCTACAACCTCGACTATCAACTGATGCCGAGTTCGGGCAGCGCAATGACCGCAGAACTCGCGCGCTCGATGAATGCCAATAAACCTGTGATCGTCACAGGCTGGATACCGCACTGGATGTTTGCCAAGTGGAAGCTGAAGTTCCTCGAAGACCCGAAGAAGGTGTACGGCGAATCCGAGCACGTGGATAGCGTCATCAATCCGGGCCTCGATACGAAGGCACCGCAAGTAGTCGCGTTTCTGAAGAAATTTCAATGGAAGCCGGGCGAAATCGACAGCGTCATGCTGGCGACGGAGAACGGCGCCAAGCCTGCCGACGCAGCCGGAACGTGGATCGCCGCACACGGCGACCGCGTGAACAGCTGGGTAGGCGGAGCACAATAACCGTCCTTCCCTAACGCGTTCTGACGAGCGTTTTGTGATGCTGCAGATGCGCTGCGCGCGCATCTGCAGCATCGATGTATCCGGTTGTTCGTGTTCCAGCCAGCGCGCAGGCTCTTTCTAACGATGGAGACTCTGGATGGATCAGGCAAGACTGCGTACCCGCAGTATCGAAGGCGCTACCGACGGCGCCGCACAAGAAGGTCACTCGCTGCAACGCGGCCTGACCTGGAAAGACGCATTCTGGGTGACGAGCGGCGTGCCCGGCGGCGTGCTGTTTACGATCGGCGGCGTGTCCGCAACGATCGGTCAACCCGCGTGGGCCATATGGGTCGCGGCGATCCTGATGGGCCTGATTCAAAGCGCGACTTACGCTGAAATTTCAGGGCTTTTCCCGCACAAGTCAGGCGGCGCGTCCGTATACGGCGCAATGGCCTGGGTGCGCTATAGCAAGACCATCGCGCCCGTTTCCGTGTGGTGCAACTGGCTCGCCTGGTCGCCGATGCTCGCGTTGGGCACGGGCCTTGCCGCCAATTACGCGCTATCCAGTCTCTATGCACCCGATGCCGCGATCAACACGTGGCGTCTGACACTGCTCGACCTTAGCTTCATCAAGCAGGGGCTTTCACTACGCATCAACGCGACGTTCATCATCGCGTCGATCTTTCTGCTGATTACATTCAAACTGCAGCATAGCGGCGCATCGAAAGCCGCGAAGACGCAGCGCATACTCGGCATTGCTTCGCTTGCGCCCTTGCTGATCGTCGGTATCGTGCCGTTCGTGACGGGCGACGTGCCCGCCGTGCATCTGTGGCCGCTGCTGCCGCTCGGACACGATGCGCAAGGCAGCGTGACGGCTTCGACGTTCGGCTCGTGGAATGGCGCGGGCATCACGATGGCGTTCGGCGCGATGTTCATGGCGGGCTGGGCCGCGTACGGCTTCGAGACGGCCGTCTGCTATACGCGCGAGTTCCGCGATCCGCGCAGCGATACGGTAAAAGCAATCTTCTGGTCGGGCATGGCGTGCCTGGTCGTGATGACGCTGGTGCCGCTCGCGTTTCAGGGTGTGTTGGGCACGAAGGGCATGCTCGATCCGAAGATCGCCGACGGCACGGGCGTGGCTGCCGCGATGGCGCATATGGTCGGCGGCGGCGCGCTGATGTTCGACGTGGTCGTCATCATGCTGATGCTGACCATTCTGCTGATCGTGATGACCTCGATGATGGGCTCGTCGCGCACGCTGTATCAGGCATCCGTCGATGGCTGGCTGCCGAAGTATCTGTCGCACGTCAACGAGCACGGCGCGCCGACGCGCGCAATGTGGACCGACCTTGGCTTCAATCTGATCCTGCTGCTGATGTCGGACTACATGACAGTGCTGTCGATCTCGAACGTCTGCTACATGATCTTCGTGTTCCTCAATCTGCAATCGGGCTGGATTCACCGGCTGGATCGCGCGGATGCGGACCGGCCGTTCCGTTGTCCGGCGTGGCTGCTCGCCGCGGGCGCGCTGTGCGGCTATCTGGATCTCGCGTTCATTGGCGCGGGCGCGGACATGCAGGGCGTGGGAACGATGCGCAACGGCCTGATCGCGATGCTGCTGATCGTGCCCGTGTTCATGTTCCGCCACTACGTACAGGATCGCGGGCGTTTCCCGGCACGCATGCAGCAGGACATGGAGTGGAAAGGCGGTTTGCGGCCTGCCGGTCTGCGCGGTTTGTTGCCGTATGGCGCGTTGCTGCTAGCTGTGTTCGTTGTGTGGTTCTCGCACCATCTGGCGAAGCCGTTCCTTTGATCGCCTTTAAGTGATGCCGCCGCCGCGTCTGCCTTGCAGCGCGGCGGCTTCTGCTTTCAGAGCACGACGGTTCTGTCGCCGTTGATGAACACACGCCGTTCCACGAATGCCTTCACCGCGCGCGCCAGCGTGATGCATTCGACGTCGCGGCCCACGGCCAGCAGGCGCTCAGGCCCATACGAATGGTCGACGCGCTGCACTTCCTGTTCGATGATCGGACCTTCGTCGAGATCGTCGGTGACGAAGTGCGCCGTCGCGCCGATCAGCTTGACGCCGCGCGCGTGCGCCTGATGATAAGGCCGCGCGCCCTTGAAGCCTGGCAGGAACGAGTGATGGATATTGATCGCGCGGCCTGCCAGCTTGCGGCTCGTTTCGTCGGAGAGAATCTGCATATAGCGCGCGAGAATCATCAGCTCCGCGCCGCTCGATTCGAACAGGTCGAGAATTTGCGCTTCCTGTTGCTGCTTCGTTTCAGGCGTCACAGGCAGATGATGGAACGGCAAACCATGCTGCACGGCAAGCGGCTCGAAGTCGGGATGATTCGATGCAATGCCGGCAATGTCCATTTTCAGTTCGCCCATGCGCCAGCGGAATAGCAGGTCGGCGAGGCAATGCTCGAGCTTAGACACCATGATCAGTACTTTGGGCCGCGTGTCGAGATCGTGCATCGCCCACTGCATATCGAAGTCGGCCGCGATGGGGTGGAACTCGCGCCGCAACGAATCGATATGCAGCGCCGCTTCGGGCGCGTTCGCCACGCCATGAAACACGCAGCGCACGAAAAAGCGCGCGCTGATGTCGTCGTCGAACACCGTGAGTTCATCGATATAGCAGTGGTGCCGATCGAGAAAGCCGACGACGGCAGCAACCTGGCCGGCGGCGCTCGGGCAGGAAAGGGTCAGCGCGAACTGATGCGAGCGATCGGTGGTGGGCATGCGAGTCCTCTGTCATTCGATATGGGATTCCCGCATGGCCGTGCCATTGAACCTGTAGCGTAGCGCGACGCGGCAAGCGGGATGATCAAGTAAATCAGCCCAATTTGCGCGCGCATAGAACCGATGCGCCGTGCTCGTGGTATCGGAACGTCAGGCGTGCGCGTGCTCGCCCAGGTCGATCAGTTCGTTGAAAACCCAGCGCCGGAAGAGTGGCACGGCGGCTGGCGCGGGGCGCGCGGGCGGGCAGACGAGGTAATAGCCGCGCTCGGTGGTCACGGGCGTGTCGAGCAGGTGCACGAGCAGGCCGGACGCGATGAGTTCGTCTGTGAGCGGCGTCCAGCCGAGCGCGACGCCCTGGCCCATCAGTGCGGCCTGCACGACGAGCGAATAACTGTTGAACATCATCCCCTGGCTGTCTTCCGGCGCTTGCAGACCGTGCGCGGCGAACCATGTGTTCCAGGCAAGCCAGCGCTCGGGGTCGGTGGGCTGCACGTGTAGTAGCGGCAATGCGGCGAGATCGGCGGCAACGCTTACGGGTGCGTGAAGATCGCGGAACGCGGGTGAGCAGACGGGCGTGACGGCTTCGGCGAAAAGCCGCGTCGACGTGCAGGGCGGCCAATGGCCGTCGCCGAACGCGATGGCGATATCCGCGTGGTCGCGGTGCGGATCGTAGCCGAGTTGCGAGGTGACGATCTTCACGTTGACGCCGGGCATCGACGCCTTGAGGCGGGCCAGGCGCGGCATCAGCCAGTAGGTGGCGAAGCCGGCGTCGGTAAGTATCGTCAATGCGCCCGTGGCGCGGCGCGCGCGGATGTCGGATGTCGCCTCGCGGATCGTGTCGAGGCCGCTGCGCACGGCTTCATAGAGCAACGCGCCTTCGGGCGTGAGCGTCACGCCGCGATGGCCGCGCTCGAACAATGGCGCGCCGAGGTCCTCTTCGAGCTGCACGATGCGCTGGCTCACGGCGGGCTGAGTCGAACCGAGCTCGCGCGCGGCGGCCGTGAAGCTCGCGAGGCGCGCGGCCGATTCGAAGGCCGACAAGGTCTGCATCGGCGGAAGACGGTCTGGTCCCGGCATAACATCCCCTTATGGGCCGATAAGCGCACGCCGCCTTCACAAAGGCTTAATGAACGGCAATAGTGAAGTGCAGGCGGCGCTCGTTGCACTGCAAGCGCCGCACTTCGATGCGTAACTCCAAGATTCTAATCCGCCCCGCTCATGAGCCTTAATACAAAGCAGAATATCGTTATCTTGATGGCGGACCAGATGACGCCGTTCGCGCTGCGCGCGTATGGCAATCAGGTCTCGTTGACGCCGCGCATCGATGCGCTGGCAAAAGAAGGCGTCGTGTTCGATTCCGCGTACTGCGCGAGCCCGCTGTGCGCGCCATCACGCTTTTCGATGATGGCGGGCAAATTGCCCGCCGCAATCGGTGCTTACGATAACGCCGCCGAATTGCCCGCGCAAACGCTGACGTTCGCGCACTATCTGCGCGTAGTAGGCTATCGGACGATCCTCTCGGGCAAGATGCATTTCTGCGGCCCCGACCAGTTGCACGGTTTCGAGGAGCGCCTGACCACCGACATCTATCCCGCCGATTTCGGCTGGGTGCCGGACTGGGATCGTCCGGACGTGCGGCCTAGCTGGTATCACAACATGAGTTCCGTGCTCGATGCAGGCCCATGCGTACGCACGAACCAGCTCGATTTCGACGATGAAGTCACGTACACGACGCGCCAGAAGCTGTATGACATCGTGCGCGAGCGCGCGGCGGGCGGCGACGTGCGGCCGTTTTGCCTCGTCGCGTCGCTTACGCATCCGCATGATCCTTACGCGATTCCGCAGCAATACTGGGATCTGTACCGCGATGAAGAGATCGACATGCCGCGCGTGACATTGACGCGCGAAGAGAGCGATCCCCATTCAAAGCGTCTGCGCGATGTCTACGAAGCGGATCTCACGCCACCGACTGAACAGCAGATCCGCGACGCGCGACACGCGTACTATGGCGCGCTCTCGTATGTCGATGCGCAATTCGGTGCGATTCTCGACACGCTGAAGGCAACCGGCCTCGCCGACGATACGATCGTCATCGTCACATCGGATCACGGCGAAATGCTTGGCGAACGTGGCCTCTGGTACAAGATGACGTGCTTTGAAGGCGGCGTGCGTGTGCCGCTAATCGTGCATGCACCAAAGCACTATCGTGCGCATCGCGTGGCTGCATCCGTCTCGCACGTCGATCTGCTGCCGACGCTCGTCGAAATGGCAGCGGGCACCCGGCGCGCGGAATGGCCCGATTCTGTGGACGGACAGAGCCTTATCCCGCATCTGCACAACGACGGTGGACACGACGAAGCGATTGTCGAGTACTTCGCGGAGGGCGCAATTGCGCCGATGGTGATGGTCCGGCGCGGCAAGTACAAGTTCATTCATACGCCCGTCGATCCCGATCAGCTTTACGATCTCGCGGACGATCCGCACGAGCGCGTGAACCTCGCGCAAGACCCGAAGAATGCCACGCTCGTCGACGCATTTCGCAAGGAGATCGCGCAGCGCTGGAACATTCCCGCACTGCATCAAGCGGTGGTTGCGAGCCAGCGCCGCCGGCGCTTTCATTTTGAAGCGACGACGCAAGGCACGATCCGCTCATGGGACTGGCAGCCATTCAACGACGCAAGCCTGCGCTACATGCGCAATCACATTGAACTCGATACGCTCGAAGCGATGGCGCGTTATCCGCGTATCGTCAGCGGCTAATGACGGGCAAGAGAGAGAAAACTTCAATACGGGAGTCCACGATGAACATACGCTGGAGAAGTTCGCTTGCGAAGGCCGCATTGATGCTTGCTGCATGCGGCATTGCAATGACAGGATCGTCGCATGCAGCAGAGCCCCAAAGCTGCACGCAAGTCCGCATGGCCGACCCCGGCTGGACCGATATCGATGCGACCAACGCGGTCACAGGCGTGCTATTGAAGGCGCTCGGCTATCAGCAGAACGTGTCGAACCTGTCGGTGCCGATCACGTATCAGGGCCTGAAAAAAGGGCAAATCGACGTGTTTCTCGGCAACTGGATGCCCGCGCAAGGTCCGCTCGTCAAGCCGTTCGTCGATGAACGTTCGATCGACGTGCTGCATGCGAATCTGACCAATGCGAAATTCACGCTTGCCGTTCCCGACTATGTCGCCGCCGCGGGCGTGCATTCATTCGCCGATCTCGTCAAGCACGCCGACCAGTTCAATGGAAAGATCTATGGCATCGAGCCAGGTGCGCCCGCCAATCAGAACATCAAGAAGATGATTTCCGATAAGGCATTTGGTCTCGGCGACTGGAAGATCGTCGAATCGAGTGAAACGGGGATGTTGACGCAGGTCGAGCGCGCGGTGCGAGACAAGCAATGGATCGTGTTTCTCGGCTGGGAACCGCATCTGATGAACACGAAATTCCATTTGACCTATCTGTCGGGCGGTGACACGTACTTCGGCCCGAACTACGGTGGCGCGACGGTGAATACGGTAACGCGCGCGGGTTTTTCCGGGCAATGCGCGAATCTCGCCAGGCTCTTTCAACAATTGACATTCAATGTCGATCTGGAAAACCAGATCATCACGAATGTGCTGCAAAACAAGGTGGATATCAATACCGCGGCGTTGAACGCGCTGAAAGGCAATCCCGCTTTGTTAAATACATGGCTCAAAGGCGTGACGACCACGAGTGGCAGCGACGGATTGCAGGCAGTGCAGGCGCAACTCGGCATTCATTGAACCGGCATTGGCGGGACTGTCAAATGGCGCGCGGTTCCGCAAGGGGCCGCGCGCATTTCTTATGCGGTACGCGTGTTCCTTTTGTTGTGTGTGTGTCGCTAACAGACCAAAGTACGTCGTGTTTGGTCGAGTTGCCTGAAAAATGGATTTGTACTGTGCATTCATCGTCGTGCGAATTGCACAAGCCGCGAAGGCAGCTTCGCATCCCTATCCCCCTCAGAGTCAGGCAAGAGAGAACTACACAATGAAAAAGCTGAATGCCGCAACACTGACAGGCGTCGCGCTCGTGCTCGCTGGAATATCGAACGCGAGTCACGCGCAGAGCAGTGTCACGTTGTATGGGATCGTCGACGCGGGCATTACCTGGGTCAACAATACGGGCGGCGCGCACGTCGTGAAGTTCGACGACGGCATCTCATACGGCAACCGCTTCGGCGTCAAGGGCACGGAAGATCTGGGCGGCGGCTTGCAGGCGGTGTTCGTGCTCGAAAGCGGCTTTCACCTCGGCAATGGGCAACTGGGCTTCGGCAGCGCGCTATTCGGACGTCAGGCGTATGTGGGGCTGAAGAACCAGTGGGGTACGCTGTCGTTCGGCAATCAGCTGGATATGACGGAAGAGATGGTGTACCTGTACAACATCTCGGCGTGGGCGAGCGGCTATGCGATTCACCAGGGCGACTTCGACCGCTTCAATGGCGACCGTCTGCCCAATTCGGTGAAGTTCCTGTCGAATGAATTCGCCGGCTTCATGTTCGGCGGCATGTACTCGTTCGGCAACGTCGCGGGCGATTTCCACCAGGACAGCGCATGGAGCGTCGGCGCGCACTATGCGAATGGACCGTTCACGATGGGCGCCGCCTACACGCAGCTGAACAATCCGCACGGCATCTACGCCTTCGATCCGTACGCGATGCTCGGCGTGCACACTTTCCTTGGCCAGCCGACGGTGACCGTCGATCCGGCGACAGGCGCGATAACTGATCTCTATTCGAGTAATCCGTTTCCCGTCGACAAGCAGGGTACCTTCGGCATCGGCTCGAGCTATGCAATCGGCGACGTGACGCTGATGGGCAACTTCACCTATACGACGATCAAGGGCCTGGGCGTCACGTCGCACATGAAGGTGGGTGAAGGCGGCGCGAGCTGGCAGGTGACGCCGGCGTTCAGCGTGATCGGCGGCTACCAGTACACGAACTTCGAAGGGCATCACTGGAATCAGGGCTCGCTGGGCGCGCACTATCTGCTGTCCAAGCGCACGGACGTCTATATTTCAGGCGATTATCTGAAGGCGTCGAGCGGCGTGGATGCAGTGATCGGCTATAGCTTCACGCCGTCCACCACGACGACACAGGCCGATGTGCGTATCGGTATGCGGCACTCGTTCTGATGCCTGTTTGATTTGCCTTGTTCGCAAAGGGCAACGCAAATCGATCAAACGACACTACATTCAAGGCACTGCGGTCTCCAGTGTCGTATTCGCATTGCCACCGGCAGTATGGCGCAGCGGACTCCGGTCGCTGCGCGGACTCGCGCCGAACCGCGCGCGATAGGTCCGCGAGAAGTGCGACGGTGACTCGAATCCGCACGCGACGCAAATTGCCGTAATCGACATATCCGTCTGCCTCAAAAGCTCGCGCGCGCGATCCAGCCGCAATTGCAGATAGAAATGGGTCGGCGTGTCCTTTAGCGATGAACAGAAAAGCCGCTCCAGCTGCCTGCGCGTGACGCCGATTTCCTGCGCGAGATCGGCGGGCGCGAGCGGTTCTTCCATGTTCTGTTCCATCACGCCGATCACCTGAATCAGCTTGCGGTTATGCACGCCGTAACGCGCGGCGATTTCCATGCGCTGATGATCGGAGCGCTGGCGAATGCGGCTCACGACGAATTGTTCGGAGATCGACGAAGCGAGCGCTGCGCCGTGACTGCGCGAGACCAGGTCGAGCATCATGTCGATCGAAGCGGTGCCGCCCGCGCACGTGATGCGCCGCGCGCCGATCTCGAATAGCTCTTCGCTCGCATCCACCGACGGGTATCGCTCGCGGAATGCGGAGAGCGCTTCCCAATGCAAGGTCACGCTGTCGGTTGCGCGCAGCAGTCCCGCTTCGGCCAGAATAAAGGCGCCCGTGTCGATGCCGCCGAGTGTCGCGTGCGCGTGGTCGAGCCGCCGGAGCCAGTCGCCGAGCGCGCGGCTGTAGCACGCAAGCGGATCGAAACCCGCGACGATAAAGACCGTTCGGGCGTGATCGACATCGCCGAATGCGGCTTCGGCATTCATCGAAATGCCGTTGCTCGCGGCGACGGGCGCGCCGTCCACGCTCAGGATATGCCAGCGGTAAAGGTTCTCGCGAAAACGGTTCGCGACGCGCAAAGGCTCGATAGCCGACATGAAGCCAAGAGCCGAAAAGCCCGGCAGCAGCAGAAACGAAATGTCTTCGGGCATCGCTCGATCTTCTGGATGTCAGGTTGGCCGGATTCGTCGAATCCGGCGAGCGTAGCAAGCAGCATGCAATGCGGCAAGCCGACAAAAATCCATGCTCGTATGGCGCAGCGCACCAATCGCGCCGACGCATGCTGGTTTTCCCTCATGGTCGCAAGCAAGCAAGAACGGGTCGCTGATAGTCGATTTTGCAGGAATATGGATTTGTACCTTTAATGCACATCGCGTCTTTCCAGGGTCGTCTTACTCGCCGCCTGCCACGTGGGCGTTCTAGAACATTACGAGCTGTGTCGAAGGGGATCGTCATGAAGTTGATCAGCAAAGCCGTTTCCACATGTCTTGCCGGCCTTCTGGCCGCACTGTCGCTGCCCGCGCTCGCGCAGGACCCGCCGAGCTGCCGCGCCGTCCATTTCGCGGATATCGGCTGGACCGACATCACGTCGACGACGGCGCTCGCGTCGACGGTATTCGAAGGGCTTGGTTATCAGCCGGTGACGACGGTGGCATCCGTGCCGATCTCGTTTGCCGGATTGAAGAGCAAGCAGCTCGACGTCTCGCTCGGGTACTGGTGGCCCGTGCAGGAAAAGGCGATTACGCCGTTCGTCGACGCGAAGTCGATCAACGTCTTGCAGCCGCCGAATCTGACGGGCGCGAGGGCGACCTTTGCGGTGCCCACTTATGAATACGACGCGGGACTGAAGACTTTCGCCGATATCGCGAAGCATCGCGCGGAACTCGACGGAAAGATCTATGGCATCGAGCCGGGCAGCAGTGCGAATGCCGCAATCCAGAAGATGATTGCGACCAATCAGTTCGGTCTGGGTGGATTCAAGCTGATCGAATCAAGCGAGGCGGGCATGCTCGTGACCGTTGACCGCGCGGTGCGCGAGAAGAAATGGGTGGTCTTTCTCGGCTGGCAGCCGCATCCGATGAACATTCAGCTCGATATGAAGTACCTGAGCGGGAGCGAAGGCGTATTCGGTCCGAACGATGGCGAAGCGCGTGTTTATACGCTGACGTCGCCGGACTTTCTGACGCGTTGCCCGAACGCGGGAAAACTCGTGAGCAATCTTCGCTTTACCACGCAGCTCGAGAACGTCGTGATGCAGTCGGTGATGAACAAGGAGAAACCTGCCGAAGCCGCTAAAGCGTATTTGAAAAAGAATCCGCAAGTACTCGACGAATGGCTCGCAGGCGTCAAGACGTATGACGGCAAGGATGGCTTGCCTGCCGTGAAGGCTTATCTCGGTCTTTGAGATTTGACATTCGAATACGGAAAGTACTTTTCCATTGCAACCAATCAGACACCACAGTTAACAGGAATTGCACGCATGAACCATGAAGTGATCGTGACCTGCGCTGTCACGGGTGTAGGCGACACCGTCGGCAGGCATCCCGCCATTCCCGTCACGCCGAAACAGATCGCCGATGCCGCGATCGAAGCCGCAAAAGCAGGCGCAACCGTCGCGCATTGCCATGTCCGCGATCCGAAAACGGGACGCGGCAGCCGCGATTCGAATCTGTACCGCGAGGTCGTCGACCGTATTCGCTCCGCGGATACGGACGTCATCATCAATCTGACGGCTGGCATGGGCGGGGACCTGGAGATCGGTCCCGGCGAAGATCCGATGCGCTTCGGCGCGGGCACCGATCTGGTAGGCGGCCTGACGCGGCTTGCCCACGTTGAAGAGCTTTTGCCGGAGATTTGCACGCTCGATTGCGGCACGCTCAATTTCGGCGACGGCGACTATATCTACGTATCGACGCCGGCTCAATTGCGGGCGGGCGCGAAGCGCATCCAGGAACTCGGCGTCAAGCCGGAACTGGAGATCTTCGATACGGGCCATCTGTGGTTCGCCAATCAATTGCTGAAAGAAGGCCTGCTCGATGCGCCACCGCTGTTTCAGCTGTGCCTCGGCATTCCGTGGGGTGCGCCCGCCGATACGACGACGATGAAGGCCATGGTCGACAACCTGCCCCCCGGCGCGCAATGGGCGGGCTTCGGCATCGGCCGGATGCAGATGCCGATGGTCGCGCAGGCGATGCTGCTCGGCGGTAACGTGCGCGTGGGTCTCGAAGACAACATCTGGCTCGACAAGGGCGTGCCTGCGAGCAATGGCTCGCTTGTGACGCGCGCCGTTGAGATTATCGAACGGCTTGGCGGCCGCGCGCTGACACCGGCGGAAGGCCGCAAGAAACTCGGCTTGCCTGCACGCGGCGAACGGCTGCTCGAAAAGCGCGCCGCAGAACAGTTCGCCTAGCAGTTCGTATAACGCTTTGAATCAATCCAGAGGATCATCGGCAATGGCAGTGATTACGGATATCAAGACTTTTGCAGCAATCGGCGCAGGTGTGATCGGCAGCGGCTGGGTGGCGCGCGCGCTCGCGCATGGGCTCGACGTCATTGCATGGGACCCGGCGCCGGGCGCGGAGAAGCAGTTGCGCGACAATGTCGCGAACGCGTGGCCCGCGCTCGAACGCGTTGGACTCGCGGCGGGGGCTTCGCAGGAGCGTCTGCGTTTCGTGAAGACGATTGAAGCGTGCGTCGCGGATGCCGACTTCATTCAGGAAAGCGCGCCTGAACGCGAGGAATTGAAGCTTGCGTTGCATGAGCAGATTAGCCGCGCCGCGAAGCCCGACGCGATCATCGCATCATCGACATCGGGCCTGCTGCCGACTGATTTCTATGCGCGCGCGTTACATCCGGAGCGCTGTATCGTCGGGCATCCGTTCAATCCTGTTTATCTGTTGCCGCTTGTCGAAGTGTTGGGCGGTGAGCAAACCGCGCCTTCGACCATCGACGCCGCAATGAGCATCTATCGCGCGCTCGACATGCGGCCGCTGCATGTGCGCAAGGAAGTGCCGGGCTTTATCGCGGACCGCCTGCTCGAAGCGCTGTGGCGCGAGGCGCTGCATCTGGTCGACGAAGGCGTCGCGACGACAGGGGAAATCGACGATGCGATCCGCTTTGGCGCGGGCATCCGCTGGTCGTTCATGGGGACGTTCCTCACCTATACGCTGGCTGGCGGCGACGCAGGCATGCGGCATTTCATGCAGCAATTCGGGCCCGCGCTGGAATTGCCGTGGACGAAACTCGTCGCGCCGAAGCTGACGGATCAGTTGATCGATCGCGTGGTCGGTGGGACGGCGGAGCAGGTCGGTCCGCGCTCGATCAAGCAGCTCGAACGCTATCGCGACGAATGCATCACGAACGTGCTGTCCGCGATTGCCGAAACGAAAGCGCGTCATGGCTTGCGTGCCGACGAATAAGGTCGAGTAATATCTGTGCGTGTGCGGGGCGTCAAAACAGATGTCCCGCGCGTGCAGTACCTCATTCAAAGCGACGGAGACATTCGCCATGCCGCGACACGCGGAATTGCCTGCGTATCACGACGTCGTGCGCGCCGAGTGGGTCGATTACAACGGCCATCTGCGCGACGCGTTCTATATGCTGATTTTCAGCTTCGCCACCGATGCGCTGATCGACCAGATCGGCCTCGACGACGCGGTGCGCAAAGCGCGTGGCCGCTCGATCTATACGCTCGAAGCGCACATCCACTATCTGCACGAAATCAAGGAAGGCGCCCGAGTGCGAGTCGAGATGCGCGTACTCGCGCATGACGCCAAGCGCATGCACCTGTACCTCGAAATGTTCGCTGGAGATGGCGGCGAAGCCGTCGCGGCGGGCGAGCAGATGCTGTTGCACGTCGATACCAGCGGGCCGCGTTCAGAGGTGTTCGACAGCGATGTCGAGGCGCGCGTGCGCGCGCTCGTCGATGCGCAAGCGGCGCTGCCTGCGCCGCGATACGCTGGGCGCGTGATTGGCTTGCCGGGGCAAGCGCGCAAATAGCGCCCCGCGCATTCGCGTGCATAATCAGAAAACCTAAGCGGAGCACGCGACATGCTCGAACCCGAGATGGTTGCATTCGTCGAGCGCACGAAGAGTCTTTATCCGCGCGATCGATCTGCATCGACGTTTGCCGAACAGCGGGCGGTGTACGAACGGTACGCCGCCGCGTTCACGCCGCCATTGCCCGATGGCGTGACGGCTCGCGACGCGCCTTTCACATCGCCCGATGAGCGCACGTTCGACGTGCGTCTGTACGCGCCCGCTGATCGCGCGCGGTCGATGGGCACGGTGCTGTATTTTCATGGCGGCGGGTTCGTCGTCGGATCGCTCGACAGTCACGATCTGATCACGGCGCGCATCGCGGCGGATACAGGGTTGTGTGTGGTGGCTGTCGATTATCGGCTCGCGCCGGAGCACGCCGCGCCCGCCGCTCACGACGATTGCCTCGCCGTCACGCGCGCCGCGCTCGACGGTCGCCTGCCGTTCGGCCCATTGCCGCGTTCGCTGCAGCTGGCAGGCGACAGCGCGGGCGGTACGCTCGCGGCGAGTGTTGCGATGCGTCTGCGCGACGAGGGGAAAGCGGGCGTGCGCAGCGTCGCCCTGGTTTATCCGATGCTGGGCATCGAACCGCAATTGCCCGCGCGCAACTCGGAAGCCGATGCACCGATGCTCACGCTTGCCGACGTGCGACGCTGCAGCGCGCTGTATTGGGGCGGCCAGGCACACGGTTACGCGTGGACCGTTCCGCTCGAAGCATCACGCTATGATGGATTGCCGCCGACGCTTGCGATCGGCGTCGAGCACGATCCATTGCGCGACGATGCCCGCGTCTTTGCAGAACGCATCCGTGCCGTGGGAGGGCAGGCGAGTGCGCCCGTCGGCATCGGCCTCGTGCACGGATCGTGGCGCGCGCTGGCGACGAGTCCCGGCGTGCAATGGATGCATCGCGAAGTGTGCGGCTTCCTCGTCGAACACGCTGCCGGTTGACGTCGGGAACGCCGACTGCCGATTGTTGCAAGAAACGTCGGTTATGCAGCGAATGCGTGCTCGAGCACTTCGGCCGCGATCATGGCAGAGGCGTTCGCGGGAGCGGGACGTTCGGCTGGCTTGAAGACGGCGTCGCCCCGCCGGATCTTTCTGCGCGAAACGGCGCACGTGCCGGACGTATGCGCCGAGCGACGGCGCCAGCGTTGCTCGCCATAGTGGCAGCGGCCGGGTTCGATCCAGCGGATTACCAGCGTCGTGTCAGAGTGTTCGAGAATCTCGATGCGCAACCCGTTAGCGCCCATCAACGGTAAACACTCCAGGGTGGTCATGGTCGGCTCCGTATTTGTGGTGTGCCGAATTTAGACCCGCGCACGCGTGAGAGCCATTGTGCTCGCGTAGAAACACTGTTCCCGATTTAGCAATAATCGGGTCCTGGGTATGCACGCGGACGGTATAAAGCGGTTTTGCGGCTCGTTATATCGATTACACGCAAATATGCAACGAACTGTTGTATGAACGGCAGAAAAGGGCCGGACCGTTTGCGTGGTCTGCCGGCAATCGTTGCATCCTTTAAGATGAACGGTTTGGCAACGCCGTGGCGAGCGTGCGCAGGCACCGCGCATGCGTGCATCTGCTGACGATGTTTGCCCGCCCCATCATTGTGATGCGCGGTCGTTGAACGCGCATCGAGTCCATCACGAGGTCACATGAATCAGCGCCCGCCCGACGTTCCATCCGAGGCCGACATGCCGAATCGCCGCAAAGTGCAGCGGATCGCTTCGGCCGCGCTGTATGCCGTGATGGTGGCGCTGGCGATCTGGGTGATCCGTGATTTCGTGCCGGCCATTGCGTGGGCTTGCGTGATCGCGATTGCGCTGTGGCCGGCGTTTCACAGGATCGAAGAGCACAGGCTGTTCAAGGGGCGCTCGACGCTGATCGCGACCGTTCTGACCATTGCCATCGGCTTGCTGTTTCTGCTGCCTGTCGGGATCGGGATTGCGCAGGCGGCGGCCGAGGCGCACGACGTGATCGAATGGGCGCGCGACGTGCAGGAGAACGGCATTCCGTTGCCGGACTTCGTCCAACATCTGCCGTTTGGCGCAGCGCAGATAGGGGCCTGGTGGCAGGACAACCTGACGCAGCCGCTGCGCGATTCGCCCGCGATGAAGGGCTTGCACGGCGGCGCTGTCGTCACGTTTGGCCGGCATTTCGGCGCCCGGGCCGCGCACGCGCTGATGCTGTTCGGCTTCATGCTCGTCACGCTGTTCGTGATCTTTCAGGCGGGGCCGAAGCTGTCGGGCGAATTGATGAAGGGTATGCGGCGCGCGTTCGGCTATGACGGCATGCATCTCGCCGAACGGATGGCGGCGGCCGTGCGCGGGACGGTGTCGGGGCTGGTGGTCGTCGGGATCGGCGAGGGCGCGCTGCTGCTGCTCGCGTATATGCTGACGGGCGTCCCGCACGCGGCGCTGCTCGGTTTCGTCACGGCGATCGCGGCGATGCTGCCGTTTTGCGCGCCGATCGTATTCTGCGGCGCGGCGCTTTGGCTCTTCATCGAGCAAGGCGCGCTCGTTCCTGCGATTGGCCTTGCTGTGTTCGGCTTCGTCGTCGCGTTTGTCGCCGAGCACTTCGTGCGACCGGTGCTGATCGGCAGTTCCGCGCGGCTGCCGTTTCTGCTCGTGCTGTTCGGGATTCTCGGCGGCGCGGAGACGTTCGGGCTGCTCGGGCTATTCGTCGGCCCGGCGCTGATGACGGTGCTGATGGTGCTATGGACCGAGTGGGTCGAGCGCTGATGCGTTCGACCGATGTGGCTTTCCTGATGCAGTGTTTAGTTTAGTCAGGCTCGCGTAACTGCCTGATCGCGGATTTCAGGCGGGGCCCGAGCCGCGCAGGCGCAGCGTCAGCACGCGCGAGATCGGCACCGATACCTTGGCGACGGCGAATAGCGAGCCGATCGCGACGGCGTCGGCGACGAGGCCGAGCGGTATATTCAGATAGCCGTCGGTGGCCGTGTAGAGCAGCGAGTCGACGACAAGCGAGATCACCGTCCCCGCGACGAAGCACAAGAGGCCCTTGCGCCCGACGAGTCCTACCCACGGCAAGCGCTGCGCGAGCGCTCTCGCCCAGCCGATGCGCACCATATTCGCGACGAGCCATGCGATCGCGAGGAAATTCACCGCGCGCAGCCACGACAGATTCTGTTTCAGGCTGCTGTCCAGCGGCCCCACTTCCACGAACAGCTTGAACCAGGCGGCAGCCGCAACGATGCCGCAGGCGAGCACTGTCAATAGCCACCCGTGGCGGTGCGCACTCGCGCGCTGATAGACGGGCTGCGTCTGCGCGATCACGCCGAGCACGAACATCAACTGCCACGCGAAGGGGTTGAAGTCCCATTGCGCGTCTTCCGCAACGGGCAGATGCGGCAGCAGCGACGGCGCAATCGACCACACGGCGAGGCTGCCCGCCAGCAGCAGCCACGGCTTGCTGCGCGCGAGCGGCAGGATGGCGGGCACGGCGAACGCGAAGAACGCGTACATGGGCAGCACCGATGCCAGATACGGCTGGCGACGGAACAGCAGGATGTCGCGCAGGACCGCGGTGGGCGTGTCCATCATGTCGTCGAGATCGGTCGTGGCCATGTTGGGCGCGTCGATGCTGAACGCGCTCATCACGGCGCTTACGAGCAGCATCAGGACGGCCGTAATCAGAAACGCCCTATACAGCTCGAGCGAACGCTTGAAGAAGCGGTTGCGCGCGTCGGCTTCCGTGTGGCGCTTCGCGAGCGACGCGTAGGCCGTGGCCGTCGCGAATCCACCGAGGAAGACGAAGACTTCGGCCGCGTCGCACAGCGCGTACGCGTGCAGCGTCGCGCGCGACAGGATGCTGCCGCCGATGTGGTCGACAACGATAAATATAAGAACTAGCCCTCGGAAGAAATCCAGTTCGATCAGACGGTTTTTGGATGTCTGCATGCCTTTTTGAATTGACAAAGCGCCCCCGTGAAACGGTGCGCGAAGGACGCGCGACGCGGTTTCTCCGGTGCTGCGGAAATGGAAGGCGTGAGGTTGCAGGCCTTGGGTGCCGGGCGTGGCTTCGCGCTTTCTCTGAATCTATCGCGCGATGCAGCGTTTCGGCGCAGTCGTTTGGGCGGTGGCTCTCATCCCGGAAAGGCTGATGAAGAACCGCGCGGCCTTGAATCGGACCGTCATTATCGCTCAGAGTTCACCCTGGTTGATTTTTTCTTTGCAAAGTGCTTAGCGGGATGAGACCGGTCCTTGACGAACAGATATGAGGCTGGCGAAAACGGTTCGGGTTCTGGCCGGTGGCATGGGGGTGCAACGCTTATGCTTGGCGCCTGCTTGAGGGGTGCGACTTATGTGTTGCAAGAGTGACTCTCCAGCAGTGTGAACCTGCTCGACGAATTCATCTCGCGAAGTGTCTGGCAGCTTCTCTCCCGTTTGTCATCCCGCTTGCGACGCTGTACGCAAGTGAGTTCGACACGTCTCAACAGATGCTTGTGTCTGGCCGGTGGAATCAGGCTTGGGGAAGCAGATCCGTTGTAGCGAATTTTGATCATTTTGAACGTGCAAGTGTTGAACAGCTTGAATAAATCATCCGCTCACGCGAAGCAGAAAATCTTTTGCAGTTCGAAGCTCAAGGTTTCGATTGCGAGTGCTGCGATTGCCATGAGTTCGTTGCTCGGTGGATGTGCAGTGGCACCAGGTATGCGAATGTCGGTTGCCAATCCGCAGACAGGATCTGACTCCGCGCAGGCGGGCAGTACGTCTACGGCAGCAACGCTTGCCGCACCTCAGATTCCCATTACAGAACTGGATATCGACGTTATCCGACGCCTTCAGGACGAGCGCCGCAAAGCGCAGCAATTGCAGGTCAAGCTACTGTCGACCGGTCCGAAACCTTATGGCGTAGGCGCAGGCGACGTGCTCCAGATCGTCGTGTGGGATCACCCCGAAATCGCAGCGGCGGTGGGGGCGACCCAGTCGCAATCATCCACGCGCCCGGCCGATCCGTATGCCGGCTTCGTCGTCGATCAGGCTGGCAATCTCACTTATCCGTATGCGGGAACGATGCACGTTGCTGGCCTGCGGGTCGAAGACGTGCAACGTCGCCTGGCGGCCGCGCTTGCCCAGTACTTCGTTAACCCGCAGGTAACGGTGCGGATGGCGTCCTATCGGGCCCATCAGGTTTATGTCGACGGTGAAGTCCGAACACCTGGTGCCGTTTCGGTGAACGACGTACCAATGTCTCTGTATGAAGCGATCTCGCGTGCGGGCGGATTCACCGAATCAGCCGATCAAAGTGATCTTTTGCTGGTGCGCAATGGTGTTTCCCATCGCGTTGATCTGACGCAAATGGTTGCGAGCGGGATCAGCCCCTCGCGACTGTATCTTCAATCCGGCGATCTTCTTCGGGTAGTCGCACGTGACGAAAACGACGTTTACGTCATGGGGGAAGTCACCAAACCGCTTTCCGCTATTCCTCGGCGCACGGGACGCATCACGTTGGCTGATGCGCTCGCGCAGGCTGGCAGTGTCAATTCATCGACAGCAGATGCGTCACAGATGTTTGTGATTCGCGGGAGCCTAAGCGGCACACCCGAGGTGTTCCATCTGGACGGTCGCTCTCCGGTGTCGATGCTGGTCGCCAAGGAATTCGATCTTCAGCCAAAGGATGTCGTGTATGTCGACGGCAACGGTCTCGTTCGCTTCAACCGCGTGTTGACCTTATTGATTCCGGCGATTAATGCAGGTCTGACTGCGGGACTGGTGGCGAAATGATCGATCGTGTTCTCGTGGTGTGCGAAGGCAACATCTGCCGCAGTCCGCTGGCTTGCGCGATGCTGGCGGCAAGCTTTCCGGATATCCGCTTCAGTTCGGCGGGTACACATGCTCTGGTTGGGGAGAGCGCAGACCCGCACGTGCTCGAGATGGCGCGTGAACGTGGCGTCTCTCTTGGCGATCACGTCGCAACGGCGCTCACGGGCCATGAGGTCAACAGCGCCGATCTGATCCTGACGATGACCACGGCGCAACGCGAGTACATCGAATGCGTGTGGCCGTCTTCACGTGGCAAGGTCTATCGGCTGGCCGAGAACGAGGGTGTCGACGTGGTCGACCCATATCGCCGCCATCGAGCGGCATTTGATCTGGCATTCGCGCAAATCGAGCATGGCGTTGCGTATTGGCGGGGAGCACTGGCGGGACTGGCTCACTGAATCATGACTCTTCTTAAGCAAAATAGCGCCGTGGAGCAGGGCGATGATGAAATCGATCTCTCCGAGATTTTCAATATTCTGCGTGAAAGCTGGAAGCTGATTGCGCTCGTCGCCGTCGGCGCGCTCCTTCTGGGCACGATGTACGCTGTTCTGGCAACGCCTGTCTATCGCGCTGACGCCGTCATTCAGGTCGATGACGATTCCGGTTTGAGTTCGATTAATAGCAAGCTGAGCGATCTTGCCTCGCTATTTCAGAGCACGGCGACAGTCGATGCAGAAATCGAGTTGATCCGATCGCGCCTGGTAGTGGGCGAAACGGTCAACCGTCTGCACCTAGATGTGTTTGCGCAACCAGACTATTTCCCTCTGATTGGCGGAGCGATTGCGCGTTACCGTCAAGACAATGGACTTATCGGGTTAGCCAACCCCGTCATTGGATTGTCCAGCTTCGCATGGGGTGGGGAACATATCGACATTTCGCGATTCGACGTTCCTCCCGTACTGTACGAAACGAAGTTCAAACTGCGCGTGCTTGATGCGCAAGGTTATGAATTGGTCGATCCAGACGGCAACGTGACGTTGCGCGGCCACGTAAATGAAGACGCCAGTGGTGCGACTTCCAATGGCATCGTGCATCTGAAGGTCGCTTCGCTCATGGCTCGGCCTGGCACGAGCTTTCAACTCAAGCGCTTCTCGACTCAGCAAACTGTCGATGAAATGCAAAAGAAGCTTGATATTGCCGAAAAGACGAAACAGTCAGGCATTATCGGCGTCAAGCTCGATGGTCATGATGCACAACGCGTTACCGCGACGATCAACATGATCGCAAGTCTGTATGTGCAGCACAACGTCGACGGAAAGTCGGCGCAGGCCCAGCAGATGTTGAGTTTTCTCGGCGAACAACTGCCAAAAATGCGCGCGGATCTCGATCAGTCCGAGGCACGCTACAACGAATATCGCTCGAAGTCGGGAGCCGTCGACCTCGACGCACAAGCAAAGCTGCTGCTGCAATCGGTCGTCGACACGAAATCTCATCTCGTCGAATTGCAGCAGCAACGAGCCGATCTCGTGCAGCGTTACACGCCGTCTCATCCTGCTGTTCTCGCCGTCGATGCCCGTATTGCCGAACTCGAACATCAACAGGACCAATACGACGGCCTGGTTAACGGCATGCCGCAGACGCAGCAGGAGGTGCTACGCCTGATGCGCGATGTGAAGGTCAATACTGATCTCTACATGAAGCTGCTCGACAGTACGGAGCAATTGCGCGTGCTGAAAGCGGGGCAACTCGGCAACGTTCGCACGGTCGACTTTGCCGTCGTTCCTGAGCAGCCGGTGCGTCCAAAGAAGGTCATCGTGACTGCCCTGGCCTTGGTGCTTGGCCTTGTACTGGGCTGCGTCGTCGCGCTTGGCCGTCGAGCGCTCAATCGCGGTCTGGAAAGTCCAGCTGAAATCGAACTGGCAATTGACGTGCCTGTCCGCGCCATCATTTCGCGCAGTGAGAAGCAGGCTGAACTCGAACGCTCGGTGCGGCGCAATCCGTCATGGAGCAGAGGCGTGCTTGCAGCGATCTTTCCCGATGACGCAGCAATCGAGGGCCTTCGCAGCCTGCGTACGGCGCTTCAGTTCGGCTTGATCAAACCGGACAACAACGTGCTGATGATCACGGGGCCGCGCGCGGAAGTCGGCAAGTCGTTCGTCTCGGTCAATCTCGCGACGGTGATCGCGACGGCCGGCAAACGCGTCTTGTTGATCGATGCGGACATGCGCCGCGGTAATGTGCACTCGTATTTCTCGTTCAGGAACACGCCCGGGCTTTCCGAGGTGCTGTCAGGCCGTCCGTTTGCCGAGGTGATTCATCATCAGGTGGTGCCCAATCTCGATGTCATGACGGCCGGAGCATATCCCGATCGTCCGTCCGAACTGCTGATGCAAGGGCGTTTCGGAACAATGTGCAAAACAATTTCGGCCATGTATGACCTCGTGATCGTCGATTCACCGCCGATACTTGCCGTGACTGATCCTGTGGTTGTCGGAAAAGAGGCGGGCGCAACGCTCATGGTCATTCGTCATGGCCGCCATTCGGCAGCAGAGTTGCGCGAAGCCACGCGTCACCTTGCTAGCGCAGGCGTGTCGGTAAACGGTGTACTGCTGACCGATGTCCCACGGCGTGGGTCGACCTACGGCGCCTACTCCGAATATCGAACCAAAACCAGTTAATAACCGGTTAACAGCCAGTTCTACGGACTCAGGGTGAAGTCACTGCAATGAAACAACAAGCGCTACTCACGCGTGGAACTTTGCCGGAAGCCAATAAAAAGGCTTTCTTGGTCACAAAGATCCACTTGACCGCGTCGGGATGGTGCGCGACATGACGAGATTACGTCGAAACTTCGCTGCGATGGTTATCTGGCAAATAGGTAACTACTTGGTCCCGCTCGCTACGTTTCCCTATCTGACGCGCGTTCTGGGGCCGACTGGCTTCGGAACGGTCAGCTATGTCACGGCACTCACCATGTATGGCATCGCCGTAACGGAGTGGGGGTTCAATCTGAGCGGCCCGCGTGCGGTCGCTCAATCTCGCCACGATCATTCCAGGCTTAACGATTTGATCTGGTCTGTCATTGGCGCCAAAACATGTCTTTGTGTCCTCTCAATGGCGATCCTCGTCGGGGCAACGTGCATGATTCAACGGTTGGGCGAGTTGAAGGCCGCGTTATGGATTGGCTGGGTCGGCGTTGTCGCGAACGTGTTTACGATGCATTGGCTAATGCAGGGACTCGAACGGTTCTCGCTACTCTCCTGCATCGCATTGGTCAGCCGTTTCTCGTCAATACCTCTAACGTTCTTGCTGGTGAAATATCCGCATGATGTCAATGTGGCGATCGGTGTTCAATCTGCAGCATCCATGTTCGGTGCTGTCGGTTCCTTTTTCTTTGCGTATCACCAAGGGCTGCTTCGCAACCCAAGATTTTCATGGGGGGCCGTAAGGCGCCAGATCTTCGATAACGCTGAAATGTTTCTCTCTACTGCTTCGGTAAGCCTTTTTAGCGCGACTAACACAGTCATTCTTGGCAGTCTGTCGGGGCCTTATCAGGCTGGCGTATATGCGTCTGCGGACAAGCTAAAAACGGTAGGGAACATGATACCGATGCAGATCAATACCGTCTTGTACCCAAGGATATCGGCACTGCTATCGCAAGGTTGCTCTGGCGACAAGCGGGCCGCCGCGCGCCTGACGACGATCGGACTGGTCGGCACGATAGCGACGACGTCCGTTGGCATGCTTATATGCGTGGTCTCGTCGCGTGCATTGATCCGCCTCGTGTTGGGTTCCGAGTTCGTAGCGGCCGCTGGAGTGTTGAACTGGCTCTGCCTATCCACGGTATTCGGGAATCTGGCGTACTTCCTGGGACTGCAGGTGCTTGTCCCATTTGACGGAGCATCTCGCCGAGCGCGCGCCATGCTTGGTGCCGGGCTCTTCAATATCATGCTCGCCTGCATTTTAGTGCCCCATATGGGAGCAGGCGGAGCCGCTATCGCATATCTGGTCGCTGAAGTGGCATTACTCGGCATTTATCTTAGATGGGTCATCCGCTCGCCGACAATGCGCGCGCACTTCGCGCAACTTGCGCGTGGCTGAGGTGAATCGAATGCATTCCATCGACAGATCCGCCTACGAAACCTTAAAGCCCGACCGATCACCCATTCGCACGGATGCCGGTTTCAAATTAGCCGCGGCCATTGTGTGGGGGGCACTTGTTATTGGTTTGGCTTTGTCGCCCTTCGCGGATTTTCTTTCCGTGTACGCGGCCAAAGGGGCTGGCGCAGGGGCTGGCGTCGATGCGCGGATCTCGCTATTGCTGCGTGGGATGATGACTATCAGCCTCATCGTCTGTCTGATCTATGGGTCGCGCACGAGCATGGGCGGACTTCGTCAAGCGGCCGCTTTCGCGTTCGTGGTATGCACGACGATCGGCTCATATGCATTCGGGATGCTTGTGGCGCATGAGCTTTTTGAGCAAGTCGTGTTCGTGCTGAAGGTGTTCACGTTCTTTGTCTATCCGGCCGCCATGATGATGCTAACGGACCGCCGGCTCGAGCAGGTGCAATCGGTCGCATTCGCCGCGCTCATGGCATACGGCCTGTCAATCATCGTCGGCGCTTCGTTATCTATCGATCTGTTCCGCAGCTATCAAGCAGACGTGCAAATCCGCTCGGGATACAAGGGGATCATCTATGCGCAAAATGAAGCGGCGGCGCTTGTTGTCGCCGCTACGGCGTTAGGATATCTGCACGCTCTCGTACGAGGCTGGACGTGGCGCAGCATGTTGCTGGTTGGCTGCATGATCGTCGCCTCGGGCCTTACTGGAACAAAAGGCGCAATGCTGGGTGCGATGGGCGTTACCTGCGCTTACTTCTTTGCCAGGTACAACGCCATAAAGGCAAGCTGGTATGCAGGATTGGTGCTGACTGTATTAGCCATCGCAGCGACCAGCGCCTATTTTTTTGTCCCGGCAGTTAATCAGGCAGTCGACCTTAGCCTGCGCTACTTCGAGTACAGGAGTGGCCACACCGATGACGACGTCGTTCTAACGTTGCTGCTCTCCGGCCGGAATCTGAAGCTTGCAAACGTATGGACCGATGTGCAGGCGAACGGCTACATCGCGCTATTGACGGGGGGACACCCCGTGGTGCGCTACATGGTCGAACTGGATGTTTTCGACCTGCTATTGGCCTTCGGTGTTCCGATTT
Source organism: Paraburkholderia hospita (assembly GCF_002902965.1). Lineage (GTDB taxonomy): Bacteria > Pseudomonadota > Gammaproteobacteria > Burkholderiales > Burkholderiaceae > Paraburkholderia > Paraburkholderia hospita. The sequence continues at coordinate 1,893,988 of NZ_CP026106.1, read as the reverse complement.
TCGTAATTTATGCCATCGCGCTTACCCGGACGTTTATTCGGCGCGGTGCACATCGAAGGGCGAACCGGTTCGCACATCTCTTCTTTGTGGTCTTGATTGGAATGGCATGTACGGCAGGCCACGTCCTCGGCTCAGCTGTCGTCAGTCCATACCTTGCATTGATAGCAGTGGTGATCCGGCGCGCTGTTCCAGCAACACGCGGTGTTTGACAGATCAGATAAACAGGTAGACAAAAATGAAGGTAACAGTTATCGGCTCCGGCTATGTGGGTTTGGTGACGGGCGCATGTCTGGCAGATATCGGAAACGAAGTCGTTTGCGTCGATATTGATCGAAAGAAAGTAGACACGCTGCTGTCGGGCGGAGTTCCGATTTACGAGCCCGGACTGAAGGATGTGATGGATCGAAACCGGCAGGCGATGCGGCTCAAGTTTACGACCGATATGGACGTCGGCGTCGCACACGGCGATGTCCTGTTCATCGCAGTTGGAACGCCCCCCGACGAGGACGGTTCAGCCGACCTGACACACGTTATCGACGTCGCTCGAGAAGTTGGACGCCGCATTGATGGCTTTCAGGTCGTCGTCAATAAGTCCACGGTGCCCGTCGGTACGGCATCGCGCGTGAAAGAAGTGATAGCGAGCGAGTTGGCCGCGCGTGGCGTCCAGGCTTCGTTTTCAGTTGTTTCGAATCCCGAATTTCTGAAGGAAGGAGCAGCCGTCGAAGATTTCATGCGTCCGGATCGGATCGTGATCGGAAGCGAGGCCGACGAAGCGGGTTTGCGTGCGCGAGCGGTCATGCGCGAACTCTATTCACCGTTCAACCGAAACCACGACCGTACATTACACATGGACGTACCGTCTGCGGAATTCACGAAATACGCGGCCAATGCCATGCTTGCAACAAGAATATCGTTCATGAACGAGTTGGCGAACCTCGCCGAGAGACTCGGCGCCGATATTGAATCCGTACGTCGAGGCATCGGCTCGGATCCACGTATCGGTTACGACTTCTTATATGCCGGGGTCGGCTACGGCGGGTCTTGTTTTCCTAAGGACGTCAACGCGCTGAGGCATTCTGCTTCGCAGCAACAGTACTCGATGCAGATCCTCGATGCTGTAACGGCAGTTAACGAGTCTCAGCGCTCGGTACTCCTGGAGAAAATCTATCAACGTTTCGGGCGTGATCTGACCGGGTACGCCTTCGCAGTTTGGGGCTTAGCTTTCAAGCCAAACACGGATGATATGCGCGAGGCACCCAGTCGCCCGATCATTGCAGCGCTGCTAAGGCATGGAGCGACGGTTCAAGCCTACGATCCCGTCGCCATGCCTGAAGCGCGCAAGTCCTTGACCTCGGACCTCGGATCCGAGCCATCGGCTCTGAACCGGCTGCGATTCGTTGCGGACCAGGACACCGCGCTGGAGCACGCCGATGCGCTGGTCACATTGACGGAATGGAAGTCGTTCAAAAGCCCCGATTTCGATGTTCTGGTTCGGCAGATGAAGCGGCCGGTGATTTTCGACGGACGCAATCTGTATGAACCGTCAGTTCTCGACCGTTCCGGTATCGAGTACTACGGTATCGGCAGGGGGCTTTGATGCGCAAGACGCATGTGCTTCATGTCGGCCCGAAGCAGCGCGGAGGCATAAATACGGTTCTTCGTGAATTGGCGTCGCAACATGAGTCATTCGAGCAGCGTGGCATTTTATTCTCGTTCTTCGAGACGCGCGGGTTCAAACGCGCGGCCGACCTGATCATGTTCCTGCTGTTCGATGTTCCCAAATTTTTCGCATATCTGTCAAAGGGCGTAGACATTGTTCATCTTCACGTAGCAGTGCGAGGTTCGGTCTATCGGAAATATGTGTTTTTCGTGATGTCGAAGGCGCTGCGTTGCAAGACGATCATTCACCTCCACTCCGGTGAATTCGGACAATTTTTCGCACAAGCGCGCGGAATACGGCGCCTGATCGTCCTGCATCTGTTGAAGGGTGCTCACGCAGTAGTGGGTGTTTCTCAACGGACCGAAACGATGCTTGAAAACCATCGGATACGACCGCGCATGTTTCGAATTATCGGTAATACGGCGCATGCCGCCGAAGCGTTCCGAGTCTCTTCTGTCGTTGCTGTCGCGAATCAGCGTCCCTATATCGCGTTCGTCGGGAAGCTTACGTTGCTTAAAGGAATGGAAGATTTGCTGGTCGCGCTGTCGATTCTCAGGAAGCGCGGACATGAGGTGGAATTGCAGTTGGCGGGGGAGGGAGATGTCGAATTCTGGAGGGCCCGTGCAGCTGCGCACGGCGTCGGTGATGTAGTGAAATTTCTCGGGTGGATAGATGGAAATGTGAAGTATGAATTCCTACGAGATGCACAGCTGTTTTGCATGCCAAGTCACTTCGAATCTTTCGGGATCGCAACTCTCGAAGCCATGTTACTTGGGCTTCCGATTGTCGGTACGCGGTTGGGCGGTTTTCTCGACCTGGTTAAAGAGGGTGATACGGGGTTCCTGGTTGATGCGCGTGATCCGATGTCCTTGGCCGACCGGATCGGCGTCTTGTTATCCGATCAGGCGATCGCTCGAAGGATGGGAGTGGCCGCGCATATACACGCGAGGTCGCTATTTGGCACGGACGCAATCACGCGCAAATATGTAGACGTTTATCAGACGCTTCAAAATCGCGGCGGAACGCACGATTCACTCGATAAAACTCATTGAGAATGAAAAAGAAAATACTGTTGGTGTGCTCCAACGGGGGCCATTACGTTCAATTGTCGATTCTTGCGTCCGCATTTTCTGGGCATGACGTGGTCTGGGCGGTTTCGGGGACCGACACGTTACTGGCGAGGAAAGACGGCTATTGCTTGATAGAAGCGAATAAAACGACGCCAATCAAGGTGGTCGGTCTGGCGTTCCAGATATCACGCATTTTAATTGCCAAACGTCCCGACGTCATCGTGTCGACTGGAGCCGCTCCGGGGTTGCTGGCAGTCGCACTGAGCAGGCTAGTCGGTGCGAAGGCGAAGACGATCTGGATCGACAGCATTGCCAATTCGGCCCGCTTGTCGCTTTCTGGACGTATTGCCCGACATTTCGCCAGCGAGACACTTACTCAATGGCGCCACCTTGAAACGCCGACCGTGCGTTATTGGGGAGCGGTGCTTTGATTTTTCTTACCGTCGGCACGCAGATGCCATTCGATCGTCTGGTTCGCCTTACGGATTGCTGGGCTGAAAAGCATCCTGAAGTTAAAGTGTTTGCGCAGATATGTAATGGCGCTTGTACGCCGGTGAACATAAATTACAGTGCGTTTCTGTCGCGTGAAGAGATGGAGCGTTTAACCACGGAAGCTACGCTCGTGATTTCCCACGCAGGTATGGGAAGCATTTTGACGGCCCGCCGGCTAAGAAAGCCGATCGTGGTTGTGCCGCGGCAGCATCGATTGAACGAGCACCGAAACGACCACCAGATTGACACCGCCCGGAGCCTTGAAGGTCTGGTTGGCATGCACGTATGTTGGCAGGAAAGTGAGTTCGACGAGATCATAAAATCAGCCTTGGAAGGGGCGCAGAGACTGGACTTCGATCGACAAGATAGAGGCTCGAGTGATCTTTCCAGCTGTCTTGCCGCCTGGGTGAATGCGCAGTGATGACGCGCCCGAGAAAAGCAACGCTGCTCTTCAGTATGTTCTTCAGATTGTCCGTCGCGCAGGCAACCGGCCTGTTCGATGGTGGCGATCCGCATACATATCGCACCTCGTTTGTGCTGGATCTGCGACACGGCATGAAAGACTTGCCAGTTCAAGCGGCTAGGCGTGAAGACATCACACTTGCCGACGATCCCGTGACGCCCGGCAACCGGGCAGTCCACGTTGAGATAAATCGTGGGGAAGATTTTTCAGGCGTGGCCAATGGATCGCCCCGCACCGAATTTCTACTACCCTCGAACATCCGTCTAGCGCCAGGAAGGGAGTATTTGATACGTTGGAGAACCTATCTCCCACGTAACTTCGCGTTCGACCATCAGCAGTGGGAAATTATCACCCAGATTCACCACGGCGCCCTCAGTGGGCCGCCGCCATTTATGCTCACGTTATCTGGTGCGGACTATGCTGTGTCGGTGCGTGGTGGCAAGAACACGGCACACGGGTCTGGTGTTCGGATCTGTTGCGCGATGGATGACGTTGGCAGGTGGGTCGACTGGACGCTGCAATACGCGCCGGATGCGACCGGACGTCGCGCGACGACACGACTTTGGAAAGATGGTCGCCAGGTCTTCAACGGTGACGGTATGCCGAACGCTTATCCCGATGATAGTCGCGCGTACCTGAAGTTCGGAATCTATAAGCCCGAGTGGCTGATCGAACCCTCGGACGTCCAATTCCTCGAGATTTATTATAGCGTCGTAGCGGTCGGCGAGAAGGCCGTTCGTCCATAGCGCGGTTGAACCTGCTACCGCGCGCGCATAGACTTGATGGCGTCGGACGGCCATAGTTCCATGCGTTAGCGAGTTCTTCGAGCATGCCGCTGATCTCCTGAAGAACCGGTTCATGGTCGCAGCTAATGAGTTGCACGTGACCTCATCCGGCGCTCCACGCCGCAAATAATGATGGATTGCATGCCACGTTTTGAGCTGGGGAGTCCAGTCAATAAACATTTTTCCCCGAAAAGCCCTTAAATATTGTCAAAAGAATAATCTTCATATCCATCCAGAACGACCAGTTCTGGATGTAATACAAATCAAGTCTAACCCGTCCTTCCATCTTCTCCAGTTCAGCCGTCTCCCCGCGGAAACCATTAACCTGCGCCCACCCCGTAATCCCCGGTTTGATCCGATACCGGAACATATAGTGCTGGACGAGATCCTTATAGTATTCATCGTGTTCAACGGCATGTGGCCGGGGCCCAACCACCGACATTTCCCCTTTTAGAACATTCAGAAACTGCGGCAACTCGTCCAGGCTCGTACTACGAAGGAAACGCCCGACCCGCGTGATACGCGCATCTCCCTTTTGTGCCTGCACAACGGCTCCAGGCTTGTCTGCACTTTGATACATTGATCGAAACTTATAGATCGAAAACACTTCGCCGTTCATGCCTTTCCGGTATTGCCTAAAGAGCGCAGGCCCTGGTGACGACAGCTTCACTGCAATCGCAATCCCCACAAGCACAGGGGATATCGCGAGGAGTATAAAGAGCGCGAAAAGCCGATCGAATATCTCTTTTGGAATGGTATCCCAACTGCGTTCGGGCGTTGCCATGACGTTCAGCACAGGAACACCCCGGTGGTGTCCAACGATGGTTCCGCCGATGGGAGTTGCATCCTCGGACATCGGCAGCACCCGAATGTTTACGAACTCGTTCCTGAATTCAACGAATAGATTTTCAACAGAGATTGGCTGAAAAGGTGGATTAACGATCCAGATTTCCCTAAGCTCCCGTGAGCGCATCACCTGCTTGAATACGTTCATTTCGTGCACAGCTGGAATCTGTTCAATCGTTGTATCGAGGGGAAGGGAAGGGTCGTAAATAACTTCCGGCACGAATGCATTTCTCGTTTGCGTGGCAATCCTCCCAAGCAGATCGCCATTTGCGGCGAATGGCGCGACGATTGCCACCCGCGTTGGTGCGAATCGCCATGAACGCATCAGCGACGGCATCACATGAATAGCGCAACGACCGGCGACCAGCGCAAATGCCGCGATCGACGTCCACCAGACTAGCCATTCCCCCCGAAGCCCGGTGCCGGGATAGGCACGCGAAATACCGATCAAAGCGAGTTGAGCGATAAGCCACGCAAGCACGGCGCGCGCGGCACTCTGGCGCATCGTGTCATGGCGAAACGGCTGATAAACCCGCGTCAGGCGGAACGTAACGAATGGAAGCACGACGCCAAGCAAGCCGAACAGGCCGTCGATATGTGAAAAATTGGCGCCATCGTGAAAGACGACGCTTTTGGAAATATAAGCGCCACCGATGATGCAGAGAAAATCAGTGGCTTTGGAAATAGGTGTGAGCATCGTTTACGTCAGCAATGAGTGGCAGGAATGTGTGACGTCGACGAGGCTTAGCTCTCGATGCGACTCAAGCGTACCCGCGCCCGGTACTCTGTCGGAGAGACATTCCTGACTTGCCTGAATAACCTTGCCAGACATTCACCACTTGTCAAGCCGCACCGCCTCGCGATCTTGTCGACGGGCAAATCACTCGATTCCAGCATCGCTGCCGCGAGATCAACCCTTGAGCGCCGCAAATGCTCGGACGGCTTTAGTCCCATCTCGGCACGGAAGTGCCTGAGATAGGAGCGCTCGCTCATCCCTGCTGTCTGCGCTGCCATCGTGATTGAAATTGACCTGTTGCAATTACTCGCGATCCATTGCGCGCTTTCGAGGATCTTCTGCTTGATCGACGTGCCGGTATCGCTCACGATCGTGATGAAATTCGACAAGCCAGAATCAGGCAACATGTCTAGTACCCGCCGCAGCGTGGCCGCACCGAAATCCTGACGTACCAGTTCCAACGCCTGTCGAACACCGGAACGCGCGACGGACGCATATGACCCAGCGGGCCCGGCGTTGGCGATTGAAATAATCTCTTCGATTCCGACTGCTGCTTTGCACAACCATCCTTCGACTTGCCCGTGCTGAGCAGTACTTTCGGCATCGCTGCTAGCAATAAACAGCGCTCGCGTTTTCCCGAAGAAGTCGGCTGATTGTGTCAGCACATCGATGTGCGCCGAACTTGAGACGCAACCGCCATAACGCGAGACAAATATGGTTCTGTACGCAGGTGCGTCGCCGTGCCCGATCGCCAGAACCCGATTCGCCTTGTCGAACACGTCGGCGACTTCCGCCGCAGGCAGCATCGAAAAGCCGTCGAATACGACGATCCCGATCACCTGCGGTGTAGTCGTGTGATTCGAGCCTGCAGTGACCTGATGGGAATTCCGGGCAATGTTGTTGCGACTTGTGTGCATCCTTGCCTCCTACGTGGCGGCGCCGTAGCGCGAAGCGCTTCGGGCGTTGATGGCGACGCAGTTGCTCCAGAGACTGGAAGCAGCTTAAGCGTTCGCCATATGGAGGCGAAGAGGATACGAAGACGCTTCCGCACGTCCTATCGGACTATTCCGATTCACGGCATCGAAGTTTCGCGCAAGTAATCTTTAACGATTTCACGCCACAAAATCTCGAATTCCCCCTACAGACACATTCAATCCCGAGAATTGATGCACCATTCGTGGGCATTTCACAACGATTTTCAACACTGTCCTGACTTCAACTAGACGACGCGATTGCGCTCGGGCAGCATCACGTCCGTTGCACGCACCCCTAACCGGAAGTGCGTGCAAACAAAACGGCAAAAGCTGAACAAATAGTAAGCATGCCGAACGAAAAATGTTAAACCCAGAACACACGCCACCAACATATCTACCAAAATCGGAGATCGTCCAATGAAGAAACAGGTCATCGCGCTGGCCGCTACAGCCGCCTTCACCGCTCCCGTTTTCGCGCAAAGCAGCGTCACGCTGTATGGCGTGATCGACGAAGGCGTCAACTATACGAATAGCGTCAACGGCCACAGCGTCGTCGAATTGCAAAGCGGCTATGCGCAAGGTAGCCGTTGGGGCCTGAAAGGCGCGGAAGATCTGGGCGGCGGCAACAAGGCGATCTTTCAACTCGAAAACGGCTTCGACCTGAATAGTGGCCGTCTGGGGCAGGGCGGCCGCATGTTCGGCCGTCAGGCGTACGTCGGTGTGTCGAATGACAGGTTCGGTACGGTCACGTTGGGCCGCCAATACGATTCCGTCGTCGACTATCTCGCGCAAACGACGTCGAACGGTAACTGGTCTGGCTATCTGTTCTCGCACCCGTTCGATAACGACAACACGGACAACTCGTTCCGCGTCAACAACACGGTCAAGTACGCGAGCCCGGACATTGCCGGCTTCCAGTTCGGCGGCACGTATAGCTTCAGCAACGACGTGAATTTCGCCAACGACCGTCAGTACAGCTTCGGCGCGCAATACGCGACGGGCAGCCTGTTGCTTGCCGCTGCTTACCTGCAGGCGAACAACACGGGCGCAACGTCAAGCGGCGCGATTGCGACCAACGACGCCAGCTTCTTCGCCCAGCGCATGCGTGTATTCGGCGCGGGCATCAACTACACATTCGGCTCGGCGACGGTCGGCTTCGCCTACACGAACTCGGACTACCACAACCCGACGGGCAACGGATATCTCGGCACGCCGGGCGCGATCGTCGCGGCAGGCTCGACGCTCAATCGCCTGAGGTTCCAGAACTTCGAACTGAATGCGAAGTACCAGGTGACGCCCGCGTTCTATGTCGGCGGCGAATACGTGTACACGCTGGAGAACTACGATTCATCGACGGGCAGCGCCAAGCCGAAGGTCCATACGGTCGGCCTGATGGCGGACTACAACATCTCGAAGCGCACGGACTTCTACGTGCAGGGCGTGTACCAGAAGGTCGCGGGCGACAAGACGAACTCGATCATGGACAACGCGTTTATTCTCGGCACGCAGGCTCCGTCGTCGACGTCGAACCAGCTCGCGTTCCGTGCAGCGATTCGCCACAAGTTCTGATCGCGCCATGTAGCAAGTGACATTCGTGTCGTGAGATTTCCACGCATTTCCCGTCGCGCTTCATTTGAAGCCCGACGGGTTTTTTTATTCGCGCGTTTCGTTCGCCGTTGCGCATTCATTCACAAACAGATGAAGCGCCGCGTACTGCAGCAACATGATGGTCTTGCCGTCCATGATCTCGCCGCACGCGACCATCGCTAGTGCATCGTCGAAGGGCAGTTCGAGTACTTCGATATCTTCGCCTTCATCGGCGATTCCGCCGCCACGGCTTATGCGCGTATCGGCATCGTATTCGGCGACAAAGAAGTAGAGCTTTTCCGTCACCGAGCCCGGACTCATGAACGCTTCGAACACCTTGCGCACGCATTCCACGCGATAGCCGGTTTCCTCTTCGACTTCAGCGCGAATCCTTTCTTCCGGCGATGCCTCTTCGAGCAAACCGGCGGGCGTTTCGATCAACATCCCTTCGTGTCCATTGACGAACGCAGGCAAGCGGAACTGTCGCGTCAGCACGACGGTCCGTCGCCGCGGATCGTAGAGCAGCAACGTTGCGCCGTTGCCGCGATCATAGGTCTCGCGGCTCTGTCGCTGCCAACTGCCGTCGGCGCGCCGATAGTCAAAGGTGTTCTTCTTCAGCACGTACCAGTCGTCGGACAGCACCTGCACATCGACGATACGCACGCGGTCAGCCGTCTTGCCCATGAATCCTCCTTGTCTCGAACGGAATCATGGTATCGTGCAGATTCGTGCAAAATCAAGAAAATTCGTGCAAACTTGAAAAACGGCACCATCAGACAAATCGATGCTGACTTCCCAACGTAAGAATCTGATTCTCGATGCGCTCCAGCGCGACGGCCAGGTGCTCGCCAAACCGCTGAGCGAGGCATTCGGCGTTTCGGAAGACACGGTGCGCCGCGATCTGCGGGAGCTGGCCGCAGAGGGCAAACTGCAGCGCGTCCACGGCGGCGCATTGCCTTCGTCGCCGGCGGTGGCGAATTTCGCGGGGCGTCAGGCCATCGGCTCGGAAGCGAAGGCGGCGATTGGCCGGGCCGCCGCGCGGATGATTGCGCCAGGCCAGATCGCCTTTATCGACGGCGGTACGACTGCCATTCAGCTGGCGCGCCATCTCCCCGCCGACCTGCGCGCGACGATCGTGACGCACAGTCCGAGCGTCGCCGTCGAACTCGCGGCGCACGAGGCGCTGGAGATCGTGATCATCGGCGGGCGGCTGTTCCGTCATTCGATGGTGACGGTGGGCGCGGCCGCGATCGAAGCGCTCGGCCATATCCGCGCCGATCTGTACTTTATGGGCGTGACGGGCGTTCATCCCGAGGCGGGGTTGAGCACCGGTGATCTCGAAGAGGCTTACGTGAAACGCGCGCTGGTCGCGCGCGCGGCCGAGACGATCGTGCTCGCGTCGTCGGAAAAGTTGAATGCCGCGTCGGCGTACATGATTGCGGGCATCGACGCGGCGAGCACGATCATCGTCGAGAAGGGCGCACCCGGGTCGACCACGGCGCCATTCGAAGCGCTCGGCGTGACGATCGAGCGCGCGTGAATCGAGCAGGCTTCACTTCTGCTCGAGAAAGCGCTTCAGTTCAGCGAGATCGCGTTCGACCCACTGCGCATCCGCGGCGAATTGCGCGTCGCTCATGCCTGCTGTTCGGAACAGCGTGAACAGCACTTCGCTTCCCTCGCGGTTCGCGACGACGCGCATCGGTATATAGATCTCATCTCCCTGTCCGGTGCTCACATAGTGATCAAGCACGCCATACGCATTGTGCGGCGTGAAGCGCACGTCGACGGGCTTGCCATCGGCGCTTTCGAAAGTCCATTGTGTGCCTTCGCCGCGCAACGGCTTGCCGAGCCCCGACGCCCACTGCGCGAAGGACAGCGGATGCTCCATGAACGCGTACACCTCGCGCCAGTCGCGCGCGATCGCCACGCTGATCGTTTTCGATTCGCTAATGTCGGCCATTGACGTCTCCAGGTTGATTGCCGCCCCGGGCATTTCTCAAGTTTCGCGCGCGCCGTGCCGATATGAGATTGAGCGGCTTTATGACGCATGGTTTAAAAGGCAGTCGATAGGCTACCGATCTACCTGCCAACCACCGAAAATTACCGCGATTAAACATTTTGTATCAGAGTGTTCGCGCGCCGCGTTTTCCGGCGCCTGCACTTTACAATGCGGCTTTGATTTAGAAGGCTATTCCGACCCCTTTAGCGGAAGATCGCATCAGATATGACGCGGCTCCGAGCGAGATGACGGATTGGCCCCGGCAACGCGCCGGACGGTTGAGGCCGCAACGAGGCGGCATGCTGCGCGCCTCCCGCGGGTGTCTTTCGACATCCGCTGATTGGGCGAGCCGCACGCATCCGGTCTTTGAACGAATCATGCGGGAGAGCATATGTCGAAGAATGGATTCGACAGGACCTGGGCCAGTTTCGCGAGCTTCACGCTCGCCTTGATGTTGGGCGCCTGCGCGCATGTCGGCGAGCAGGACGCGAACAAGAACGACGCGGCATCGGCCGCGCAAACGGCAGCCGATCCGGCGCCCGCAGCGCCTGCGCCCCAGATGGTCGCGCAGCCGGTTCCGCCCGTCGTCTATAAGGTGCGTCGCGGCGATTCGCTGGCGCGCATCGCGCGCAGCCATAACGTCACGGTCAAGCAAGTCCTCGCGTGGAATCATCTGAAGACGTCCTCGCGCTTGCATATCGGGCAGGCGCTGAAGGTATCGTCGCCAGATGCGGTGAAGATGGTCGCCGCTCCAGCGGCTCCGGCGCAGGCCGCGACGCCGCCGAACGCAAATGGCGCCGCAGCGGCTGTGAGCGGCACGTCGGGCGCATCGAGTGGCACGGCAAGCGGTGCTGCCAGCAACACGACCGGCACTTCGAACGCGACGGCATCAGCGCCCGCAACAGGCGCCCCCGCGCCGAGCGCCGCCGACGCCCGCGAAGTGAATGCCGAACTGGCGCGCCACGCGAAGGGCGTGTCGCTGATCTGGCCGGCGCAAGGCAATGTCGTCGAAGGCTTTCAGGCTGGCGAGACGCGCGGCATCGAAATCGGCGGCAAGCCGGGCGACCCGATCCGCGCGGCCGCCGACGGCAAGGTCATGTACGCCGGCACGGGGCTGAACGAGTACGGCAGTCTGATCATCGTCCAGCACAACAAGGATTTCCTGACGGCCTACGCGCATAACCGCAAGCTGCTCGTGAAGACGGGCGATATCGTGCGCAGGGGTCAGCAGATCGCCGAGATGGGCAGCGAGAACAACTCGCGCGTGTCCGTGCTGTTCGAACTGCGCCGCGACGGCAAACCGATCGATCCGATGCCGTTCCTGCCGCATCAGCGCGGATAAGGCTCGCGTCGGCTTAACCGGCTGACGCTCAGTCTACCCACCGCAACACCGCGGCGACGATCGCTTCCGGCGCGTCTTCCTGCATCAGATGCCCGGCATTCTGCACCGGCTGAAAACGCGCGTCCGGAATCACGCTGGCAAGATACCGCCCGCGTTCGATGGGAATCCACTGATCGTCTTCGCCCCACAGAATCTGCGTGCGGCAGCGTATCTGCGGATAGCGCGCTTCGACCTCGTCGGTGTAGCGCTGGTCCATCTGCGCGATCTGTCGATAGAACGCCGGTTGTCCAACATCGCCGAGCCACGGCGTGACATAGGGCGCAAGCTCGTCGTCGGTGATGGTCCTTGCGACCGCGCCGCGAATGTACGCGTTGACCACGGCTTCATGGATATATGCGGGCAGCCCCGCAAAAGCCGCGGCATGCTCGCGCACATGACGCACGAACGGCGAGCCCCACGGCGCGACCGCGACAGGATCGATCAGCGTAAGGCTTCTGCAGTCGCGACCGTCGATCAGATGCGCGCGCAATGCCGTCGCACCGCCAAAGTCATGCGCAACGACATCGGGCGCATCGAGTCCCCAATGTTCGAGCAGCGCAGCAAGCAAGCCGTTCTGCACGCCGAGCGACACATCCTCGCCTTCGCGCTTCTCCGATTGTCCATAGCCGAGCAGGTCATACACATGAACCTTGCGGTCATGTGCGAGATGCGGCGCGATCCGGTGCCATACCCATGATGAAAATGGCGTGCCGTGTATCAGCACGATGGGCGGCCCATTGCCGAAGACCCGATAACGAACGGTTTGATCGCGATACGTGAACTGCTGATCGAGCGTCCAGTGTGTCATGCGTGTTCAACTCCGTTCGACATTCGTGCGAGTGTGGTTCGTTTTTGAGTCGATAACGCCAGGCGTGCGCTGCAGCGCAATGTGCGCTCCTGCAGATGCTCACCTTTGCGAATCCGCAATCTGCCGGAAGTCATTCAGGCATACTGCATTCCGCGTTTCATCGCACTTGAAGCGGACTATCCAAAGGTGAGGCAATGCAGGAGCCCATGCCAGTTTCCGTTTCTCATACATCGACTCAAATGCGAAACAAACGAGTCGATTAATCAACTCGCCTCAAGCGATTTCAATATCGGCGCGATTTGTCCGTGCGCATGCAGTATGTCAGGACTGTTCTGCAATATTTGCCGATAACGCGGCAGGAAAATATTGCCTGGTAAATCTTCCGAAAAAAGACCGACAACAGATTCAACGGCGCCAAAACGATCGGCGCTGGTTGCTTCATCGTCATCGAGAATCTCGTCGACATTCGCGATCATCACCGACAACGGATTGAGCCAGCGAAAGCCCGATCCATTGATCAGCACCTGCAGGAACGCGGCAGGCGTGACGGGGCCAAACTCCTTCTCATACAAGGCGCGCTCGTGATCGAGTATCGCCTTGTGCAGCACGAGTAGTGGCTTGCGAATCTCGCCAAGAAACTGAATGGCGCGCTCGTCGTTGATCTTCATCGTTTGACTCCAGGAGCAGTAATGCATTGAAAGATACGTGAAGCTGGCTTGCATGTAAGAGATGGAAGAAAATGCGCATTTCGAATGAAACATTTCAATGAACTGCCCAGAGCCGAAGCGAAAGAGCAAGCGCAAAATAATCGTTTCGTCGTCTGCCTTCCACATCAGAAACCATGCCGGTTGCTTTTTTATAGGTAACTGAACGATGCTATGCTGGCGACGCCCATTATGACGATTCGCTGAACATAGCAATCCGTCTGCGTGACGATGTCCGAATACTGGAAGCAGTGCCTTCCGGGCAAACCCTACGCACCTGTCATCAACCTCTCGGACATGCAAGACGAACACACGGCAACCTTGCTCGACTATTACACGCGACATCAGACTTCCGTGCAATGGCGCGGCTTTCTGACCGCACTCGCCGAAGAGTTCGAGACGCAGATTGATACGTCACAGTTGCGCATGCTGATGTCGCGCATCGGCGCGCGCTTTGCTGCAAAGCACCCGGCGGGCGAGTGCACGACGCTGGACGACCTCGCCGCGTTTCTCAACAGCATTTGGTCCGGGCTCGACTGGGGTTTCGTTCGCCTTGCCGAACGGGACGACTATCTGTCCATCGAGCATTGCTGCGCGCCGCTTGCCGCGTTCGGCGAACGGGCCGCACCGTGGGCTTCCGCTTTTCTCGAAGGCGCGTATCAGCACTGGCTGCACGAACTGGGCGCGGGCTCGCTGGCACTACAGGAATATCAAAGCGCCAACGCACACACATACGAATTCAGACTGTTGAAGGCGCCCTGACTAAACTTGACCCCAACGACGAAGTTAACCAGATAGTGAAACAGTGGGCGGACAGCTAACGCTGTCGCAGTACAGGGATGCGCAGGACAAGTAGAGGAAACATCATGAGCGTTTCAGACGACGTCGGTAATCTGTTCCGGCGCTTCGGTGGCGACGCCGGGCAGTATCAGGAGGTGACGCGTGACGACGACGCGAAGCATGCCGCGCTGCGCTGGCCATTGCTGAACGCGCTCGACATCGCGCACGTCGGCCCCGTGCCGGACGCGGGCCGTCCCGCGTCGCCGGCAGCGCGCGTCGAGCCGGCAGCTCAGGCGTCGCCCGCACCTGCGGCGCAACCGGCAGACACGGTCGCCACGCCCGCCGGATCCGAATCCACTGGACCGGCGCGCCCGCCGCTTTTCGCGCGCGGTCATCGCCACGCGTCGATGCCGCCGCCCGTCGCTCCCGCGCAAATGGGCGCGAATCGCTTCAGCGCGCCGCCCAACGTCGCGGCTGCTGCGGATCGCACCAATGCCGCAGCCAACGCGCCGAGCATGTCGGCCGCGCCCGCTGCTCAAACACCCGCGTCCGTCCCGCCTGCATCGACAGTTGCCGCAGCGCCTTCAACGCCCCCGGCATCGCCGGCGTCGCGCGATGCCGCGCCGCAGCGCGAAGTACAAGCCGCTCAGGCCGCCCCTTTTTTTGCACAAAGCCAAACGTTTGCTCGTGCCCCATTTGAGAATCCCGCCGTGGAAGCCGCGCGCGCCAAGCCGCCGGCGACCGTGCAGCAGCAGGGCGGTTCGATCCTCTCGGGGCTGTTCGGCGGCACGAATATGTCCCAGCCGGAGGCGCCCGCCAACACGCCGTCGAAAGATCTGTCATCGCTCTTCGCGCGCCTGTCGCATGGATCGGCGGCGCCTGGCCGTTCACTGCGCGACACCTTCAGATCGCGCTTCAAGGCGGATGGTGACGCATGAGAGTCGTCTCGGTTGTTTCGGCTAAAGGCGGGGTCGGCAAGACGACGCTCGCCGCGAATCTCGCCTCGGTGCTGGGCTCGAACGGACGCCGCGTGATCGCCGTCGACTTCGATCCGCAAAACGCGCTGCGTCTGCACTTCGGCATTCCCATCGACAGCTACGACGGCGTCGCCCGCGCGACGCTCGCGGGCGCATCGTGGCGCACGGTGATGTTCGACGGCATCGACAGCATTACGGCGCTGCCGCATGGCGCACTGAACGAAGACGACAGGCGCGTGTTCGAAGCGCAGCTCGACGCCGATCCGTATCTGATCCGCGAATCGCTCGACGCGCTCGCGCTCGATGCCGACGACATCGTGCTGATCGACACGCCACCCGGCGCGACTGCCTACACGCGCGCCGCGCTGGTCGCCGCGGACTTCGTGCTGAACGTCGTGATCGCGGATGCGGCGTCGTATGCGGCGATTCCGCAGATGGAGCGGCTGATCCAGACTTACGCATTGCCGCGTCAGGACTTCATCGGCTACGGCTACGTGATCAACCAGGTCGACCAGAGCCGCAGCCTCACAAAAGACGTCGTCAAGGTGTTGCGCGATGCGCTCGACGACCATCTGTTCCCCGGCGTGATCCATCTCGATCAGGGTGTGAGCGAATCGCTTGCGTACGACACGACCGTGATCCACTACGATCCGCACAGCCAGGCGGCCGCCGATCTGCGCGCATGCGGCGACTGGCTGGGCACGCGCCTGAACGGTCAGGCCAGGCTGCCGAGGAACGTCGCATGAGCACCGCTCCCGAAGACATTCTCGACGCCGCCGACAACGCGGCGCCGCGCCGCTCGCGTTTCGATCGCCTCGCGTCGCATCTGATCGACGGACGCATTCTGGGCAGCAAGCCCGTCACGATCCTGCTCGTACTGTTCGCGCTGGCGGTGCTGTTCTTCGTGTTCACGGTGCCGCTCGCGTTCGGCGAGCAGCTCACCTTTGCGATCTGCTGCTTCGTCTGCGCGCTGCTGTTTCGCCGCGCGCAAGGGCACTATGCGACGCTCGTGATGATCATGCTGTCGGTGATCGCGACGGGCCGCTATATGTACTGGCGTTTGACGGAGACGACATACTGGGAACGGCCGCTCGACGCCGTATGGGGTCTGCTGCTGGTATCGGCGGAAGTGTATGCGGCGCTCGTGCTGATGCTCGGATACTTCCAGACCGCGTGGCCGCTCAGGCGCAAGCCGATGCCGCTGCCTTTGGACCGCAGCGCCTGGCCGACCGTCGATATTTTCATTCCCACTTATAACGAGCCGCTGTCGGTGGTGAAGCCGACCATCTACGCGGCGATCGCGCTGGATTATCCGAAGGACAAGCTGTCCATTCATGTGCTCGACGATGGCCGCCGCCCCGAGTTCAAGGGCTTCTGCGAGGAAGTGGGCGTCGCGTGGACGATCCGCTCGCACAACCGACACGCGAAGGCGGGCAACATCAACGAGGCACTGAAGATCACCGACGGCGAATACTTCGCGATCTTCGACTGCGATCACATCCCCACACGCTCGTTCCTGCAAGTGGGCTTAGGCTGGTTCCTGCGCGACAAGAAACTGTCGATGCTGCAGACGCCGCACCATTTCTTCTCCGCCGATCCGTTCGAGAAAAACCTCGGCACGTTCCGCAAGGTGCCGAACGAAGGCGAACTGTTCTACGGTCTCGTGCAGGACGGCAACGACCTGTGGAACGCGACGTTCTTCTGCGGTTCGTGCGCGCTCTTGCGCCGCACGATGGTCGAGGAGATCGGCGGCATCGCCGTCGAGACCGTCACGGAAGACGCGCATACAGCGCTCAAGCTGCACCGCCGCGGCTACACGACCGCGTATCTGTCGATACCGCAGGCAGCGGGTCTGGCGACGGAAAGCCTCGGCGGCCACATCGGCCAGCGCATCCGATGGGCGCGCGGCATGACGCAGATTTTCCGCATCGACAATCCGCTCACGGGGCGCGGCCTGTCGTTCGGCCAGCGGCTGTGCTATCTGAACGCGATGATGCACTTCTTCTACGGCATCCCGCGTCTCGTGTTCCTCACCGCGCCGCTATCGTTTTTGTTCTTCAACGCGCACATCATCCAGGCGGCGGCGGGCACGATCGCGATCTTCGCGCTGCCGCACATGTTCCACGCGAACATCACGAACTCGCGGATGCAGCAGAAGTTCCGCCATTCGTTCTGGTCCGAAGTCTATGAGTCGGTGCTCGCGTCGTACATCACAGCGCCGACGCTGCTCGCGCTGATCAACCCGAAGCTCGGCAAGTTCAACGTGACGGCGAAGGGCGGGCGCATCGACGAGCAATACTTCGACTGGGGCATTTCGCGCCCTTACCTGATTCTGCTGGCGCTGAACCTGCTCGGATTTATCGTCGGCTGCGTGCATATCGCGCTGAATTCCAGTTCGCACAGCGAAGTGCAGACCACCGTGCTGAACCTCGCGTGGACGGGCTACAACATGCTGATCCTCGGCGCGAGCGTCGCGGCGGCGCGCGAGCAGCGCCAGGTGCGCTCGACGCATCGCGTGGCGATGCGCATTCCGGCATCGCTGCGCTTCTCGACGGGCCGCACGCTCGTGTGCGAAACAGTCGATTACGCGGAAGGCGGCGTCGCGCTGCAACTGCCTGCCGCCATCCAGGTACCGCTGCATGAAAGCGTGGTCGTGTCGCTGTTTCGCGGCCACGAAGAGTTCGTGTTTCCCGCCGACGTCACGTACTCGGTGCCGGGCCGCGTCGGCCTGAAGTTCGCGCCGATGACGCGCGAGCAGGAACTCGACTTCGTGCAAAGCACATTCGCCCGCGCCGACGCATGGACCGGCTGGGCGGAAGGGCGCGAAGTCGACACGCCGCTCAGGAGCCTGTCGCATGTGATGCGCGTTGGACTGGGCGGCATCGGCGGGCTGTTCGAACATCTGTACGCCGACCTGCGCACATGGAGCGGTAGACGCAAGACCGCAGCAAACGACACGAAGAATGGAAAATAACGTATGGGGATCTTGCGATACGACGCCGCTCGTTCAGCGACGAAGCGGGCGGGTTTGCGTCGAACCGTGCGTTCGCTGACGCGCAACGGCTTGCGCTTGCCGCTGCGCGCGACGCTGGCCGCGTTGCTGTTTGCGATGACGCTGCCGACCGTGCAGGCCGCATCCGATGCCGCGCCTTCCACCTCACCGGGCGCGATTCCCGCCACGCGCGCCGAACTCGCGGCGAAGCCGGGAACGACGCCCGGCACGACGCCGCTCGTGCCGTCCGCGCCCGCTAACAACGGCTTGCCGCCGCTGCCGTCCGCGAAGCCCGTCGATCCGCGCGCGGGGCA
Organism: Paraburkholderia hospita; assembly: GCF_002902965.1. Classification (GTDB taxonomy): domain Bacteria; phylum Pseudomonadota; class Gammaproteobacteria; order Burkholderiales; family Burkholderiaceae; genus Paraburkholderia; species Paraburkholderia hospita. The sequence goes on along the minus strand of NZ_CP026106.1, from coordinate 1,875,420 downwards.
GCAGCCCGCGTTCGCCGAGCCGGCGCCGCAACCCTTTGCCGTCGTGCGCGGCGGCCGCGACACGATGCCGACCACGGCCGACAACGGCACAGCCGTGTCGGGCGGACGCCGTCAGACCTTCACGTTCGCGCAGCTGGGCGCGCTCGATCCGCTGCAACTGCGCGGCGTCGACGGCCAGAACGGCGTGCCGTTCTCGGTGCGCGCCGATGAAGTCGTGACGGGCTCGAACCTGCATCTGATCTATAGCTACTCGCCGTCGCTGCTGTCGAACCTGTCGCACCTGAAAGTGCTCGTGAACGGCGAAGTCGCGGCGACGCTGCCGTTGCCGCGCGAGCAGGCGGGCACGCTGCTCGCGCGCGATATTCCGCTCGAGCCGCGCCTGATCACCGAGTTCAATCACCTGAACGTCCAGCTGATCGGCCATTACACGCAGGGCTGTGAAGACCCGGCGAGCAGCGCGCTATGGGCGACCGTTAGCAACGCGAGCACGCTCGATCTGACGTTCGCGTCGCTTACAGCCAAGCCTGATCTCGGCGCGCTGCCGCTGCCGTTCTTCGACCGGCGCGACATCCGCCGCCTCGAACTGCCGTTCGTGTTCGCCGCCAAGCCTTCGCCGCAAGCGCTCGAAGCGGCGGGCGCGGTCGCGTCGTGGTTCGGCTCGCTGGCCGGCTATCGGGGCGCGCTGTTTCCCGCGCAACTCGACAATGCGCCGCTGTCGGGCAATGCCGTCGTGTTCGCGACCAACGACGAACGGCCTGCGGGCGTCACGCTGCCCGCCATCAACGGGCCAATGCTCGCGGTCGTGGATCGCGAAGCGCCCGCGCACGGCAAGCTGCTGCTCGTGCTGGGCCGCGACGCGCGCGAGCTGAAGATTGCGGCGAACGCGCTGTCGCTCGGCGAGGCGGCACTGTCGGGTACCGTGCAGACCATCACGCACGTCGACGCCCCGCGCGCGCGTCAGCCGTATGACGCGCCAGGCTGGCTGCCGACCGATCGCCCGGTGCGCTTCGGCGAACTGGCCGTGCCGAAGGATCTGTCCGTGCGAGGCTATAACGGCGACGTCGTGCGCGTGGATCTGCGCGTCGCGCCCGATCTGTTCACGTGGCGCACCAAGGGCGTACCCATCGACCTGCGCTACCGATTCACCGTGCGCCCCGCGCCGGACCGTTCGACGCTCAACATCAGCGTCAACAACAACTTCGTGCAGGCGCTGCGGATTCCCGCGCAGTCGTCGTCGATGCTCGATCTCGGCCGCTATCTGAACCGGATGCTGCCCGACCACACGGCGCCCGCGTCGAAAGAGATCTACATTCCGCCGCATCTGCTCGCGTCGCAGGCGCAGTTGCGCTTCCACTTCTATTACGACATGCCGAAGACGGGCGAATGCCAGGGGCAGGTGCTCGACAACGTGCGCGGCGAGATCGATCCCGATTCGACCATCGATCTGTCATCGTTCCCGCACTACATGGCGCTGCCCGATCTGGCCGCGTTCGCAAACAGCGGCTGGCCGTTCACGAAGCTCGCCGACCTGTCGCAGACGGCCGTGATCCTGCCCGTGAACGCGAACCCGAGCGACTACAGCCTGTATCTGACGGTGATGGGACGCATGGGCGCGTCGACGGCGTATCCCGTCACAGCCGTGACCGTCGCGACGGCTGCCGACGTGGAGCGTCTCGCCGACAAGGACCTGCTCCTGATCGGCGCGCCCGGCCAGCAGCCGTTGCTGACGACATGGGAAAAGGACATGCCGTTCTCCGCCGCCGACGACTCGCGCCGCATGCAGTTCTCGAACGTGTCGTTCCGCATCGCCAACTGGTGGCACGGCGATCGCGGCGGCGTGCGTACGGCGGGGCGCGCGGACTTGTCGCTGGTGAATTCGTCGGGCGACGCGATCATCACCGGCTTCCAGTCGCCGCTCGAAAAAGGCCGTAGCGTAGTCGCGCTGATCTCGGCGCCCGGGCAGTCGGACACTGATCTGACCAACGCGATGCTCGACGCCGATCTCGTCCAGTCGATCCAGGGCGGTTTGACCGTGGTGCGCGGCAGAACGCTCGAAGTGGTGTCGAACGGCGACGTGTATTACGTCGGCCACCTGTCGCCCGTCGAGTACATGCGTTGGGCGTTGTCCGTGCATCCGCTGCTGTTGCTGCTCGCCGGGCTGATCGCGGCGCTGATCATCGCGGCTGTGTTCTACCGGCTGTTGCGCGCGGTCGCTGCGCGCCGGCTGAAGGATTGACATGCAGGCGTCGTTTCTCTCACGCCCATGGCACGCCGCGCTCGCGTGCGCGGTTGTCATGGTTGGCATGACGGGCCACGTGCAAGCCGCGACGTGCGACGACTGGTCCGCATATCGCGCGTTCGTGTCGCGCTTCGTGCAGCAGGACGGACGCGTTGTCGATTTCTCGACGCCCACGCAGCAGACCACGTCGGAAGGCCAGTCCTACGGCATGTTCTTCGCGCTCGTCGCGAACGACCGCGCGACCTTCGAGCGCGTGTTGCGCTGGACGCGCGCGAATCTGTCGGCGGGACGTTTCGACGGCGACGACGTGAAGCTGCCTTCGTGGCAGTGGGGCAAGAAGCCGGATGGCGCGTATGGCGTGCTCGACCCGAACTCGGCGGCGGACTCGGACCTGTGGATTGCCTACGATCTGTTCGAGGCGGGCCGTCTGTGGCATGAGCCGGCGTACACGAAGCTCGCGTATGCGCTCGTCACGCAAATCGAGAAGCAGGAAGTCGCCGATCTGCGCGGCCTCGGTCCGATGCTGCTGCCCGGTCCGCAAGGCTTCCGCAACGGCGGCACGACGCGCCTGAATCCGAGCTATCTGCCGTTGCCGCTACTGCGCGCGCTCGCCGCGCAGTCGCCGAACGGGCCGTGGGCGCGCGTCGCGGACAATGCGTTCAAGCTCGTCAAGACGACTGCGCCGCTGGGCTTCGCGCCGGACTGGGCCGCTTATCGTGACGGGCAGCGCGATGGCCAATTCATCGTCGATCCGCAAAAGGGCGACGTGGGCAGCTACGACGCGATTCGCGTCTATCTGTGGGCAGGCCTGACTGCGCCCGCCGATCCACTCGCGAAGCCGTGGCTCGCCGCATTGCACGGCATGCGCGACCGGATCGCGCAAACGGGCGTGCCGCCCGAGAAGGTCGCGACGACCACGGGCAACGCGAGCGGCGAAGGCCCGATCGGTTTCTGGGGCGCGCTGCTGCCGTATTTCCGCGCGCTCGGCGACACGCGCGCGGCGGGGCTCGCGCAAACGCATCTGGCCTCGCTCGCCACACCGACACCCGCGCCCGCGCCAGGCGCAGGCCAGGCCACTCAAAACCAGCCTGTCTATTACGACGAGGTGTTGATGCTCTTCGGTACAGGGTCCGCAGACGGCCGCTACCGCTTCGATGAAAACGGCCGTCTCGTGCCGCGTTGGGAGAACTCATGCCAATCCGCCAACGCGCGCTCGTGATCGGCGTCGCACTCACGCTCGGCGCGGGCGCGGCGGCGTCGGCATTCGCGCAGGCGCAGCCGAACGACCCGATGAGCGTCCTGATCGATCAGGGCAAGTACTGGCAGTCCCACAAGCGCGGCGATCTCGCCGAGCAGGCATGGCTGAAGGTGTTGCGCATCGATCCGAAGCAGCCCGACGCGCTGTACGGCATGGGCATCGTGATGGCCGACCGCAAGGACGGCGCGGGTGCGCAGCAGTATCTCGCGCGCTTGCGCCAGGCCGCGCCGAACTATCCGAACATCGACGAACTCGCACGGCGTCTCGGTCAGTCGAGCCCGACCGATCAGGCCGTCAACGACGCGCGGCGTCTCGCGCAGGCCGGGCAGCAGGCGTCGGCGGCGCAGGCTTACCGGCAGGCGCTCGGCTCGAAGCCGACCAATCCGCAGCTCGCGCTGGAGTACTACCAGACGCTCGGTTCGTCGCCGCAAGGTTGGGAAGAGGCACGTCGCGGGCTGGAGCAGCTGGCGCGCGAGCATCCCGACGATCCGCGCTTCGCGCTCGCCTATGCGCAGCATCTGACGTATCGCGAAGCGAATCGGCGCGAGGGCATCGAGCAGCTTGCGCAGTTGTCGAAGGATTCCGTGGTCGGCGCGCAGGCGAAGGCGGCCTGGCGCCAGGCGCTGTTGTGGCTTGGCGTGCGCGCATCCGATGCGCCGCTCTTTCAGGCGTATCTGTCTGTCGTCCCCGATGATGCCGCCGTCAAGGCACGCGCCGACTCGATTGCGGAACAAGACCGGCGCGCAAGCGAGCGCGCGCAACAGAACGCGGGCGCCGACTCGCGCGGCCGCACGATCGCTGAAGGCTTCGCAGCGCTGGATCGCGGCGATCTCGTGACGGCGAAGGTGCGATTCACGTCGGTGCTCGCCAGTGCGCCGAACGACGGCGACGCGCTCGGCGGCATGGGCGTCGCGCTCCTCAAGCAAGAGCAGTTTGCACAGGCGCGCGATTATCTGCTGCGCGCATCGCAGGCGGGCGGTGCGGCGCGCTGGCGCGAGGCGCTCAATAGCGCGACCTACTGGATGTACACGAGCGAAGGTCTCGGCGAGCAGAGCAACGGCAATCTCGCGCAAGCGAAGGCGTCGTTCGAGAAAGCGATTGCCGTGAGTCCCGGCGACGTCACGGCGCAAACCGCGCTCGGCGATCTGCTGATGCAAAGCGGCGACCCGCGCGGCGCGGAAGCGGCGTTCCGGATGGCGTTGCGCCGCCAGGCTGACAATCCCGATGCGATACGTGGCCTCGTCGGCGCGCTCGCCGCGCAGGGACGCGGCGACGAAGCGCTCAGCTTCGCGAACCAGCTGACGGACGAGCAGCGCAAGAAAGTGGGCGGCGCGGACCGTCTGCGCGGCGAAGCGCAAGCGGCGCAGGCGCGTGCCGCCGAAGCGCGCGGCGATCTGGGCAATGCGCGCAGCCTGTTTGAAGACGCGCTGCTGAGCAATCCCGACGATCCGTGGCTGCGGCTCGACCTCGCGCGCATCTACGCGAAGCAGGGCGCGTATGCCAATGCGAAAAGCATCATGGATGGCCTGATCGCGCTGCATCCGGACATGCCCGACGCGTTCTATGCGAGCGCGCTGCTCGCGGCGGACATGCAGGACTGGCGCTACGGTCTGTCGCAACTCGAACACATCCCGCTCAACAAACGCACCGATGCGATGGCGGTGCTGCAGCATCGGCTGTGGGTTCATCAGCAGTGCGACGAAGCGGTGGCGCTCGCGAAGAGCGGGCGCGTCGCGCAGGCGCGCGGATTGCTGCAGAATGCGGAACCCGTTGCGGGCACGAATGCCGAGCTGATCGGCGCGATCGCGTCGGCCTATGTGAACACGGGCGACACGCCGCGCGCGCTGATGATGGTGCGCAGCGCCGTCGCGCGTGCGCCGAACGATCCGGGGCTGCTGCTCACCGACGCGGGCATTCTGCTGAACGCGGGCCAGGACATCGAACTGGGCGAGGTGATGCGGCGGCTCGCATCGATGCAGTTGACGGGCCAGCAACGCAGCGACTTCGAGAAGATCAACGTGGCGATCGTCGTGCGGCGCACGGATGCGCTGCGTCAGGCGAACGACCTGGCGAGCGCGTTCGACGTGCTGTCGCCGTGGCTTGCCGCGCGGCCGAACGATCCCGATATTCTCGCGGCGCTCGCGCGTCTGTACACCGCGAATAACGACAACGCGAATGCGCTCGCGACGTATCGCCTCGCGCTCGCGCAGAATCCGACCGACATGGGCCTGCTGCTCAACGCGGCGGGCGCGGCGACGCAGATCCGCAAGTTCGACTTCGCCGAATCGACGTTGAAGCAGGCGTTGCGCATCGCGCCGAACAATCCGGATGCGCTCGCCGCGATGGGGCGCATGTACCGTGCGCAGGGCAAGAACAGTCTGGCCGCGCAGTATTTCCAGCGCTCGCTCATTGCGCAGAACGCGCCGCTTGCGCGTCCTGGCGCGACGGCGGCGGGCGCCAATGGTCAGTCCGTGCCGAGCGGCTGGGATGTGCCGTTGCGCCCGAGAGGGCCGATTCCGTTGCCTGGCACGAATCCTTTTGCGAACCCGGCGTCGGCGGATGCGTCGAACAGTGTGCCGTTCCCCACGCAGAATACCGGTCTCACGACCCAACCGCCTCCGATGCCAGCCATGCCTGTCTATATTCCGCCGACGCAGCCGGTCAGCGCGCCTTATGCGCCGTACGTCGCGCCGCAGCCGCAGCCGGCCTCGCAGATCAACTCGCTGGAAACGCTCGCGCCGCAAGCCGCAGTGACGGGCAACGGAACGCCGGACGAAGACGGCTACGGCCCCGATCAATACGGTTCGTCGCAATCGGGCGGCGGGCTTGCGCCGGGCCAGGCGTATCCGGCGCAAGGCTATGCACAGCAGGGCACGTATGCGCCGCCGGCGCAAACGTACCAGCAGCCTTATCCGCAGCAATATCAGCAACCGGTGTACGCGCAACCGGCTGACATCAGCACACCGTGGCCGATGTCGCCTCAGTCGCAGGCCGCCGCGCAGGCGCAGGCGACACAGGGAATGAACGCGCAGCCGGCGTCGAAGAAACGGACGACGAAGAACGCGCGTACGACGAACAACAATGCGGCGTATGCGCAGCAGCAGGGCGGCTATCCGCCGGGCGGCGCACCGCAACAGGGTTACGCGCAACCTTATCCGCAGCAGCAGGCTTATCCGCAGCAACCTTATCCACAACAGCCGTATCCGCAGCAGCGCACATACGCGCAACAGCCGTACCCGCAGCAGCAGGCGTATCAGCAGCCTTACCAGCCGCAACCTCCGCAGCAGGCGTATGCGCAGCAGGGCTACACGAACCAGGGCTACGGACTCGTGCCGTACGTTCCGCAACCGCCCGCGCCTTATCCAACACGCAACACGCAGATGCAGGACGAGCAGAACCGGCAATATCCGAAGCCGGCGCAGCCGCAGCCGCTGACCGTCGAGGAAGAACTCGCGCAGATCAACCGCGAGCAGACCAGCACGGTGAGTGGCGGCATCCAGTTCCGCAATCGCGACGGCGAAAACGGCCTGTCGAATCTGACCGATATCGAAGCGCCGCTGCAAGGCCGCATCCGCGCGGGCGACGGCCACGTGACCATCGAGGTCACGCCCGTCAGCCTCGATGCGGGCACGCCGAGCAACAGCGTGAACACGCTGTCGCGTTTCGGTTCGTCTCAGGCTTTCGGCACCAGCACGGTGCTGCCCGGTTCGCAGACGGCGAGTGGCGTCGGCGCGGATGTCGGCTATGAGTGGCGCGGACTGAAGGCGGATATCGGGGCGACCCCGTGGGGTTTCCGCGAGCAGAACATCGTGGGTGGACTGCAGTATCGCGGCAACATCGCCGACAAGGTGTCGTATAAATTGACGGGCGCGCGCCGCGCGGTCACCGACAGTCTCGTGTCCTACGCGGGCGCGCACGATACGGCGATGGACCTCGAATGGGGTGGCGTGACGTCGAACGGGTTGCGTGGCGACGTCGGCTGGGACGATGGCACGAATGGCCTTTACGCGAATGCGTCATGGGACTATCTGGCGGGCCGTAACGTCGCGTCGAACAATGCCGTGAAAGGCGGTGGCGGCGTCTATACGCGGCTCGTGAAAGACGCGGACCAGACGCTGACGGTCGGCGTCAATGCGACGCTGATGCACTATGACAAGAACCTCTCGTACTTCACGTTCGGCCAGGGCGGGTATTTCAGCCCGCAGCAATATGCGATTCTGAATCTGCCGATCGAGTACACCGGCCGCAACGGTCCATTCACCTATGATCTGAAAGCGTCGATCGGCGTGCAGCACTATCGTCAGGATGCGTCCGACTACTTCCCGACGAACAGCACCTATCAGAGCGCGGCAGCCAACGCCGCCCGGGTTGCGAACGCGGCAGCGGGTTCGACGGTTGTCGATCCGGACGCCGTCTATCCAGGCCAAAGCAAGACGGGTGTGTCGTACTCGATCGATGCGGTTGGCGAATACCAGCTCGCGCCGCAACTTGCCGTGGGCGCGGCGGCGTCGTTCGGCAACGCCTATCAGTACCGCGAGTTCGTCGCGGCCGTCTACGTGCGATATGCATTTACGAAGCAGACGGGCCTGAGCATGTTCCCGCCGTCGCCCGTCCGGTCGTCGTACCTTCCTGTGAACGACTGAGCGCGTTCTCTGAAGAAGCAACGCGGTGACCGCGTTGCTTCCTTCCTCTCCTTTCAGCAAGCACACCTGCGCGGCCCGCGATTGTCCCGGACCGCCGCAGGCACTTCGCACGCACGTTTTTTAACGTCCTTCTACAATCAGTCGAGCCGATCCCCGAACGTGCATGCGCAACGAATCGACGCAATGCGTATGCACTCGCCGGCCCCGCGTGATTAGCACGCCACGTCTAACAAAGCGCGGTTGTCGACCGGATTTTGTTGGGCGTCGGCGGATAAACAAAAACCCCCACTTACGGATACGCTCATGGCAACGCTGAACATCAACGGCCAGTCTCATACCATCGACGCGCCGCCCGACATGCCCGTGCTCTGGGCGCTGCGCGATATCGTCGGTCTCACGGGAACGAAGTTCGGCTGCGGCATCGCGCAATGCGGCGCCTGCACCGTGCATCTGGATGGCGTGGCCGTGCGCTCGTGCGTGCTGCCAATCGCGGCCGTCGGTGACAAGAAGATCACGACGATCGAAGCCGTCGGCGACACGCCCGCGGGCAAGAAAGTGCAGGCGGCATGGCGGCACCTCGACGTCGTGCAATGCGGCTACTGTCAGTCCGGACAGGTGATGCAGGCGGCTTCGCTGCTCGCGCAGAACCCGAACCCGAGCGACGCCGACATCGACGCGGCGATGGCGGGCAATATCTGCCGCTGCGGCACGTACAACCGCATCCGCGCTGCTGTGAAGCAGGCAGCGAAGGAGGCGTGACATGTCGCAAGGATTGCTCGATGCACAAAACGGCAAGCCGCGCGACGATGATGCCGCGCGAGTCACACGCCGTGCGTTTTTGAAATTCAGTGCGAGTGTCGCTGCGATGGCGGGCGGCGGCCTGATGCTCGGCTTTAGCATGCCTGCGCAAAGCCAGGGCGATGTGCGCAAGTCCGTGATCGGCGGCGATGGTGTCGAGACACCGCAAAGCGGCGTGCTCGCGCCGAACGCTTTCGTGCAGATCGACACGGCAGGCAAGGTCACGCTGATCATCCCGAAGGTCGAGATGGGGCAAGGCGTGTACACGTCGATCCCGATGCTGATCGCGGAAGAACTCGAAGTGCCGCTCGACAGCGTAACGATCGACCATGCGCCGCCCGACGAAACGCGCTTCACGGACCCGCTGCTCGGCGGCCAGCTGACGGGCGGCTCGACGTCGATCCGCTATGCGTGGGAACCGATGCGGCGCGCGGGCGCGACCACGCGTGTGCTGCTGATCAACGCGGCCGCGCAGCAGTGGCAGGTGGACCCGGCGTCGTGCCATGCCGAGAACGGCCAGGTGATTCATGCAGACACGAAGCGCAGCATCGCCTACGGCCAACTCGTCGATGCCGCCGCGAAGCTGCCCGTGCCGCAGAACGTGTCGCTGAAGGATCCGAAAGACTTCAAGCTGATCGGCACGCCGGCGAAGCGTCTCGATTCGCCGGAGAAAGTGGACGGCAGCGCGATCTTCGGCCTCGACGTGCGTTTGCCCGACATGGTCTACGCGGCCATCGTCAATTGCCCGGTATTCGGCGGGACGCTCGCGAGCGTCGACGATACGGCTGCGAAGAAGATTCCCGGCGTGCGGCAGATCGTGAAGATCGACAACGGCGTTGCCGTGATCGGCGATCACACGTGGGCGGCGAAACGCGGCGCGTCGGCGTTGAAGATCACATGGAACGAAGGCGCGGGCGCAACCGTGTCGATGAAGACGATCGTCGACGACATGGAGAAGGCGTCGCAGAACAACGGTGCGGTCGCGCGCAAGGACGGCGATGTGAACAACGCGTTCTCGCAGGCGAAGACACGCGTCGATGCCGTTTATCAGCAGCCGTTCCTCGCGCACGCAACGATGGAGCCGGTCAACTGCACGGTGCACGTGAAGCCCGATAGCTGCGAGATCTGGGTCGGCACGCAGGTGCCGACGCGGGCGCGCGATGCGGGCGCGACGGTGACGGGGCTGCCGCCGGACAAGATCGTCGTTCACAACTTTCTGCTCGGCGGCGGCTTCGGACGCAGGCTCGAATTCGACATGGTCACGCAGGCTGTGAAAGTGGCAAAGCAGCTGAACGTGCCCGTGAAGGTGACGTGGACGCGCGAGGAAGACATCCAGCACGACATGTATCGCCCGTACTACTACGACAAGATTTCGGCAGGGCTCGACGCGAACGGCAAACCGGTTGCGTGGCAGCATCGCATTGTCGGCTCATCGATTCTGTCGCGTTTTGCGCCGCCTGCCGTGAAGAACGGGGTCGATCCCGATGCCGTCGAAGTGGCTGCCGATCTGCCATACGACCTGCCGAATCAGCTCATCGATTACGTGCGCCAGGAGCCGCGCGCGATACCGACTGCGTTCTGGCGCGGCGTGGGTCCGACGCGCGGCACGTTCGTCGTCGAGAGCTTTATCGACGAACTCGCGGCGCAGACGAAGACCGATCCCGTCAAGTATCGGCGCGACTTGCTCGGCAAATCGCCGCGCGCGTTGAACGTGCTGAACGTAGCGACGCAGGCGGCGGGCTGGGGCAGCACGTTGCCGAAGGGGCAGGGCCGCGGGGTGTCGGTGATGCATGCGTTCGGCAGTTTCTTTTCGATGGTGGCCGACGTCACTGTCGATCAGGGCGAGGTGAGGGTGAATCGCGTGGTGTGCGCCGTCGATTGCGGGATGGTGGTCAACCCGAACACGGTGGAAGCGCAGATCCAGGGCGGCATTATCTTCGCGATCACGGCAGCGCTGTACAGCGAGATCACGATTGATCGCGGCCGCGTGCAGCAGAACAACTTCACTGATTACCGGATTCTGCGCATCAACGAAACGCCGACCATCGACGTGCATATCGTGAAGAGCAGCGAGGCGCCGGGCGGTATCGGCGAGCCGGGAACGGCTGCGGCGCAGCCCGCGATCGCCAACGCGATCTATGCGGCGACGGGCAAGCGGTTGCGGCAGCTGCCTGTCGGCAACCAGTTGATGAACGCATAAGGGGCCGGCGATGAAAACGACATTGAAGGCATTGGCGCTGGCTGCTGCCGTTACCGCTTCATTCGCGCTCCCCACGTTGTCTCACGCGGCCGACGATGCGCTCGTCACACGTGGAGAATATCTGGCGAAGGCGGGCGACTGTATTGCGTGTCACTCTACGCCGCACGGCAAGCCATTCACTGGCGGTCTGAAAATGATGACGCCGATGGGCGTGATCTACTCGACCAACATTACGCCTGATCCGGAGACGGGCATTGGCCAGTACAGCGAGGACGACTTCAAGCGCGCGATGCGCGAGGGCATCGCGAAGGATGGCCACAACCTGTATCCGGCGATGCCGTATCCGTCGTACGCGAAGGTCAACGACGACGACATGCACGCGCTTTACACGTATTTCATGCATGGCGTGGCGCCCATAAAGCAGGCAAACCGCGAGCCGGACATCAAGTGGCCATTGAACATGCGCTGGCCGCTGAAGTTCTGGAACATGGTCTTTCTGGAGAAAGGCGTGTACCAGGACAAGACGGGTAAGGACGTCGCGTGGAATCGCGGTGCGTATCTGATTCAGGGGCTTGGGCACTGCGGCTCGTGTCATACGCCGCGTGGCATTGCGTTCCAGGAGCAGGCACTCGATGAAAGTGGTGCTCTGTATCTGTCGGGCAGCCCGATCGACAACTGGTTCGCGTCGAATCTGACGGGTGAGCACAACGTTGGTCTGGGCCGCTGGTCCGAGGCGGACGTTGCGCAGTTTTTGAAGACGGGCGCGAATCAGCATGCGTCGGCGTTTGGTTCGATGACGGATGTCATCAACAACAGCACGCAGGCGCTGACGGATGTCGATGTTGCTGCGATGTCGCGATATCTGAAGTCGTTGCCGGCGGCGGGCGGCTCAGGCGGGCCGGCTTATGCGTATGACGCGAAGGCGACTAAGGTGTCGCTGACGCGGCCTGCTAATGATGCCGGTGCACGGGTTTATACGGCGTTCTGCATGCATTGTCATGGGGTGGATGGGCGTGGGTTTGCGCCTATGCTGGCGCCGCTGGCGGGGAATCCTAATGTGCTCGAGAAGAATGCTTCTTCGTTGATCAATGTCACGCTTAATGGCACTGGCGATCTTGTGATTGGTGGCGTTCCTGCTGCTTATCCTATGCCCAAGTACGGGCCTGTGCTGAATGATCAGCAGATCGCTGAGGTGCTTACTTTTATTCGGGCTGGATGGAATAATGGGGCGCCAGGTGTTGGCGCGGGGGATGTGGCTAAGGTTAGGAAGGCTACGCAGTAAGGTTTTTTTGTCGGCGGACGCTGGGTGGTCGGTTTGTCTTTGCGCTGGCATCCGCGTTGTGCCTTCGTGGCTTATGCGTTGCCGTTCGGTCGGTTTGCCTTTGCGCTGGCATCCGAGTGTTGCCTTCGTGCTTCAAGCGTCGCCCCTGTGCGGGGCGGCACCTACTTTTCTTTGCCGCCGCAAAGAAAAGTAGGCAAAAGAAAGCGGCTCACACCGCTAATTCTTGTATTTGCCTGAGGGCCCCCAAACGGTCTTACGCTTCACACGGCGGCGTCTTTGTTTGCGTACGTTGCCAACGCTTCGAATGAACGCCTCACCCGCTTCGGATACCCGTACTCGGGCAGGCGTCAGCGAATGGTATGTGCCGCCCAGGTGGCAAACTGTGTGTAGGTTGTCGCGTGGTATAGCTTGGCGCTCTTACATGGAGGTATGCGCGCGCTATCGGGTCCGAAGTGAGGCGTGTGCAGTGCTACGGCCTACACACAGTTTGCCACCTGGGCGGCCGTGGAATATCTGGCACGGCATGGTGAGGCGCGGGTGCGAGAAGCGGGTGAGGCGCACCGCAAGAGCGTTGGCAACGAACATGGGTCACGTGATTGCCGTGTGAAGCGTAAGACCGGTTGGGGGCCCTCAGGCAAGAAGAAAGATTAGCGGTGTTAGCCGCTTTCTTTTGCCTACTTTTCTTTGCGGCGGCAAAGAAAAGTAGGTGCCGCCCCGCACAGGGGCGACGCTTGAAGCGCGAAGGCAAAGCGCGGATGCCAGCGCAAAGGCTAGAACAACCAAACCGATCGCGCCGCGAAGGCATAACACGGATGCCAGCACAAAGACAAACCGACCACCCAGCGTCGCAGACAAAAACCACTAACGCTGCTGCGCGATCTTCTGCCGCCGCTCCAAAACCCGCGCATACCACGTAAGTGGAAAACACATCGCAAAGTACAGCAGTGCGACCATGCCATAAATGGGAAACGGCCTGAACGCTGCATTAGTAATCATGGTCCCGGTCTTGGTCAACTCGGTGAACCCGATAATAGAAGTCAGAGCCGTGCTCTTAACAACCTGCACAAGAAACCCAACAGTCGGCGCAACAGCAATCTTCAAGGCCTGCGGCCAGACAATAAACCGCAACTGCTGAGAAAACGTCATCCCGAGACTCGCGCCTGCGGCCCACTGCCCACGAGGCACCGCTTCGACACAGCCACGCCAGATATCCGCAAGATACGCACTCGTATAAAGCGTCAAAGTAACAGTAGCCGCGACCCAGGGCGACACATCAACCCCCATCAACGGCAACCCAAAAAACGCGAGAAACAGCTGCATCAGCAACGGCGTGCCCTGAAACAACTCCACATAAAGCACGACAACACGCCTGAGCCAGGGCAAAGGCGACACGCGCATGGCGAGCAACACCAACCCAACAACCCCGCCCCCAACAAACGCAATCAACGACAACAACACCGTCCACCGCGCCGCGAGCAGCAGATTGCGCGCAATATCCCAAAGCGTAAATTCGATCATGACGAGCGCTCCGTCGTCGATGCGGTGCGTGCGCCGCGAATGGCGAAGAGCGTGCGCAACAACCCGCGCGGAGCATCAGAAGACCGCGCTGCACGTCCCGCGAAAAGGCCCTTGCCGAGCCGGTTCAGCACTTGCCGCAACACGACCGACAGCACCAGATACGTCGCGGTAATAATCAAGTACGCCTCGAACGAACGGAAGTTGCGCGACTGGATATAGTTCGCCGCGTAAGTCAGATCGGGCACCGAGATCTGCGACACGACCGCCGAGCCAAGCATCACGATCAACACCTGGCTCAACAACGCCGGAAACACATTGGCCACGGCTTGCGGCAACACGACATGTCGGAACACCTGCCGTTGCTGAAGCCCAAGCGCCTGCGCCGCCTGAATCTGTCCACGCGGAATCGAGTCAATGCCGGCGCGCACGATTTCGATTGCGTATGCACCGAGGTTGACCGTCATCGCGAATATGGCGGCCTGGATTTCGTCGATATGAATGCCGAGGCTGGGCAGCCCGAAGAACACGAAGAACAACTGCACCAGAAACGGCGTGTTGCGGATCACCTCGACATACGCCGCGATCAGCCCGCGTGCCCATTTCGGCCCGGACGAGGCCACCACCGCGCCACCAATGCCGACCAGCCCACCCAGCACCGTCGATACTGCCGTCAGCCCGAGCGTCACGCCGACGCCACTCACGAGCATCCCCGCATACATGTCGAAACTGCTGAAATCGAACGTATAACTCATCGCATGCGGCTCATCGTGACATCGGCTGATCGAAAGAAAGACTTAGAGGTTTTCCGGCAGCGGCGCGCGCAGCCACTTCTGCGAAATCGCGTTCATCGTGCCGTCCTTGCGGGAACGTGCGATGGTCTCGTCGACTTTCTTCAAGAGGCGCGGCTCGTTCTTGTTCAGGCCGACGTGGTCGGGCGAACTGAACAGCGAGAACTTCTGCTCCGGGTCATTGGCGGGATGGCGCGCGAGTATCGTCGCGCCCACATCGTTACCGACGACCATCAACTGTACCTGACCAGAAAGAAATGCAGAAATAGCGCCGTTCGGATCGTCGAAACGTTTGATGTTCGCCGACGGTGGCGCGATCTTCGTCACGCTCAGGTCCTCCAGCGTGCCGCGCGCAACCGAAATGCTCTTGCCCGCGAGATCGTTCGCGTCCTTCACCTTCAGCGACTTCGGTCCGAACACGGCGAGGTAGTAGGGCGCGTAAGGCTGCGAGAAGTCGATTACCTTCTCGCGCTCGGGCGTCTGGCCGACGGAGAGCAGCATGTCCGCCTTGTGGTCGGCGAGATAGGCCATGCGGTTGTCGCCCGTCACGGCCACCAGCTCCACCTTGACGCCAAGCGACTTGCCGATCAGGTTCGCGACGTCGATGTCATAGCCTTGCGGCTTCATGTCCGGGCCAATCGAGCCGAACGGCGGATAGTCCATGAACACGCCGACGCGCACGACGCCCGCCTTCGTGATCGTGTCGAGCGCGTCCGCATGCGCGAGCGGCGCGAACGCCGACAGCGCGGCGCCCGCGAAGGCGAGCGAGGCGAACGCATGGCTGAAGCGGCGGCGAAGGAGAGCGGCGGTGGTCATCGGTGCGTCCTTTTTGAATGTTGAGACAATGGTGAAAGCCACTCTAGGTATGCAAAAAACCTGGAACAACCGAAATCTGCGCATGGAAGCCATGCATTACGCTCATGCCGTAAGGGTTCTCCCGGCAACGATCGCGCATGAGCCTAACGCATGGCGGCAGGATCCGGGGAATTTTGGATCGCGTATGCTTTGGGATTGTCACGCGTGTGACCGCGCAACCAGGCGGCACGCGCGATGAATTTTCCTGATGCGATCCACCCTCATGCGACGACTTCCGCCCCTGAACGCTTTGCAGATCTTCGAGACCGTGGCGCGCCATCGCAGCTTCACGCGCGCGGCGGAGCATCTGTGCCTGACCCAAGGTGCCGTGAGCCGGCAGATTCTCGCGCTCGAGGACTACTATCAGTTCCCGCTCTTCAAGCGCCACGCGAAAGGCCTGACGCTGACGGCGGAAGGCGAGCTGTTGCTGCCCGCCGTCAAGGAGAGCTTTGCGCGCATCGAAGAGATTTCGCTGCGCCTCACGCGCCAGCGCACCGATCTCGCGCTCAAAGTGCCGACCTGCGTGATGCGCTGGATACTGCCCAAAATCATGCAGTTCCAGGCCGAGTATCCGGACCTGCACGTGCAGATCACGACGACCTGGCAGCACGACGTCGACTTCCAGGTCGAGCCGTTCGATGCCGCGATCGTCTACGGCACGTCAGCGGGCGCGGACGTGCAGGCGGTGCCGCTCTTCGAGGAGCGCCTCACGCCCGTCTGCGCGCCCCAGTTGCTGCACGACAAGCCGCTTGGCAAGGCCGCCGATCTCTCGCGCCACACGCTGCTGCACCCGACGCGCGATCATCGCGACTGGAAAATGTGGCTCGAATACGTGGATGCACGCGATGTCGACGCGAACCACGGTCCGAGCTTCGATACGCTCGACCTCGCCACGAACGCGGCGCTACAAGGCTTCGGCGTGGCGATCAGCGATCTCGCGCTGATCGACGAGGACGTGGCCGCGCAACGGCTCGTGCGGCCGTTCGACACCGTGCTCACGACGGGCGCGCGCTACTACTTCGTGTACCCGGACAGCGTCGCGCATCAGCAGAAGGTCAATCTGTTTCGCGACTGGATCGACCGGCACTGGGCGCAGTGAGCGGCGCTCAGGGCGCGAACGAGAGAAACAGATACGCGGCGAACAGCGACAGGTGCACGGCGCCTTGCAGGATCGTCGTGCGCCCGGTGCCGAGCGTCAGCGTGCTGATCAGAAGCGTCAGGATGAGCAGCACCGTGTCCTTACCGTCGATGCCGAGCACCAGCGGGCGGCCCGTCCAGATGAACACCAGCGCGACCGTGGGGATGGTCAAGCCGATGCTCGCGAGCGCCGAGCCGAGCGCGAGGTTGAGGCTGGTCTGCAGACGGTCGGCGCGTGCCGCGCGCACGGCGGCGAGGCCTTCGGGCAGCAGCACGAGCGCCGCGATCACGATACCGACCACGGCTTCTGGCGCGCCCGCTTCGAGCACCGCGCGCTCGACGACGGGCGATAGCACCTTGGCTAGCAGCACGACGGCGACGAGACTCACCACCAGTAACACGCCGCTCGTCAGCGCGACGCGCGAACTGGGCGGGGCGGCGTGCGCGTCTTCGTTGGCGGCATGGGCTTCGGTGAGAAAGTAGTCGCGGTGACGCACGGTCTGCACAAACACGAACACGCCGTACAGCACCAGCGACGACACCCCCGCGAACGCCAGCTGCGAATCGCTGAGCGCCGGGCCGAGTTTGATGCTCGTGTAGTTGGGCATCACCAGCGACAGCACGGACAGCGACGCGAGCACGGCCAGCGCCGCGCTCGCGCCGCGAATCTGGAAGTCCTGCTCGCGATGGCGCAATCCGCCCACCAGCAGGCAGATCCCGACGATCCCGTTGCATACGATCATGACGGCGGCGAAAACGGTGTCGCGCGCCAGCCCCGCCTTTTCCGGCCCGGCCGACAGCATCACCGATACGATCAGCGCTACTTCGATCACCGTCACGGCCACGGCCAGCACCAGCGTGCCGAACGGCTCGCCGACGCGATGCGCGACCACTTCCGCGTGATGCACGCCCGCGAACACCGAGCCCGCCAGCGCGAGCGCGGCGAGGGCCGTCAGCAGGCCGTTGCCGGGCAGCGCGTAGGCGGCGCCCAGCACGATCCACGCGATGAAGGGCGCTGCGACCGTCCAGCGGGGCAATATGGGCGATGTCGATGCCATGTGTTCAGTCCGTCTGTTGTTGGTGTGTAGTTCGCGACAGGACGCCGCTACATCGGCTGACGGGCGGCTCGCATAGCCGTGAGATTAAACCAGCCTGCCAGGCCGGCGGTGTGACGGAACCACAAAAATGCGCGCTGCAAAGAAAAACACCGCTCTTCGCGACGAAGAGCGGTGCGTTCTGCAATCGGGCGCCCGCATGCGGGCGCCATCAGGCGATGCGAGGTTTACTGGCCGACCGGGCGGATCGTCAGCGCGTTCTTCACCGAAGTCACGCCTGCCACGCCTTGCGCGACTTCCGTCGCCTTGTCGACTTGCGGCTGCTCCGGCACCGAGCCCTGCAGCGTCACAGCACCGCTACGTGCGCGAACCGTGATATTGGAAACGCTGAGGTCCTTTGCCTTCGCCAGTGCGCCGCGAACCTTGCGCGACAGCGCGCGGTCAGCCGACTTGGCTGCCTTGGCGGTCTGCTTGGCGCTCGGCTGAGCGGTCATGTCAGCATCGCTTGCCTGCGCGTATGCGTTGATCGACGCGAGCACCACGAGTGCGCCAGCTGCCATCTTGATTGCCTGAATCGCCTTCATTCACTTTCTCCTGTTGTCATGATTTGCGACGGTGTCGCGCCTGAAACGCGCCCGGCAAGCGGACGCTTCACGCGTGATACCACTGCACTACCACTTCTTTGCTTCTGGATGAAAACGGTTGCGGATTGTCCATACGCCGCGCGGCTGGCCGACCGGACGGGCCTGCCCGAGTCGCCGATGCGGCTAGCCGGACAGTAACGATACCTCAATTGGTTCCATGGTGAAGATGAGGGTCGTCCGGATGCGGCATTGCTACAACGGATCGATGCCGCTGGTGCCATTCGACTTGCGCCGTGCATCGAACCGCGCCGCGCGTCATCATGCTGCAAACTGCGTGGCTCACGCGGACGACGGCATCTAATCCCGGCGCTTCATCGCATGACGAAGACGACGCTTTCCCTCGTTCCTCTACACCGCAACGATCTACCCATCGATACGGTTGACCTCGCGCGCTTCCTGTTGGGTAAATACCTGGTCCGCGACCTGGCCGAAGGTCGGGTTGCGGGGCGGATCGTCGAGACCGAGGCGTATCCCGTCGGCGATTCGACCAATCATGCGTATCCGGGGCGGCGCGCGTACAACGGCTCGATGTTCCTCGAACACGGCCATGCTTATGTTCGGCTCACCTACGGCATCTACAACGTGATCAACGTGGTCAGCGAGCCCGATGGCACGGGCGCCGCCGTATTGATTCGCGCGCTGGAGCCGGTGGAGGGCATCGAATGGATGCAGGCGCGCCGGCCGGACGCGAAGCTGCGCGATCTCGCGCGCGGCCCGGGGCGGCTGGCGCTCGCGCTCGGCATCGATCTCAGCTTCGACGGTGCCGACCTTTGCACCGGGCGCGGGCTATGGCTTGGCGCGACGGGCAAGGCGCGCACGCCTGTCGCGGTGACGACGCGCATCGGCATCGCGCGGGAGATGCATCGGCTGCTGCGCTTCTATGTGCCCGGCAGTCCGTTTGTCAGCGGGCCACGTAAGCTGCTGTCGGCTGAGGCTCTGCCGCCCGGTGAGGGGGCGCCGTCCACGTAACGTTGCATGCTGACCTGAGTCCTGGGCAGCGCGTCCAACCCGTCCATACGTGTGGCATCCATCGCGTTTGCCACATAGTGAGATACGCCGATCCACCCCGACATTATTACGTCTTACCACGCTCCAGTTGACATCCGGCTTGCAAAGCGACCGGACTCTTTCATTCAGCGCAATTAAGTATCTCCGGAATAGGGGTTTTCCCTTGGTGTGCCGATGGCTACACTGATCTCACTGGCTTCACACACGGTTGTGTGAAGCGGCTGACAAAACAACTTTCGGAGGTAGTTATCATGAAATCGCTCATCAAGGCTGCTGTCATCGCTGCTGTTCTCGCTGTCCCCGCCGTCTCGTTCGCCCAGTCGAACCAGCCCGTGACCCGCGCGCAAGTCCGCGCCGAACTGGTCCAGCTGGAAAAGGCAGGCTACAACCCGGCAACGGCTGTCGATTCGACCTATCCGGCCGACATCCAGGCTGCCGAAGCGCGCGTTCAGGCGCAAAACGGCGCAGTAGCGCAAGCGCCTGTTGCCGATACCGGCTACGGCGCATCGACGAACGGTTCGTCGCAATCGGGCGCGGCCAAGACGCTGAACCCGGCGCAAGACGTCTACTTCGGTCATTGATTCCGGAGTACAAGCCGGGCCGCAGTGTTCACGGTCCGGCGCGCGCGCGTTCGATGCAGGTATGAAGCGCGCAACCAGAATATGAACGGCGGCGCGGCCTGGACCGGAGAAGGTCGCCGCACCGTCGTCAAGGAAAGCATGAACCTCCGCCGCCGAAAGGTGGCTTAGCCCAACCTCGCGGATTGGGCTTTTTTTGCTGGCTTGCGCGGCAGGCGTAGCAGGGCGCGCCGCAGTCGCAGCGGCGGAAATGACATCGCAGCGGCGCGACGCTCAGCTGCTATGGATGTAGTGTTCGAGCTGCTGGATGGTGAACTGCTGCTCGGCGATGATGGTTTTCACGAGGTCGCCGATCGACACCATGCCGATCAACTGTTCGTTGTCCAGGACAGGCAGGTGACGCATGCGGCGCTCCGTCATCAACGCCATGCATTCGTCCGTGGTCTGGTCCGGGCGCACGAAGCGCACGGCGCTGCTCATGATGTCGCGCACGGGCGTCGTCTTCGACGAGCGGTCCATCAGCACGATCTTGCGCGCATAGTCGCGTTCGGTGACGATCCCCGCGATCGACCCGTTTTCCTTGACGATCAATGCACCGATCTGTTTGTCGGCCATCAGCTTGATGGCGTTGTAGACGGAATCGGATGCCTCGATCGTGTAGACCTCTTGAGTCGGCTTCGATTTGAGGACTTGTGCAACGCTAGTCATGGAGCGGCTCCGTTTGCAGTGCAGCACGCCTGGCCACGGCGCGCTGGGGTGAAGGAGAGGCACGTCAAGCGCAGAACAGGCGCCAATCAAGTATAGACGTCGACACCGCGCGCGGCGACGCTCGCTTCGCCTGGTTTCGTGGGGACCATCACGCATGTCATGCGATTTGCGGAAATGAGCAGGCTGCGTTTCTCGTCGTGCCTACGCGCAGTGATGCACCGCGATGGTCCGGATTGCCGGCCGCGCACCAGCACGGAGCGACTGCCAGGTACAATTCGGCGTTTAGCGGTAAACTCCGCTTCTGTACTTTATCCCCGGTAGCTCACGGGTTCATGTCCGCAATTCCGCTAACGCCATGCCCATGTCTCACGATCCGTTGCTCGCTGACGGCGCAATCACCGGCGAATGCGTCACGCTCGACGCTTGCGCCACGCTTCCCACCCGCTACGGCACCTTCGAATCCTATGTGTTCCGGGTGAACGACTCGGGCGCCGAGCACTTCGCGCTCGTAATGGGCGATGTCGAGAATCAACCATCGGTGCTCACGCGCCTGCATTCGGAGTGTCTGACGGGCGACGTGCTCGGTTCATACCGTTGCGACTGCGGCGAGCAACTGGATCTCGCGCTGCGCTATATCGCGGCGGAGGGCTGTGGCGTGCTGCTGTATCTGCGTGGTCACGAAGGGCGCGGCATCGGCCTGTCGAACAAGATCCGCGCGTATGCGCTGCAGCAGCAGGGCCGCGACACCGTCGAGGCGAATCTCGATCTCGGCCTGCCCGACGATTCGCGCGAGTATGATTCGGCGGCAGCCATTCTGCGCCTGCTAAAGGTGACGTCGGTGCGTCTGATGAGCAACAACCCGAAGAAGTTCGACTCGCTGTCGAAGCACGGCATCCCCGTTTGCGAACGTGTCGCACTCGCCATTCCGATGCGCGAAGAGAACGAGCGCTATATCCGCACCAAGCAGGTGAAATTCGGGCATTACTTCGAAGAGAACGAGTGACGTGTGTCGCCCGGACTCGCTGAGCACGGTGAGCAACGTGCAATGGCCTCGCGAAACAGCGAGGCCATTTGCTTTACGGAGTCAGAAGATCATGAAGTCGTCGTTGCTGTCGGGGATCGAGCTCAGCAGTCGCTCCAGTCGATGCCAGCCGAGTCGCGCGGCGAGTGTTGTCGCGAGCCTGTATAGCGTCCTCGTCGGGTCTGGAGGGCGCGCGTGACGATGCCCGATCGTGCGTATCAAAGGGCAGCACTGCATGCGATGCCTCCCGTCACGCGTTGATCGTCGACACGAGCGCCGCAATAACGTCGCGTAATTCAGTCGTGCCGAAGCGCCGCCCGGTACCCGCTTCGACATCGATTCGCCCCGTGTTCTGCGCGTCGTACAGATCGGTGATCAGCTTCGCGTGATTCGCGTTGAGGCCCGCGCGCAGCAGCGTCGCCGTCCATTCGTCGCGCGGCAGCGCGTGCGCAACGATATCGCGTCCGCTTGTGTCGCCGAGCGCGCGTGCTACATCGTTTGCGTCGTAACGGCGCGGACCTTCCACGCTCACGATTCGAACGCCCGCTTCATCGAACCCGTCGATCAGCAAGCGCGCGGCAACGATGCCGACGTCATGCGCGGACACCGTCGGAAACGACCTGTCGAGAGGGTGATGCAGACTCGGCAGCCGGCCCGTTGCGAGCGCGACAGGCACCACGCGCGCCCAGTTCTGCACGTGTTCCGCCGAACGCAGCAGCGTGAGGCGCGGCGCAGCCTCTCTGAACGCCGCTTCGAGATGATGAAACAGCATCGTGATACCTGTGTCTGCATCGAGTTCTGCGCCATAGTCCGACAGCGCGACGACATGCAGATGCGCATGCGCGCGCAGCGCACGCGCGGCCGTATCGATCATGCGACGCATCGCGTCTGCGGGGTCCGGGTCTCGATGCGGCAATGGACACAGCATCTGCACGGCGTGAGCGCCGTCGAGCGCGCGGTGAATCGATGCTTCGTCGTTGAGATCGCCGATCACGACTTCGCAGCCGATGCGCGTCAGCGTTTCCTGCTGCGCCGGGCTTCGCACGACGGCGCGCACGGCGTGCCCTTCATGTCTGAGCGCCGCCGCTGCCGAACGTCCTACCTTGCCCGTTGCGCCAAAAATCACATACATCGTCTATCTCCACTGGTTTCATGGGAATCAAGCGTACGCGGCGGCGCATCCGGAAACGCGCATGGAAGGATGACGGGCAGCAGATCCGGATGACGATCTGCGCGTGGCAAGCCGTGCCTCGGAGCAAAGGCCAGCACGCAAGCGCAAAACGCAGCACAATGCGGCAATCAGACGATGGAACGAGGTGCAAGCGATGAATGCTGTCCACCCTGCGTTGGTGCCGCACTCCGGCGGGCGCGCGAGCCTGCTGTCGAGCGCGTCGCTCGGCTGGTCGGGTTTTGGCGCGGAAATGCTCGGGATCGCGGCGGGCGCGCATCGCATTCCGGCGATCGAGCATCATCGTGTCGGCGTGCATGTCGGCGCGCCCGTGCGAGCGGTCTGCCGATGCAATGGCCAGCGCGCGGCGCGCATCCAGGCGCACGGCGATGCCGACGTGATTCCGGCGGGCCTCGACGGCGAATGGTCCGACGATGACAGCTGCACGATCCTGCGCATCTGGTTCGCCGAAGATTTCGTGCGCAATACCTTCGATCAGCTCGGCCTGCGCGCCACCGATGCGCAGATCCGCCCGCAGTTCCAGTTGCGCGACGCGCGTTTTCAACATCTGGCGTGGGCGATGCGCGCGGAACTCGAAGCCGAGGACGCATCCGATCCGCTCTACGCCGAAAGCCTGTGCACCGCGATGATCGTACGGCTCGCGGGCGCTTCGATTTCATACGACGACAAAAGACGCACGCTGTCGCCGCGCGCGGCGGCGCGCGTGATCGACTATATCGAGGCGCATCTCGACGAACGCCTGACGCTGAGCGAACTGGCCGCGCTCGTCGAGCTGAGCGTGCCGCATTTCAAGGTGCTGTTTCGCGAGACGATGGGCGTGCCTGTGCATCGGCATGTCGTGCAGCGGCGCGTCGAACGCGCAAAGGTGTTGTTGCTGCAGGGCCGGCTGAGCGCGAGCCAGGTCGCGCTCGAAGCCGGCTTTTCGCATCAGAGCCACATGGCGCACTGGATGAAGCGGCTGCTCGGCGTGACGCCACGCGATATCGCGCGCAGCGATGCTCTGCGGCTGATCGTTACGCGCTAACGTGCGCGTTGTGTGCGTCAGCTTTTGATACGAGCAGAAGCGGGATCGTAGGGCGCTTTCAGATGTAGCGTCGCGGGCAGCAGATCGCCGGCGACGTCGATCTGATAGCGGCCACTCGTGAGCCAGGCCTGGTTGAGCGCGGCGCCGTCGTCGCGCTTCACATAGCCCATTGCGACGGGACAGCCGAGCGTATGCCCGAACGCCGCCGAACTCACGAAGCCGACCGCCTTGCCATCGCGCAGGATTGCTTCGCCGCCCCATAGCATGCGATCGCTCGCGCCATCGGCGGTGAACACGACGAGGCGTCGTTGCAGCGGCACGTCGCGTAGCCTCACAAGTGCATCGCGGCCGATGAACGGCATGTCCTTGTCGAGCTTGCACGCGAACGCGAGGCCCGCTTCGAACGGATTGGTATCCGGCGACAGCTCGCGTCCCCACGCGCGATAACCTTTTTCGATCCGCAGCGACTCGAGCGCGTAATATCCCGCGTTTTTAAGGCCAAAATGCTTGCCCGCCGCATGCAGCGTTTCGTAGACGCCGACTGCGAACTCGACGGGCACATACAGTTCCCAGCCCAGTTCGCCGACATACGAGATGCGCGTCGCGCGCACCGTTGCGTAGCCGATATCCACTTCGCGGCTCTGTCCGAACGCAAAGCCCTCGTTGCTCCAGTCGGTCTTCGACACGCTCGCGAGCAGATCGCGAGCACGCGGCCCCATCACGGCGAGCACCGCGTACTGGCTCGTCACGTCGACGAGCATGCAATGGCTGTCGTGCGGAATGCGCTTGTCGAGGGTGTCGAAATCGCGCGTGGTTTGCGCGGAGCCCGTGACGAGCAGGTATTGATCGTCCGCGACGCGTGTGAGCGTGAAGTCCGACTCGTAGCCGCCGCGCTCGTTCAGCATGCCCGTATAGACGGCTGTGCCAACGGGCACCGCGACATCGTTCGCGACGATCCGTTGCAGTACGGCTTGCGCGTCGCGTCCCTTGACGAGAAATTTGGAGAACGACGTCATATCGAACAGTGCGACGCCTTCGCGGCACGCGCGATGTTCTTCTCCACTCCACGGGAGCCAGTCCTGCTGGCCGAACGCATACTCGATGCGTGCCTCTTCTAACGAAGGCGCGAAGAAATTCGGACGCTCCCAACCCATCTTGCTGCCGAAACACGCGCCTTCGTCGCGCAGCAGCGCATAGAGCGGCGAGCGGCGGAAGGGCCGCGCGCTATCGAGTTCGCGGTTCGGCCAGGGCATCGCGTAGTGCAGGCCGAGCGTTTCCTTCACGCGGTCGTGCAGCCAGGTATCGTTGCCGTTGAAGCGCGCGAAGCGGCGAATGTCCACAGGCCACAGGTCCATCGTCGGTTCGCCCGCGACGATCCACTCGGCGAGCGCCATGCCCGCGCCGCCCGCCGATGCAATGCCCATCGAGTTGAAGCCCGCGCCGATATAGAAGTTGCGCAGCTCGGGCGCTTCGCCCAGCATGAAGTTGTTGTCGGGCGTGAACGACTCGGGGCCGTTGTAGAACTGGCGCACCTGCGCCGTTTCCAGCGCGGGCACGCGTTGTAGCGCGTTCTCCATCGGGATCTGGAATTGATCCCAGTCGTCGGGCAGCAACTGGAACTCGAAGTTCTCGGGAATGCCGTTCATGCCCCACGGTTTAGCGTCTGGTTCGAAGCCGCCCATCACGAGCCCGCCCACTTCTTCCTTGAAATAGATGTAGCCGTCCGGGTCGCGCATCACGGGCAGGTCGGGATGCACGCCCGCAATACGCTCCGTGACGATGTAGTAGTGCTCGGCCGAATGCAGCGGCACCGTGACGCCGCACAGACGGCCGACGTGCTTTGCCCATTGCCCCGTGCAATTGACGACGACCTGTGCATTGATCGTGCCTTCGTTGCCTTCCTTGTCGCGCCATGCGACGCCGCTCGCTTCGCGGCCCTTCGATACAGCCCGCGTGTGGATCGCAGTAACACGCGTGTTCTCGACGATGCGCGCGCCACGCCGACGTGCGCCGCGCGCGAGCGCCTGCGTCAGATCGGTCGGATTCGCTTTGCCGTCGCCGGGCAACCAGACTGCGCCGTGCAGGTCGTCGGTGCGCATGGGCGGCCATAGTTCGCCGGCTTCCTTCGCGCCGATCACCTCGCAGCTCACGCCATAGGCGCGCGCGACGGCCGCCGTACGCTTGAGTTGCGTCATGCGTTCGGCCGTGCGCGCGACCGACAGCGAGCCGCATTGCTTCCAGCCCGTCGCCAGACCCGTGTCGGCTTCGAGTTCGGCGTAGAGCGCCGTCGAGTAGCGGATCAGCTTCGTCATGCTCTCCTGCGCGCGCAACTGGCCGACGAGACCGGCCGCGTGCCATGTCGTGCCGCATGACAACTGGCCCTGTTCGAGCAGCACGACATCCGTCCATCCGAGCTTCGTGAGGTGATACGCGACCGAGCATCCGATGATGCCGCCGCCGATGATGACGACGCGCGCCTGCGTCGGAAGGTGGGTTGACATGAGGGGAGGCTCGCGGAAGAGTGTGGAAATGAGTGGAAGTATGTGGGAATTAGCTGCTGCGTACTTTGCCGCAAAAATCCCCGAAATGCAACGTTGCCCGACAACTATGCGGTCGCGGGCGGTGAGGATGAATGTGGAATTGCATGGATTCGTATTGGAGCCGGGCGGACAGGTTTGCTAGACTGGCGCCAATTTCCAGATCCCGCCAACGATGTTCGCCACTCACCGACAGAACGAGATCCTGCGGCTCGTCCGCGCGCAACAGACCTGCACGATCACCGATCTGGCCAACACCTTCGCGGTATCCGACGAAACGATCCGGCGCGATCTCAAGCCGCTCGTGGCCGAGGGACTGCTCGTCAAGGTGCATGGCGGCATCATGCTGCCTGCGCAACTGGACGAACCGCCGTTCAGGCGTCGCATGGTGGAACAGCGCGACGCGAAGCGCGCGATCGCAGCGCGCGTCGCGCAACTGATCGGCGATGGCGATTCGCTGATGCTCGACGGCGGCACGACCTGCGTGCATATCGCGCAGGCGCTCGAGTCGCATGCGCGTCTCACGGTCGTGACCAATTCGGCCGAGGTCGCGCGGCTGCTCGCGCCGCGCAATGAGAACCGCGTGCTGATGGCGGGCGGTGAGTTGCGCGCGGACGATGCTTCCGCCGTCGGCGAAAGCGCGCTCGCGTTCTTCCGGCAATTCCATGTGCGCCACGCGATCGTGTCGGTGACGGCCATCGACGCGAAAGGGCGCTTCATGGACGCCCAGCCCGCCGACGCCGCGCTCGCGCGCGCGGCATTCTCGCAAGCCGAGCGCCGCATCGTCGCCGCCGATCACACGAAGTTCGGCCATAGCGCGCTGGTGCATGTGTTCGGCGCGGATGGTCTCGACACCCTGGTCACGGATGCGGCGCCGGCAGCGGGACTGTCCAGGGTGCTGGCGGGCGCCGGTGTCGACGTGATCTGCGCGTCGCCCGCTGCGGACGATACAAATGAGGAAGTCGTCTAATCGCGCGTTAAAGACTTGCGTCGCCCGCCATTGATGACGCAGGGCGATGCAAGGCCGCTCCGTCCGAAGTGCGGCGCTCGCGAGATTGCTCGCAACCCTAAAGTGCAGTGCGGCAAAAGCCGCTAACCGAATTGAGTGCAGTGCCTTTGACAGCCTATAGCGCATATGGCACCGATAAGTCCGTTATCGGTATCATCGGGCCGATTTAACGAAATGCCTGCGTTGCCACATAAAAATGGCAAGATTAATTGACTGATTCAATTCGTTCTAATAATCTTCACCCCGATTTAAATCGAATGCGTCAGCGGCGACGCTTGAATTGTTAAATCGCACGAATACTGGCACGAACTTTTATTCCAATGTGTGGAATAGGACACACAAATCGGGTGTTTGTGTTGTAGCGCCTCGTGTATCGGCAGCATGATCTGTCGATCAGCTTTCAGTCGTACGCCAGTCATTTCCAGCCGCAAAAAGAAGTGCCGGGCACGTCCCGCAGGCGCGTGGCGTCATGCTCTTGCAGCGTGGCGCTCAATACCGCCCGGCGGGCGATGCGGGCAGCAAAATGCAAGAAAAAAATCCGCTTGTACTGCGCGGTCAAAAGAAGTGGATTGTGCGCCTGTTTAATTGTGGCTGTTCCATTGTCGCAATGAGGCGCGCAGGCATTAAAGCAATATCGGGCTATCGAGGTGTTGTCTGGCAATCTGAAGCAATTTGCCGGCATTCGGTGTAGGGCTTGAAGAACAAAGCGTATGTGGATTTGAAATTTCATATTCGCGAGTCGTCATCCCTTCATCGACGATTACCCGGTCGGACGGAAACAACGAATTAGCGTTGCGGGGTTTTATGAGAATTGCAGTTCTGGAGGAGACTCAGGCGCAAGCCGACTTTGTGTGCAGAATCTTGTCGGCGGCGGGACACACATGTCATGCATTCGATGACGGCCGGGCACTCGTCGGACAGTTGCGCAGCCAGCCATTCGATCTGCTCGTGCTGGATCGCCACACGCCGGGATTGTCGGGTGACGAGGTGCTGCGCTGGATCCGTCAGAATCTCACGGAGCGTCTGCCCGTGCTGTTCATGACCCGCGCAAGCGATGCCGCGCATCGCGACATCGACGCCGACGATCATCTCGTCAAGCCGGTGAGCGCAGCGGCGCTGCTGGCGCGTGTCGGAGTGCTGTTGCGCGGCGCGTTTCATCGCGAGCCCATGGCCGAGAAGGAAGTGTTCGGCGAGTATGAATTCGAGCCGGGTGCGAAGCGCGTGCATGTGCGCGGCAATGCCGTCACGCTGACGCACAAGGAGTTCGAACTCGCGCTGCTGCTGTTCAAGCATCTGAGCCGGCCGCTGTCGCGCTCGCATATCCTCGACGCGATCTGGAAGCAGGCTGCCGCGATTCCGTCGCGCACGATGGACACGCACGTGTCGATGCTGCGCTCGAAGCTCGGTCTGCGGCCCGAGAACGGTTATCGTCTGATGCCGATTTACGGCTATGGCTACCGGCTTGAACGGATCGAGAAGGGCGACGCCTGAGAAGGCGTCGAAACTGCCGTTTAAAACGGCATTGATGGCGCGCTAGACCATCTGGCTTGCGCCGCCTTCCGGTTGCGCCTCCTTGCAGGCGGACAGTTCGTCGGGCCACGTGTTTTCGAACACGCACGCGCTGAGCGGCTTGCGCGTCGCCCAGCCTTCCGATTCGAGCATCGGCTCGGGATAGAACCGCTCCACATGCCCGAGGCACAGCAGCGCGACGGGCCGCGCGCCTGGCGGCATGCCGAGCATCGCGCGCACTTCGTCGGCATCGAACAGCGACACCCAGCCCATGCCGAGACCTTCCGCGCGCGCGGCGAGCCACATGTTCTGGATCGCGCACGCAACCGACGCGAGATCCATCTCCGGCAGTGTGCGCCGTCCGAAGACGTGTTTCTCGCGGCCGTCCATCAGCGCCATCACCAGCAGCTCGCCGCACTCGAGCATGCCTTCCACCTTGAGCTTCATGAACTCGTCGCGCCGCTTGCCGAGCGCGTCCGCCGTCAACAGCCTTTCGCGGTCGACGGCGGCATGCAGTTGCGTGCGCAGCGCGGGATCGGTGATGCGCCCGATCCGCCACGGCTGCATATAGCCGACGCTCGGCGCGTGATGCGCGGCGTCGATGAGACGCGCCAGCACGGCGGGATCGACGGGCGCGGGCACGAAGTGACGCATGTCGCGCCGTTCGTAGATCGCGCGGTAAACGGCGGCGCGCTCGGCGTCGTCAAAAGGCTCGGCCATGGAAGAGGGCAGCCGCGAAGGCTGGATTGGACGGCCAGTAGCCGTGCATGTAAGTGGCGACGATCGAACCCCGGCGATAGATCGCTTCGCCGGGTGCGTCGGACTGGGCGCGCGTCGCATGGCCGACGGGGGCGAGCGGCGTGCTCACGCGCGAATAGTGGAACGTGTGGCCCGTCAGCATGCCGTGCACGCCGTCGTCCATCTGCTGCATGCCGAGCGCCGTAAAGCGCGTTTGCATGGCCGCGCTGCCGGGCAGCAGGCCGAGCATCGGCGTGGTGCCGCCTTGCGTGTCGGTGACGCTGTCGAGCAGGTAAAGCATGCCGCCGCATTCCGCGACGATGGTTTTGTCGGCTGTCGCATGCGCGCGAATCGATGCCGCAGCGCGCGCGTTGGCCGCAAGCGCGTTTGCGTGCAACTCGGGATAGCCGCCGGGCAGATAGAGCGCGTTTGCATCGTCGGGAACGGCTTCATCTGCGAGCGGCGAGAAATATGTGAGACGCGCGCCGAGCGCTTCGAGCAGTTGCACGTTCGCCGGATAGATGAACGAAAACGCGGCGTCGCGCGCAATCGTGATGTGCAGGCTGTCGAGCAGGCGCGGCAACGTCGCTGCGTCGGCCTCGTCTTCGAACGTGACGGCAGGCGGCAACTGCGCGAGCGCGGTCGACGCGAGCGCATCTGCCGCGCGATCGAGGCGCGCATCGAGGTCGTCGATCTCCGCGGCTTGCAGCAGACCGAGATGACGATCGGGCAATTCGATCGCATCGGTGCTCGACAGATGACCGAGCATGGGCAGATCGTGCGGCAACACTTCTTCGAGCATCTGCGCGTGACGCGCCGAGCCAACGCGATTCGCGAACACGCCATGAAACGGCACGTCGTCACGAAAGCGCGCGAGGCCGAAGGCGATCGCTCCGAAGGTCTGCGCCATCGCCTTCGCAGAAATTACGGCGGCAACGGGCACGTTGAACTTCGCCGCGAGGTCGGCGCTGCTCGGCGTGCCGTCGAACAGACCCATCACGCCTTCGATCAGAATCAGATCCGCTTCGCGCGCGGCCTGCGCGAGCAACGCACGGCACGCGCGTTCGCCGACCATCCACAGGTCGAGCGACAAAACGGGTGCGCCGCTCGCGCGCGCGAGAATCATCGGGTCCAGAAAATCCGGGCCCGTCTTGAACACGCGCACCTCACGCCCCATCCGCCGATGATGCCGCGCAAGCGCGGCCGTGACCGTCGTCTTGCCCTGGCCCGACGCCGGCGCGCTGATGAAGAGAGCGGGGCACGCGGGCATCGTTCAGAACTCCACGCCGCGTTGCGCTTTCACATGCTGCTCGCGGTACGGATGCTTGACGATGCGCATCTCGGTGACGAGATCGGCGGCGTCGATCAGCGCGTCGGGCGCGTGGCGGCCCGTGATGACGACGTGCAGCATCTCAGGCCGCGCGTTCACCACATTGAGCACTTCTTCGAGCGGAAGATATTCGTACTTCAGCACGGTATTCAACTCGTCGAGAATCACCATCTGGTATTCGCCGCTTTCGATCATGCGGCGTGCCTCGTTCCAGCCCTTGCGCGCCGTCGCCATGTCGGCCTCGCGGTCCTGCGTGTTCCAGGTGTAGCCGTCGCCCATCGTGACGAAATCGCAATTCGCCTGCGCGCCGAGAAAATCACGCTCGGACGTATGCAGCGCGCCCTTGATGAACTGCACGACGCCGAGTTTCATGCCGTGGCCGAGCACGCGCACGGCCATGCCGAACGCCGCCGTCGACTTGCCCTTGCCCGTGCCCGTGTTGACGATCAGCAGCCCCTTTTCGACGTTGGCCTGCGCCTGCTTCTTCTCGTGGCCTTCGCGGCGGCGCTGCGTCATGCGTGCATGCGATTCGGGATCGGTCTTCATCGATGTTCCTTGATTCTGGTTGTGTCGGTGGAATGAGGGTGTGCGGCAGCGCACGCGATGGCGACGGTAACGCCGTCTCGCGCCTGTTTGCGCACTAGCAGTTCGCCGCCTTGCGCCGCGAGCAGCGCGCACGGCTCGCAAACGCCGTCGATGCCGAGATGCGCGCGCACGTGCGGCGATGTGTCGATCGGTGTATCGAGCGCGGCGATCGCTGCGCGCGTGAAGGTTCGCAGCGGCAGCGCATGCCGTGCGCAGAATACGACGAGTCCCGGCTCATCGGCTTTCGTATCGATCGACGCAACCGCGATCAGTGCCGAAAACGGCAGCGCGCCACCAAGCGCGTCGCGCACGGCGGCTTCGATCTGTTCGGCCGATACGCCGCGCCGGCAACCGATGCCCGCGATCAGCGCCGTCATGGCTTGAGCATGGCATCGACGGGCGCAGCCAGCGATGCGACGCCGCCGATCACGACAATCGACGGCGAACCGAGCTGCGCTTGCGCGACGCGTTGCACGAACTCGCTCAACGTCGCGCGGACATGGCGCTGCTCGGGGCGCGTGGCCGATTCGATCGCGGCGCAAGGTGTGTCCGGCGGCATGTCGGCGCGCAGCAGCGCGTCGACGATTTCGTTGAGCCGCCGCATGCCCATGTAAATGACGAGCGTCATGTGCGTGGCGGCGAGCGCGCGCCAGTCCGCTTCATGCTCGCCCGCGCCGTGGCCGGTGACGAAGATCACGCCCTGCGCGTGATCGCGATGTGTGACGGGAATGCCGATCGCAGCGGGCGCGGCGATGCCCGCCGTGATTCCGCTGATGATTTCGACGTGAATGCCCGCGGCCTGCAACGCCTGTTGCTCTTCGCCGCCGCGGCCGAACACGAACGGGTCGCCGCCTTTGAGCCGCGCGACGCTGCGGCCCGCGCGCAGATGATCGAGCATCATCGCGACGATTTCGGGTTGCGGTGTGGATTGCTGCCCGCCGCGCTTGCCGACGTGGACGATCTGCGCGTCGTCGCGCGCGAATTGCAAGACCTCGGGATTGACGAGATCGTCGACCAGCACGACGTCGGCCAGCGCGAGCGTGCGCGCGGCTTTGAGCGTCAGCAGTTCGACGTCGCCGGGGCCGGCGCCGATCAGCCAGGCGCGGCTCATGGCAAGGAGAGCGCCGCTGCACGGGCGGGCGCTTGTGTGTGACAGGTCATGCGATGTTGCGTGTGACGCGCGACGGCTGCTTGAGCCGGCGCCGCGCGTGGGCGCTGGTATCCGTTTCCCGCGGTTCCAGCGAATGGCGATCAGGTTCTCGCCCCCTTGCACCTGGCCGGTATCCGGGCTGACGGCTCATCGCGTTCGCCTTCCCACCTGCGGGTTGCAGGCAGTGGCCTTGAACGCACTGCGCGGAACATGCTTCATTCCGCTCGCCGCGTGACCGTTGCGGGGACAGCACAGGCCAGGCGGCTTCATGTTTCGCGTGGTTCGCTCGTTTTGCGAGCGCGATGTGAAGACGCTTCCCTGTTTCCCGTTTAACCCCGCCAGCCGTCGAGCCGGCGGGGCACCAGATGCGCCAATACGATAGCACACCGGCCCCTGAGGGCGGGCGGCGCGGGGTTTTCCGGCGTGCCTGCCCGATGGTGGTTCTCGCCGTGTTTCGACAAATTCGAAAACTGTTTTCAAGCAGTATTGGTGGTAAAGCCCAAGGGTGGTCATTTATAGTGGCCGGAAGTGAGACGTCAGTTTTTTCCGGTGTTAAATATCGGATAACTAACAAAATTTCACCTCAATTCGGATTGGTGGTGCGGGTCGCCGCCTTTTCGACTGCGTCTGCCCGTGAACAGGCAGATTAACCTTTAGGGATAACATTAAAATGAAATTGGCAACGATCGCGTCGGTCATGCTGGCAGCCGCGCTGGCGGCGACCTCGGTGCAGGCAGCGGACTCGCTCGCAAAGGCTGCGGATAGCCTCGTGGAAGCTGCGCCGCCCATCCACCTGAAGGCGCGCATCATCGCGATCGACGCCGGTGCTCGCACGGTCACGCTGAAGGGCGAAGACGGCATCGAGGTCACGATGCAGGTGGATGGAAAAATGGCCGGGTTCGACAAGCTGCGCGTGGGCGATAAGGTCGATGTGCTGTACAAGAATGCACTGCTCGTGCAGGCCGAAAAGGTGGACCCCGCCGGCAAGGGCATCCGTGAGCGCGTCGATGCTCAGGTGACCCTGAAAGGTCCGGACGGCCGGGATTCGGTGCATCAGGTCGAAACGCTGTCCACCGTGCAGAAGATCGATCCCGCCAAACGCCTGCTCACGCTGCGCGGTGTCTACGAGACGCAGATCATCAGGGTCACGCCGGATTTCGACCTGAAGGACCTGCACGTCGGCGACACGATCCACGCGGTTTTCGTCTCGGCGACGGCTATCGAAGTCACGCCGCAAGGCGCTGTGCACTGACGCTGTGCACTGAGTTACGCATGTCCACGGCCGTCGCAGGGCGGCAGCCGGTGGACTTCCCCTTTAGCGAACCCCACGCAATGAACGACGGCATGAGGCACGCCTCATGCCGTCGTCTCTCCTTGACGCTACCTGCCGGCGGGCCTAAACTCGCACGCACTCTGGTGCTCGCGCGCGCTCTCTGCGCGCGCAGTTAAACGGGAAATAGCAGGCTGTGCGCACAGGCGCCGGCCAAACTATGCTGCTCCCCGCAACGGTAGGTGAAGGCATCGCGTAGACGATGCAGAGCCGGCCTCGCTGCATGTGCGTCCAATAGCGGCCCATGCAGACAATCCACTGCGCGAAAACGCTCGCGCGGGAAGGAGAGGCGGCGCTTTCATCAGCCCGGATACCGGCCCGAGAAAACGACGCCATGCTGCGGGGATGCGGCACTGCGTTCACTGTTCCTCATGCGTCGCAGCGCGGTTTCGCGCCCGGATCGATCGGGCTGCGAAGCCCATGCGGCGCCGTTTTCGTCCCCGTGTATCACTTATGACCTTGCATCGCTTGCCGTACGGACGGCGCGCGACTTCGAGGTCACTCGAACGCATTTCGAGCTACGGAGCCACCATGCAGACACAGATGCGCAAGATTCCGGTGACGATCGTCACGGGTTTTCTCGGCAGCGGCAAAACGACGTTGATGCGTCACATTCTTCAGCATGCGGGCGGCTTGCGCATCGCGGTGATCGTCAACGAGTTCGGCGAGCTTGGCATCGACGGCGAGATTCTCAAGGGCTGCGGCATCGGTTGCGATGAAAACGGCAACGAGACGGAAGGCCAGTTGTACGAGCTTGCCAACGGCTGCCTGTGCTGCACCGTGCAGGAAGAATTCTTCCCCGTGATGGAACAGCTCGTGGAGCGGCGCGGCCAGATCGACCACGTGCTGATCGAAACGTCGGGCCTCGCGTTGCCGAAGCCGCTCGTGCAGGCGTTCAACTGGCCGTCGATCAAGAACAGCTTCACCGTCGATGCCGTCGTGACGGTGGTCGATGGTCCGGCCGTCGCGAGCGGTCAGTTCGCCGAAGACCCCGTTGCCGTCGATCAGTTGCGCAAGGCCGATCCGAATCTCGATCACGAATCGCCGCTGCATGAGCTGTTCGAAGACCAGTTGTCGGCAGCGGATCTCGTGATCCTCAACAAGACCGATCTGCTCGACGAAGCGCAGCAGACGAGCGTCGAAGCCGTCATTCGCGGAGAGATTCCGCCGCAGGTCAAGGTGGTGCGCGCGCACATGGGGCAGCTCGATCTGCACGCGTTGCTCGGGCTTGAATCCGCTTCGGAAGAAACGATTCATCTGCGTCACGACCATCACGGCTCCGCGGATGATCCCGAACATGCCGATCATCATCACGATGAATTCGACTCCGTCGTTGTGTCGGCGCGTGCGCCGTCGCGCGAGGCGATGATCGCGGCGTTGCAGCGGGTCGTCGAAGGCCACACGATCTATCGCGTGAAAGGCTTTGCCGCCTTGCAGGGCGCGCCGATGCGTCTTGTGATTCAAGGCGTGGGCCGGCGCTTCGACAGCTATTTCGACCGGCGCTGGCAGGCGGGCGAACTCGATGCGTCGTCGCTGAGCCGCTTCGTGCTGATCGGCGAAGACCTCGATCAGCCTGTGCTGCAACGCGCGCTCGACGAAGCGCTGAGCGCTCAGGAACAACAGGTCTAAGGCACTGCGATGCATCTGCTGCGCACCGTCCCCGGCGGCTTCGTCGACGATACGAAGGGCGTCATCCGTATCGACCAGAAGCCCGCCGATATCGTGATTCTCAGTTCCGCCGACACGACGCTGTCGCTGCTCGCGAGCGTCGTGCCGCGTCTGGGCGACGGTTTTCCGAGCGTGCGCCTGGCGAATGTCACGTATCTGCGGCAGCCGGCTTCGGTGGACTTCTATCTCGACGATGTGTTGCAGCATGCACGCGTCGTCGTCGTTGATCATCTGGGCGGCGAGGCGTACTGGCCGTATGGGATCGAACAGGTCGTCGCGCTGGCGCAGCGCAAGCAGCAGACGCTCGCGATGTTTTCCGGCGACTTGCAGGAAGACCCGAACCTGCTCGCGCGCAGCACGGCTGACGCGGACCTGTGCCATCAGTTGTGGCGCTATCTGCGCGAGGGCGGCGCGCATAACGCCGAATCGTTCATGCGCTGCATTGCGTGGCGCGGCTTCGGCTGGGGCAAGGAGCCGGCGCCGCCGAGTCCGCTGCCTGCTGCTGCGCTGTATCACCCCGCGCGCGACGTGGCGACCATCGACGACTGGCAGGCGCGGTGGAAGCCCGATGCGCCCGTGGTCGCGATTCTGTTCTACAAGGCGCATTTGCAGGCGGCCAATACGGCCGTATTCGATGCGCTGATCGATGCCCTCGAAGCCCGCGGGATGAATCCGTTGCCCGTCGCGATCACATCGTTGAAAGACGCGATCAGCCGCGATGTCGTGCAGCAACTCGCCGCGCAGCATCGTATCGCGCTCGTGCTGAACACGACGGCATTCGCTGCTTCCGCCATCGACGATCCCGAGCCGCTCGCGCTGGCGGGCGACGCGCCCGTGATGCAGGTGATCCTGAGCGGCGGCAATCGCGAAGACTGGGTGAACGACAATCACGGCCTCAATTCGCGCGACATCGCGATGCACGTCGCGCTCCCCGAAGTGGATGGCCGCATCATCACGCGCGCGATCAGTTTCAAGGGGCTAGCGTATCGCTGCCCGCATACGGAAGTGGACGTGGTCCGCTATCAGCCGGATCACGAACGCGTTGCGTTTGTCGCGGAGTTGAGCGAGCGCTGGTGCAGGTTGCGGATCAAGGAGAATGCGGACAAGAAGCTCGCGCTGATCCTCGCAAACTATCCGATGAGCGAAGGGCGCATCGGCAATGGCGTCGGACTCGATACGCCTGCGTCCGTGGTGAACATTCTGACGATGCTGCGCGACGAAGGCTATCGTATCGAAGACGTGCCTTCGAACGGCGATGCGTTGATGGATGCTTTGACGCAAGGCGTGACCAACGATCCCGTCGTCCGCGATCTGCGGCCGGCTTTGCAAAGCCTTGCGTTGAGCGACTACATGACGCACTTCGCGCGTCTGCCGCAGTCCATGCGCGACGCGTTGAATGCGAAGTGGGGCGCGCCAGAGCAAGATCCTACTTTGCGGCGCGGTCGCTTCATGATCGCGGGCTGGCGATGCGGGCATGTGTTCATCGGCATTCAGCCGCCGCGTTCTCGCGAACAGAACGACTACGCGAGCTATCACGACGCCGAGTTGGTGCCGCCGCATGCGTATCTCGCGTTCTATTTCTGGCTGCGTCATCAGTTCAATATCGATGCCGTCGTGCATGTCGGCAAGCACGGCAATCTCGAATGGCTGCCCGGCAAGAGTGTGGCGCTGAGCGATGCATGCTGGCCCGATGCGATACTCGGGCCGTTGCCGCATCTGTATCCGTTCATCGTCAACGATCCGGGCGAGGGCAGCCAGGCAAAGCGGCGCACACAGGCCGTGATCATCGATCACCTGATGCCGCCGCTCACGCGCGCGGAGAACTACGGGCCTTTGCAGGACCTCGAACGCCAGGTCGACGAATACTACGACGCGTTGATGGTCGATCCACGGCGCGCGAAGCTGTTGCGCCGGACTATTCTCGACACGATCGTCACGCATCGGTTGCACGAAGAGCTGAGTCTCGAAGCACCAAATGATGTCGATGCCGAAGACTCGTTGTTGACGCGCGTCGATGCATGGCTGTGCGAGCTGAAGGAAGCGCAGATTCGTGACGGCTTGCACACGTTCGGGCAATCGCCGGAGGGCACGCAGCGGCGCGATACGTTGCTCGCGCTTGGGCGCTTTCCGGTTGGCGATGGACACGGCGCAAAGGCGGGCATTATCGATGCGCTGGCGCGCGATCTCCGTGTGGATCATTTGTTCGATCCGTTGTCGGCGGATTGGTCGGCTGAGTGGAACGGCCCGCGTCCTGCTCTGTTGCAACACGTCAGCGACGCGCCGTGGCGTCATAACGGCGATACGCGCGAAAGGCTCGAACTGCTCGCGGCGTCCTTGCTCGATGATATGTGCGGGATGTCGCCAGGCGCTACGCCCGCCGCAATCGCGACCGTAAGTGAACTGCCACAAGCGGCGCGCGTGCTCGAACGATTGCGCGACGATATCCTGCCGCGTCTCGACGCATGCGGCCCACACGAACTGATGCACCTGAAGCGCGGACTCGAAGGGCGCTTCGTCCCGCCCGGCCCGAGCGGCTCGCCGTCGCGCGGACGTCCCGACGTGCTGCCTACGGGCCGCAACTTCTATTCCGTCGATACCCGCGCCATTCCGACGCAAGCCGCGTGGTCGCTGGGACTCAAATCCGCACAGACGCTGATCGAGCGACACTTGCAGGAACATGGCGACTATCCGCGCGCGATTGGTCTTTCCGTGTGGGGCACGGCGACGATGCGCACAGGCGGTGACGATATCGCTCAGGCGCTCGCGCTGATCGGCGTGCGGCCAAAGTGGGCGCCGGGCAGTCATCGCGTGACGGACTTCGAAATCATGCCGATTGCCGCGTTCGATCGTCCGCGTATCGATGTCACATTGCGCGTGTCGGGTTTCTTCCGCGATGCATTTGCGAACGTGATGCATCTGTTCGATGCGGCCGTGCAGGCCGTTGCCGAACTCGACGAGCCCGAAGACGTCAATCCCATCCGCGCGCGCGTGCTGCGTGAGCGCGATGCGTGGATCGCGCGCGGCGTCGCGCCCGAAGAAGCGCGCAGGCGTGCGGGCTTTCGCGTGTTCAGCGCGCGTCCGGGTGCCTATGGCGCAGGTTTGCAGCAGATGATCGACACGCAGCAATGGCAGACGGATGCCGATCTCGCGAACGCGTATCTGTCGTGGGGCGGCTATGCGTACACCCAGAAAAGCGCCGGCGAAGAGGCGCGGCACGCATTCGGCACGCGGCTCGCCGCGATGGATGTGGTGTTGCAGAACCAGGACAACCGCGAGCACGACGTGCTCGACTCGAACGATTACTACCAGTTTCAAGGCGGCATGACGGCGGCCGTGCGGCATCTCGCGGGCAATCAGCCGCATGTGTATCACGCCGATCACAGCAACCCGGACACACCGCGCGTGCGCACGCTGCACGAAGAGATCGCGCGCGTGATCCGTTCGCGCGTGGTGAATCCGAAGTGGCTGGATGGCGTGAAGCGTCACGGATATAAAGGCGCGGCGGAAATCGCGGCAACTGTCGATTATCTGTACGGCTACGACGCGACGACGCGCGTGGTCGCCGATCATCAATACGCGCTCGTCGCCGATGCGTATCTGAACGACGCCGATACGCGCGAGTTCATGCGCAAGCACAATCCGCACGCGCTGCATGGCGTCTGCGAGCGGCTGCTCGAAGCGATGCAGCGCGGGCTATGGCAACAACCGGGCGAGTATCGCGCGCAGGTCGAACAGCATCTGCTGGATAGCGAACAGCACATCGAAGGATCACGATCATGAGCGAAGCCAGCGCGCGGCGGGCGGCCTTTCCGTTTTCTGCGTTGATCGGCCAGGCGCCGCTTCAACAGGCGCTGTTGCTGGCCGCCGTCGATCCCGGCATTGGCGGCGTGCTGGTCAGCGGGCCGCGCGGGACGGCGAAATCGACGGCGGCGCGCGCGTTGGCCGAGTTGTTGCCCGAAGGGCAGTTCGTCACGCTGCCGCTCGGTGCGAGCGAAGACCGTTTGATCGGCACGCTCGATATCGAGTCGGCGTTGCGCGATGCGTCGGTGCGCTTTTCGCCGGGGCTGCTGGCGAAGGCGCATCGCGGCGTGCTGTATGTCGATGAAGTGAACCTGTTGCCCGATGGGCTCGTCGATGCGCTGCTCGATGCGGCGGCGAGCGGTGTGAACACTGTCGAGCGCGACAGCGTTTCGCATACGCACGATGCGAGCTTCGTGCTGATCGGCACGATGAACCCGGAAGAGGGTGAACTGCGTCCGCAACTGACGGATCGGTTTGGGTTGATGGTCGAACTGGAGAACTGCTACGAACCGCAGATACGTCAGGCGATCGTTAAGGCGCGGCTTGCGTTCGATCTCGATCCTCGTGGCTTTCGCGGGGGATACGAGGCCCAGCAGGACGCGCACGCCTCGAGGCTTCGCGATGCGCGTGCGGCTTTGGCGCGTTTGTCGTTCGACGATGCCGTGCTCGCGCATGTCAGCACGCTGTGCATTGCGGCCGGCGTCGATGGGATGCGCGCCGATCTCGTGATGCTGCGCGCGGCGCGTGCGCTGGCCGCGTTCGAACAGGCCGATGCAGTGACGATCGCGCATGTCGACCGTGTAGCTGAATCGGTGCTGCGGCATCGGCGTCGGCACGATGAGCCCGCCTCGCAACAGCAGGACGGTTCGTCTGCACCGTCGTCTTCCTCTGCGCAGCATGCTTCAACCGATACCGCGAGCGCTTCCGCAGAAGCCGACTACGGTTATCTTCCCCCAGAACCTACAGGCTTGACGCGCGTGAAGGGCGTCATCCCACTCAACGCAAAAAAACGCTGAGCCATCGAAAGAGCGCGGCCGCGCGCGCGATGCGCAGCGGTTTTCGATGGCGGCAAGGCGCGGGCGATGCAACGCGAGGCGGTTCGGCCGGCGCGCGACGCATTGCATGGCCGCGCACGCTCGCGGCGAAACGCAATGCCGCATTGCTTCCCGAGCACCTGCGTTTCCTACACGAAGAGGCGCGCGGCGGCGTGTTGCATTGCTTCGTGCTCGATTGCTCCCATTCGATGCTGTCCGGCCAACGATTGGCGCTCGCCAAAGGGCTGCTCGTCGCGTTGTTCGATCAGGCGCGCGCGACGCGGTCGGAGGTGGCGCTGGTGTGTTTCGGTGGTGTCGGCGCGGATGTGCGCTTCGGCCCTGCCGTGCCGCGGTGGTGGAATGAACGGTGGATTGCGACTATCGGTGGCGGTGGCGGCACGCCTTTGACGTCAGGTGTTCAAACCGCGTCTGCGTTGCTCGACCGGGCGGCGCGCAAGCATCCGGCACAGCAACGCTGTCTATGGGTTTTCTCGGATGGCCGCAGCAGCGGCGCGCCCGTTCGACCAGCGGCGGCCGACCGTGTCCTGTTCATCGATTTCGAGGAAGGACCGCTGCGAGTCGGGCGATGTGCCGAGCTTGCGCGCGAGTGGGGCGGCGACTATTTCCCGCGTGATGCGTTTGGCAGCATGTAGCTCGCTTCAAGGTTGATCGTTGAAAGCGACTGAGTCGCCAACCGCAACCTTATTCAATTTTTCCTGGCCCTCTGGCTGACGAACGAGCCTGGATCACGATCTCGCACGGAACATCTTGCGCATACGGTGTCTCGTTGAATTCTGACGGATATCGCCTACAAAATTCGATTGGGTCTTGTAGGAGTATTTCGAAATATAGAGTTTCCACAGACCAATAGGACTGCTCCTATTCAGCTAGCCGAAGCATTTTCATATCTTTTATCCGCCAGGTTTGCCTGCTATTTGATCTTCTTGTCCGTTGTCGGTTCGAAGCCCAAGCGTCTCGGGGGTGCGGAGGTTTGCGCAATTCGGGCATGACGGAACCGGCGATTCGTATGGCCGGTGGAACAAACAGCAAGTTGCTGACGTGGGATTGAGCAGAATAAAAATCGGCTTGCCTTATATAGGATTGCAAATGAATAAGACATATCGTTCAGTTTGGAACGAATCGACGGGAACATGGGTTGCGGCGCAGGAGAACGCTAAAGGACGGGGCAAAAGGTCCTCCTCGGGCACCGGAGCGGCTATCGCTACCGGCAAGTTCGCGCTTGCAGCTGTCGTTGCGCCGCTGTGTGTGGGCTTTGGTGCATTCACGCCGGATTTCGCCATGGCGTCGGGTATCTGCGTGACGAACAGCGATGGGACGAAGGCGTACGACAGCCGCGGCGGCGCTCAAAGCGGCTCCAACTTCGCTACGGGTTGCCCAGCGATCGCGTCGGAGACGACCTGGCTAGACGGCACAAATCCAAACACTACGAACGCTCTGCAGTTGTATGCCGCCAACACGCAGATCGACATGAATAGTGCCAACAAGACGATCCTGTTTTCCCCGGACGGGACGTCCAAGCTGTGGATGAAGGCCTCGGGCAGCAACGTGCTCTTGAATGGCGTCGCCGCAGGCGCGATCTCGGCTGCCAGCACGGATGCGGTCAATGGTTCGCAGTTGTTCAACGCGATCAACACCCTGAGCGGCGTCAAATACTTCCACGCCAACTCGACGCAAACTGACTCGGCAGCATCGGGCTCGGAGAGTATTGCGGTGGGCGTGGCGGCCGTATCCTCGGGTGCCTCGTCGATTGCACAGGGCGTCTTGGCGAGCGCATCGGGTAATAATTCGGTCGCGCTTGGCACAGGTGCAAGCGCGACGGGTCCGAAGTCGGTCGCGCTGGGTTCGGGTTCCGTCGCGAACTCGTCCACGCTTGGATCGGCCGGCTTCAACGCAGGCAACGCCGCTTTGTCCGCGGGAACCGCGAGCGGCGAACTGTCGATCGGCGGCGTCGGATCGGAGCGCCGGATCACCAACGTGGCCGCCGGCTATAGCGCAACGGATGCGGTGAACGTCAGCCAACTGATGTCGGCGAACGCGAAGGTCAACCAGATGGGCGCGAACACGGCCGCG
This sequence comes from Paraburkholderia hospita, assembly GCF_002902965.1. GTDB lineage: Bacteria > Pseudomonadota > Gammaproteobacteria > Burkholderiales > Burkholderiaceae > Paraburkholderia > Paraburkholderia hospita. The sequence continues at coordinate 1,832,693 of NZ_CP026106.1, read as the reverse complement.
CTGCTGGGCGGCAACGCGAGCTTCAATTCGACGACGGGCGCGATCACGAACCCGACGTACGTCGTCGCCGATGGCACCTTTAACAACGTTGGCGCAGCGCTGACGGCGATCGACAAGTCGAAGGGCGGAGATAGTCCCCTCGCTGTTGCCTACGACGATGCGTCGAAGAACCAGATCACGCTGCAGGGCGCGGGCGGCGCGACGAAGATCACGAACCTGGCTGCCGGTACGGCGCCCGCCGATGCGGTCAACGTGTCGCAGCTGAGCGGCGTGACGGCGGCGTTGGGCGGTGGGGCATCGGTGAAGGCCGATGGTTCTATCGCTCAGCCGACGTACAACGTTTATGGCAATACGTATTCGAACGTGGGTGATGCGCTCGGGAATATTTCGAGTGCCACGGGCAATATTGTTGAGAGTTTGAAGTACATCAAATTTGGCCCAAGTACGGCGGATCAAGCGCAGGCAGGCGGTAATGATTCGATTGCGTTGGGCGGCAACGCGGTCGCAAGCGCGAACGGTTCAGTTGCTATTGGACGTGCTGCTTTTGCTACCGGCTTGAACTCTGTTGCAATCGGTTATGGTTCTCAGACCGGTGTGGCTAACACGTTCGCGGTGGGCAATTCGTTCACGCGGCGTCGCATCGTCAACGTTGCTGATGGCGTAAGCGACACGGATGCGGCTACGGTCGGGCAGATGAACCAGATGGGTTCTGATCTTGAGACCCAAATCGCGAATGTGATCAAGCCGACGACGGTTCTGAAATCGTCGGCATTGTCGGGCGTGGCGATCGACACCGATCCGGCTACCGTGGCGCAAATGAAGAGCATGACGAATGCGCTGGGCGGCGGCGCAACCGTCGCCGCGGATGGTTCCGTCTCTGCGCCTGCATACGTGGTGCGCGGTTCGACCTACTCGAACGTTGGTGATGCGGTCGCCAATATCACACAATCCACGGACAAGATTGGATTTGGGCCGAGCATGCCCGGTTATGCCCAGGCCTCTGGTTCCAATTCGGTAGCGATCGCTGGCAATGCTTATGCGACAGGTACCAACTCTGTCGCGATCGGTAACGGCGCAAGAGCGATGGCTCTGAACGCAGTGGCGATCGGTTACGGTTCGGCAGCAACCGTGGCTAATACGTTTGCGGTGAGCAGTGCGGGCGCAGAACGCCGTATCGTCAACGTCGCTGCCGGTATCAACGACACGGATGCAGCGACCGTTGGCCAGGTGAGTTCTGACATTCAGGCAGCAATCGCGAATCTGAATCTGAACGGGACGACCAATGCTGGTCTGCTCAAGTCGGCGGTGCATTCGACTTCACTCCTTGGTGCTACCCCAACTTCAAGCTTGCCGCCAGAACAACTGATCGTGTCAGGACCGACCGACAAGGGCGGTCAAATCGAGGCTTCGGGTACGGACTCGATGGCGATTGGCCTGAACTCTAAGGCTGATGCTGATTATGCACTTGCCACAGGCGTCAATGTCCGTACGCTGGGGACTGGATCGGTTGGCGTCGGGCAACAGATTGCCATCGACGGTCAGAATACCGTGGTGATCGGCACGAACGTAACGGCGGCTGCAGACAATGCACTCGTTATCGGCAACAACAGTTCGACGGTCGTGCCGGGAGCGAATGGCGGCATTGCGATTGGTAACAACGTGCAGGTTGGCGGCGTCAATACGCTGGCGATCGGTACCAACATTTTGGCGTCGGGTTCGAACAGCGTTACGCTCGGCTACGCAAGTGCTGACGGTGGCATGGCGAACGTCGTATCTGTGGGCAGCAGCAAGCTGCAACGCCGCATCATCAACGTCGCAGCAGGCACGCAAAACACCGACGCAGTCAACGTCTCGCAGCTATCCGGCGTGACGGCTGCACTCGGCGGCGGCGCAACGGTGAACGCCGACGGCTCGATCAAGAAGCCGACATACACCGTGCAAGGCACGACGGCAACTGATGTCGGCACGGCGATCTCGAAGCTCGACGGCGCAGTGTCGAACGTCAGCAACAACGTCACGAACCTCACCCAGAATTTCAACAATGTCGTGAACGGTGGTGGTATCAAGTACTTCCACGCCAGTTCGACGCTGGCAGATTCGTCTGCGTCGGGCGCGGAATCGGTGGCGATCGGCGGTGGTGCAATCGCATCGGGCGCGAACTCGGTCGCACTGGGTTCGGGTTCGGTCGCAAGCTCGGGCTCGCTGGGCGTGAAGGGTTTCGCACCGGACAACGCAGCGCTGACGGCCGGAACGGCCTTCGGTGAATTGTCGATTGGCACATCGGGCAAGGAGCGTCGCATCACGAACGTTGCAGCAGGCTATAACGCAACCGACGCAGTGAACGTCAGCCAGTTGATGGCCGAAGATGTAAAGGTCAACAACGTCAGCAATAACCTCAGCAACCTGAGTAACGTCGTCAACAACATCGGCGCCAACGTCTCGATGAAGTATTTCCACACGAATTCGTCGCTGGTTGACTCGACGGCATCGGGTGCGAATGCAATCGCCGTGGGGCCGCAAGCGACGGCAGCGGGCACGAACGCGATCGCGGTTGGCTACAACGCGAGCGCAACCTCCGCTGAATCGGTCGCTCTCGGCTCGAATTCGACGACGTCGGCCAATCTGTCGGCAACGGCGTACAACCCGGGCAACGCAACACTCTCGGGCACGACGGCGGCAGGCGAAGTCTCGGTGGGCAATGGAAGCTTCAATCGCCGTATCACGAACGTGGCAGCGGGTTATGCCGGCACGGACGCGGTGAACGTGAGCCAGTTGATGGCTGAAGATGGTAAGGTCAATAACGTTTCGAACAACGTTACGTACCTGAACAACCTGGTACAGAACTTCGGCAACAACATCATCAACGGCGACGGCATCAAGTATTTCCACGCCAATTCGACGCTGGGTGACTCGTCGGCATCGGGCAAGGACAGCGTGGCGATCGGCGGTGCGGCAACGGCGTCGACTGCGAACTCTGTGGCATTGGGCTCGAACTCGCTGGCGAACTCGTCGACGCTGGGCTCGGCTGGCTTTGCACCGGGTGGCGCGACGCTGTCGGGTATGACGGCTTTCGGCGAAGTGTCGGTGGGCGCGCAGGGTAAGGAGCGTCGCATCACGAATGTTGCCGCGGGTTATGCAGGCACGGACGCGGTGAACGTGAGCCAGTTGATGGCGGAGGATGTGAAGGTCAATAACCTGAGCAACACCGTCAACAACATCGCGAACGGCGGCGCGAACATGAAGTACTTCAGTGTGAGCTCGTCACTGGCGGCTGCATCGGCAACGGGTACTGACAGTGTCGCGGCAGGTCCGGCGGCAGTGGCGACGGCATCGAACGCCGTGGCACTGGGTGCGAAATCGGTCGCGGATCGCGATAACACGGTATCAGTGGGTTCCGCGGGCGCGCAACGTCAGATCGTGAACCTGGCGGCTGGTCAGCAAAGCAACGATGCAGTCAACGTTTCGCAGCTCGCGGGCGTGACGGCTGCATTGGGTGCAGGCGCATCGGTGGCGACGAATGGTTCGATCGTGGCGCCGGCGTATAACGTGCTCGGTAAGACGTACTCGGACGTGGGTAGCGCACTGGCAGGCCTCACGAGCTCTGACGGCTTCCTGAATAGCCTGAAGTACATCAAGTTTGGCCCGAGCACGGCGGTGGCGGCACAGGCAGGGGGTACCGATTCGATCGCAATCGGCGGGAATGCAGTTGCTAACCAAAACTACGCGCTCGCCATTGGTCGCTCGGCTTTCGCCACGGCGGCGAATGCTGTAGCAATCGGTTATGGCTCTCAGGCCAACGTGGCCAACACGTTCGCGGTGGGTAATTCGTTCACCCAGCGACGTATCGTGAACGTCGCGAACGGTATCGACGACACGGACGCAGCGACCGTTGGCCAGGTGAATTCGGACATTCAAGCAGCTATCGCAAATCTGAGTCTGCACGGGACGAGCAACTCTGGCCTGCTGAAGTCGGCGGTGCATTCGACTTCACTGCTCGGAGCTTCTCCTACGTCAAGCTTGCCGCCGGAAGAACTGATCGTGTCGGGACCGACCGACAAGGCCGGTCAAATCGAGGCTACGGGTACGGACTCGATGGCGATCGGCCTGAATTCGAAGGTGACGGCTGACAATGCAGTCTCCGTTGGTGTCAATGTTCGGACGCTGGGGGATGGATCGGTTGGTATCGGGCAGCAGATTGCAATCGACGGCCTGAACACTGTGGTGATGGGTACGAACGTTACGGCAGCCGCTGACAATGCGATTGTTATCGGCAACAACAGTTCGACGGTGGTACCGGGAGCAAACGGTGGCATTGCAATCGGTAACAACGTGCAGGTTGGCGGCGTAAACACGCTGGCGATCGGTACGAACATTTTGGCGTCGGGTTCGAACAGCGTTACGCTCGGCTACGCCAGCGCAGACGGCGGCCGCTCCAACATCGTTTCGGTCGGCAATGCCAAGTCCGGCGGCCAACGCCAGATCATCAACGTCGCAGCCGGTACGCAGAACAACGATGCCGTAAACGTTTCGCAGCTCTCAGGCATCGCAGGCGCCCTCGGCGGCGGTGCTTCCGTCAACCCGACAACAGGCGCAGTCGTTGCACCAGCGTACACGCTGGCGGGCAACACATACGTCAACGTGGCCGCTGCGCTGACTTCGCTGGATACGCGCATCGCTTCGGGTGGCGACCCGCTCGCCGTCGATTACGACAGTTCAACAAAGGACGTAATCTCGCTGAAGGGCGCGACCGGAACGAAGATCACAGGTCTGACGGCAGGTGCGCTAAACGCGTCAAGCACGGACGCCATCAACGGTTCGCAGTTGTACGCGCAGGGCACGTCGATGGCCAAGGCACTCGGCGGTGGCGCATCGATCAACACGGCGACGGGCGAGATCACGGCGCCGGCGTACACGTTCGGAGGCGGAACGTACACCAACGTTGCCGACGCCTTGACGGCGCTGAACAACGCTGCGGGTTCGGGTAATGCACTGGGTGTCGTATACGACGACCAGGACAAGACCCAGATCACGCTGGCAGGCTCAACGGGCACGAAGATCACCAAGGTGGCAGCAGGCGACGTGAACGCATCGAGCCTCGACGCGATGAACGGCACGCAGCTGTACAACGTGGCGGCATCGACGGCTGATGCAATCGGCGGCGGTTCGTCGTTCGATCCTTCGACGGGCAAGATCACGAACCCGACGTTCAACATCGGCGGCGCGACGATCACGAACATCGCCGGCGCGATCACGAACCTCGACAACCGCGTGTATGCGAACGCGACCGACATCACGAACCTGCAAACGCAGATCAACGAAGGCGGCATCGGACTCGTGACGCAGGACTCAACGAGCAAGAACATTCTCGTGGCATCGCAGACGGACGGTTCGATCGTCGACTTCGCGGGCACGAAGGGTGCTCGCAGGCTCACGGGCGTGGCGGCGGGCAACGTGAACGCATCGAGCTTCGACGCGGTGAACGGCACGCAGTTGTATAACGTGGCGGCATCGACGGCCAGTGTGATCGGCGGCGGTTCGACGGTGAAGACCGACGGCACGATCAGCAACCCGACGTACATCGTGGGCGGCTCGACGGTCACGACGATCGGCGGAGCGATCACGAACCTCGACGCCCGCGTGTACGCGAACAGCACCGACATCACGAACCTGCAAACGCAGATCAATGAAGGCGGTATTGGTCTCGTGACGCAGAACGCGACGAGCAAGAACATTCTCGTTGCATCGCAGACGGATGGTTCGATCGTCGACTTTACGGGCAAGGACGGTGCTCGTGTTCTCTCGGGCGTCGCAGCCGGTACGGGTGACAACGACGCTGTCAACAACGCGCAGTTGAAGGCGGCAGGCATCATCAACGGCGATGGTTCGATGAAGAAGGCTGTGACGTACAACACCGTGAAGGACGACAGCGGCAAGGAAGTCACCGACTTCAGCAACATCACGCTGGGTGACGGTACGCCGACGTCCAAGCCGGTGGGGATCCACAACGTTGCAGCGGGCGAGAAGGACACCGACGCGGTGAACTACTCGCAGTACGCGGACCTGGTGTCGAAGGTCAACAGCATCAGCAACGCGGGCACGGGTGTCGATACGTTGTTCGTCGGCGATGGCGACCGCAACACGGAACAGGCGAAGGCAGGCGGCACGCACGCTACAGCAATGGGCGCGCTGTCGGTTGCGAACGGTCTGCAATCGGTCGCGACGGGTTATGCATCGAATGCAACGGGCAGCAACGCCGTCGCAATCGGCGCGAACTCGACAGCGAGCGGCAACAACTCGGTCGCGCTCGGCGCAGGCTCGGTGGCGTCGGAAGACAACACCGTGTCCGTCGGTTCCGCAAGCCAGCAGCGTCGCGTCACGAACGTCGCAGCGGGCACGGCAACCACCGACGCAGTCAACGTCGGCCAGTTGAACGACGCGATTACGAACGCCAGCAACAACACGGTGAACCAGGCGAACTCGTACACCGACAGCCAGTTCAACAAGATGAACGACAAGATGAACTCGCTGGGTGCAGCGGCGATGGCAGCGACCTCGTTGATCCCGAATGCGCGCGCGGAAGGCAACTTCCAGATGTCGGCGGCAGCCGGCACGTATGGCGGGGCGGCAGCCGTCGCCATCGGCGCGAACTACTGGGTCAACGATCGCGTCCTCGTGAACGCACACGTGACGCGCGCCACGGGCAATGGTGCCAACACGGGCGCGTCGGCAGGCGTGACGATCGGCTTCTGATGGCCTGATACGTCCGCCGCGCGATGAGCGCGGCGGACGTGGAGAAATCTATGAGAAAACCAACATTACGCGGAACCGCGCGCTTCACGTTTGCTGCGACGCTCGCCGCTGCGCTGACAGCGCCTGCGTTCGCGGCCGGCATCAAGAGCCAGGCCGAGGCGCTCATGCCTGCCGCGCAAAAGATCGCAGATCCCTACCGTCGAGGTGTGGCGGAAGGCTTCCTCGAAATCGCTGAGCGTCAGGACAGCCACGTGCTCGTATCGCGCGTCCATAACAATGCCGCGCAACGGGCATTGGGCAACGCGCGCTACCTGATCGACCAGAGCGTGCCGTGGGAGCCGCTATACACGGCAAAGAACTGGCCCACACGCGACAAGTGGGTGCAGGCGATCCGCGCGATCGAAGCAACCAACGCGCGGGTGTCGGCATCGACGTGCAAGGGCGAGTCGGCGGGCCGCTTGCTTGCCCTCACCGACGAAGTCTGGAAGGAGCAGGACGAAACGCACGGCACGCGCTGGGTGCACGGCTGGGAAGCGATCGAGCGCGCGCAGCAGCTGAGCGTGCAGGTGAATCAGGAGCTCGATCACTGTGCGCCTCCGCCGCCTCCGCCACCGCCGCCTGTCGTCGAGGCCGCCACGCCGATCTCGTTGTCCGCCGACGCGCTGTTCGATTTCGACAGCGCGAAGCTCAAGGCGGATGGCACCACCGCGATCGACGCGCTCGCAACGGATCTGAAGCGCGCGCAATCGATCGATGTCGTCACGGTGATCGGCTACACGGACCGCTTCGGCTCGGTCGCGCACAACCGCGACCTGTCGCGGCGTCGTGCGCAGGCCGTGGCGGACGCGCTGAAGGAACGCGGGCTGAACCCCGCGCGCTTCGACGTGCGTGGTGCGGGATCGACTGCGCCGATCGCAACCTGCCCGGGACGGAAGTCCGCTGCTGTGATCGCGTGTCTGGCGCCGAATCGACGCGTCGAGATTCGCGTGAGCGGGCAGTCTGTTTCAGCAGTGCCGACTGCACCCGCCGCACCCGCAGCACCCGCCGCGCCGCAGTCACCACGGCCGCAGCAGATGAAACAGGAGCAAGCACAGCCGCAAGCGCAACAGCTCCAGTTGCAGCAGCTGCAACAGCCGCCGCAGCGACAACAGTGGCAGATGCCGCAATCGCTGCAAAAGCCACCCGCGCAGTAACAGCGCTCACACGGGCCGCCGACGTCGAGGCGGCCCACAAGCCAAACGGCCCGGTCACGCAAATCACCGGGCCGTTTTTTTCATGCGCGAGCGCAATGTCAGGCGTTACTTTGGTCCGCTCGTCCAGAAGATCACATCGTCGATCCGGTCGAATACATAGACTTTCAGCGCCATCTGCTCGACCTGGTTGAGCTGGTCGAACTCGATGCCGTGCGTGGCGGGATCGCCGGGTTTTGAGCCGGGCTGCACGTTGCGGATGATCGCCGTGGTTTCGATCGGCGTCTCCATGTCTTTGGAGCGCAGCGTGAACGCCACGCGGATGCGCTTGCCGATTTCGCCGACCGTCCACGCGGCGGAAAACGACATGCCCAGCGCGCTCACGCTCTGCACGAGGCCGAGGCTTTCGTAGCCCGTGCCTTGCGCTTCGACGCTGAAGCGCAGCGGCAGGCTCGCGCGCACGCGCACCGACTTGCGCTCGCGCAGCCGGCGGACCACGCCCGGCTTCGACAGCACGAGATAGTGGAACGGCACCTGGCAGACGGAATCGACGGTGCACACGAAGCGGAACACCGCCTGGCTCGCAATCGCGACGATCTCGACGTTCTCGCCGACGGACAGCGCCATCGGCTTCCCATCGACGAGCGGCGGGGTGACGAACAGCGACTCGTTCGGCGCAAAGCCGATGATGCGCGACGGATGCATCGGCGCGCCCATGCCGACCTGAGAGCGCACGCCGATCAGCGCGCCGATCGTCAGATGCATGTCCTTGAGCGCGAGCGCTTCGGCGTCGCCTGGCTTGGCTGCCGCCTGCGCGGCGGGCGTGCCGTCGTCGTACGCGGTGTCCAGGTCGCCGCGCTGCGGCTTGAAATGCTGGAACAGGAAGCGGTGCTCATCCGCGCCGATTACGATCGCGCCGCGATCGAAGAGCAGCGCGCCATCGCTGTCGATAATCGGAAACTCGAGCGGTGTGCCTACGGGTACGGCATCGGGCGAAAGCTGACGCGCAGCGGTGACAGGCGCGCTCGCGTCTATGTCGACAGTGTCTTCACTGGTTTGCATGATGGGCGAATGAAGCGGTGGCCGGAGATAATCGTTGTATACGTCGCGTTATGAAAAAACTTTAGTTTATTTTTCTTGCGCGGCCGTAATTCACCTTTCGCCGGCTTTATTCAATTTCAATAAATGGCCGGTCTAAATCGATGCAAACGTTTAAGCGGCTCCTATTCGTACCAGCGCGGTGTGTAAACCCATTCCCGGCCGCGCCTGGCGGGGCGGAACACGCGGGTCGTCGACGAGCCGATTATTACCATTGTCCGCATATCGACATCGGCGGATTTCAGCTCGGCGAGCGTTGTCGTTTTCAATGTCGCGCCGGGACGGCCAATATCGCGGCCGAGCACGACGGTCGTCGAGGGCGCGCGGCATTCGCGCACGATATCGAGCGCCTTGTCGAGTTGCCACGGTCGGGCGCGCGAAATTGGGTTATAGAACGCCATGACCAGATCGGCTTCGGCCGCGTGCCGCAGCCGCTTTTCGATGATCGACCACGGTTTCAGATTGTCCGACAGCGACAGCATGCAGAAATCGTGGCCGAGCGGCGCGCCAGCCTGCGCGGCTGTCGCCAGCGCGGCGGATACGCCCGGCACGATTTCCAGTTCGACTCCGGCCCACGCCGCGTATCGCCCGTCTTCGCCCACTTCGTCGAGCGCTTCCAGTACGGCGGCTGCCATCGCGAACACGCCTGGATCTCCGGACGACACCATCGCCACGTGCCGTCCCGTGCTTGCCAGTTCGAATGCATGGCGGGCGCGCTGCATTTCCTCGCGATTGTCGGTGCCGTGCACGCGCTGGTCCGCGCGGAACGGGCCCGCCATCTTCACGTAGGTTTCGTAGCCGAGGATGTCGGTGGCCTGCGTCAGCGCTGTGCGTGCGGCGGGCACCATCAACGACGCGTCGCCGGGCCCGAGGCCGACCACGCTCAGCTTGCCGCGCGCGCGGCCGACTGTCGCGGGATCGAGCGGCGCGTGCGTGACGGCGAAGGCGATGGGCGCGTCGGCGTTTGCATCGAGCGCTTTGTGGGGGACGCGTAAGGTTTGGCGAAGCATCTCTGCCGTGTCGTTGTCTTCACCGCTGCCGACGGCGAAGCGCAATGCGACCTGCAACGCATCGGCAGCCTGCTGAAGCGCGGGATCGCCCGTCAGCGAAGCAGGCGCGAGCAGCACCGCCAGCGATTGCGCCGCCAGCCCATGCGTCTGCGCCGCTTCGAGTATCCGTTGAGGCAACGAGCCGGCATCCGGTCCCGTTGCATGGACGGCGACGACGACATTGCGTGGATGAATCACCAGTTCGTCCGTCGCGCCATTCCACGCCAGCGGCGTGACGCGGATCGCGCGTCGAGCGTCGTCGGCGCGCGGCAGTTGCACGCTGTCGAGCCACGGCGCGTCGCCTTCGATGCGCGTCGCTTCGCCCGCGAGCAGATCGGACACGAAGCGCTTGCCCTGGTCGATGCTCGCGAGCGTGTAGCCGTCGGGCGGATTCAGAACGCACGCGCCGAAGCGCAGTTCGCCGCTCGTCGTGATCGCGGGCGGCACGTCGAGGGCGGCGGCGATTTCGCGCGCCATCACGTTGACGCCCGACAGCCCGCCGAGCAGCGGCACGACGGCGCTGCCATCCTCGGCGACGGCCAGCACGGGCGGCTCGACGCCTTTGTCCGCGAGCAGCGGCGCGATGCAGCGGATCACGATGCCCGCCGCGCACAACGCGATGATCGGCGTGCCGCTCGCATACAGTGCGCGCAGATGCGCGTTGAGTTCCGTGTACGCGACATCGGCGTCGGCGACGCGGCCTTGCAGGCCATGCACCTGCGCGCCGTCATAAAGGGATTGCACGCGCCGCGCCGTGTCCTGCGCGCCGACGCCGAGTATCACGATTGCGGGTGGCGTCGTCAGCCTTGCCATTTTTCCCCCGGCACGACGAGCAGCGAGAAGTAGGGCGACGCCATCGGATCGACTTCGGCGAGCGGCACGATGCGCTGGTTCGCCATCGTCGCCCGTTCGACGTACAGCGCGCGCTCCGCGAGTCCCAGTTCGTCGAGCACGCGGCGCACCTTGTCGAAATTGCGGCCGAGCTTCATCACGACGGCGGCATCGGCGGCGGCGAGACGGCGCTTGAGTTCGTCTTCGGGCAGCACGCCCGACAGCACCGACAAGGTCTGGTTGCGATACACGAGGGGCTGGCCGAGCACGGCGACGCCACCGAGCATCGAGCACACGCCGGGCACCACTTCGCCTTCGAAGCGTGGCGCGAGGCGGTTGGCGAGCCGGTCGTGCAGGTACATGTACGAGCCGTAGAAGAACGGATCGCCTTCGCAAATCACGGCCACGTCGCGTCCCGCATCGAGGTGCTTCGCGACCACTTCGGCGGCCGTGTCGTAGAAGTCGGCGATGATCGCTTCGTACGATAGCGGCGGCTCGAGCGCTTCCGTCGTCACGGGATAGACGAGCGGCAACTGTTCCTGCTCGCTCGACAGATGCGACTCGATGATCGAAAACGCGTTGCCTTTCTTGCCCTTCGCGACGAAGTACGCGACCACGTGCGCCGACTTCAGCAGCCGCAGCGCTTTCACCGTGATCAGCTCCGGGTCGCCGGGACCGACACCGAGACCATAGAGACGCCCGCGCGTGCTGTTCGCCTGATCGGCCATTATTCGTCCTCCGATGCTAGCGCGTTCACGGCGGCCGCCGCCATCGCGCTGCCGCCGCGCCGGCCTTGCACGGCGACGAACGGCACGCCACGGCTATTGGCGGCGAGCATCGCCTTCGACTCCGCCGCGCCGATGAAGCCGACCGGGAAGCCGAGAATTAGCGCGGGGCGCGGCGCGCCGCTATCGAGCATGTCGAGCAGATGAAAGAGCGAGGTCGGCGCATTGCCGATCACGACGACGCTGCCAGGCAGATGTGGCCGCCACAATTCGAGCGCCGCCGCCGAACGCGTGTTGTTCATCTCGCGCGCGAGGGCGGGCACGGACGGATCGGCCAGCGTGCAGATCACTTCGTTGTGCGCGGGCAGCCGCGCGCGCGTGATGCCTTCGGCGACCATGCGTGCGTCGCAGAGTATCGGCGCGCCGTTGGCGAGCGCCTGGCGCCCCGCACGGCCCGCGCCCTCCGAAAAGCGCAGATCGCCGACGATATCGACCATCCCGCACGCATGGATCACGCGCACGGCGAGTTTTTCGAGGTCGGCGGGAATGCGCGTGAGGTCGGCTTCCGCGCGTATCGTCGCGAACGACTGGCGATAAATTTCCTGTCCGTCGCGGATGTAGTCAAGCATCGAATGGCTCATCAGTTGGGGGAAGGGCGGACGCTTGTAGCACTTCCGCGGCTTCGTCGATCGTCAGACCGCGCGCGATGCATCGGCCGAAGCCGTTGGCGTCGCGCGGGTCGTGTGTCTGGTACAGGTCGTAGCGGCCGTCGGCCACTGCGAGCAGCGTGTAGGGCGCGCGGTGCGCGGCCGCGCATGAACGCGGGCAGCCGCTGAGATGCACTTGCGTATGTTCGGGCACGTGTGCGGCGAGCTTCAGGGCATCGGCTTTGGTGTCGGCGTGGCTCTTCGCGCAGCCTGTCGAGCCGGTGCACGCGATCACGCGGGTTAGCGGATTGTCAGCGGTGGTGGCGAGGCCGAGCGCTTCGAGCGTTTGCAATGTGGCGTCGAGGTTCGCTGTGTCGATGTCGGTGAGTATCACGCTTTGCCATGGCGTCATGCGCAGCGTCGCGCGTTCGTTGCCGCGTGCGAGTTCGGCGAGGCCGCGCAATGTCGCGCTGTTTATACGGCCCAACGCGGGCTGGGCGCCGACATGCCAGCGTTGTCCGTCGTTTTGTCGATGCGCGCCGAGCCTTCGCGATGCATCAGCCGGTTCGCGGCGCCAGCGTTCGATGGACGCGTCGCGCAACGCCTGTACGCCGCTTTTGCGTTCGGCGTGCTTGATGATGCTTTCGATGGAATGCGCGGTGAGCAGATCGCGCATGCGGGTATCGTCCGGCGCGGCGAGGTCGAGGAACGTGTGCACGAGCGCTCGCGTGAACGTTGCAAGATCCGAAGCCGTAACGGTGGCTAATGCGCTCTCATGTTCCGCAGCAACGGGCGGACAGCCAGCGAGGCCGAATGCGAACAACACAACCGAACGCGCGGGATGCGGCATCGCCGAAAACCAGATGTCGTGCGGATGATCGAGCATCATCAGACGTTCGCCGCCATCGAGCATCAGCGAAAATTTCGGCGACAGCGCGGCGAAACGCGTGTCGCTTTGCAGCAGTGTCAGCAGATCGCCAGCGAGCGTGGTTGTGTCGAATAAGGCGTTCGCATCGCGGCCCGTCGCTGGGCTGATCATTACGTTGCGCACGTCGTCGGCGAATGCGTGCTCAATGTTCTGCGGGCCGAGGCCCGCGTCGAGCAGCGCTGCAACGAGGGCGTCTTCATGGCCGCGCTTCACGCCGCGCAATTGCAGGTTCGCGCGATTCGTGATGTCGACGATACCCGACGCGTGTTCGTCGATCGCCCCAGCAATGGCGAGCGCCTGCGTTGCGCTCAACTCGCCTCCTGCCAGCTTCACGCGGCAGATGCCGCCGTCGAGCGCGGGCACGATGCGCAACAGCCCCGGACAAGCCGAAGGGCGCAAGGCGGAAGCGTCGGACGAATGGAAAGCGTGGCTCAAGACATCACCGGGTTAACGTCGCGCGACGGCCCGGGCATCTCGAAGGAGAGCGGCTCGGCATCGGTACACCCCGCCCGATGTTGGCTGGCACGAACTGTTGGCCGGCAGGTGTCCTGTGTCGACCAGAGTTGACGCTTTAGCGTCTTACTCTGGTCCCATGCAAAGCTGTCGACCAGAGTTGACGCTTTAGCGTCTTACTCTGGTCCCATGCAAAGCACTCACAGGTCGTCCATGCCGGGCCTTCCCGGGTTTTCCAGTGGCGCGCGTTGGCGTGGACTCGCTGCATACAGTTGCGGGGGCAGTCACGGTCATCGCAGTGATGTGTGTTCCCTCTTAGGCCCCGAAAGGCACCGGCGAACGGGTATTATGCCTTTTTTCGAACAGCACAACGATGCCGCAGCCTTGAAACACGGCCCGCAGCAGCGTTTTCAGTACAGCAAGCAGATGAGGATCGACGCATGTCGGCGTGGCTGACCGTGGTGGGAATGGGCGATGACGGTTTTGCCGGCCTGGGGAAAACGGCGCGGCGCGCGCTGATCGACGCGTCCGTGATCTATGGCGGCGAACGGCATCTGGCGATGCTGCCCGTGTGCCTGTCCGCCGCGCGCGAGCCTTGGCCGCATCCGTTCGACATCGCACCCGTGCTCGCGCGGCGCGACACGCCCGTGTGCGTGCTGGCGAGCGGCGATCCGATGTTCTACGGCGTCGGCGCGACGCTCGCGCGCTACGTTGCCGCCGATCAATTACGCGTGCTGCCCGCGCCGTCGTCGGTGTCGCTTGCGGCGGCGCGTCTTGGCTGGGCGTTGCAGGATGTGGCGACCGTGTCGCTGGTCGGGCGGCCGCTTGCCGCGTTGCAGATGCATCTGCATGATGGTGCGCGCGTATTCGTGCTGAGCGCGGACGGCGCGACGCCTGCCGCCGTCGCCGCATGGCTCGTCGAACGCGGCTTCGGCGCGACGCGCATGATCGTGATGGAGCATCTGGGCAGCGCATCCGAACGCCTGATCGACGCTCGCGCGCACGACTGGTCGATCGCCGAGACGGCGTCGTTGAACGTGATCGCGCTCGATTGCCGGCGCGATGCGTCGTCCGATGCGCCACGGCTCGCGTTGACACCGGGACTGCCCGACGACGCCTATCGTCACGACGGCCAGTTGACGAAGCGCGACGTGCGCGCGCTGACGCTCGGACGCCTTGCGCCCGCGCCCGGCGAACTGCTGTGGGACGTCGGCGCAGGCTGCGGGTCGATCGGTATCGAATGGATGCGCGCGCACGCCAGTTGCCGCGCGATAGCGATCGAAGCGAACGGCGAACGTCAGCGCTTCATCGAGCACAATCGCGACGCGCTCGGCGTGCCCGGACTGCAACTGATCGCAGGCAAGGCGCCTGACGCATTGCAAGGCCTGCCCGCGCCCGACGCGATTTTCATCGGCGGCGGCGTGACCGCGCATGGTGTGCTCGACGCCTGCTGGCGCGCGTTGAAACAAGGCGGGCGGCTGATTGCGAACGCCGTCACGCTCGAAGGCGAGGCGGCGCTCGTCGCGTGGCGCGCGCAGCACGGCGGCACGCTGACACGTATCGCGCTTGCCGAGGCGCAGGCGCTCGGCGGCTTCGAAACGTGGCGCTCCGCGCTGCCGATCACGCTACTCGACACCCGCAAACCGTGATGCGCGACGAAACGCCCGAACAACCCGCGCCGCTGCGCAGCGGCTACACGACGGGAAGCTGCGCGACGGCGACGTCGCTGGCGGCGGCGCGTCTGCTGCTGTCGGGTATCGCGAGCGATGTCGCGGAAATCGTGCTGCCGAAAGGCCAGCATGTGCCGATGCAACTCGTGTTCTGCCGCCTGATCGACGGCGGTAAGGACGGCGCCGAAGCGGGCACCGTCAAGGACGCGGGCGACGATCCCGACGTCACGCACGGCGCCGTGGTGTTCGCGCGCGTGCGTCTCGCCGATGAACCCGGCGTGCGTTTTCATGCGGGGCCGGGCGTCGGCACGGTGACGCGCGCGGGCCTCACGCTGCCCGTCGGCGAGCCGGCCATCAACCCGGTGCCGCGTCAGATGATGACCGCGCATCTCGCCGAACTGGCCGCCGAGCATGGCTACGCGGGCGGCTTCGAAGTGACGATTGGTGTCGAGAACGGCGAAGCGCTGGCGCAGAAGACGATGAATCCGCGCCTGGGCATTGTCGGCGGGCTGTCGATACTCGGCACGACGGGTATCGTGCGGCCGTTTTCGTGCTCGGCGTATATCGCGTCGATCCATCAGGGCATCGACGTCGCGCGCGCGAACGGCTATCGGCATATCGCCGCGTGTACGGGCAATGCGAGCGAAGACGCGATGCGCGCTTACTACCGGTTGCCCGATATCGCGCTGATCGAGATGGGCGACTTCGCGGGCGCGGTGCTCAAGCATCTGAAGCGCGCGCCCGTCGACAAGCTCAGCATGTGCGGCGGCTTCGGCAAGCTGAGCAAACTCGCGGCGGGGCATCTCGATCTGCATAGCCGCAATTCGAGCATCGACTTGCCGCAACTCGCCGCGTGGTCGGCCGGACATGCCGCGAGCGACGCCGCGTTGCAAGCCGCTATCGTCGGCGCGAACACGAGCCAGGAAGCGCTCGCGATGGCACGGGAAAAAGGCGTGCCGCTCGGCGATATCGTCTGCGCACTTGCGCGCGATGTGGCGCGCGACATCGTGCCCGCGTCGGTCGAAGTCGAGATGTTCGCGATCGACCGGCAGGGCAACATCATCGGAGTGGCGCGATGAAGCGCGTGTTATTGCTCGGCGGCACGGGCGACGCATTGCAGATCGCGCGGCAAGTCGGGCCGCGGCATATCTATAGCCTGGCGGGACTTGGACGTGTGCCGGAAGGGCTGGCGTGCGAAGTGCGCGTCGGTGGGTTTGGCGGCAGCGACGGGCTTGCGCGTTTTATCGAAAGCGAAGGCATTGCGCTCGTGATCGACGCGACGCATCCGTATGCCGCGCAAATGAGCGCGAATGCGGCCGCGGCGTGCCGCGAGGCCAAGGTGCCGTGCTGGGCGCTGCGCCGCGCGGGCTGGACCCCGCAAGCGGGCGACGACTGGCGCATGGTCGACGGCTGGGATCAGTTGGTCGATGCGATCCGTCCGTTTCGTCGAGTGCTGTTCACGTCGGGCCGCGAACCGCTTGCGCATCTGGACGAAATACCTGTGCATCAATACTGGATCGTGCGCTGTCTCGACGCGCATCCGGGCAACGGGCGTGCACACATCATCGACGCGCGCGGCCCGTTCGATATCGACGGCGAGCGGGCGCTGTTCGCGCTGAATCACATCGATGTGCTGGTGACGAAGAACAGTGGCGGAGCGGCGACGCAGCCGAAGCTCGAGGTCGCGCGCGAACTGAAGGTGCCCGTGGTGATGATGCGGCGTCCTTCGCTGCCTGAGGTCGATCGCGAGTTCGACAGTCCGGCGCAACTGCTGCGCGCATTGAACGAAGAAGATTGGAGTGCTGTGAAATGACGGTGTTTTTTATCGGCGCGGGACCGGGTGATCCTGAACTGATCACGGTGAAGGGGCAGCGCCTGGTGCGCACGTGTCCGGTGATTCTGTATGCCGGTTCGCTTGTGCCTGAAGCCGTGTTGAGCGGTAATGTCGCCGAAAAGGTGGTGAATACGGCCGAGCTCGATCTGGATGGGATCGTTGGTCTGCTTGCCGACGCGCATGCGAAGGGGCAGGACGTCGCGCGTGTGCATTCGGGCGACCCGTCGTTGTATGGCGCGATTGGGGAGCAGATTCGCCGCTTGCGGGCGCTTGGGATTCCGTATGAGATCGTGCCGGGTGTGACAGCTACGGCGGCCTGCGCGGCCGCGCTTGGGGTTGAGTTGACGTTGCCGGATGTGTCGCAGACGTTGATTCTCACGAGATATGCGCGGAAGACTTCGATGCCTGAAGGGGAGCAGCTTGCGGATCTTGCGCGGCATCGCGCGTCGATGGCGATTCATCTTGGGGTGCGGCATATTGCTAGTATTGTCGATGAGCTGACGCCTCACTACGGTGGCGACTGTCCCGTCGCGGTGGTTTATCGGGCTAGCTGGCCGGATGAGGAGAAGGTTGTTGGTACGCTTGCTGATATTGTTGAGAGGTTGCAGGGGATGGATATTCAGCGTACCGCGTTGATACTGGTTGGGCGGGTGCTCGATGCGGAGCATTTTGCGGATTCGACTTTGTATTCGAAGTAGAAAGGTTTTTTTTCGCGGCGCGGGCTGGATGGTTTGTTTGTGGTTTGCGCTGGCATCCAGCGTTATGCCTTCGTGGCTCGGTCGGTTTGGTTTTTTTGGGGTTTTCGCGGGCATCCGCGTTATGCCTTCGTGCTTCAAGCGTCGCCCCTGTGCGGGGCGGCACCTACTTTTCTTTGCCGCCGCAAATAAAAGTAGGCAAAAGAAAGCGGCTAACACGGCTAGATCTTCTTCCTGCCTGAGGGCCCCCAAAGGGTCTTACGCTTCACACGGCAATCACGTGACCCATGTTCGTTGCCAACGCTCTTGGGGTGCGCCTCACCCACTTCACGCACCCGCGTCACGGCACACCGTGCCAGATATTCCGCTGCCGCCCAGGTGGCAAACTGTGTGTAGGCCGTAGCACCTCACACGCCTCACTTCGGACTGATAGCGCACGCGTTCCGCCCTGTAAGAGCGCCAAGCTATACGACCCGACAACCTACACACAGTTTGCCACCTGGGCGGCACATACCATTCGCTGCCGCTTGCCCGTGCAGGGGTATTTGAAGCGGGTGAGGCGCTCATACAAAGCGTTGGCAACGCAGGCGGACAGATACGTTGCCGTGTGAAGCATAGGACCCTTTGGGGGCCCTCAGGCAAGAACTAGAACTGGCGGTGTTAGCCGCTTTCTTTTGCCTACTTTTCTTTGCGGCGGCAAAGAAAAGTAGGTGCCGCCCCGCACAGGGGCGACGCTTGAAGCACGAAGGCAATACGCGGATGCCGGCGAAAACCCCAAAAAACCAAACCGGCCGAGCCACGAAGACAAAACCCGGATGCCAGCGCCGCACCAGGCAAACCACAACAAAATGCGCCGCCAGCAACACACAAAAACCTAACGCGTCTGCACGCGAGACTGATCTGTTTCAGCTTGCGGCTGCGTAACCGCACTAACAACAACAAACACGACAAGGTTCACCGCCAGCGCAACAAACCCAATATTGACGTCCTTCAAGGCATCTGGCAAAAACGGCATCAACTGCCCGACACTCAACTTGAAGATAGTCGTCACAGCAACGACAGCGACCCCGACCAGAATCCCACAAAACGCCCCTTGTTTCGTCGCCCGATTCCGCGGCGCGAGACTGCAAATAACGGCAGGAAACAGTTGCGTAACAAAGCTATACCCCATCAAAAGCAGCGCAACAATGGTCTCGCCGCCATGCAGCGTAAACAGAACAGCAACAACCGCGACCACCGGCACGCAAACCCGCGCAAGCTTCGCAACAGTCTCATCAGAAGCATTCCGCTGCACGAGCCCACGATAAATATCATTGGCGAGCAGCGTCGAAGCCGTAGTGAGGATCATCGAACCGGGCACGAGCGCCGTCAGCACGCCTGCTGCACCAATCACCCCAACGAACCACGGATCAAAAGTCTGCAACGACAGCTTGAACAGCGAAAGATCGATATCGCCGCCCTTAAGCCCTGGCACCTTCAACGCCGCAGCAAACCCGACAAAAAACACAAACAGCAAGATCAACTGATAAAGCGGCAGCACAATCGCATTACGCCGAAAGATGCGTTCATCCTTCGCGGTAAAAACAGACCCGAACGTATGCGGCCACATGAAAAACCCAAGCGCCGTGAGCAGCACAGTCGACTGAAACCACGTAACGCTCGAACCTTTCTCAGGGAACGTGAGAAAACCAGGCCGCGCCACATCGATCGCATGAAACATCTGCCCGAGGCCACCGTAGTAATGCATCGGCAGATAGATCCCGAGAAACAGCACGATGCCAAGTATCAGCATGTCCTTGACGACCGAGTTCCACGCCGAGCCGCGCACGCCCGACACAATGACATAGACCGTCACCACGCCCGCGCCGATCCAGATCGCCGCCGACGACGAAATCGCGCCATAGGAAGCCGTCGACACAATAATGCCCAGCCCCTTGAGTTGCAGCACGAGATACGGAATCAGCGCGGCAACGTCAACGACGGCAACCAGCACCCCAAGCGACGCGCTATCGTACTTGCGCGTAAAGAAATGCGGCTGCGACACGACGCGATGCGTCTTCGCAAATCGCCAGACAGGCGGCAGCATCCAGTACGACAGCACATACGCCAGCGTCCCATACGCGAGGATGTAATAGACGGGCGCCCCCTTGCCATATGCAAAACCGCTGCCGCCAAGGAAGGTGAACGTCGTGTAGATCTCACCCGCCATCAACAGGAACACGAACGCGGTGCCGAAGCTGCGGCCGCCCACCGTCCATTGCTCGAGGCTCATGTCATGCCCATGGCGGGCACGCACGCCGAGATAGAGCGCGAACAGCGTGACGGCGACGATGATTGCGAGGGCGCTGCTCATGAACGCACCTCCTCGCCGGACGAAGCCTGCCGGTTCACAGGATCGAGCCGGTAGATGATGGCCATAATGACCGAACTGAGCACCACCCACATGACGATCCACGCAAGCACGAACGGCATGCCGAGCACGAGCGGCTCGACGCGGTTGACGAACGGAACGCCGAGCAGAATGCCGATGAACGGCAGCACGGCGAGCAGACGAAATGACATGGGACAACTCCTCGAATGAGAATGAGCCGGTCTCGATGAACGTCAATTCCTGAAGTAACGACTGGGATACCGCGCACCGACTGTATGCCTCTTGCCACATTCCGGTAAAGGTCGCCAAAAATATGCAGGTATATTGAAAGGAACGTGCGCAAACGCAGTGCCTGTGGGCATCGGCATGCATCGCAGGCGTGCTGCATTGCATGAAGAAGGTGCCTCCCGCGTGGCGTGTGGAATTCGTTGCATATACACTGGTCGGCCCTCATGCTCCGTTGCGCGGCGCAAAAATCAAAACCATCAAAGAGCAAATTCATCGATGATTTCGAGCCTGATTTCGGAGATTCTGTTTGGCTTCACCGGGTTGATCAGCATCATCAATCCGATCGCGATCGCCTTCGTGTTTCTCGACCGAACGGATTCGCTGACGGACGCGGAACGCGCCGCGCTCGCCAAGCGGGTTTCCCTCAATGCGTTCTTCGTGCTGCTGGTCGTATTCTTTGTCGGCACGCCGATCCTGCATTTCTTCGGCATTTCAATGGAAGCGCTGCGCATCGGCGGCGGTCTTGCCGTGGCCGTCAGCGCGTGGAATATGCTCAATGCGCCGGAACGTCAGCCGAACGAGGCGGCCGTGAAGCCCGTCGATCCCGACAACGCGATGTCGAAGGCATTCTTTCCGCTGACGGTGCCGCTCACGACGGGCCCCGGCACGATGGCGACGGCCATCGCGCTGAACGCGAACCGCAGCCACAAGCTGTCGGAGTTCGTGATGTCGTCGATCGCGTCCGTGACGATTTCGATTCTTGTCATGCTCGCAGTCTGGTTCACGTACAACCACGCCGCGACCCTCGGCCGCTATCTGGGCAAGGAAGGCACCAAGGTGGCGCTGCGCGTGTCCGCATTTTTGCTGCTCTGCATTGGCGTGCAGATCATCTTGACGGGGCTGGCCGAGTTTCTTACGCCGATCGCCAGTGGCCGGGCGGGCGGCTGAACGAATGAGCACCGGATACGAAGCGGACGTGACCCGGATGTGAACCGTTTGAAACCGGCGCGGGCGTAGGCGTTTTTCATCGAGGAGAGCGATCATGTGCCGCTGGCTGGCTTACACAGGAAACCCGATTCAGCTCGAAGCCGTGCTGTTCCGGGCCAAGCATTCGCTGATCGACCAGAGCCTGCATTCGCGGCTCGGGCAGACCACCACCAACGGCGACGGCTTCGGCGTCGGCTGGTACGGCCATCCAACTGACATCCCGTTCCGCTACCGCTGCGCGCATCCCGCGTGGAGCGACCGCAATCTGCGCGACGCCGCGCGGGCCGTGCGCGCGTCGCTGTTCGTCGCGCATATCCGCGCGGCGACGGATACCCCTTCGCAGGAAACCAACTGCCATCCGTTTCGCCACGGCCGCTGGCTCTTCATGCACAACGGCCTCGTGCGGGACTATCCTAAAGTGCGGCGCGACCTGATGCTCGGGATCGACCCGGACCTGTTCGCATCGATCGAAGGCTCGACGGATTCCGAAGTCATGTTCTTTCTCGCGCTCACGTTCGGGCTCGAAATCGACCCCGTGCTCGCACTGGAGCGCATGGCGGGTTTCGTCGAGGAGACGGGGCGGCGGCACGGCATCGAGGCGCCGCTGAACATGACCGTCTGCGCGACGGACGGCGAGCAGATCGTGTCGGCGCGCTATTCGAGCGAGCGGCAGTCGCGCTCGCTCTACCACAGCACGTCGATCCGACATCTGATGGAGTTGTATCCTGATGATCCACGTCTGGCCGCCGTCGGCGCAGACGCGTTCCTCGTGCTGTCGGAGCCGCTCGTCGACCTGGAAGGCTGGTGGCAGGAAATACCGGAATCGACGGCGATCGTCGCGAAGCGCGGCGGGATCGAGGCGAGGCCATTCGATCCGCATGTAAAGTAGCAGCGTTGCACGTCCACGGCCACGCGCTCCGTATAAACCCTGATACGCGGCGCACGTCCGTCTGCCGTTGTTGCATGAAGGGAGTGCAACCATGAGTCGTCCAGTGACTGCAGACATCGCGACTGATAAGCCATCCGAAAGCACTCGCCACCGGTCCGATCTGGCCGCCGAGGTGCTGGCATCGGAGCAGAGCGTATTGCGCCTGCTCACGCGCAGCACGCCGTTGCCCGAGCTGCTGGCGGAAGTGTGCCGCCGCGCCGAAACGCTGCTAGGCGAGGGCTCGCGGTGCTCGATCCTTGTGCTCGATACCGATGGCGTCACCGTGCGCGTCGGCGCGTCGCCGTCGCTGCCGGCGCATTACAGCGCGGCCATCGACGGCATGTCGATCGGCCCGTGCGCCGGTTCCTGCGGCACGGCAATGCACGACCGGCGGCTGGTGATCGTCGAGGACATCGAAAGCGATCCGCTATGGGCCGACTACCGGCATCTCGCGCTGCCGCTCGGGCTGCGCGCCTGCTGGTCGGTGCCGTTCGAGGACGACGCGGGTCAGGTGCTGGGCGCGTTCGGCGTCTACTACGACAGGCGCCGGCGTCCGGACGAAGATGAACACGCCTTGCTGCACGAGATCGGCCACAGCGTAGGCCTTGCCGTCCATCAGGAGCTGATGCGCAAGCGCCTCGCGGAAAGCGAGGAGCATCACCGGCTCGTCGTCGATCATCTGAACGAAGGCATCGTCGTGCAGACGCGCGAAGGCATCGTGCTCGCCTGCAATCCGAGCGCGCGGCGCATGCTGCGCGCGACGGGCGAAGTGATCGGCCAGGATATCTACAAGGTGATTCGCGCCGCGTACTGGGAAGACGGCTCGCCCGTCGAGTCAGGCGAGCAGCCGACGCAGCGCGTGCTGCGCACGGGCAAACCCGTGGTCGGCATGACGCTGCGGCTCGAGCTGACGTGTGGCGAATCGATCTGGATCACCGAGAACGTCGTACCCATCGTCAGGCCGGGCGAGACCGAACCGAACGCCGTGCTCGTATCGTTCAACGACATCAGCGCGGTGCGCTCGGCGCGTGCGCAACTGCAGCACCTCGCGACGCGCGATTCGCTGACAGGGCTCTACAACCGCGCGTTTCTCGCCGACCGGATGAGCGCGCTGCTCGCGCCGCATGCGGGCGTCGAAGGGCATGAAGCCGATGCGTCTCAACCCGCCGTGACGAGACTGGCCGTGCTGTTCGTCGATCTCGACGGCTTCAAGAAAGTCAACGACATCGCCGGCCACGAAGCGGGCGATGCGCTGTTATGCAGCGTCGCCGCGCGGCTCGCGACCTGCGTGCGCAGCGAGGACACGCTCGCGCGCGTCGGCGGCGACGAGTTCGTGATCGCGACGGGCGACTACGGCGACGAATCGTTCCTGACTTCGCTCGCGCAGCGCGTGCTCGATACGATCGCGATGCCGTTCGCGGTCGGCGGCAACGAGTATTACCTTGGCGCGTCGATCGGCATCAGCCTGTTTCCCAACGACGGACGCGACGCGCAGACGCTGATGCGCAACGCCGACTCCGCGATGTACAACGCGAAGCAGCGCGGCCGCAACAACTTCCAGTTCTTCACAGCCGAGTTGAGCGAGCGTTTGCAACGGCGCTTCGCGATCGAACAGTCGCTGCGGCGCGCGCTCGTCGCCGACGAACTGAGCCTCGCGTATCAGCCGATCGTCGAGGGGGCGACGGGGCGCATCGTCGGCGCCGAGGCGCTGTTGCGCTGGCATAACGGCGAGCTGGGCCATGTGTCGCCCGCGGAATTCATTCCCGTCGCCGAAGACACCGGCCTCATCATCGACATCGGCCGCTGGGTGCTGGAGAACGCGTGCCTGCAGGCCGTCGAATGGCGCAGAACGATCACGCCGCATCTGATGATGGCCGTGAACCTGTCGCCGCGTCAGATCAACGGCGAGCTGATCGAGCATGTGGCGCTGAGTCTGGAGCGCGCGGGGCTGGCGGCGTCGGCGCTCGAACTGGAGATCACGGAAGGCGTGCTGATGAGCGACAGCGACACCGTCATGCCGCTCCTGACGACGCTCGCGCGCATGGGCGTGCGCATTTCCGTCGACGATTTCGGCACCGGCTATTCGTCGCTGTCGTATCTGAAGCGTTTTCCGTTGCATAGCCTGAAGGTCGACCGTTCGTTCGTCGCGGGCTTGCCCGAGCATCGCGATGCCGTGGCGATCACGCATGCCGTCGTTGCAATGGCGCATTCGCTCGGGATGAACGTGACGGCGGAGGGCGTCGAAACGAGCGAGCAGGCGGCGTTTCTGCGCTCGATCGGCTGTGAGCGGCAGCAGGGCTACCTGTTCGGCCGGCCCGTCGTGCCGGGCGAGTTCGCGCGCGAGGCGCAGCGGCTGCAGGCGGGCAACTGATCGATGCTGCTTGCAGTTCGTTCACGCGAGGCGGTTACACTGGCGCTCGTTTCTTCCCTTGCGAGCGATGCGTGGACGGAGAGTTGAAGTGCGCGTTTGATGGCGCACAGCGGTTTTGTGCCGGGCTGGTTGCGGCGTTGACGTTGGCGTTGTCGCTGGCTGGCGCAAGCGTCGCTGCGCCGCCATCGCAGTCTGCGGATCAACCCATTGACCTCGTGCAGACCCGCGCGTTCGACGCGTCGCCGTGGATGTCGTACTACGGCGATGCAGCGGCGCTAGGCAGCATGACACGCGCGGCGTCGACTTTTCGTGTCATCGACGTCGATCTCGATCCCGACGCGGACAACTTCACGCCCGCCGAAGTCGCTGCGCTCAAGAACGACGGCGGCAACATCGTGCTGAGCTACCTGAATCTCGGATCGTGCGAGACGTATCGCTCGTACTGGCGCGACGTGCCGGAAGGCTTCGTATCGTGCAAGGCGAACAAGGCGGCGCACGCGGGCACGTACCGCGGCTACCGGCAGGAGACGTGGATGAATCTGTCGAATGCCGATTACCAGCGGCTTATCGTCGATTACGTCGCGCCGCGTCTGGTCGCGCAGGGCGCGGACGGCTTCTACCTCGACAACCTCGAAATCGTCGAGCACGGTACGGCGACGCGCAACGGCCCTTGCGACGCCGCGTGTGCGCAGGGCGGCCTCGATCTCGTG
The DNA here is from genome assembly GCF_002902965.1 of Paraburkholderia hospita. Lineage (GTDB taxonomy): Bacteria > Pseudomonadota > Gammaproteobacteria > Burkholderiales > Burkholderiaceae > Paraburkholderia > Paraburkholderia hospita. The sequence continues at coordinate 1,807,228 of NZ_CP026106.1, read as the reverse complement.
CGCAAGCTGCGCGAGAAATACCCGGCACTCGTCTTCGTGATGCAGAACGCCACCGGCCGCACGACGCGCGAAGGCATGACGGGCGGCATCGCGTTCGCATCACTGCTCGATGGCGTCGCGCACGAAGAGGTGTATGCGCCGAAGTACGACGCTGCGGCGGAAGCGGAACTGGGCGCGTGGAAAGCGTTGGCGCTCAGGCCAAACGGACACGCGTTCTGGATCGCGACGCTCGACTATGTCGGCGGTTGCGATGCGGCCGCGAAAGCGCGCCGTGTGTTCGCGCGCAGCCGTGCCAAAGGTTTCGTGCCGTATGCGTCGGACAGCAGCGCGAAGCAGGGCGTCGTGTGTTACTGGGAAAAATAATGGGCGCGCACGCGGTCTGAACAATCACGCGCGCGACGTCAACAGCTTCAAACCCGCCAGGCCGAAGACGATCGCGAGGCCGCCGTCGAGCCAGCGGCGAATCGACAGGTACACGCGGCGCGCGAGCGGTGTCGAGAACAGCGCCGCATAGCTGCCGAACACCAGCATGCCGATCGCGAGGCATCCGGCGACGATGGTCAGCATGTGCGGCGCGCCGCCGTTTGCAGGCGACGCGAGCGCCACCACCGAAATCCACACGAGAATCGCCTTCGGGTTCGTCAGATGCAGCAGCAAGCCGCGCGCGTAGATGCGGCGCAACGGCAGATGCGTCCCCGCCGCTTGCGTGCGGGCAGCACGCGGCTGCAATGCCGCGCGGCCCGACTTGAACGCGAGCCACAGCAGATAGCAGCCGCCGAAAATCTTCAGCCCGACCATCGCTCCCGAGAACGCCAGCAGCGCCGCCGACAGCCCGAGCGCCGCCAGCATCGCCCAGAAGCACGAGCCGCACACGACGCCCGCGGCGAACGCGAACGCGGCCTTACGCCCGTCCGTGGACGCGATCGACATGATGGCCAGATTGCTCGGCCCGGGACTCGCCGTGCCGACGAAATACGCGGAGTAGGCGAACAGGACGTTCGCGGAAAGGATCGGAAGGCTTGTCATGGGATGGGCGCGGAAGAATGAGGCGAGTGGAGATTGTCACCGGCGCGCGCGTCGCGCGGAATAGACAATTCGCGGTTCGCGAGGCAGGCCAGCGGCACTGACGTTTCATGACAGTGCATGCGGGGGATTCAGCGTCGCGCCGCTCGCGTCAGGTCTGGCCAGCAGCGTTCGGCGATCCGCTCGTGATACGCCATCAAGGCAGGATGCCGCGAGACGAAATCGCGCACCGGACTTTCGAACGGATGCGCGACCGTCGTGTGGACCCACGCGAAGCCGGTTGCGTCGATCGTCGTCGGCTCGTCGCCGAGCAGGAAGCGCTGGTCGCCGAGCAGATCGGCGACGGCCTGCCAGCCTTCGATGCCCATCTGCGCGACTTCGTCGTAGCTGTGCCGTCCTGTGCCTTGCTCCCACGCCTGGCGCAGCACCTTGCGGCGAATTACGGGCATCAGCAGCGGCGCGAGCGCGCCCACCAGCGACCGGACGGACGGCGGCGCGGTGAGCCGCGCGTATTCGGTCAGAATCGGTTTATAGATTCCCATGTTGCGCTCGACGGCCCAACGGAAATACACGGTCACGAAATACAGATGCGTTTCGAAGAGCGCCTTGATCGCGGCCGATTGCGCGCGTTGCTGTGGATCGAGCCGCGCGTCGTTGAGCGCATTCGGATAACGGCGTTGCAGGTAGGCAATGATCGCGGACGAATCGCAGATCGTCACGCCGTCGATCTCCGCGACGGGCAGCTTCTTTTTCGGCATCGCGTTGAGATTGCCGATGCGTCCTTCGTACGGAATGCCCGAGAGTCTCAGCCACGTTTCGAGCTTGACGACGAATGGACTGAGATCGGGCGGCATCGCGCCGGAACCGTCGCCGAACTTGTACACGATCATGACGTCCTCTCATACGCCGTTGTCCTGCTGCGTGCGCCGCGCGTGGCTGGCACCCGGGATCCTACAGGCTCGCGGGCGCGCGGTGAATCCGGCCAGTTCAGCGTGCACTGATTTTCGTGCCAGCGCGATGCGTGGATTGTTGTCGCCACGCAAACATAGATTCCCCGCGCATGCGATTGATGCTTGACGATGGATTCATAGAATAGATATCAAGGCGCGCGGGTTTTTGAGGGCGCCAGGCGATTCAAGAGTTCGGACGAATAGCGGAGATTGAAATGGACATCCTGGACGTAGCGCGACAAGCAGGCATGACCGTCGTGCTTGAAGCACGGATCGGTCGACAGGAATATCACAGTGTGCATGGATCGCTGGCGGCGCTGCAAAGCTTCGCAGAGCGGGTGAGGGCGTCGACGATGGAAGAAACCCAAGCCGTCGAGCATGAGTGAAAAAAAGAGCCGTCGGTTTGCGACGGCTCTTTGGCGCTATGTGGTCTCCAGCGCTTGATCTGGCGATTAGCCGCTGAACAGTTCGACGAGACAGACGACCGTCGTGAACAGTCCGATGCAGCCGCCCAATGCGACCGCACCTTGCATGAAACCTCCTAAATTCCCCATATAGCGCTCCGTAGTGTTCTGGGTGGTGGCGCCAGTCTAAATCGAAAGAAACAAGAAAGGTAAAAGAAAGTATTGGCGAAATTTTTGCCGATATGTGCGCGTCTTAACTTGTACGACGACGTATCTCAAAGAATTTTCTCGCCACACAGCTATTTCTTCGACCTCTTTCCCATTTCACGAGACGCTACGGACGATTGGACTCCTTTCGGCCTGTCTGCGGGCAGCTTCCTCAGTATTCCAATCTTCCTTTTGGCGCGTAAGAGAACAATCCGATGTTCGAATGAACATCATGCGTGTTCCATCCACGTTTTTGTCCTTTCGCAACACAGCCGCCCGCAAATTGCGCAGAGCGGCCATCTGACAGGCCTTTCGCCCTGTCTGCCTCGCGTACTACGTGGTTTTCCCTGGTATCCTACAGACGTTTCAGTGATACGATGACCGACGATAAACGCTGGTGTATGTTCGAATTCGCGCATCCACCCGCGATACCGCCGGGCAACCTCGGGCCCGGTCTGCACAAGGAAATGGAGACAGACTTGAGAACAATCATTGGCCTGCGCTGGTGGATCATCGCGCTCGTGTGCCTCGGGACCATCGTCAACTATCTGTCGCGCAACGCGCTCGGCGTCATGGCGCCGGAGCTGAAGACGTTGCTGCACATGAACACGCAGCAGTACTCGTACGTCGTCGGCGCGTTCCAGATCGGCTACACGATCATGCAGCCGGTCTGCGGGCTGATCATCGATCTGATCGGGCTGCGTCTGGGCTTCGCGCTGTTCGCCTGCCTGTGGTCGGCAACGGGCATGCTGCACGGTCTCGCCAGCGGCTGGCTGTCGCTCGCTGCAATGCGCGGCCTGATGGGTTTGTCGGAAGCCGTCGCGATTCCTGCCGGCATGAAGGTGGTCGCCGAGTGGTTTCCGAATCGCGAGAAGTCGGTGGCTGTCGGCTATTTCAACGCGGGCACGTCGCTCGGCTCGCTGTTCGCGCCGCCGCTCGTCGTGTTTCTGTCATTGCGCTACGGCTGGCAGAGTGCGTTTGCCGTGACGGGCGCGCTGGGTTTCGTGTGGGCGGCGCTCTGGTACGTGTTCTATCGCGCGCCGGCCGACCACAGGCGGATCAGCGAGAAAGAACGCACGGCCATCGTCGAAGGGCAGACGCCGCCCGCCGCGCAGGGCCAAGACAAGCGCCGCATCCGCGAAGTGCTCGGCACGCGCCGTTTCTGGGCGATCGCGCAGGCGCGCTTTTTCGCCGAGCCGGCCTGGCAGACCTTCAGCTTCTGGATTCCGCTCTATCTCGCCACTGAGCGCCACATGGACCTGAAGCAGATCGCGATGTTCGCGTGGCTGCCGTTCCTCGCGGCGGATCTCGGCGGTCTGTTCGGCGGTTATCTGTCTCCGTTCCTGATGAAGCGGCTGCGCGTGCCGCTCATCTGGTCGCGCATCGCGGGCGTCGTGCTGGGCGCATTCATGATGATCGGTCCGGCGTGCATCGGGCTGGTTGCTTCGCCGTACGAAGCCATTGCGCTCTTCTGCGTCGGCGGCTTCGCGCACCAGATGATTTCCGCGCTCGTCAACACACTGGCCGCCGACGTGTTCGAGCCCGGCGAAGTCGGCACCGCGGCGGGCTTTGCGGGCATGGCGGCGTGGATCGGCGGGCTTGGATTTTCGCTGATGGTGGGCGCGCTGGCCGACAAGATCGGCTACACGCCGCTGTTTGGCGCGCTCGGCGCGTTCGACCTGATCGGCGCGACGCTGCTGGTGATCCTGATGCGCGGCGTGTCGCGCGACGCCCGTCTGCAACGCGTCGAAAACGGCGCGGGCAGCGCGGCCTGAACTGACTGACCTGGAAATACATCATGGCTACGTTGAAGAATCGACCGCGGTTTTCCGTCTCCGAACCGCTTTCCGAACCGACTGCCGGACAACCCGGCAATCCGATCGTGTTGTCCGACGCCAGTGGCGCGCGGATCGAACTGTTCGTTCTGTCGGACGACATCATCCGCGTGCTCGTGTTGCCGACGGGCGAGCTTCGCGGACCGCGCACCTGGTCGATTGCGCCGGGTCTGGAAGACGTACCGCTCGATGGCCGCGACCGGCGCGACACGAGCGGCTTCGGCGAAACGGTGTTCAGTGCGACGAGCGACGCAGGCCGGCTCGTCGTCGAAACCGCGCAGGTCCGTCTGACGGTCGCGCTGGACGGCGGCTTCTGTTCGTGGGCTATCGCACGCGACGGCGCGTGGCACGACGTGATGAACGACCGCAAGACACAGGCGTACAACTTCGGCTGGTGGGACGAGCGCGTCTATCACTACGTCGAGCGGCAGCGCGGCGAAATGTATGTGGGCCTCGGCGAGCGCGCCGGCACGCTGGATCGCGCGAACCAGAGCTACGAGATGCGCAACATCGACGCGATGGGCTATAGCGCGCGTAGCACGGACCCGCTCTACAAGCACATCCCGTTCTATGTGACGTGGCAGCCGCAAACCTCGATGGGCTTCGGCCTGTTCTACGACACGCTCGCCGACTGCCGCTTCGACATGGGCCGCGAGCTGGACAACTATCACGGCCACTACCGTCATTTCGTCGCCGAGCATGGCGATCTGGACTACTACTTCATCGCGTCGGCGGATACGCCGTTGCATGCGGTGCGTCGCTTCACCTGGCTCACGGGCCGGCCCGCGTTGATGCCCAAGTGGGGCCTCGGCTATTCCGGCTCGACGATGAGCTACACCGACGCGCCCGACGCCCAACACAGGATGGGCGAATTCATCGAGCGCTGCCGCGAGCATGACGTGCTGTGCGATTCGTTTCACCTGTCGTCGGGCTACACGTCGATTGGCGCGAAGCGTTACGTGTTCAACTGGAATCACGAGAAATTTCCGGACATCGAAGGTTTCGTGCACGGCTATCTGCGCGAGGGCGTGAAGCTGTGCGCGAACATCAAGCCGTGTCTGTTGCAGGATCACCCGGCATTCGACGAAGCCGCGAAGGCGGGTCTGCTCATCGAATCCCGCGACGGCGAGCCCGCATGGGTGCAGTTCTGGGACGAAGTGGGCGCGTATCTCGACTTCACCAATCCCGCCACCATCGACTGGTGGAAAGCGCGCGTGAAGGACAGTCTGCTGCGCTACGGCATTGCATCGACGTGGAACGACAACAACGAGTTCGAAATCTGGACGCCCGACGCCATCGCGCAAGGCTTCGGCGAGCCGTTCCCGGCACATCAGGCAAAGGTGCTGCAGACGCAGTTGATGATGCGCGCATCACGCGACGCGCAGCGCGAGCACGCGCCCCGCACGCGGCCATTTCTCGTGTCGCGCTCGGGCGGAGTCGGCATGCATCGCTATGTGCAAACGTGGTCCGGCGACAACTACACGTCGTGGGAAACGCTGCGCTACAACCTGAAAATGGGCCTCGGCCTGGCGATGTCGGGCGTGTCGAACAGTGGTCATGACATCGGCGGATTTTCCGGTCCGGCGCCCGAGCCGGAACTGCTGCTGCGCTGGGTCGCGTTCGGTATTTTCCTGCCGCGTTTCAGCATCCATTCGTGGAACGACGACGGCACCGTCAACGAACCCTGGATGTATCCCGAAGCGACTGCGCAGATCGCTGGCCTCATCAAGCTGCGGTATCGGCTGATTCCGTACCTGTACGAACTGCTGTGGCAATCGCATCGTTCGTACGAGCCTGTACTGCGGCCGCTGTTCGCGGAGTTTCCGAACGATCCGCGCTGCCTCGCAGATGGCGACAACATGATGCTCGGTTCGTCGCTGCTCGTTGCGCCTGTGGTGGAGCAAGGGCAGAGCGAGCGCGAAGTGTATCTGCCTGATGGCGCGCGCTGGGCGTCGTACTGGAGCGGCGAGGTGTTCGAGGGCGGGCAGAGCGTGACGCTGCCGGCGCCGTTCGAGCAACCCGTGATGCTGCTGCGCGAAGGCAGTGTCGTTCCGTTGAACGTCGCAGAGCAGCACTTCGCGCAACCCGCTGACGAGCGCGCGTTCATTGCGCTGCCATTCGAAGGAGCCGGCACGGCGCAAGGCGGTTGCGTCGAAGACGACGGTGAAACGGAAGCGTGGCGCGATGGCGTGCAAGGGCGCTGGAATGTCGCAATCGCAAGCGACGCAACCACGCTGCGTATCGCTATCGACCGTGAAGGGCAGATGCCGTTCGAGCAACACGATGTGCAACTCAGCGTGCCTTCATCCGAGACCCGCGCCGCCATCTGCACGAACGGCGAAGTGACCAGCGATGAAGTCGTGAACGGCTGGCGCCGTCTGACGCTGCGCCTCGCGCATCCATAAATTCAACACACGACACGAGCAACAGTTCGCGTTTCCAATCCACCACCATGTTGCATGGGACGAGAGCAGGGCGTTGAAGCGCCTGCTCCGTCGCAAGGAGACTACAAGCAATGAAGACTTTGAAATGCACGCGCAAGCGTGCAATGGCCCTCTCATGCCTGCCGCTCGCGGGTGCGGTACTGTCGACATGCGTTTTCGCGCAAAGCAGCGTCACGTTGTACGGCGTCGTCGATAACGCATTCAGCTACGTCAGCAATCAGCGCGGCCATTCGAACTTCTATATGAGCCAGGGCAACCTGCAGGCGAGCAAATTCGGCCTGCTAGGCGCAGAGGAACTGGGCGGCGGCACGAAGGCGATCTTTCGGCTGGAAAGCGGCTTCAATTCATTGACGGGCGCGCAAAGCAGCGCGGGCAACCTCTTCAACCGGCAGGCGTACGTCGGCCTGAGCAACGACAAGTACGGCACGGTGACGCTCGGCCGCCAGTACACGCCTTACTTCAACATGGTCGGCGCGCTCGGCCCGACGGGCGTGCTGACGGGCGCTACGGGCGCGCACCCGGGCGATCTCGACGCGCTCGACACGACGCTGCGTTTCAACAACTCGATTACTTATGCATCGCCGAATATCGCGGGTCTTACATTCGCCGCGCAGTACGGGCTTGGCGGCGTGCCGGGCAGCGTGACGAACGGCAGCAATCTGAGCGCGGCGCTGCGTTATGACTACCAGTCGTTCTCGGCCGCGGCAGGCTACGTGAAGCTGAAGGACATCACGACGAGCCAGTCGCTCGGCAGCTTCGCGATCAACTCACCCGTCAACAACGGCTACGCGAGCGCCAGTAGCACGCAGATGATCGCTGCGGCCGCCCGCTACAACATCAGCGACCTGATGGTCGGCGTAAATTACTCGAACGTGCAGTACGCGCCGGGTTCGCGCTCGCTGTTCGCGAGCGAGGCGGTGTTCAACACGTACGGCGCGATCGCGACTTACCGGTTCACGCCGTCGGTGATCGCGGGGATCGGCTATAGCTACACGCGCGCCAGCAAGGCGAACGGTATCGACGATCCGGCGCAGTATCACCAGATTTCGCTGGAGCAGACCTACAGCCTGTCGAAGCGCACCACGTTCTACGCGCTCGAGGCGTATCAACTGGCGCGCGGCAAGTCGCTGATCGCGTCGGGTTCGGGCGTGACGATCGCGGACGCAGTGGCTGTGGTTGGGGATTCGCAGAATACGACGCCGTCGTCGGGACCGTCGCAGTTCGTTGGCATGGTGGGCATTCGCCACTCGTTCTGACCACGTCGTCATTGAACGCGGCAAGCGATTTGCCGCGATTCATCACGACTTGACGCCGGGCCGTCGCGACATTGCGACGGCCCGGCGTTTCCTTGTCCCGCTGTTTGGACACGCGCGAAGGGATGCGTACGGTTCAATCCCACGTTCGACAGCGTCAAGGACGGTCACGTCTATCCGGGCGACGGGCTGCAGCATTTCATTTCGCCATCGGAGAAGGCGCACCTGACGCCTGGTATCATCAGACGCATTTGACGCGCATGCCGGCTCGCCCGGGCACATAGGATCGACAACGATGACGAAGAACAACCGGGCCGCATTGTGCCCGGAACTCGCGGCCATTCACTCGACCTGCCCAGTTCCCGGTAATTCCGTGTCTCAGCGATTCACGCAACACCCCTTCATACCAATTGCACAAAAACCTGTATGAATATACAGTATCGGCGTGCGATTCAAGAGGAGCGTGCGTCATGGAAATGCGTGTGCATCAACCCGCCGGTCATCCGATGCCGGAGATCGCGGCGTTTGTCGCGGACCTGAAGTCGGCGTTCGGCGAGTGGGAAATCGACGAGGCGATCCGGCGCGGCAAGGCGGGGGAGCCGACGTTCTATGCATGCGAGAATGGCCGGTCAGTCGGTACGGCGCGCCCGGCAGTGACAGACGCTTTCGCGCACGATCCTGCGCACGCCCCGGCAAGCGAAGCCCGTCAGGAAGTTCCAGCCAAGGAGAGTGAGCGATGAAGGCAGGTCGTCTGTGCGTCGGGCTGATTGCGCTGGCTTTGACTTCTGCGGCGCACGCGGAAAAGTACGTCGAATTCTGGAATCCGCCGGAAGCGCGTGGCCATTCTGCCGCCCCGGCCGTGCAAAAGCCGCTGCGTCCGCATGCGCAAAAGCCGGCGGCGCCACGGCTTGCGAGGAAGGTTACCGAACCGGGCAACGTACAGGCGGATCACGGCGCTTCGTCGGTGGTGGCGACAAAGCGGCCCGGCAACCGGAGCATTCCGCGCAAGATCGGTCCGGATGGCAACGTGTTTCGCGTTTGACCGATGCGGGAAGGTGGCGGGTGAGTCAATCCAAGCCGCGCCGCGCGGGCAACTTGCTAAACTGCGTGTCCTTACCCGCTGTGGCTTAAGCGGGCGGCACCGGCAGAATAATTTGGCGTCGCGTGCCCCAACCACAGTCCTCCCTCGCAAACCGCATCACGCAACATGAGTGTCATCGTCCGCCGTATCGCGCATCTCGACATGGACGCGTTCTACGCATCCGTCGAGTTGCTGCGCTATCCGGAGTTGCGTGGCAAGCCGGTCGTGATCGGCGGCGGTCGCAACGCGATACCGGAGACCTTGTCTGACGGCACGCGCCGTTTTGCGAAGCTGAAGGACTACGCGGGCCGCGGGGTCGTCACGACCTCGACCTACGAGGCACGCGCATTCGGCGTGTTCTCGGCAATGGGCATGATGAAGGCCGCGCAACTCGCGCCGGACGCGATCCTGCTGCCGACCGACTTCGATTCCTACCGTCATTACTCGCGTCTCTTCAAGGCGGAAGTGGCGAAGTTCACGACGCGTATCGAAGATCGCGGCATCGACGAAATCTATATCGACCTCACGGACGTGCCGGGTGATGCCGCCGACATCGGCTCGCGCATCAAGCGCGCCGTGCATAGCGCAACGGGCCTGACGTGTTCGATTTGCGTTGCACCGAACAAACTGCTCGCGAAGATCGGCTCCGAACTGGACAAGCCGGACGGCCTCACCATTCTGACGCCAGAAGATATTCCCACGCGCATCTGGCCGCTCGCTGCGCGAAAGATCAACGGCATCGGACCGAAGGCGAGCGATCGGCTGGCCGCGCTCGGTATCAATACGGTCGGCGATCTGGCGCATGCGGCGCCGGATCTGCTGCAGGCCAACTTCGGCCTCAAGTACGCAACGTGGCTCACGCACGTCGCGCAGGGCAGCGATGAGCGTCCTGTCGTCGTCGAATCCGAGCCGAAGTCGATGAGCCGCGAGACGACGTTCGAACGCGACCTGCATCCGCGCCATGACCGGCCCGCGCTGTCGGAGTCGTTCACGCGCCTGTGCGTGCGTGTCGCGGAAGACCTGCAGCGCAAGGGCTACGTCGGACACACGATCGGCATCAAGTTGCGCTTCGACGACTTTTCCACTGTCACGCGCGATCTGACCATTCCCGCCGCGACGTCGGACGCGGCGGCGATCCGGCGCGCCGCAACCGAGTGCCTGAAACGCGTCGCGCTGACACGCAAACTGCGACTGCTCGGCGTGCGCGTGAGCGGGCTCTCGCTGGCGAGCGAGCAGGCGCCGCCGCTGCCCATACAAGCGGAACTGCCATTCACGGCTTGAGCTACGACACCAGCGCGGGCATCCCCAACGCCACAGCTTCAGATTCGCCGAAACAGCGCACCGTTCAAGCGGCCAATCGAAACGAGCCATCGCCCGATCGTCGCGACCATCGACCGTCCGCGCGGACCAGCGTCGATCTGCGCGATCGCGTCACGCTGCCCGGTTGCGAGGACTTCGACGAACGCTTCATACGGCAGCACATGGCGCTCGCCTTCGCAAAGGACGACCGACACTTTGGGTGCGTCGCCAAGCAGCCAATCCAATGATGCATCGCGGTAGCTCACCTGCAGCGTGCCTTCCAGCGCGACGATCGCGCAGCCGCATTTGAACCAGGCGGCGTGAATCTGGCCGGGGGCGTATCGGTATTCGAAGGGTTTCATCGAGAACTCAGTCCGAAAGCAGTCAACAAATCGACCCGGCGATATCAGAATCGACGGACCACATGTCGAAAGCGTAAAGAGAGTCATCGGACCGCAACAGACTCACACGTTTAGAATCTGTACCGATACAGGGACCTCTTTTGTTACTCTGTTTCCGTCCGAATTGCCACGGTCTGTATCTGGCGATCTATCCAAGTAGCAGGCACGATCCGAAGGATGATCTTGCTGAACGACGAACCCCTTCTCGCGCCGCCCGATACGGGCGCGCCGCTCTACGAACGCCTCGCCGAGCACTATCGCCGGGTGATCGCGTCGGGCACGCTTTCGCCCGGCGACCGGATGCCGTCGGTGCGCGCGTTGATGAGCCAGCACCACGTGAGTCTGTCGACGGCGATTCAGGTGTTTCGTCGCCTCGAAGACGGCGGCTGGCTGCAGGCGCGGCCGCGAGCGGGTTACTTCGTGCGGCGTGCACCTGCCTCGAAACTGGCGACCGTCGCTGAGCCGGACATTCCAGCGCTTGCCGAGCCGGCGCGCTACGTCGGCTTGCACGAACGCATCTCGCGCGTGATCGAGCGGGCCCAGGCGTTTCCGGATGCGCTCAATCTCGGCGGCGCGACGGGCGATGCCGTGCTTTATCCGACTGAGCGGTTGCAGGCGCTCGCCTCGCGCATCCTGCGCCATCGGCCGACGCTGCTGACGGAAGTCGGCGAAGACGGCGGCGCGGCGGAGCTGAGACAGGCCGTCGCGAAGCGTGCGTTGTCGACGGGCGTCACGGCCTCGCCCGACGATGTGCTCGTGACCAGCGGCGGCGTCGAAGCCGTGAACCTGGCGTTGCGCGCGGTCGCGCAACCGGGCGATACGATTGCCGTCGAATCGCCGGCGTTTTTTGGGCTGTTGCAGATACTCGAAAGTCTCGGGCTGCGCGCGCTCGAAATACCGACCAGCCCGACAACGGGTCTGTCGCTCGAAGCGCTCGACATCGCGTTGACCGCGTGCCCGGACATCAAGGCGCTCGTCGTCGTGCCGAGCCTGCAGAATCCGCTCGGTTGCGTGATGCCGGACGCGCGCAAGGCCGAACTCGTGCAGTTGTGCGCGCGCCGTGGCATCGCGCTGATCGAGGACGAGCCTTATCGCGAGCTGATCGAATCGACGGAACCCGCGCGGCCGCTGAAGGCCTGGGACCGCGACGGCGGCGTGATCTACTGCGCGTCGTTGAACAAGGTGCTCGCGCCGGGCATGCGGCTCGGCTGGATGTCGTCGGGGCGCTGGCATGCGCGCGTGCGGCTGTTGAAATTCGCGCAAACGCGGAACAATGAGTCGCTGGCGCAGTTCGTCGCGGCGGAGTTCATCGGCTCGGGCGCGTATGACCGGCATCTGCGCCGGTTGCGCGAGAAGCTGCGCGTGCAGCGCGAGGCGAGCGCCGATGCGATTGGCCGATATTTTCCCGTTGGCACGCGGCTGAGCTTGCCGCCTGGTGGGCTGCTGCTGTGGGTCGAATTGCCGGACGGCAAGTCGTCGGATGCGCTTTTTGAAGCCGCGTTGCCGCACGGTATCCGGATCGCGCCCGGTTCGATCTTTTCGAACTCGGAGCGCTTCCGATCGTTCATCCGACTCAGTTGTCCAGGGCCGTTCGATGAACGGATGGACGCGGCGCTTCGTCAACTCGGACGTCTCGCGGGGGAAATCGGTTGACGGCCGGGAGGGGCGGCGAGCTCGGGCCTCGGGCGTGCGCGGATTTGTCTGGGCAATCTGCTTTCTGAAGACTGCTGCATCCGTCACCGCATTGTCATGAAGCGCGACTAATTTCGAAACGCACCCCATACAAAGCTTTCAGCAACTCACTTGCGTGGGTCCGAGTCAGGCGCCAAGGCGCGGACTCTGCTCGACTGCACTTTCGTGCATGAGACGGGCGTAAGCGCTAAAGCGCTAACGCCCGTCGACCGCACTGTCGTGCATGGGACATGCGTAAGCACTAAAGCGCTAACGCCTGTCGACTCGCCGTGGGGCCGGTGTAGGCGCTAAAGCGCCAACTCCGGCCGACACGGCATGGGACAGGAGTAAGGCGCTAAAGCGCCAACTCCTGTCGACACGGAGGCAAACCATGAAAATCGCTCTGTTTGCAGCCGCCAGCCTGATCGGCGCGCTGTCCTGTTCCTTCGCGCACGCAACCGACGTCACGGGCGCAGGCAGCACCTTCGCGGCCCCGATCTACACCAAATGGGCCGACGCGTACCAGAAGACGGGCGGCGGCCGTATCAACTACCAGGGCATCGGCTCGTCGGGCGGCATCAAACAGGTGCTCGCCAAGACAGTCGACTTCGCCGGCTCGGACGCGCCGCTCAAGGACGACGAGCTCGCGAAAGACGGCCTGTTCCAGTTTCCGACCGTGGTCGGCGGCGTGGTGCCCGTCGTCAATCTGCCGGGCCTCAAGCCGGGCGCGCTGGTGCTCTCCGGCCCGGTGCTCGGCGACATCTTTCTCGGCAAGATCAAGAAGTGGAACGACCCGGCCATCGCCGCGCTCAATCCCGGCGTGAAGCTGCCCGATACCGACATCGCCGTCGTGCGCCGCGCGGACGGCTCGGGCACGAGCTTCATCTGGACGCACTATCTGGCGCAGGTGAACCCGGAGTGGAAGAGCAAGGTCGGCGAAGGCACGACCGTCAACTGGCCGACAGGCACGGGCGGCAAGGGCAACGACGGCGTCGCGGCGTTCGTGCAGCGGCTGCCGGGCGCGATCGGCTACGTCGAATGGGCGTACGCGAAGCAGAACAAGATGACATACACGTCGCTGAAGAACGCGGCGGGCACCGTCGTCGAGCCGAAGACGGACAGCTTCAAGGCGGCGGCAGCGGGTGCGGACTGGTCGAAGTCGTTCTATCAGATCCTCACCAACGAGCCGGGCAAGGATGCATGGCCTGTGGTCGGCGCGACGTTCGTGCTCGTGCATGTGTCGCAGGACAAGCCGGATCGCGGTAAGGAAACGCTCAAGTTCTTCGACTGGGCGTTCAAGAACGGCACCCAGACCGCGCAGGAACTCGACTACATTCCGCTGCCGGATGGCGTCGTGTCGCAAATCCGCACGCAATGGAAGGCGAAGGTCAAGGATGCTTCGGGCAAGCCGATCGCCGATTGATCAGATTAAACGCATAAAAACGGGCCAGTGCGCGAGAACGCCGGCCGTCATTGAACAGTAACGGGGCATCGCGATAATGCGAATCCTGGCCTGAGAGCAATCGGGACGGGCGTGAAGCACGGCGTCGGCCGCGCGTAGCGCCAGCTATCCCGATTGAAGCCAGAGACGCACCCATGACTATTCCCATGCTGACCACACACCGTGGCTATCGTCTGCAAGCCAGCGCCGCAATTCGCGACGATGGCCTGCACGCGGCCGATCTGATCATCGAAAGGCCGGGTCTGCCGGCCCGCATCTTCAACGCACTAGACTACTTCTACGACGGCGAGCAGGCGCTCAGGTACGCAACCGCCTGGGGCCGCATCTGGGTCGACATGAAAGGTTGATCTCGCAGCCCGCTTTCCGGTGCCGCCTGCACTCGACGCGCAGGCGCACCAGGCAGTCGCTTCCCGCTGAAAACGATATCAGCGGAAATTTCTTCCCAAATATTGGGGCAGGGTTCAAAAGACGATGAACAGGCCGTAACAGGCGGAGCAACCGTCATCCCTCGACGGCGGCGCGTCCTCTCCTCATCGTTCATGAAACTCACATTCAAGCTTCCTCTCGCTTTCGCCGCTGCGCTGTTCCTGATGTTCGCGGGCGCGATGTATGGCCTCTATTCGATGCACCGCTCGATCGACGAATACAACGACCTCGTGCGCGTGCATGTCGCGAACGAGCGGATGGCCGCGAACATCCTCGTCAATTTCAAGCTCCAGGTGCAGGAGTGGAAGGACATCCTGCTGCGCGGCAAGGACCCGGCAAAGTTCGACAAGGGCTGGGCCGCGTTCGAGGCGCAGGAGCGGATCGTCGATTCGCAGACAAAAGAACTGCTCGCGTCGCTCGACGATGCGGGTGCCCGCACGCTCGTCGAGCAGTTCGCGGCCGCGCACGTCGACATGGGCGGCGGCTATCGAAGGGGCCTCGAAGCGTTCAAGGCGGCCGGCTTCGAGCCGACGGCGGGCGACAAGGCGGTCGCCGGCGTCGACCGTGAGCCCGCGCGCCTGCTCGGCGAGGCGGTCCAGCAGATCGCGACGAACACGGCGGCGATGTCGGCACAAGCCGACGACGACGCGCGCCGCGCCGCCGCGATCAGCCTCGTGCTGATGCTGGTGGCGTTCGTAGCCGGTTTGTGTGGCGCGTTCCTCTTCAGCCGTTCGATCACGTCGCCGTTGACGCGCGCCGTGGAAGTCGCGCGCGGCGTCGCGCAGGGCAATCTGACGACTCGCATCGAGCAACACGGCAGCGACGAAATCGGCGCACTGCTGAACGCGCTCGCCGACATGCAGGCGAGCCTCGCGAAGGTGGTGAGCAAGGTGCGCCGCAACGCGGACGGCGTCGCGACGGCCAGTTCGGAAATCGCGGCGGGCAATCTGAGCCTGTCGGCGCGCACCGAGGAGCAGGCGGCGTCGCTCGAAGAAACGGCGGCAAGCATGGAAGAGCTGACGGGCACCGTGCGGCAGAACGCGGGCAATGCGAGCCACGCGGCGTCGCTGGCGGAGAAAGCATCGGGCACGGCGACGCACGGCGGCGATGTGATGCGGCGCGTCGTCGACACGATGGCGGGGATTTCGGAAAGCTCGTCGAAGGTCGGCGAGATCATCGCGGTAATCGAAGGCATCGCGTTCCAGACGAACATTCTCGCGCTGAACGCGGCTGTCGAAGCGGCGCGCGCGGGCGAACAGGGACGCGGCTTCGCCGTCGTCGCAGGCGAAGTGCGCGCGCTCGCGCAGCGCAGCGCGACGGCCGCGAAGGAAGTCAAGGCGCTGATCGAGCAGTCGTCGACGCGCGTTGCGGCGGGTGCGGACCTGGTGCGGGACGCAGGCGGCATCATCGGCGAGATCGTCGATTCCGTGCAGCAGGTAACGAACATCATCGCGGAGATTTCGGCGGCGTCGAACGAACAGAGCACGGGCATCGAGCAGGTCAATCTCGCCGTCACGCAGATGGACGAAGTCACGCAGCAGAACGCGGCGCTCGTCGAGCAGGCGTCGGCGGCCGCGCAGTCGATGGCGGAGCAGGCGCGCTCGCTGCGCGAAGCCGTCGCGGTGTTCACGACAACCGATATAGGCCATCCCGCAGCCCGATAACTTCATACGATTAGCAGCGCGAAGCGCCGAGTGTATGACTTCGCACACAGTCTATTTTGCGACGCTCGACCATCGCGTTCATGCCCGATAAGATGGCGCGTGACGCAACACGTCTATTTGCTGGCTGATATTGCATCGGGCAAGCGGCCCGATAGCTATGAGGAACGAGGCGCGGCAGGACCTGCTTGCATGATGGACGCCTCGCTCCCGTCGCGCACCACGCCGCAACGTGCCTGATTTCTTCGAACACAGACGGCTTGCCGGGAAGGGCTGCCCGGCGCATGAGAGGGACGTGGCATGTTGAACAAGTTGATCGACATCGCGAGACACATCCGACGCAGCGAAGGCTTCAAACATTCGATCAGCACGCCGGGCCGCATCACGTTGCACGCGCAACAACGATTGAACCGCGGCTACTTTGCGATCGAGATTCGCGCGCACTCCGGCTTCTTTTCGGTGATGCAGATGGTGCTATTCATCCTGATGTATTGCGAGGAAAAGCGCCTCACGCCGCTCATTTCCGCGCGCGGCGGGATTTACGGCGACGCCGAAGGCAAGGTCGACTGGTTCTCCGAATACTTCGACACCATTGGCGCGGTGCCGCTGCCCTCGTCGAGCGTGCGGGTGCGCACGTCGGTCGTGAGAGATCTCGGCGGGCTCGGGTTTCGTCGCCGGTATGAGCCGAGGCTCGATCTGCGGCACGCCAGCGCGCTGTTCCGCTCGCACTACCAGCCCTCTGCGCCGATCCGCTACGAAGTGGACGCGATCCGCAAGCGGCTCGGCATCGGGGCGTCGACGCTCGGCGTGCATTTTCGCGGCACCGACAAGAAGGCCGAAGCGCATACCATCGCGTGGGAAGCGTTCTGCCGTCTCGTCGAGACGACACTCGCCGAAGAGCCGCAACTGACAAACATTTTCGTCTCGAGCGACGAGCAGGCGTTCCTCGATTACTTCGTCAAATGGGACTTTCCCGTGCCCGTCAGCGTCGCGCCCGCGAAGCTGCTCGCAACGGGCGGCACACCCGTGCACTTCAGCGGTCATCCGGGACTGGCGATCGGACGCGAGGCGCTGGTCGCGAGTCTTCTGCTCGCGAGTTGCGGGTATCTGGTGAAGACGCCGTCGTATCTGTCCGCCTGGTCGAAAATGTTCAATCTGTCGCTACCGGTTAAACTCGCCGTGCCGCCGCGCGAAGGCGCGTTCTGGTTCCCGGACAGCCAGATCTGGAACGAGCAGCAAGAGTGCCGCGAAACGACGGCAGAAGCGGACGTCCGGATGCAGGACCAGAAAACGGCCTGAACGGCGCGGCGCATGCCGCAACGCAATACGGCCGGGCGCTGCGCGAAATGCGGCCTGGCCCACAACGGCGATAGAAAAGCCGGCTTCCGGCCGCGTTCGCGAGCGGCCGGCGCGTCGGCGCTCGCGTAGAATCATCACAAAAGACCAGCACGGCAATCGGGGAAGGGCGTGAAGATTCACAGCCACTACGACAATCTGAAAGTCTCGCGGGACGCACCTCAAGAGGTGATCCGCGCGGCCTACAAGACTTTGAGTCAGAAATATCATCCTGACCGGCGGATCGACGATCCCGATGCCGAGCGGGTGATGAAGATCATCAACGCGTCTTATGCGGTTCTGAGCGACCCCGTGCAACGCAAGGAGCACGACGAATGGCTCGCGCGTAAAGAACGCGAAGCGGCCGAAGCGGCTGCGCCGCAACCGCCGCCGCGTCAGTCGGCGTCGGCGTCCCAGCGGACGAACTGGCAGGCGGCCGCCACCCAGACCCGGCGCGAGGTCCCGCCGCGTTCGCAGACCCATTCGAGCGCATGGACGTCGCATGCACATGTCGATCCGCGCGCCGCGAAGCGAAAACCGCGCGCGGCGTCCGGTTTCTCACTGCGCAAGATTTCGCTGCGAAGCTGGACGGTGATCGGCGTCTGCGCATTCTTCGGCTACGTCGCGATTTCGGAATCGACGACGCCGTGGCCGTTCACGCGCAACACGTCTTCGCATGGCTCGTCCTATGGTTCGCCATACGGTACGCGCAGTCAAGCCGACTCCGACGACGCCTCGCCGTCGGATGGCAAACGGCGCGGGCTTGCGGCGATGTCGTCGGCGCAGGCAGCGACCTCGCCGTGGACCAGCGACGGGTCCGTCACGAGCAGCGCTTCAGCCTCGCATGCGCTGTTCGTGAGGCCCACGCTCGCGCCGAACGGCCTGCCGTGGCCGTCGACGGCGTCGTATCTCGACGGCATGCCCGTCGGCGCGGCGGGCGGGCATTCCTCGGTGACGGTCGACAACTCCGTCAACCGCTTCGACGTGTTCGGCAAGCTCGTCTATAACGCGTCGGTATTCGACCAGCCGGTTCGCCATTTCTTCGTTCCCGCTGGGCAGACTTTCACGCTGATCGGCGTCGCACCGGGCGCGTACGACGTCCGCTATCAGAATCTCGACGACGGCGGCCTGTACAAGTCGCAAGGTTTCGAAGTCAACGAACAGGCCGCCGGCAACAGCGTCGACGCGACCAACGTGAGCATCACGCTATATGCGTTGCCGGGCGGCACCGTGCAGCCGACGACGATCGGCCGCGGCGACTTCTAGCCTTTGCAGGCAGCCGGCAAGCGCGCCGCGCCGCTCACTGCAGCGTCGCGCCTGCACCCCGCAGCACCACGCTCTGCCGCCCGTCGATGCTCACGGGCACATCGCCGTGCACTGTCGCGCGGCGCACGACGCGATGCGCGTCGCCGTAATCATTGATCGCGTAGTGCTGCGTCGCGCGGTTGTCCCAGATCGCGACATCGCCTTGCGTCCAGTTCCAGCGCACCGTGTTCTCGAGCCGCGTGACGTGATCGTGGAAGGTCTGCAGCAGATGCGTCGAGTCGCCCGCCGACAGTCCCTTCAGACGCTGCACGAAATGACCTAGCACTAGCGAGCGTTCGCCCGTTTCCGGGTGCACGCGCACCACGGGATGCTCGGTCTCGTAGACCGTCGACGTGAACACTTCGCGGTAGCGCTTGAGCTGCTCGGTGTCGGCGTTCACGTGCGACGACGCGTAGTCGTAGGCGTTCGTATGCAGCGCCCAGAGCGTGTCGGCAAGACGGCGCAGCGGTTCGGGCAGGTTTTCGTAAGCGGCCGCCGTGTTGGCCCAGACCGTGTCGCCGCCATACGGCGGAATCACGACTGCCCGCAGGATCGAGATCTTCGGATACGCGTCGACGAAGGTGACGTCCGTATGCCATGAGTTCGCGCGTCCGCCATGCTGCGAATTGAGTTCGAGCAGATGATGGCTGCCATCGACGGACGGCACGGTCGGATGCGCGACGGTCTGGCCGAAGCGCCGCGCGAACGCTTCCTGCTCCGTGTCGTCGAGATGCTGCTGGCCGCGAAAGAACACCACCTTGTGCTTCAGCAGCGCGGCGTGGATCGCATCGAAGGTCTGCGCGTCGATCGAGCCGGACAGCCTGACACCTCGAATCTCCGCGCCGATACGGCCGGCGACGCGGCGCAGATCGAGCGTTTCAGGTGCAGCGTGCGCGGCTTGCGTGACGATCGTGCCTGCGTTCGATGGGGCGAAACCCGCTTGCGTATTCGACATCTGACGTCTCCGTGTAAGTGGGAACGTTCATTCAAGCAGCGCGCTCGCGCAAAGAGAACTGACATTTCGTGCGAAGGTGTCCAGGCGGATTGCGCTATCGATAGGCGGATTCGTGCTATGCGAGCGACACACAGGCTAGCGGCTGGAATTGGATACAGCGGGATACACCGCTCGACGGCATCGTCAGGGTATCTGTTGAACCCATGCGTGAAGCGCTTTCCCGCCTCGGCACATGATGCGTCGGCGGGAAAGCGCAGTGGGTTGAGAGAAAGTGATGGGCGTTCAGCCCGGCTGAATCGGTACGAGCTTCAGTTTGCGGCGCAAACTCCGCGTGTCGTGCACGTCGTACGCTTCGGGCATCTGCCACGCCGCGCGCAACAGTTGAATGAACGCCGCTTCGCCTTCGGACAGATGTCCGTCCGCGTGTGCGCCTTCGTTGCACAGCGCCATGACTTCGCGGCGCAGCCGCCAGTCCCTGACGTCCTGCGCGAGACAGAAAATCACGGCGGGGTCGAGGCGGCAGGTGTCGCCCCAGTTCAGATAGGCCGTCGACGTCAGGTCCTCGCACATCTGCTGCATGACGACGAGCAGTTGTCCGCGGTGCATCTTCAGCCGCGCTTCCATCCCGTAACGCTCCAGTGCTTCGAGCTCGTCGACGCCGACGTGTCCGTCCGACAGCAGGCAGGCGGCCACGATGCGGGCCGCAGCCTCGGGACTGTCGCTTCGATAGTGACGCATTTCAGATCTCCTTTACTTCGATTCGATTGGCTGCGGGGTGCATCACGCAATCCAGTCGCGCGGCGCGAGGTTCGAATTCACGTGAAACGGATAGCTGCTGTCGTCGAGCATGCGCTGGCGGCGTTCGAGATCGGCGAGATCGGTCGACGATGCGAGCCACGCTTCGCGTTCGCTGTCGCGCGAGGACGTGAACAGCGTGCCAAGACGGTGTGTGAGCTGGTTGAACATGATGTGCTCCTTCAGTAGTGCGATAAGGAAACGCGCTGGCGAAAATGGGATTCGCACGGCTGCGTGACTGCGATGCGCGGGCTTTGTGCTGCTTGCCGTTTCGTCGCTTTCGACCATGGCGCTGCATCGACGGGATGAATCGTAGGCGCGATGAATTAGCGGGAAATGAGTGCGCCGGGCATGCGATTAACCGTTATGTCACGGTGTGCCATAACGATTTTCGAGCGTGATCTGGAGGCTAATTCTTTGCTCACTATCGGCGCACAGAATGCGAATCAACCGATGCATCACTGATACGCCATCGAATGTCCAGGAGAACAACATGAAAGGGATTCGCCACATTGCAGTCGCCGCATTGCTCGGCTTGGGACTTGTGAGCGCCGCGCAGGCACACGTGTTCGTCGGCGTCGGGATTGGACCGGTTGCGCCTGTCGTCCCCGTCATGCCCGTCGTCTCGGTCGCGCCGTACCCTGTGTATGTGCCGCCGCCCGTGTACTACGCGCCGCCTCCGCCTGTGTACGCGCCGCCCGTCGTAGTCGGCTACTGGGGGCATCCGCACTATGGATACCGCGGCTATTACGGCTATGGCTACTGGCGCTAGGCACGCGAGGAGCGCGCCGGAACGGGCGCTCATTTATTTCTAATTTTCGATCTCTACGATGAACTTCATCGCAAGGCTCATCGAGCCAATAACCCGGAGGGAAACATCATGAAAACGCTGATTCAGACCGCTGCAGTCGCCGTGTTGCTTGCACTGCCCATCGCCTCGTTTGCGCAAACCACGGCGCCCATCTCGCGCGCCGAAGTCGAGGCGCAACTCACACAGCTGGAAAGCGCGGGCTACAACCCGATTGGCGACAAGGCGCACTATCCAGCGAACCTCGAAGCTGCGCAGGCGCGTCTCGACGCGCAGCACGCGGACGGATATGGCGGCGTCGCGGACGGCGCATCGCAAGGCGGAGCGGCCTTCCATCCTCAATATGATGTCGGGATGAAGTCGATTTACGTCGGACATTGAAGGGCCGCCAAACCCGGCAATCCGATCGATTTAAACCGCGGGCGCGCAGAGAAATCTGCGCGCCCGCATCATTGTCTCTACAACCAGAAGAGCGTGTAGTGCGGTGTAGAATCGGCTCGCCGACAGGCTCGCCAACAAGGAAGCGCCGCCGACCGTCAATACATCGCGGCACGTCAGTCCTGGCGTTCAATCCCGTTTGCACAACTCTCACCGGACGGCACGCATCAGACCATGTCCATGCCCAAGATCCGCTCCCTCAGAAATCAACTCGTGCTCGCCCTCTGTGTGCTGGTGAGCGTCGTCGGCGTGGTGCAGGGCATCAGCTCATGGCAGCTTGCCAAAGCCGGCATGAGCGCGCTGCTCGATCTGCGTCTCGAACAGGTGGCCACGCGCCTGTATCACAGCGGCCTCGCCGATGCGCTGCCCACCACGCCCGCACGCGGCTCGCAGCCGGAGCGCGATGTCTATCTCACGGTCTGGAAGGACGGCATCGATACGCCGTACCGCTCGACCGACCCCTCACTCCCGTTGCCGCGCGAGGCCGAGCCGGGCTTCACGAATGCGATGGTGAACGGCGAGAGCTGGCGCATCTACACGCTGCGCGAGCCGTCGATGGTCGTCCAGGTCGCACAGCGTTCGCGCGTGCGCCAGGACCTCGCGGAAGCGCGCTCGCTGAATACGCTGTGGCCGATGATCGTGCTCGTGCCGCTGGTGTGGATCGCCGTGCTGCTCGTCGTACGGCGCGCGCTGAGGCGCCTGACGCGGCTCGGCAGACAGGTACAGGCCATCGACATGGCGCATTTCGAGCAGCTGTCTACCTCGGGCGTGCCGACGGAGATACGCCCGTTCATCCTGTCGATCAACAAGATGATCGAGCGGCTCGAACAGTCCATCGAGGGCGAGCGGAAGTTCATCGCCGACGCGGCGCATGAGCTGCGCACGCCGCTTACCGCGTTGCAGTTGCAGGCGGACAACCTGCAGCCGCATATCGCGCCCGGCAACCAGGAGCGCTTCCGCGAACTGCAAAGCGGCATCCGGCGCAGCGGCCGGATGATCGCGCAGCTGCTGCGGCTCGCGCGCGCCGATGCGGCGATGAAACCGGACACGCTGACGCGCGTCGACGTGTCGGAGGTGGTCGTCGACGCCGTGGCCGAAGTCCTGCCGATCGCGATGCAGCGCGGCATCGACATCGGCGCCGACGAGATGACGAGCGCTTTTGTGCGCGCGAACGACGCCGATATCGGCATCGCGCTGCGCAACCTGGTGAGCAACGCGATTCGCTACACGCCCGATGGCGGCAAGGTCGATCTGAGCATCCAGGTGCGCGACGGGAAGGTGTGGATCGAGGTGGTCGATAACGGGCCTGGCATCGACGAGGCGCTGCTGCCGCGCGTGTTCGACCGGTTTTTCCGCGCCAATGTGCAGATCGAGGGCAGCGGGCTCGGTTTGTCGATCGTGCAGGCTATCGTGAACCGGTATGGCGGCGAAGCGAGCCTGCGCAACCGTGTGGATGGGCAATCGGGGATCGTCGCATCGATCGGTTTTCCCTCGGTGCCGTAAGCGGTGCAATAAGCGGCGCAATAAGCGGTGCCACAAGCGTGGTGCCGCTCGCAGCGCGGTCAGCCGCTCATTCGTTGCTAATTCTCCGTGCCTAAGATGGGAACTGTTGGAGCAGGCCCCTCTGGTTCTGGCACGGCGATCGGTGCACGCCAGAATCCTTCGGCCGACTGCGTATGCAGTCGGCCTTTTTTTGTCGTCGATACCGAACGGTTTAGCCTGTGCAGGCTCGGTTATCATGCGATCTGGCTGGTGCGCGGGAGTGGGGCGCGCCGGCGGCCACGGCCCGGAATCGCAAACCGGCGCGCAGTGCGCAGCACGCCGTGCGGCTGATCGGTCCTTGCGCTGGGGCCAACGACAACGCTTCGTTGCTGTGGACACGACATCATGCGAGTGCTACTGGTTGAAGACGATCTGCAGATTGGCCAAAGTCTGATGCGCGCGCTGCAGGACGCTGACTACAGCGTCGACTGGGTGCGCGACGGCAATGCGGGCAGCGCGGCCATCGCTGCCGCCGAATATACCGTCGTCCTGCTCGATCTCGGCTTGCCGGGCATGGGCGGCATCGAACTGCTGAGGTCGGCCCGCGCGGCGGGCAACACGGTGCCGGTGCTGATCCTCACGGCGCGCGACGATCTCGAAGCGCGCGTGCAGGGCCTCGACGTCGGCGCCGACGACTACGTGCTCAAACCCTTCGACGTGCCCGAGCTGATGGCGCGCATGCGCGCCGTGTTGCGGCGCAAGGCGGGCTACGCGTCGTCGCGTCTCGGCGACGATGCGCTGAACCTCGATCTCGATAAGCGCACGCTGTGCTGCAACGGGGTGTCGTCGGTATTGTCGGCGCGCGAGTTCGCGCTGATGCTTGCGTTTCTCGAACGGCCCGGCACGATCCTGTCGCGCGACCAGCTCGAGGACAAGCTGTACGGCTGGGGCAAGGAAGTCGAGAGCAATGCTGTCGACGTGCTCATTCACTCGGTGCGCAAGAAGTTCGGGCAGTCGGTGATCCGCAATGTACGCGGCCTCGGCTGGACCGTCATGCTCGGCGAAGCGCCGAAAACCTGAGCGCCGCGCGTCCTCATTCTCCCCTCACTCTGCATCGACACAATCTCCTCAACCGCACAGCAATCACGCTGAAACGCGCGGCGAGGAGAGAGCGATGAAAGGCATTCCAGAAGTTAACGTAGTTGTCGAGCGCAACGATGCGTTCAACCACACACCGGCCGCATTTGATATGTACGATCCCAGCACCCGCACGCGGATCGCGGTGCATATCGACTGCACGCCGCAAGGCGCCGCGTGTGCGAACCAGCGCGCGCCCGTCTATGCCGCGCGCGCTTACCGTATGCAGCCTTCGCGGTGCCGCATCGGCGCGCGTGTGCGCTATCCGCGTTGCGCCGGCTGGGGCGACGGTTTTGGTTCGATGCAACGCTGAGGCGCGGCCATGTCGAACCATCCGGCTATCGAAGGCCTCGCGGCTCGCATGGCCGCAAGCTGGCAGGCGCGTGCCGTTCTCATGGCCATGCCGCTGCTCGTCGGGCAGCGTGCTCGGGCGCGCTGCGCGGCCGCGCCCGATGTCGCGCGGGTGCGCGCGCGCTCGCACCGGCTCTCGTTGCCGGGCGCGTGGCTCGCGGCGCTTCTCAATCCGCGTTCGCGCAGGGTGCGCGATGGCGATCTCGACGGGCTGTGGACTTTACCGTCGACCCGACCCGGACCCATCGCGAACGCGATTCTGTACCTGCACGGCGGCGGCTATTACTTTGGATCGTCGGCGACCCATCGCGCGGTGACGACGGCGCTCGCCGCGCATAGCGGCGCGCCCGTGTTCGCGCCCGACTACCGGCTCGCGCCCGAGCATCCGTTTCCTGCCGCGCTAGAGGATGCGTTGCACGCGTACCGCACGCTGATCGCGCGCGGCATCGCGGCGAATTCGATCGTCGTCGCGGGCGACTCGGCGGGCGGCGGGCTGGCGCTCGCGTTGCTGGCCGCGTTGCGCGACGCGCGCGAGGCATTGCCGGCGGGCGCCGTGCTGTTCTCGCCGTGGGCCGATCTGACGACGACATGGCGCGCCGCGCGCGGCACAGGGCCAACGACGCGCGTGGCGATGCAGCATGCCGCGCAGATGTATATCGGCGACGCGAGCGCGTGGGACCCGTATGTGTCGCCGACGCGCGGAGAACTGCACGATTTGCCGCCCATCCATCTGCAGATCAGCGACACGGAAGCGATGTACGAAGATGCGCTCGCGCTCGCGGCGCGCCTGAATCGCGTGGGCGTGACGGTGCAGGTCGCGCAATGGCATGCGATGCCGCACGCACTGCCATGTTTCGCGCCGTTCCTGCCCGAGGCGAATCAGGCGCTGCGGCAGGCGGCGATGTTCGTCAGGCGCTGCTACGCGACGCGCAAGCGCGAGGTGGCAGCTGCCGCCATTGCATGAGAGCGGGATGGCAAAAGACAAAAAACGGACGGCACGAGCCGTCCGCGTCAATGGCCAATACTGAACACTGGCCTCTGGAAACGCCTCTGCGAAACTCAGGCACGCGCCGGTTCGACGGGTGCGTGGACGGTGTCGTCGATCGGGAAATGCAGCAGCGCGGCGAACAGTCCCGCCAATGCCGTCGCGGCCCAGATCAGCGTGTACGAGCCCGTCGCATCGAACACGTAGCCGCCGAGCCACGCGCCGAGGAACGAACCCAGCTGGTGGCTGAGAAACACGACGCCGAACAGCGTGCCGAGATGCCGCGTGCCGAACACCTTGGCGATCAGGCCGCTGGTGAGCGGCACGGTGCCGAGCCACGTCAGGCCCATCACGGCGGCGAACAGCACGACGGAAACTGTCGACTTCGGCAGCAGGAAGAACGTGGCAATCGTCGCCCCGCGAATCAGATACAGCCAGCCGAGCACATGCTGCTGACGGAAGCGCCCGCCAAGCCAGCCGCACGCCCAGCTACCCGCCATGTTGAACAGGCCGATCAGTGCGAGCGCGGTGGCGCCGAGTCCCATCGGCATGTGGCACAAGGTCAGATAGCCGGGCAGGTGTGTGGCGATGAACGCGAGCTGGAAGCCGCAGGTGAAGAAGCCGAGCGTCAGCAGCCGGTAGCCGCGATGGCGCATGGCGTGCGCGAGCGTCTCGCGCAACGGCGGGACAGTGGCCGCTGCGGGTGATGCAGCCACGTGCGGCGCGCCGACGTCCTTGCGGCGGTCGAGCAACATGCCGAAGGGCGCGGCGACCAGCATCAGGAAGGCGAGCGCGTAGAGCGACGTCGATATGCCCGACGTTTCGCGCACCAGTTGCGCGAACGGCACCATCAGCACCTGTCCCAGCGAGCCGCCCGCGCTCGCGATGCCCATCGCCATGCTGCGCTGCTCGGGCGTCGCGGCGCGCCCGACGGCCGTCAGCACGACGCCGAACGTCGTGCAGCTCACACCGATGCCGACCAGCAGCCCAAGCCCCGCAATCAGCGCGATACCGGACGGCGAACCGGCCGCGAGCGCGAGGCCCGCAGCGAAGGTAGTAGCGCCGAACGCGACGACGGGCGCGGCGCCGTAGCGGTCGGCGGCGGCGCCTGCGAACGGCTGCGCGAAGCCCCATACGAGATTGTGCAGCGCGATCGCAAAGGCCACGAGCGTCACGGGCAGGCCGCGATCGTACGAAAACGGCCCGATGAAGAGACCGAAGGTCTGCCGGATGCCCATGGCCGCGCTGATGATCACCGCGGCGGCGACGATCACGTAAAACGTCGGGTTTTTAAGGGGCGCTGCGTAAGCGGGTTTGGCCGTTGACATGTTTTGTTTCCTCCTGGCGGCATCCTCGCAGCAGCCAGCAGGCGCGACAAACGAAAAGTTTTCGGCGACAGATGAAGAAAATTCACTCGCAGGGGGAGCGGGTTGCTCGTGGATGTCTAGCGGGTTGCCGTCGTAAAGTGCATGGCTTCGCCCGTTGAAGCAGCGTCATCGAACGCGTGCGCTTCGTGAAGCAGCCAGCGCTTGAATGCCTGCAGATCGGGCCGCGAGTCCGTGCCTTCCGCGCTGACCAGCCAGTACGCCGTCTTCGCATCGACGGTCGGCGTGCTGGCTTCGACGAGCGTGCCG
Organism: Paraburkholderia hospita; assembly: GCF_002902965.1. Taxonomy (GTDB): domain Bacteria; phylum Pseudomonadota; class Gammaproteobacteria; order Burkholderiales; family Burkholderiaceae; genus Paraburkholderia; species Paraburkholderia hospita. The sequence continues at coordinate 1,779,886 of NZ_CP026106.1, read as the reverse complement.
GCGTCCAGCTCGCGGTTCACCAGCGGCCGTCTGCCGATCGCGACGCCCATGCCCGTCGTGGCCGCTTCGAGCGCCAGCTGGATCGTGTCGAAACGCACGCCGCCCGACGCGTCGATATCGTGGACACCCGCGCCGTCCAGCCACGCCTGCCAGTCTTCGCTCGCGGTGTCGACGTGAATCAGCGTGGCGTGGCGCAAGTCGATGTTGCCATGTGTATCGCGCAACGTGTCGCGATAGGCGGGGCTGCAAACTGGCACGAGCCGCTCGCCGAACAGTCGGCTCCAGTCGCTGCCCGGCACGGGACCGCGGCTCAGACGGATGCCGAAGTCGAAGCCGTCGACGGGAAAGCCCACCTGGCGGCGCGAGGTATCGACGGAAACGTCGATGTTCGGCCACTGCGCGCGAAACTCGAACAGGCGCGGCACGAGCCAGCGCATCGCGAGCGTCGGCGCGCAGCTCACCGTCACCGTGCGATGCGTGCGGCTGTCGGGCAGCCGCTGCGTGCCGAGCGCGATCAGCGAAAACGCCTCGGCGATGTATGGGAAATACTGCTCGCCCGCAGGCGTCAGCGACAGCTTGCGCGGCTCGCGCACGAACAGCGCGACCCCAAGCGCTTCTTCGAGCGCGACGATGCCGTGGCTGACGGCGCTCGGCGTCACGTTCAGTTCGGCGGCGGCAAGCTTGAAGCTGCCGTGCCGCGCCGCCGCCTCGAAGAAACGCAGCGAGTTCAGCGGAGGCAGGCGAAGCGGCATGGCGCAACCTTTGGGCGTCGTTGGTCAGGGGAAGTGGTTTCGCGCGAGGCAATCGGCGCAGCCCGCATGACGCGGCTAGAGATTAGCTGCGCTCCGTGCGTGCCGAAAGCCGCGAGCGTTGCGCGAGGGCATGCCGCGCCGTTCGCACGCGCTCAAGGGCAGCACGAGCAGCCGCGATGCCGCATGCCATATCCGCCTTCGCCTTCGGATGGGCCGCTCGACGAACCGCCCGACGCGCTGCCGAGCAACGCCGGCGCGCCAACCCGCACGCGTTCCGCCGATGTGCCACAGCGGGGACAACTGGCAGGTTCGTCGCGTTCAGCGATGCGCCGCGATGCTTCAAACGTGCCGCATTCGGCGCACTCGTAGTCGTATACAGGCATGACTTGTTCCGTTGTTATCGGCACGACGGGCACCACGCGCCCGATGCGCGCGGTACGTTTCAGCGCTTGCGCCGGCTGCTGCGCGTACGCTCGTGAAACCCATCGGGCTTCGTGCGTACCCAGTTCACGAAAGCTCTAACTTGTTCGTTTTCGAGCAGGCGATCGACGGATGCATAGGTTGTCGCCAGCTCGCGCTCCGAAAAGAGCGCATGCAACTGCCGATGGCAGATCCGGTGCAGCGTGACCGTTTCGCGGCCGCCTTCGGCCTTCGGAACCAGATGATGCTCGTCGCGCTGATCGGCCGGAATCGCGCGGCCACACAACGGACACGCTTCTTCCGCCGGCGGCCGATACCAGGACTCCACATCACGCTTTGCCATCGATACCCCTGCGGATTCCATCATCCTACCAACTTTCGCGGTGGGCACTCGCACCGTGCGTACGTGCAAGCCGCGATGCTATGCTGGCCTCTCTTCGTCAAAGGAAGGCAAGGGCATGACGATGGTCGATACGCATGCGGAGCCGGGCGCCGGTGTGGGCTCGCGTCCCGATCCCGCTTTGAGCGGGCGCGCCGAATACCGGCCGCCCGTCAACGAGGACGAGTTGCTGTTGAAGTGGATTCGCCGCGCGCGCGAGTCGCAGAAAAGCCATTACGACATGGCCGATCTGCTTGCCGCGCGTAACCGGATGTTCGGCATCGGCGTGACGGTCGTGTCGGCCGTGGTCGGGACGACGGTGTTTTTGTCGCTGGTGGCGTCGGCAGACTCGCGATGGGTGCGGCTCGTCGTCGGGCTGGTGAGCATCGCGGCGGCCGTGTCAGCGGCGTTGCAGACGTTTCTGCGCTATGCGGAGCGTGCCGAACAGCATCGTTCGGCGGGCGCGCGCTATGGCGCCGTGCGACGCAGGCTGGAGGCGATCTACGCAGGCGACACCGGCGCGCGCGACGGCCGCTACGTGAGTGAAGTGCGCGACATCCTTGACCGGCTCGCGGAAGACTCGCCGAGTGTGCCGCCGCGTGTGTTCCGGCGCACTCAGGAAACCTTGCGCGTCGCGGCGTTGCAGGGCCGCGACGAAGTCCGCTGGGAATGAACGGGCAAGGTGATTGGGGTGAGCGTCACGCCCGCAGACGCGCGCTGGACGCATCGCCACGCGCAGCAGGATGAGGCATCAGTGAAGGTATGTCGGCCGGCTCGGCGGCGCTGCTGAACAACCGGCACACTTCGCTTGCACTGCCGCACGCGTGCAGGCGCTCGCGAAAATGCTGATCGCAAAAGCGCTGCGCGACATCCGCGAGCAGATTCAGATGCATCGTGTTCGCGCCTTCGGGCACGAGCAGCGCGATCACGTCACTGACGGGCTTCGCGTCCGGCGCGTCGAAGTCGAGCGGCACGCGCGGGCGCACGTACAGCACGACCGCCGTCAGCAAGCCCGCGATCTGGCTATGCGGCACGGCGACGCCTTGTCCGAGCCCCGTCGAACCGAGCGCTTCACGCGTGTTCAGTCCGTCGATCACCTGGCCGGCGGGCACACCATAGTGTGTTTCGCAAAACGCGCCGAGTTGCGCGAAGAGCGCCGCGCGATTGGCGGCGTCCGTGTCGAGCAGCACGTTGCCGGGGCTCAGCAGACGGTCGAGCGTCTCGACGTCGTCGTCGCTGGTTTTGACGGGCGGCTTCGCGGGGCGCAACGCGCTCGCTGCCTGCGCCCACGAGGTTGCGCGCAGCAGATCGCGCCAGCCGTCCGTCGGCGTGTCGGGAATCTCGAACAGATGACCGAACTGCGCGGCGGGCGCAATACGCGTCACCTGCTGGATCGCGCCGTTCACCGCGTCTTTCGGCAGATACAGCGAGAGCTGCACGCGCTCGGTATGCGGCAGTGTCGCGATGCGGATGGTCCACGGCTGGCCCGCGCAATCGCGGGTCAGCGCGCGGCGCAGCGGTGTAACGTGTTGCGCGTCGAGCGTTACGCGCATCATCACGCTGCGACGGGCCGCGCGGCGCCTCGCAGTATCGTCGTGATGGTGGTGAACGCCGAAAATGGCGCGCAGAATGGCTCGGGTCTTCGTCATGCCCTTTTCTCCAGACTGACAACGAAGCTAGCGTAGCGCGATTCGCATTAAAACCGAATAAAAAAACCGAACGCCCGAATGTGGGTTGTCGCACGCATTGCGGTGCGCAACGGTGTTAAAGACGTGCCTGTAGCACCGTGCTTTGCCCATGAAGAATGCCCGCAGAATCGATACTCACGTACCACACCCGCCCGGAGGCTTCATTCATGCTGACGCTGTATTCGTACCCCGATCTGTTCGGTGTCGCCGACAACAACGCGTTCGGCCTGAAGGTCTACGCGTTCATGCGGCTGTGCGGGCTCGATTTCGAGCACCAACATATTCTCGATACGACGCGCGCGCCGCGCGGCCAGTTACCGTATCTGTCGGACGATGGCGAAACGATCGGCGACAGCGACGCGATCATCGCTTATCTGAAGGACAAGTACGATCTGCGGATCGACAGCGCGCTATCGCAAGGTCAGGCGAATCTCGACTTCCTTGTGCGCCGCACACTCGACGATCTCTATTGGCCGATGAGCTATTCGCGCTGGCGCGACGATCGTTATTGGCCGGCATTTCGCGATGCCGTGCTGCGCGAGCACGCCGACGTCACCGCGAGCGATCTCGAAGCGGCGCGCGAGTACAACCGGCAGCGCTATCACTATCAGGGCATCGGCCGTTACGAGCCGGATCAGGTGTACGCGCGAGGTATCGGCGATTTGCGGGTGGTGGCTGATCTGCTCGGCGATAGCGGCTTCGTGTTCGGCCCCGAACCGGCGACCATCGACGCTGCAATCTACGGCTTTGTCGCGAACATTTATTTCTATGAGATCGACACGCCGCTGAAGGCGTATGTGCTGTCGCGGCCCGAACTGGTGCGCCATTGCCGCGCCATGCATGAGCGCATCGCCAATGCTTGAAGTGCGGGCGGTAAGGAACTCGAACGCGGCATTCGCTGTCATCGGATAGGATCGACGAAGCACAATGATGGCAGCACATCTGCTAACGGACTCATCAACGGCATCAAGCAAGGGAGAAACAATGACAATACAACGCCGCCGATTCATCGCCATGACCACGGCCGCGCTCGCTACGGGCGGATTGGCGCTCGCGGGCTGCACGACCACGGGGCCGTCGTCGGATGCGTCGCCCGAAGCGAACGCGGGCAAGCGCCAGTCGATCGACGCCGACGTCAACGGAACACTCACGCGTCTGTTCAACACCATCGGCGGCTCGCGTGAACTCGCCGACAAGTCGCGCGGCATCCTCGTCTTCCCTTCGGTGATCTCGGCGGGCTTCTGGTTCGGCGGGCAGTACGGGCAGGGCGCACTGCGCGTCGGCGGGCAGACGTCGGGCTATTACAGCATCGCGGCGGCGTCGTTCGGCTTGCAGATCGGCGCGCAGTCGAAGGCGATCGTCATGCTGTTCATGACGGATGACGCACTCAGCGAGTTCACTCGCAGCCAGGGCTGGTCAGCAGGCGTCGATGCGTCGGTCGCGCTCGTGAACGTCGGCGCGAACGGCAACGTCGATACGTCGACGGCGATGAGTCCAGTCGAAGCGTTCGTGCTCACGAACGCCGGGCTGATGGCGGGCGTATCGCTGGAAGGCTCGAAGATTTCCCGCCTGATCATCTGATCGCATTCGTCCGATCGCATTTGTCCCGTCACATGCCACGGATGGCGCGCTCCGCGCCATCCGCTTTCTCTCGAATCCTCAGTTCAATCTTGCTGCGCATCTGCCGCAGCGTGCCGTGCCTCGCTCATTTATCGCTAAGTCTCGCGTCGCATCATGCTTGACATGGAAGCAACGTAACGACGGAGGCACACGAAATGATCAGGCACATTCTGGTAGCGATCGGCACGAACCCGGACAACAATGTATTGAAGTCCGCCATCGACAAGGCGCGCCACACGGGCGCACGGCTGACGGCCGTGTATGTCGTCGACACGATGCCCTGGTGGGCGATGGCGGGTGTCGAGTACGGCTGCCTCGACTCGATACAGATGGTCGAAGAACTGGAGCGCACGGTCGAGCGCCGCTGCAATGAAGTGTTCGAACTCGACGCATGGGACATTCATACGCGGGCCGTCACGGTGCAGCTCGAAGGCGGCAGCGTGGGCCGCAGAATCGCGCGGTTCGCCGATGAACTCGACGCGGACATGATCGTCGTCGGCGCGGGGCATGGCTCGAAATGGCGTTTCTGGGAAGAGCGGATGAGCGACGTGGTCGCGCGCTGCACGCGTCGCGCGGTGCTCGTCACAGCAACAGCCGATGCACGCCGCGATGAGCCCGCAGGCGAAGAAGCTTATCTCCATCAGCAGGCACGTGCGAGCGCACCCGCTCGTGCTCAAACGCTTTGAGCTACGCGCCGCCGATCAGCTTCAGCCCGGCCGGCAACGATTCGCCGAATACGCGGCCGGTGTCGGCTTCATCGAGCGCGACGGTCTCGCGGACCATCTGGATCCACGCGGGCGCCGCGCCGAGCGTTTCGAGCCGCCGTATCACCGTTTCGCGCGCTGCGTCGGGCAGGTCGCGCGAACGGTCGCCCGTCATGCGCGACAGCTGCACGGCGGCGAACGCGGCGGGCTCGACCTTTTTCCAGTCCAGCGCAAGCACGGCTTCGAGCCAGGGCAGCGCGACCTCGGGCGGCACGACGCCATGCGCGCTGCCGTAGAACGGCAGCCGCGCGCCAATCCGCCCGACCGCCCACCACGTTTGATGATTCTCCGAAGGCTTGCGCAGCCGCTCGAGCAAATTCTGCGCAAGCGCGATCTTGCGCTCCACCGAAATGCGCTCCAGCGACGCCTGCACACGAATCATGTCCGCATAGCCGACCTTGGCGGGATCGAACGGCAGCTTCTGCTTTTTGATGCTCGCGGCTTGCAGGAACTCCATCGCGTCGAGCAACTGCAACTGCGCGTCCTCACTCAGCCCGCCTGCCGCGCGACGCCATAGCGTCCACCATTCGGACCACACCCGGCTTTCGTGGATGTACTGGATGCCGTCGTCGAAAATCGACCACAGCTGCTCGACGCGCCATTCGTCGAGTGGATAGCCGAAGCCTGGCCGCAGGCAATAGCCCGCGAGATTGAGCCATAGCCGCTCGTGATCCGCCGAGCGGCGCCGGCGCCTCGCGCGGTCCCACAATGCGCCGAACAGTTCGCGCAAGAGTGCTACGTCCCAGTTTTCGCGCGGGCCGAGCGTGTGTTCGAGTTGCGCGCGCAGACGCTTCACTTCGTTGGGCCCGACATTCGATGCACGCGCGCCGAACGCGCGCTCGATCAGTTCGATCGCGTGATCGAGCGACGCGTGGCGTGCGCTCTCGCCGTCTTCATGGGTTGTCGCAGAGGCCTCGTCGCGCCGCAATTCGAATTGCAGCAGCCAGCGTTGCGAAGGGTCGTCGGTCGCGATGCAGTTCACTTCGAGCGTGCCGACTTCGGTGATCGACGTGGTGAGCTTCACGGGCCGCTCGTCGGCATCGGATGCCTGCTGGCGTTGCACGACGGTTGCGATGGGCGGCAGGCGGATGAAATCGCCTTGCGACAGATCGGTGAGTTCGCCGGGTTTGAAGCGCGTATCGGCGACCGTCGACATCAAATGAAAACGCACCGGCTGCCCGAGTCGCAGCGCGAACACGCGATTGTCGAGATGCACCTCGTGCGCTTCTTCCGTGCCGCGCGGCAGCAGGCAGATGCCCTGATCGCCTTCGAGCACGAGGAAATAGCTGCGCGCCGAGCCGCCGCCGATGCGCGGCGCGTTGCCCGCGCGCGCGAGCCCATAAGCGACGGCGCCGCGCGCGACGGCGACATCGGGATGATCGTTCTGGAGTACGTGCAACGGCTCGCCGCGCCATGCGCCGAGCGTGTCGGCGAGCCGTTGCGTCAGCGCGTGTGCGCGGAACACGCCGCCGTTGAGCAGCAGCGTGTCGGGGACGGGTAGCGTGTCGTCTGCGCTGTTCCCGTCAGCCTCGCCGAGCGCCTCGCGCGATTGCGCGGCGAGCCGCTTCAGAAACGCCGCGACGTGTCGCGTGACGGCGGCGTCGCTGGCATACGGCAGGCCGAACTCGACGATGGCGGCGCGCGAGCGGCGCGGCATCTCGTCGGCGGACACCTGCGGAAAGAATCCGTCGACCACGACGCGCCCGATCTCGTCGCGCGTCAGATGCGTGGTGCGCGCGCCGCCGATCAGGCGCGAGCCAGAGCCGAGCAGCGTGATTGCGACCGATTCGGGCGCGTCCGCATCGAGCAATTGCTCTTTGGCGACGCGGCAGCGCTCGACCAATTGCGACAGGCTCGCCGCCGACAACCGCGCCTGGCCGTCCTGCGACTGTGTAAGACGCGTCTCGGCCAGCCGCGCGAGCGCGAGGTCCATGTTGTCGCCGCCGAGCATCAAATGATTGCCGACGCCGATGCGCGTCAACTGCGGCTCGCCACTCGCGTCGATGTGAACCTTGATGAGCGTGAGATCGGTCGTGCCGCCGCCGACGTCGCAGATCAGCACGAGTTTCGTGTCGTTTAACTCTTCTCGAAGATTGACCCGATGATGAAACAGCCAGTCATAGAACGCGGCCTGCGGTTCTTCGAGCAGCCGTAGCGCGGGCAGCTTCGCGAGACGCGCGGCTTCGAGCGTCAATGCGCGCGCGCCTTCGTCGAACGATGCGGGCACCGTGAGCACGACGTTCTGCTGTTCGAGCGGTGCATCGGGAAAGCGCGTGTTCCAGGCGGCGCGCACGTGCGCAAGGTAGCTCGCGCTCGCGGCGACGGGCGAGACTTTCGCGACGTCGTCGGGCGCGCCCCACGGCAGGATCGGCGCGAGCCTATCTACAGATGCGTGCGACAGCCAGCTTTTTGCGCTCGTGACGAGCCGTCCCGGCACCTGCGCGCCGAGCGCGCGCGCAAGCTGGCCGACGACGGGCGGCTGTGTGCCGCCCGGTTGTTCAGTGGCTTGCGGCCACGGCAGTTGCACATCGCCCGGATTCAGCTCGCCCGCAGCGGGGTGATAGCGCACGGACGGCAACAGCGGCCGAGCGGCCAGTTCGCCGGGCCCGACGAGCTGATCGACCTCGAACACGCGGATATCGTCGGAACCTGTTTCGACGTACGCGACGACCGTATTGCTCGTGCCGAGATCGATGCCGACCGTGAAACGCGCGGCTGCCTGCTTCTGCTTTTGCTTCATCGAAGCCTTGACGGTCAGCCTTGCGCGCCGCCGCGCACGTCGAACTCGACTTTCCAGCGCTCGTTCGTGCCGCGCGGAATTGCTTCGAGTTCGAGCGTGCCTGCTTCCGTCACGCGCGCGTGCAGCTTGACAGGCACGACTTCGCCGACGGTGCGGCCTTCAGCGGGCAGCGACGCTTCGATCTCTTCGAGTTCCTGCAATTCCTCCGGCGACCAGTAGTCGAGCATCGTGCCGACCTGATCGAGACGCCGCACCGAACTTCCGAAGAACCGGAAATGCACCGGCTCGCCGACCACCAGCCCGAACTCCTGTTCCGGCAGCGGCGCGTCGGTGCCTTCTTCCATGCCGAACGGCGCGACGCACAGCGCGGAAATGGGCGGCTCCATGCCGGGCACGGCGGGCATCGCCGATTCGATCGCGACGTAGTACGCCCGCGCCGTGCCGCCGCGAATGCGCACACCACGGCCGCGCTTCACATAGCCGTAGTACGCGGCGCCGCGCGCGACGGCGAGATCGAGGTCCGCGCCTTCGAGCAGACGCGCCGGCGCGGCGCTGTCGGCTGCGAGCCAGCCGTTGAGCGTCGTCATGATCCGCTCGACCAGCAGCGGCGACTTGAACACGCCGCCGTTGAACAGCACGGCCGTCGGATGCAGAAACGTCGCATTGGCTTCGAGCGGCAACTGGCCGTTGCTCTGCGTGCCTTGCAGCTCCGCGAGCGCCGCGACCTGGCGGCCGAGAAACGCCGCGAGATGACGCGTGATGCCCGCGTCCTGGGCGTACGGCAAACCGAGCTGCGTGAGGCCGGCGCGCGTGCGGGTCACCGGTCGGGCGGACGAATCGACTTGCGGGAAAAAGCCTTCGAGGATCGTCTGCGTGAGTTCGTCGCGCGTGAGCTCGGTGCGGATCGAGCCACCGATCAGCTTCGAGCCGCGGCTCGGCACGACGAGTGGCACGGCATCCGTCGACGGATCGGACAGCAGCGTTTCCTTCGCGCCACGGCATGCGTAGGTGAGGGCACGCAGTTGCCACGGATCGGCCTGCGTGCCTTGCGACGCGAGCTTGCGCGCGACCACGTGCGCGAGCGCGAGGTCCATGTTGTCGCCGCCGAGCAGAATGTGATCGCCGACCGCGACGCGATGCAGTTCGAGATTGCCTTCGCGTTCGATCACGGCGATCAGCGACAGGTCGGTCGTGCCGCCGCCAACGTCGACGACGAGGATGATGTCGCCGAGCTTGACCTGCTTGCGCCATCCGCCCGTGCTCTTCTGGATCCAGCTATAGAGCGCGGCCTGCGGCTCTTCGAGCAGCGTCATCTGGCCGTAGCCGGCGGCGTTGGCGGCTTCCGCCGTCAGCTCGCGCGCGGCGGGATCGAACGACGCGGGAATCGTCACCGTGATTTCCTGCTGGTCGAACGGCGCGTCGGGATGCGCGTGGTTCCAGGCCTCGCGCAGATGCGTCAGGTAGCGTACCGAGCTTTCGAGCGGCGAAACGCGCGTGACTTCAGGCGGCGCGTCGCTTGGAAGAATGGCCGCGCGGCGGTCGACGCCCGGATGACACAGCCAGCTTTTCGCGCTCGACACGAGGCGGATCGGCGTGCCTGCGCCCCGGCTGCGCGCCATTTCGCCGACGGCGAAGGTGCGTTCGCCCGTCCACGGCAACGCGAGATCGCCGGGCGTCAGTTCGCTTTCGTGCGGCAGATAGAGAAACGACGGCAGCAGATCGAGGTCTTCGATCGCGCCGGGCGCGGTCAGCTGCGTGACGGGCATCACCTGCTGCTCGGTCTTTTCGCCGTCGCTGGCGGCGAGATCGACGTACGACAGCGCGCAGTGCGTGGTGCCCAGATCGATACCGATCGAATAGCGCGGATCACTCATAGTTCCACCTCGGCAGGAGCGAGCACGGTAGCGTCATGGCTTTGCGTGAGCTTCGGCAGACGCACGTCGGCGACGCGCCAGCCGCGATGGCTGATGCTGCCCGAAAACGGCGCCTTGCCGACGACGTTGCCCGTCAGGCGGATGGCCGTCGCGTCGAAACCTTCGTTGATCGTCACGCGGCTGCCTTCGGCTTCGTCGCGCACCGGTTGAATCGTGAAATGCTCGCGCAGCGTCGCGCGGCAGCCGTCATGGACGAGGCGAGCCGCCGCGCCGATATCGGCGTCCGAATACTTCGCGATGTCTTCCTCCACGAAATCGATGAAGCGTGCATCGCGCTGGAGCAGGCCGAGCAACTGGAGCGCGGCCTCGGGTGTGGCTTCCTTGATGACGACGGGCGCAGGCGCCGGGGTGGGTTTAGCTACGGGTGCTGCGGCCGGAGCCGGTGCCGGCGTGGGCGCTGCACCGCTGCGCAGGCGCAGCACGCTGGCGGCGAAGTCGCGATCGCCCAGAATGCTGAAAAATGTTCCGAAGGCAAGCGACAGCCTGCCCAGCAACGAAACGTTCGGTTCGGTCATGAAAGATCGCTCCTGATTCTTGGGGATTCGGTCGCGCCGCGCGGCTGTCGCGCGGCGGCGTGGAATGCGGGGCGGACGGTGGCAGCCGCCGCAAACGGGCGGACGCGCGCTCGATATGTCCGCGTCAAAACCCGTATTTTGCCTTGTTGTGAGCCGTCGCCGGTTCTAAGTCTGATTCCTGCGCAAGTTTGGCGGCCGGATTTTACGTCCTCGCGTAACAATAAGCGGCATCGTCCTGTCATTTTTTACAGCGAGGATAGGGGGCGTCCGGGTACGTGCAATGCGGCCTGGACGTGCGTTCGTTGGCTATGTCGCCAGCGGTTCGCGTGTTGCCAGGACGCGGCGGGTCTTCACGGCCACATGGCCCGTGCGCGCTTTTGCGTTCAACCGTTTTTCGGAGGCAAGCCATGAGCATTTTCAGCACGATCCTCAGCAAGATCTTCCCGTCGAGCCATCCGGCCGTACAGGCTGCAGCGGCGCCGGACGCGGCGCCAGCGGCGGATGCCGCGCCCGCTTCGGCTCCCGCGGCCGCACCGGCGGAGCCTGTCGATGTCGAAGCGATTCTCAGCACGCTCGCCGAGCAGAATTCGGAGAAGTTGAACTGGCGCACGTCGATTGTCGATCTGATGAAGCTGCTCGGGCTGGACAGCAGCCTCGGCGCGCGGAAGCAACTCGCGGAGGAACTGGATTACAGCGGCGACACGAACGATTCGGCATCGATGAATATCTGGCTGCACAAGCAGGTCATGACGAAGCTCGCCGAAAACGGCGGCAAGGTGCCGGACGATCTGAAGAACTGAGCGGTTCGGGCGGGCGAAGTGCGTGAGCGTTCTATCGAGGGTATGCGACTTGCGACGGCGCATGGATCATGAAGCTCGCCACGTTCAACATCAATGGCATTCGCTCGCGTTTGCCAGCATTACTCACATGGCTGGAACGGGAAGCGCCCGATGTCGCGTGCCTTCAGGAGCTGAAGGCGCCCGACGCGGGCTTCCCCGAAGCTGAAATCAATCGCGCCGGCTATGGCGCGATCTGGCATGGACAGACGTCGTGGAACGGCGTCGCGATTCTCGCGAAGGACGCCCAGCCTGTCGAAACCCGCCGCGGTTTGCCCGGCGATCCCAACGATACGCATAGCCGTTATATCGAGGCCGCTGTAGATGGCTTGCTGATCGGCTGTCTGTACCTGCCGAACGGCAATCCGCAGCCGGGGCCGAAGTTCGACTACAAGCTCGCGTGGTTCGAGCGGCTGATCGTCTACGCGAAGAAGCTGCTCGATTCCGGACATCCCGTCGTGCTGGCGGGCGACTACAACGTCGTGCCGACCGACTTCGATATCTACAACCCGCGCTCGTGGCTCAAGGACGCGCTGCTGCAACCGGAAAGCCGCGAATGCTACGCGCGGCTGCTGAAGCAGGGATGGACGGACGCGTTGCGCACGCGCTTTCCCGATGAACAGATCTTCACGTTCTGGGATTACTTCCGGCAACACTGGCAGCGCAATTCGGGCTTGCGCATCGACCATCTGCTGTTGAGCAAGCCTGTCGCCGCGATGATGCGCGATGCGGGCGTCGACCGCTGGGTGAGAGGCGAGCCGCATGCGAGCGATCATGCGCCCACGTGGGTTGTGCTCGATCTCGACGGGCGCGCGGTCAATGCGAAGAAAACTGCAGTGAAGAAAACTGCAGTGAAGAAAACTGCAGTGAAGAAAACTGCAGTGAAGAAAACTGCAGTGAAGAAAACTGCAGTGAAGAAAACTGCAGTGAAGAAAACTGCAGTGAAGAAAACTGCTGCCAGACGAAGCGCTGCCCGAACGAAATCAGCAGCCGCTTCAAAGAAGACCGGAAAATAACTTCACGTTGCCCGAGTCGACAAAGGCGTCACCCGTGAAACTTCGGCAAAACATCCGCAGCCACTTCCTCCATCACGTCGCGCACAGGCCGGTCGGAGGTCAGATTCAGCGTCACATGATGCGTGCCGTTTCCGCGCATCTCGTCCAGCACAGCCAGCAACGCATGCCGTCCCGCGCGATATCCCAGCGATAACGGCGTCGCCGGCTCGTGCGCGTTGTCGCTCAGATCGAGCCGCATCGCGACACCGAACGCGCGGAACGCAGGCGCCGGCAGACGCTCGACGGCCGCGCGCCACATGCTGTGCCGTGCGCGCTGCGTCTCGGGCTCGCGGTGATAGGTCATCCAGCCGATCGAATGCCGCGCGATCCAGTCGACGCTCTGTCCGCCCGAGCCGACCGCGAGCATCGGCACAGCCATCGGCGGCTGGGGCAGCAGCATGAACTCGGGTGCATTTTCCTGCCGCAGATCGGGTATCACGCGCGGCGTGTCGCCGAGTGCAGCCGCGACCGTCTCCCAGTGCGTTCGATACAGTTCGCGCCGCTCTTCGGCATCGCGCCCGAACGCGGCATACTCGGGCGGTCTGTCGCCTGAGCCGAGGCCGAGTATGAAACGGCCATCCGACAGCGTCTGCACGGAGCCCGCGCCCTTCGCGATATGCAGCGGATGACGCAAGGTCAGCACGATCGCGCCGCTCGCAAGCGCGATTTGCGTCGTACGCGAAGCGAGCGCGCCGAGCAGTACCCACGGATCGAGATGCCCGACGGGATCGGGATAGTCGGCGCTGTTCAACGGCACGTCGCGCACCCAGAGCGCGCGAAAACCGAGCGTATCGGCCAGCGCCGCAAGCTCGATCTGCTCGCGAAAGTCCGCGACGATCTGGCCCGTGCGCAACAAGGGCAGCGTCAGCCCGATCGACAGATGGCCTTCGGAAAATACCCGCTGATCGATTGTGGATTTGGCTGTGCTCATCGGTGGTTGCCTGCTTTGCCGCCGTCATCGGATGGCCCGCGATGACGGCGATTCAACGGAAGCCGATCCTAGCATCGCGCCGTAAATCCCACCGGGCAATGGACAACGACGGGACAACTCCCGGACACAACATCCCTGAGCACCGCATGGGCAAAGGCTCCCGCACGACCGTACGTGCCATCCATTGTTCAGAATTTGGGAACTGTGATTTCAATCTATGAGCATAGAAATTCGATAGAGCTCGACTAAACTCACTCTCAATCGACGCCGCGCCAAATCCATCCGGTTGCGACGCCTCTCTGATTCAACATTCTCTGGAGTTACGTCATGAAAACCCGCCTTATCGCAGCCTTGCTGGTCGCCGTGTCCGCCGCTGTCGCCGCTCCCGCTTTTGCGTCGGGTTATGGTCCGGCGCCGTTTTATCGTCCGTCCGTTGGCGCACCCGCTTCGCAACGCGGCGTTAGCGCTCAGACGTTCGCCGCCGAACGCAATCAGGCTACGGCTGCAAACGAGGCCGTTGGCGGTGTGACGGGCGCATCGTCGGAATCGGGCAGCCGTCAGCCGGCGCAAGCCGCTAACGACGTCAACGTGTTCAAGGGTCATTGATCGCTGCGCGCGGCGGGCAAAGCTTGCCGCGCAGAAGAGAAGCAGGAGGTGATCCCATGAGAGCATTCTTCGAAGGACTGGTGTTGCTGGCGGCCGTCGTCGTGTATTTTCTGCCCGCCATCGTCGCCGATGCGCGCGAGCGTGAAGATGCATTCGCGCTGACGATCTTCAACGTGCTGTTCGGCTGGACCGTGATTGGCTGGATTGCGGCGTTCGTGTGGGCGCGTCATCGCGTGAGCGACAAGCGGCTCGCGAATCTCGCATCGAACACACGTCGGTCGTTGGGCCGCGTGACGATCGCGAAGATCGTCGCGCGCTCACGCCGGGCGCGCGCGGCGCGACGTCAGTCGACGCTATCCGCGTAAGAAGAGGTTGAATCGATGAAACCGCCGGTCTGTGTCAGGCCGGCGGTTTTGTTTTGAAATGTCCGCCTAAAATTAATACGGATATCGAACTAAATTAAAGAGAGCACATCTGAAACGGGGCTACCACAGCGCCGGCGTCCATCCTCGCAGCCGCACGTCCTGCAAGGCCTCGCGCAGATTCTGCACGAACGCATCGGCGCGTTGATAGCGGCTCTGTACGCGCGGGTCGTAGTTGCGTTTCAACGCGAGCACGTCGACGATGCCGCGCGTCGAAACGCTGGTATCCAGATCCGAAATATCGGTGACCTTGGCCCACGTGCAACGCATGATCTCATTGCTGGGCACGGGGGTTTGACGTTCGTCGACATGCGCGGCGAACACGTGATGACAGGTGCGCGCGCCCGCGAACTCGAACAGGTATTGCATACCCTTCGCCTCAAGGCGCGTTTCTTCCATCAGTTCGCGCACGGCGGCGGCTTCGAACGTCTCGCCGGCGTCGGGTTTGCCGCCTGGCAACGACCAGCGCGAGTTGGCCTTGCCGACCAGCAGAATGCGCGTGCCCATCAGGCACACGACAGTCGCACGTTGCTTCACAGTGTCTCTTCCATGTAGGGACGCGAAAGCAGGGCTAGCACGTCCCATGCCGCGCGATGCGATGGCGCTCTCAGCCGCCATTCGCCCGTATTGTCCGCCGATGTTGAGTATCGGACGTGACATCTTGATGACAGCACTCACCAAAAATGACCCAACGCTGTCATATCCATCGGAGAACCTTGTACGCGACCACGCGCCGCCGCCGCATGTCATGCACGCAGCATGCGTTGCACCGTGCGGCACGGCGGCGTGCCTGCAACGGCCGGCCGATACGACCGGCGAGCGTCGAGGTGAATCGATGAATCCACTGTCCACGCAGCACAATTTTCAGAGCCTGTCGTTGAAGGATCTGCTCGAAGCGCGCGATCTGTATCACTGGCATCTGTCGAACAAGCCGAATGTCGTCGGTACGGCCGTTGGTTTGTATCTGATTCGAAACGACGAACCGTGGCCGGATCAGCAGCGCGGCGCGAATGGTGACGCAGAGACGCGCGTGAAAGCGAAGGGCGTACGCACGTTCGACAACTCCGAAGTGCGTCCGTATTCGTGGCCTGCCGTGATCGTGCTGGTGCGCGATTGGGTCGACACGACCGAGTTCGGGCATGGCAAGGTCGACCCCGATCATATGGTGCCGCGCACGCTGTACATGCCCGACGGCCGCGCGGTGCCCGTCTGCGTGGTCGCCGTCGAGCCGACGGTGCCAGCCGCCAGCGCGCCGGCGGATGCACGCTGGCCGTCGACGTATATCGGCGGCGGCTGTCCGTTGATCGCGGATGCACAGGGCATCGAGCGCACGGCGAGCGTCGGCTGCCTCGTCACGGACGGCCACACGACATACGCACTCACCAATCGTCATGTATGCGGCGAGCCCGGCTCGCCCGTGAAGGCGCTGTTGCGCGGCGCGGTAGCCGAAGTCGGCATTGCGTCGGACCGGCAGCTGACGCGCGAACCCTTCACCGTGGTATTTCCCGAGTTTGCGGGCAGTCGCAGCTTCCTCACGCTCGATATCGGGCTAATCGAAGTGCACGACGCGAATGACTGGTCGAGTCAACCGTTCGGCATCGAAGGCAGCATCGGCAATGTCGCGGATATCAACGAGCTGAGTCTGAGCCTGCAACTGATCGATCAGCCCTTGACGGCATTCGGCAGCGCATCGGGCGCGCTCGACGGCACGATCAAGGCGCTGTTCTACCGGCACAAGTCGCTTGCGGGCTACGACTATGTTTCGCAGTTTCTGATCGCGCCCGCGAACGGCAGCCCGCAGACGCAGCCCGGCGACTCGGGGACGTTGTGGTATTTGACCTCGCCTGCGAACACAACCGGCGACGGCGAGCGCCGTCTCACTCCGCTCGCGATCGAATGGGGCGGGCAGTCACTTGCAAGCGACGATGGCGAGCGTCTGAACTATGCGCTAGCGACAGGCCTGAGCACGGCGTGCCAGCTGCTCGACGTGGACCTCGTGCGCGCGCACAACGTCGGCGCGAATCCGTACTGGGGACAAACGGGCCATTACAGCATCGCGACGGCGGCAATCCAGTCGGTGAAGCCGGGCCCGCTGCACGATTTTCTCGACGCGAATGTCGAGCGGATCAGCTTTCGTCCGGACGAACTCACGCCGGAGCAGATTCGCGAGAAGCTTGCGCGCGGCGATTTCGTCGAACTCGCCGATGTGCCCGACCTCGTATGGAAGAAGGTGCCCAGCCGCGTGCCGGGCGGACGCGACTACGCGCAGAACGCGGGCCCCGAGCATCCTAATCACTACGCGGACATCGATCAGCCCGACGGCGACGGCAAGACGCTGCGCGACGTGACGCTCGGCAATATTGCCAACATGAGCGTCGCGGTGTGGTCGAAGTGGTATGCGGATGAAGGCGAAAACGATGCGCGCTACGAAGGTCTGTTGCCATTTCGCGTGTGGCAGATTTTCGACGAGATGGTGAGGCAGTTGAAGGCGCGTAACGACACGAAGTTCCTGTGCGCGGCGGGCGTGCTTGCGCATTACGTCGGCGACGCGTGCCAGCCTTTGCATGGCTCGTATCACTCGGACGGCTACAAGGACGCGCCCGGCGCGACGCCGAAGAAGTGGCCGGGCAAGGGCGTGCACGCGACCTTCGAAGACAAGATGGTCGACCGTCATTCGGACGAGCTTTTGCCGCAGATCGGGCCGCAGGCGAAAGCGTTCGAAGGTGAGATCCCAAAGATCGACAACGGCCGCGATGCCGCGTTCGCAACCGTCACGCTGATGGCCGAGGCGGCGACGATTCTTCCGCCATCCACGCTGATCGACGAGTACATCCGGCTGGGCGGCGGCAGTTCGGCGCGTGTCGTCGATGGTCTGTGGGATGCGTTCGGCGCCGACACGGCGAAGCTGATGGGTGCAGGCGCGCGCTATCTCGCCGCGATGTGGGAAGCCGCGTATGCCGCCGCCGATACGTCGCTGCCGGCCGGCGCGCGGGAAATCAGCGAGCAAGCGCTTGCAAAGGTGTATCAGGACAAGGCGTTCCTGCCTTCGTTGACGCTCGACAAGATCGGGCCGGTGATCGGCTGATGGATTGCGCTCGGGCGGCGCGCGTGTATGTGGGTGTGCGCGCGCCGCTTCTGGATCAGGCGGCGGCGAGTTTTTTGCTGTGTTTCAACATGCCGTCGAAGATCGCCGACGCCAGATCTTCCGGAAAGCCCGAGGGAAGTTGCGCGGCGACGGCATCGATTACGTGCTGCGTGGCGTGCGTGACCGAGGCGATCATTTCGTCGACATCATCCGGCGACAAGCCGACCTGCTGACCTTGCGCGATCCAATGCCGCCGTAGTATCTGACCAATCAGATAATGATTGCTCGTGCCGCGAACGGCCATTGCCAGCTTCGCCTTCTGCATCGGAATACGGTTCGCGCCGCGCCCGATGATGGGATGCGCGGACAACACGTCGTAGAGCGGCGTCGCGCGATATCGGTTGCCCGGCAGATGTGTGATGCTGAAGTTCTTCGCGTGGCCGTCGGTGGCGGCGAGCAGCCAGAAGATCAGCTGCGTCGTGAAGAAGCGCGCGCTGTCTTCGGCGGCATCGTCCGAACCGGCGAGGATGTGCATCACGGCGTCGATGCCCGGCCCGCCGTCGGCCTGATATTTCGCAATGGGCGGCGTGCCTGTCGCCTGACACATGTCCTCCTGCGGCAGACGCACGATCCACGTTGCGTCGCTCGACAGCCTGCGGTCGAAGCGCTCGACGACGAGTGTTTTCTGATCGCCGAACTGCGCGATCTCGCACGCGGCGATGGGCAGACCGTAGGCGGCGACGATCTTCGAGCACAGCCATTCGTTTTCCACCGACGTGCGCATGTCGGCGCGCATATTGCCGACCAGTCCCAACGGCAGCTTCAGGATATGCGTGGTCGGCGTGCTGCCCGCGGGCAGCACCCAGCGGCCCTTGTGCCGTAGCAGCGCCGTCTTTTCCTGCGCACCGGCGATGGAGAGGCGCAAGTCGGCTGCCTCGTCGCGCTGGCCGAGCGGCGCCGCCGAGGTCGTGTCGCGCAGCAGCCGCGCGATGTCATCGCCCGTCAGCGTGTCGCCGGCGATGCGGTAGAGGTGGGCCGGCGTTTCACCCGGCGGCAGCATCTGGATCGCGCCGACGCAATCGCGCCCGAGCGCGGCGAGCAGATCGAACGGTGCCGTGCTGCCCGTCCTGTAGCGCTGCGCCATTCGGCGCCGGATGGGTTCGCTGTCGGGCAGCAGGTTGTCGAAGAACGCCGACACGACGGCACCGCGATACGGCTGATTGCCAGGCGTGAACGGCAGGGACAGCGACAGCGAACGGCCCTGTTCGTCGGCGATCCAGTCGTCGAAGTAGACAAGACGCTCACTGCCGCTGGACTTTTCCCAGTAGCCGACGGCGAGGCCGTTCATCCACAGGTCGAGGCGTTGAGTCTGTGAACGGCGTCCCATGCTTACCACTGCTCCCGTTTCTTCGGCGTGCTTGCCGTGCCGGGGGCTCGTGCCGAAGCACGCCCATCCGGCGTGGCAGCGGGCTTGCGCGGCGCTTGTCGGGTGCCTTGCGCGGCCGCGCCTGTTGGCGCGCGTTTTTCCGCTTTGAGAGCGGGCGCGTCGCGCTCGGTTGCAGGTTTCGCTGCGCGCTTGCGCGGCGCTGTCTTCGGCGCGTTGCGGCCCGGTGCGGCGAGGCGGTTCGACGACGCCATCTTTGCCACGGGCGCCGCGTTTGCGGGCGAAGGCTCGTCCTGACTGAGCGTGATTCCGGCGTTCAGCAGCCGCAAAACCTTGAAGAGCCGCTCGACCCCGGCGGCGGCCGGGTCTGCCTCGAACTGCGCATAGCTTTGCTGCGTGATGCCGAGCCGCTCGGCGATCATGGCCTGCGTGAGTCCTGCGGCTTTGCGAAAGCCGCGCAGAACGGGGCGCAACTGGCTGAGCGTCTTGACGGAATAGTCCACGGCTGGCCTCGAGGAGACGGATTGATGCGGGTAGAACTTCGGCACGGCGCGGGCGCCGCACGCGCTGCCCCGTCGATACAGAATACAGACCAAAGCCTGTATTGGCAATATACAGTCTATAAACTGTAAATAAAAAATACAGTCTAAAAACTGTATATAGATGGACCCACGGGCAGCTCGCCTGAAAATGGTTCGCAAGCTGGCCGCGCATCGCGTCGACGCGTGACAGCGCTCAGGGATGAACGATAAGCGCTTACCCCAGCATGCAATGCGCGCTGCGCCGCAGCGCAAGCATTCCGTCACGTACGGGTACATGAAGTGCTGACAAAGGCTGATCTCGCCGCGCGATCAGGCAACGGCGACCCGACCGATATTTACAACAACGGAGGTGAGGCCATGAGCAGCGATTCACACACTTCAAATGCGCCCGATGCCACGCGCCGCAAGATCCTGGCGGCGCTCGCGGGCAGTGTCGCGTTGTCGGCTTGTGGCGGGGGAGGTGGCGGCGGATCGTCGGGCAGCACGGGTTCGACGAACGGCATTCCGCCCGATCGTGCCAGTCTTCCACGGCCAGCGCTGCCGGCTCCCGCCACGTCGGGCATCGATCACATTGTGCTCGTCACGATGGAGAACCGTTCGTTCGATCATATATTGGGCTGGGTGCCGAACGCGGAGCATCAGCAGGCCCGCCAGTTCACTGACGCATTCGGTCAGACGCAATCGTCGTTCGCGTTGACGTCGAATGCCGCGTACGGGTTCCAGGCGTGCAGTTTCTCCGATCCGAACCATCTGTACAGCGCAGGGCGCACGCATCTTGCCAACGGCGCGATGAACGGCTTTCTGCTCACGCCGGGCACGAGCCTCTTGCGCGGCGACCTGCTGCCCATCGGCTATTTCGGTGCAAGCGATCTCGACTTCTACCGCGGCGCCGTCACGCAGTACACGGTCTGCGACTACTACATGAGCGGCATTCTGTCGGCCACGTTTCCGAACCGCCTCTATCTGCATAGCGGCGAGACCGACCGCCTCGACGACAGCGTCGATACGTCGTCGCTGCCGACCATCTGGGACCGGCTCGACGCAAAGAGCGTCTCATCGACGTATTACTTCCACGACGTTCCGTTCACTGCGCTGTATGGCTCACGCTATGTCGGCCGCTCGAAGCTGTTCGCGGAATTTCTTTCGGATGCGGCCTCCGGCAATCTGCCGTCGTTCTGCATGGTCGATCCGAGTTTCGCGGGCGAGGTGCAAGGCACGTCGAACGACGATCACCCGCATGCCGACGTGCGCAACGGCCAGGTGCTGCTCGGCCAGATATACGACGCGCTGCGCACCGGTCCGAACTGGAGCACAACGCTGATGATTCTCGTGTATGACGAATGGGGCGGCTTCATGGAGCACGCAGTGCCGCCCATCAAGCCTGTATCGACTGCGGAGCAAGGTGTCGGCAACGATGGCCGGCTCGGATTTCGCGTGCCGTGCATGCTGTTCGGCCCGCGCGTGCGCGCGAACATGGTGTCGCGCTATCCGTTCGATCCCAGTTCGATTCATCAACTGATTGCGTGGCGCTTCGGCCTCGATCCGCTGGGCGTGCGTGCGAGTGACACGAGTACCTTCAACATGGCGTATGCGCTCGACTTCACCGACGCTGCGCGAACCGACGCGCCCGCGATTGCTGTGACGCAAGGCACGTTCGGTGTCGCGTGCTCGACAGCGGGGATCATTCCGGGGCTTGGCGGCGTCGATCACAGCCAGCAGGTTCCGTCCACCTCGGACTCTCAGGTGGCAGTGGCGAACGCGCCCGGCGGACGCTTTGCCGACTTGCGCGCGAAAGCGACCGCGCTAGGATTCCCCGGCGGCATGTAAATTCTGCGCGGCATTTGCACGGCTCAATGGCATTGCGGCTCTGCGATATGTGTCGCAGAGCCGCAATTCATGACGCACGCCGGGTCGCAGCAGCAGCGCTCAAGCCGCTGCCTTGCGTCGCTTGCCGAGTTCGGTTTCGACCGGCTGCTTGTCGGACTCGGGCACGGACCCAGCAGGGCGGTGCACGTCGTGCGTGACGAAACCCAGTTCGCGGCTCGGCACGTCGAACCAGTCGCGATGCGAGAACGAGTCGCGGATATCGTCGAGGCCGCTTTGCCAATGTTCGAGCATCGTGTCCACGCTGAACTCGTAGTCCTTGTAATGGCCTTCGTACGGCTTGTTCTTGTAGATCAGATGCACGACGTTGATCGCGCTGCCGTCCGCTGCCTGCTGGGCGAGACTGAACAGCGGGTCCGCCTTCAGCACCGACGTCGGCACATGTTCGAGCAGCTCCTTGATGAAGCGCGCGTGCTTTTGCCGCTCGGCGAGCATGTTCGTGATCGCGCGCGTGCGGCTCGAATACTGGATGTCCTTGGCTCGCTCGGAAATGTCGGGGAAGTCGCCCGGCGCATTGCCGCGCGCGCTCCACAAGTCGACCTGAAAGACCAGCGTGTCCTTGTGATCCGAATCGCGCAGCACTTCTGTGAGCGGCGTATTCGAAACGAGTCCGCCGTCCCAGTAGTATTCGCCGTCGATCTCGACAGCCGGGAAACCCGGCGGCAACGCACCCGACGCCATGAAATGCTCCGGCTCAAGGCGCATCTTGCGGTTGTCGAAGTACGTGAGATTGCCCGTGCTCACATTCACAGCGCCCACGGACACGCGGATGGCGCCATCGTTGATGCGGTCGAAATCCGCGTATTGCAGCAGCGTTGCGCGCAGGGCGGCCGTGTCGTAATAGCTGACGCGGCTCGGGTCCAGCTTGCCGAGGCCCGCCATGGGCAACGGAAAGCGCGGCGCGAAAAAGCCGGGTTGGCCTTCCGTCAGCGCGCGGCCTGCTGCCCACATGCTCGCCCACTTGCGCGACAGGTCATGCATGCCCAGGCCGGGCAGCGTCCACGCGCTCACGCTGCCGACCCAGTCGAGCGGATGACAGATCGCATTCCAGAAGCCGCGCAATGCTGCCACGCGATTTTCCGGCGCATTACCCGCGATGATCGCCGTGTTGAGCGCGCCGATCGACACGCCTGCGATCCAGTGCGGCTCGACCTTCGCCTCGGCGAGTCCTTCGATGACACCCGCCTGATAGGAGCCGAGCGCACCGCCGCCTTGCAGCACGAGCGCGATTTCGTCGTAGCGCGGCAACACAAACGGTTCCGGCTGCGGGATGATGTTCTTTGTGTCGCTGCGCATACGTTCTCCTTATTTCATCGACCAGCCGTGGCTGACGATCACAGATTGTCCCGTCAGTGCCGACGATTCGAAGCCCGCGAGGAAAGCGACTGTATTCGCGACGTCTTCAACCGTCGTGAATTCGCCGTCGACCGTTTCCTTCAGCATCACGTTCTTCACGACTTCCTCTTCGCTGATGCCGAGCGCCTTGGCCTGCTCGGGAATCTGCTTGTCGACGAGCGGCGTGCGCACGAAGCCCGGGCACACGACATTCGCACGCACGCCGCGCGGACCGCCTTCCTTCGCGACGACTCGCGCGAGGCCGAGCAGACCGTGCTTCGCGGTGACATAGGCCGACTTCAGCTTCGATGCCTCATGCGAGTGCACCGAGCCCATATAGACGATCGAGCCGCCGCGCTTGCTGTCGTACATGTGCTTGATGGCGGCCTTGGTCGTGAGGAACGCGCCGTCCAGATGGATGGCGAGCATCTTCTTCCAGTCGGAGAAGGCGTATTCCTCGATCGGCGCAACGATCTGAATGCCCGCGTTCGACACGAGCACGTCGATGCTGCCGAGTTCCTTCACCGCGCGCTCGATACCCGCGTTGACAGCTTCTTCATTCGTCACGTCCATCGATACGGCGATCGCCTTGCCGCCGCCTTCGACGATGCTCGACGCGACCTTCTGCGCATTCTCCAGATTCAGATCCGCAATCACGACGGCAGCGCCGAGGCTCGCGAGCTTGCGAGCGCATTGTTCGCCGATACCGCTTGCTGCACCCGTCACGAGCGCGACTTTGTTTTGCAGTGACATTGTGTGTTCCCTTGAAAAATGTGGAGAGCGTTAAACCGCGAGTTCGAGCGCGTCGTCATTCGACTTCTTTGCGGTCTGCGTTTCAGCTTGCGCAGGCGCGAGGTAGTCGAATGCGACTTCGCCGATATCCAGCGTGAGATTGGCGATCACATGCCGCGCGCCGACCACGCGCTTCACGGGCAGATCGGCAATCGGCGCGAGCGCATGCGGATGCAGTTCGAGCGCGGCCGGGCCGGTCCATGCGCCGAGCACCGTCACGTCGCGCAGATAGAAGCGCACGAGTTCGCAGATGCGCGCCGTGCCGTCGACATGCGGAATCACCTTCAGCAGATAGTTGGGCGTGTCGGCGAGCTTGGCGCGTTCGGCTTCGATATCGATCATGCGATGCTTGTAGCCCATCGTGCCCGTCGCGATGCGTTGCGTGCCGTAATCGAGCGTGCCGAGCAGCGTGTCGTTACCGTCGACGCCCAATTTGGGGCGCGCGAGCTTCTTCGGGAAGCCCCAGATTTCGCGGCCGCCGGCAATCGGGCCTTCGTCGTCGAGGTACATCGAGTGCGTGTAGTTCGCAAGACGCCCTTCCATGTCGCGCACCGAAATCACCTGGCCACTTTCCGTGTAGTCGCCAAAACCCGACGAATCAGGCATGCGAATGAACTCGTAATGGACCAGCGCGTTTTCCGGCTTCAGCGGTTCCGGCACCACGGCGCGCAGCGCATCCATATCGGTTTCGTACGAAATGATGAAGTACTCACGATTGAGAAAGCGGAACGGCGGGCGAGGGTAGGCGGGATTGTGAACGGGCATCGCAAATGCGGATTGCCGAATCGATTTGATGTCCATGAACTTCCTCTTAGGCATTGGGCGTTGTTGGAGCACCGCGAATCTTAGAGCAAAAGTTTTTTCGGGATCACATTAATTTCTCCAATACACCGTTGGTCTGCACGCAACAGTGAAGCGGCCTGTCGGGCATGGACGATAAACCGTCAATCATTGTGAAAATCGACATAAGCTATTTTCGTGAGCGACATATCGATGACGCGAAAACGAAATACGGATGTCATGCATTTGATGGCTGGCAAGTCAGATATGTCGATATTCTGATGATTTGTGTTGTAGATAATCTGATGGGATTGATTAGTGAGCTAACCAATCGACTCACGCGAAAGGGAACTGACGCCGAACGGGTTCGTTCGGCCCTCGGCCGCAGGCGGCTGCAACGCAACATCTCGGAAAAGTTATTGATTTTGTTGCAGCGCGACATGCGCAAGGATATACTAGGGTTATTACCTAGGGTGTTACCCGCACAAGGAGTCCGCCATGCAACAAGCTACGACCGCCGCTGTCCCGTCCACGAGCTGGCTTTCGCGTCTGCGCGAACTCGCTATCCGCGCTGTCGACTTGCACCTGCAGCACTGCGCGGTTCTCGCTGAAGCGTATCGCCGCTAAGCATTTCGCATAAAAAAGGGGAGTTCAGTTTGAACTCCCCTTTGTTCATCAACGCGTCGCCGCGTCACGTTATCGCGCGCGGCGGTTGATGACGCTGTCGCCAGTCAGATACCGGCTTTTCGTGCCGCGAAGATCAGCCGCAGTCCAAGCGCCGCAATGGCGCCCGCTGCGATCCGGTCAATCCACGTTTTCGCGCGCAGATAAACCTCGCGCGGGCCCCGGCTCGAAAAGCACAGCGCGACGACCGTGTACCAGCCGAACTCCACCGCGAACACCAGCGGCGGCAGCACCACATAGCACCAGACGGGCGGGTGCTGCGGCAACAGCGCGGCAAAGATACTGCCGTACCAGATCGCCGTCTTCGGATTGCTGAGCTGCGTCGTCAATCCAATCCAGAACGACTTCTTCGCGCTACGGCTGTGTGCTACGCCGGCGTTGTCCATCGCAATTGGGCGAGCCGCGCCGCGCCAGATTTTCCACGCGATGTAGACCAGATACAAACCGCCCGCCACTTTCAATCCGATATACAGCCATTCGACGGCGACCAGCAGCGTATAAAGACCGGCGAGCGCAAGGCCGCCAAAGAAAATCCCGCCGATGCCCATGCCCAGCGCGGTCGACAATCCATCGCCGCGAGACAGGCTGATCGAATTTCGCGCGACGAGAACGAAACTCGGGCCGGGAATCATCGCGCCCAGCAGCAACGCGACGAGAATGGCGAATACAGCGGCGGATGCGGACATCGGACGGTCTCCTTGAGCGCGGCTTTCGGCGCGAGCGCCTGGCCAGGAAAATGTGCGTGCCGAAAGAATAGATGCAACACGCAACCTCTGCAACGCGCCTGCCAGGCGCGCGCCGTTCAGTTCGGCCCGAGCGTTTGGGAGCGCGCGATCAGATTGACGGGCGCGAGCCGGATCAGCCCGCCGCACGTCTCCGGTTCGATTGCGGTCGGCAAAACGGAAGGGAACGGCCAAAACGTGGGTGCATGAACGCGCCACTGCGACGCTACTGTCCGATAGCGCCGCATCGCTCACAAGACGATCGCCGGGCGAATTGCTAGAGTGGCGCGATGGACGAGAACGAACGAATCAGGCACGCCGTGTCGTGGCTGCGCGAGGCCGATGGCATGCTGGTGACTGCCGGGGCGGGGATGGGCGTCGATTCAGGCCTGCCCGACTATCGCGGCGCAGAGGGTTTCTGGCGCGCGTATCCCGCATTGAAGCAGCATCGGTTGACCTTTCAGGACATGGCCAATCCGCGTGTAATGGCGCTGCATCCGCGGCTTTGCTGGGGCTTCTATGGACACCGGCTCGATCTGTATCGGCGCACGGTGCCGCATCGGGGTTTCGATATTCTGCTTCGTTGGGCAGAGGCGCTGCCGCGCGGACTTGCTGTGTTCACGAGCAACGTCGACGGGCAGTTTCAGGCGGCGGGTTTCGACGCTGCAGCCATTGCCGAGTGCCACGGCTCCATTCACATGCTGCAATGCTCGGAAGTCTGCCACGACGGGCTATGGCCGGCCGCTGACGTGCAGCCCGTGGTCGACGAATCGACTTGCGAACTCGTGAGCGACCTGCCGCGCTGCCCGAAGTGCGGCGCCGTGGCGCGGCCCAACATTCTGATGTTCGGCGACTACGACTGGATTGCGTTGCGCACCGAGCAGCAGGAGGCGCGACTACAGGCGTGGCTATCGAAGGTCGAGCGCCTCGTCGTGATCGAAATCGGCGCGGGCAAGGCGATACCGACTGTGCGTTATTTCAGCGAGCAAAACGGGCCGCGCGTGATCCGCATCAATCCACGCGATTTCGGCATCGCGCCGCATCACGGGATCGGGCTTGCACGAGGCGCGATCGACGGCCTCGAACTGCTCGATCGGTCAATGAAGGCATAGCGGACGGCGCCGTATCGGGCGCCGTCGCGTGTGCTCCTATATGCCGCAAGGCTTACACGGCATCAGGTTGCGTAGTCCACGCGGGTTCGCGCTGACTGATGCGCCGCGTCGCGATGCGCGCCTGCTGCCTGCGTATGATCGAACGCGCCGCGCGGGCCAGTGCGAGATCGAGCGCGCCTCGCCAGTCTCTTGCAATCGACGTCACGACGACAGGCGTCGCATCGGGCGTCTGCACCTGCACCTGACAGCGTTTATCGAGTCCGCCGCGCGGGCCGTTGATGTCGGACATGCTGACGGTCGCCTTCGAAATCAGCCAGTCCATGCGGCGAAACACGAACCGGATGCGTTGGCGCGCGAAGCTGCGCAGACGGACGGCTTCACGGTCGCGGGACTTGAACAGGACTTGCATGAGACACCTCCTTCGTGGGTACGGCTCAAGAGTACGGTGAGGAGGTGTCGAGGAAAAAGCAGAAATAACGGAACGTCAGCTTCGGAAAAACCGAAGCTTCTTTCGTGGGGGTGAACACGGTCACGGATGCGCCGCGCTCAACACCTTTTGCGTCAAAGGATGATGCCGCCCGCGCCGCGACACGATTGCGTGTATTTCCTCCTTCACTTCCGGCGAGCGGCCGAGCCAGCGCAAGCCGCGATGCATGGGATCGTTGCGCTCGGCGCCAAACGCCGCGAGCGGAAACACGCCCATGCCGCGCGACGCGAACAGCGCCATCAACGCGCTGTCCTCGAACTCGCCCGCGACGCGTGGCCGGATGCCTTCGGCTTCGAACCAGCGGTCGAGGCGCGAGCGCAGCGACGAGTGCCCCGTCGGCAGCAGCACCGGCAGCGACGCGAGGCATTGCGGGAAATGATCGACATGCGTCTTGCGCACCACGGCGGCCGGCCCGTACCAGTCGATCGGCGAGGCGATCAGACGCTCGCTGGATAGACGCAGGTTCGAGTTGTGTGGCGCGGGCTGGCTGGACAGCACGAGATCCAGATGGTGATGCGCCAGTTCCGCCAGCAGATCTTCCGCTTCGCCTTCGTGACACAGCAGCCGCAGCGAAGGCGTGTCCAGCACATCAGCAAGAATGGCATGGACGGCCAGCTTCGAAATGCCATCCGTCAAGCCGACCGCAAAGCGCGCGACCGTCCCGCTGGCCGCTTCGCGCACTTCGTCGTGCAACGCGCGTCCGATCTGGAAGATTTCCTCCGCTCGCGCGTACGCCGCCTGTCCCGCTTCCGTCATCGTGACGCCGCGTCCCGCGGGCTTCAGCAGTTGATGTCCGAGCGATTTCTCCAGTTCGCGCACCTGCGCGCTGATGGTTTGCACCGCCATGTCGAGCCGTTCGGCGGCCCGCGCAAACCCGCCTTCCTTCACGACGACCCAGAAATAGTGCAAGTGCCGGTAATTGAGCATGCGTGGCCTCACTTCGGAAAAACCGAACCAACTGTCAGCTTATCACTGGTTTTTACGATCACGAAGCCAGGCGATCATGCTTTCCACAGGCTGTGACCCAGTAATCAGCCGTTTTCATCTCAACCGGACAACGACGCTCGCAAATGGAATCCTTACTGACCCTGGCTGCCGATCCCGCTGCATGGGCTGCACTCGTGACGCTCGTCGTGATGGAGATCGTGCTTGGCATCGACAACCTGATCTTCATTTCGATTCTGAGCAACAAGCTCCCCGAAGCACAACGCGCGCGCACGCAGCGCATCGGCATCATGCTGGCGCTGGTGATGCGGCTTGGCCTGCTGGGCACCGTCGCGTGGATCGCGCAGCTCACTCAGCCGGTGTTTTCCGTGTTCGATCACGCGTTTTCGTGGCGCGACCTGATTCTGCTCGCGGGCGGTCTGTTCCTGGTGTGGAAGGCCACGCGTGAAATGCACCATCACGTGAGCCGCGACGCCGAGGCGCACACGAATCCTGCGATGGGCGTCGGCGGCCTGACGGTGACGGCTGCAATCGGCCAGATCCTGCTGCTCGACCTCGTGTTTTCCGTCGACAGCATCATCACCGCGGTCGGCATGACGGATCACCTGCCCATCATGTTCATTGCAGTGATCGCTGCTGTCACGGCGATGTTGTTCGCGGCTCGCCCGCTGTCGAAGTTCATCGAGCGCAATCCGACCATCATCACGCTTGCGCTGAGCTTCCTGCTGGTGATCGCGATGACGCTGATTGCCGAAGGTTTTGGTTCGCACGTGCCGAAGGGCTACATCTACACGGCCATGGCGTTCGCAGGCTTCGTCGAAGGCATGAACATGATGGCGCGGCGCAGAAAGGACAAGCGCGAGCACAAGGCGGCAGTCCTGGAGGCCGAGCGTGAAGCCAGCTCCGAAACAAGGTCTGAAAAGACGCAGACGAACGGTTCGGCTTTCTCGAACTGACTGAAGCGGACTGAAGCTGGCCGAAGCGGACTGACAGAAGTATCGGGGCGGTTGAACGCCGCCCCGAACGGCAGCACACAAAGGTATGAACGTTACGAAAGGAGCAACGCAATGAAGTGCCTCGTTTGCAAGACCCCCGATCTGCTGATGACCGAACGTCAGAACATCGAGATCGACTATTGCCCGACGTGCCGTGGCGTATGGCTCGATCGCGGCGAACTGGACAAGCTGCTGACCCAGATGCAGGACACGCCCGAACCGGACAACAGAAGCAATCAGGTCGAGCGCGATGGGCGCCACGGCGACCGCGACGGCCATCAAGACCAGCAGTGGGGCCGGCGCAACGATTCTTACCACGGCGATCAGCGCAAGCACTACGATCCGCGCCGCAAGAAGAAGTCACTGTTCGATATGTTCGATTTCGACTGACCTGCATGCATCCTGAGCGCGCGCCGCGCGGGCTACGACTGACGACACGATGCCCGAGCGGCTGCGCCGCGATCCAAACGTCGATCGGACGCTTTATAGTATTACTATAATCGACAGCGATCCGATCGAGACCCATCATCGCACCGCGTAAGCAAGCGGCCCGCGACACCCCGATCCGTTTTTTCGTATCTGCCTAAAACGTGGGACAGCACGGGATCGGCACGATGATGCCGTCGCCAGCAGCCTGATGTTTATCGACACGAACGTCGGGAAAACGCTAATCGAAAGCGCGCGGCGCCAAACATATAGTTTGGCTATAAGGAAAAGTCAGACGCGCGAAATGCGACCCCGCCGATGCTCCGGGGCATGCGCGGCGCGCAGGGTGTTCGCCACGAGCGCGCATCCATGCCGGAAGCCGTCCGGACCGTGATTTCCAGATTGACTGTCAGTTGCAGGTTTGCAGCAAGAGTTGGCGCAAAGCGTTCGTCGCGCGTCATGGCTGTCGTCGCGCATACGAAAAAGCAGCGCCTGGAAAACAACCACATCGGAGACAACACATGAAAGTCGCCACGCGTCTGATCGCCGGCATGCTTGTTGGAGCGGCGCTCACCGTTGCAGCGAGCGTCAACAGCTTCGCCGGGGACAAGCAGATCACCTTGGGTTTTTCGCAGGTCGGCGCCGAAAGCGCATGGCGCACTGCGAATACCGTGTCCGTGAAAACGTCGGCAAAGGACGCCGGCATCAACCTGAAGTTTTCCGATGCGCAGCAAAAGCAGGAGAACCAGATCAAGGCAATCCGCTCGTTCATCGCGCAGAAAGTGGACGTGATCGCGTTCTCGCCCGTGGTCGAGTCCGGTTGGGAACCTGTACTAACGGAAGCGAAGAACGCGAAAATCCCCGTCATTCTCACCGACCGTTCGATCGACGTGAAAGACAAGTCGCTATACGTGACGATGATCGGCTCGGACTTCCTCGAAGAAGGCCGCCGCGCGGGTAAATGGCTCGAAGAGCGGTACAAGGACGATAAAGGCCCGATCAACATCGCCGAACTGCAAGGCACGGTCGGCTCGGCGCCCGCGAACGACCGACACGCGGGCCTGATCGAAGTGATCAAGAACGATCCGAAGTTCAAGATCATCGCGTCGCAGAGCGGCGACTTCACGCTCGCTGGCGGCAAGCAGGTGATGGAAGCGTTCGCCAAGACCTACGGCAAGCAGATCAACGTGGTCTACGCGCATAACGACGACATGGCGCTCGGCGCGATCCAGGCGATGGAAGAAGCAGGCATCAAGCCCGGCAAGGACGTGAGCGTGGTGTCGTTCGACGCGACCAAGGGCGGCTTCGAAGCGATGATCGCGGGCAAGATCAATGTCGACGTCGAATGCAGCCCGCTGCTCGGGCCGCAACTGATGACGGCCGTGAAGGACGTGGTCGCGGGCAAGCAGTTGCCCAAGCGCATCGTGACCGACGAGACCGTGTTCCCGATGAACGTCGCCGCGCAGATTCTGCCGCAACGTAAGTATTGAGCGGCTGAGTCGCTGCGTACGTCCGGCGCGCTTTGCATCCAGGCGCGCCGGATTTTCATGAAACGTCACCGCCTCACGCTGCTTGCGACATTTATATGGCCGCACAACCGCTTTTCGAAACCATCGGCATCAGCAAGACGTTTCCCGGCGTGAAGGCGTTGTCGGGCGTCGACTTCCGGCTGTTCCCCGGAGAAATCCATTCGTTGATGGGCCAGAACGGCGCGGGCAAATCCACGCTCATCAATGTGCTCACAGGCGTGCACGAGCAGGACGCGGGCGAAATCCGCCTCGCGGGCGAAACCGTGCGTTTCGCGACGCCGCTCGAAGCCGAAGCCGCGGGCATCCAGACGCTGTATCAGGAAATCAATCTCTGCCCGAATCTCTCCGTGGCGGAGAACATCTTCGCGGGCCGGCAACCGAAGCGGCGCGGCGCGATCGACTGGAAAGCGATCCACCTGCGCGCCGAGGAGGCGCTTGCCGAACTGAACGTGTCGCTCGACGTCACGAAGTCGCTCGATGCGTATCCGATCGCCGTGCAGCAGATGGTCGCGATTGCGCGCGCGATGTCGGTCAAGGCACGCGTGCTGATTCTCGACGAGCCGACCTCGAGTCTCGACGACGGCGAAGTCGCGCGGCTCTTCGACGTGCTGCGCAATATCCGGCAGGCGGGCATCGCGATCCTGTTCGTCACGCACTTTCTCGAACAGACGTACGCGATTTCCGACCGCATCACCGTGATGCGCAACGGCGAGCGCGAGGGCGAATATCTCGCGAAAGACTTGCCCGTCGAACAGCTCGTCGCGAAGATGGTCGGCCATAACCGGATGACGGAGCGTCTGAAAGGCGGTGCGCCCGATACGCCGCAGCAGCGCGCGGGCGCGGCGCCGTTTCTGTCGATGCAAGGCGTCGCGCGACGCGGCGTGATGAATCCCATCGATCTCGATGTGCAGCCTGGGCAAATACTCGGGCTCGCGGGATTGCTCGGTTCGGGCCGGACCGAAACGGCGCGGTTGGTGTTCGGCGTCGACAAGGCGGACGCGGGCACGATCAGCGTCGACGGCAAGAACGTGAAGCTCAGCTCGCCGCACGATGCGGTGCGGCACGGCATCGGCTATTGCCCGGAAGACCGCAAGAAGGAGGGCATCGTCGCCGCGCTGTCGATCCGCGAGAACATCATCCTCGCGCTACAGGCGCAGCGCGGGTGGCTGCGCATGATCGGCCGCAAGAAGCAGCGCGAAATCGCCGACACGTATATCGAGCGGCTCGGCATCAAGGCGCACGACGCCGAGCAGCCGATCGGCCTGCTGTCGGGCGGCAATCAGCAAAAGGTGGTGCTCGCGCGCTGGCTCGCCACCGAACCGAAGATGCTGATTCTCGACGAACCCACACGCGGCATCGACGTCGCAGCGAAGTTCGAAATCATGGACCGCGTGCTCGCACTGTGCGCAAAAGGTCTCGCGATCCTGTTCATTTCGTCCGAAGTGGGCGAGGTGGTGCGCGTGAGCCATCGCATCGCGGTGCTGCGCGACCGGCGCAAGATCGCCGACGTGACGGGCAGTGCCGTATCGGAAGATCAGGTCTACCGGCTGATCGCAGGGGGAAGCGAATGAAGCAGCTTCAGGCGGTGCTCAGGCATCAGCTGGTGTGGCCCGCGTTGACGCTGATCGCGCTGTTCGCCATCGACGTCGCGCACCGCGCGAACTTCCTGTCGATTGCGCTGCTCGACGGACATTTGTTCGGCGCGCCCATCGACATTCTCAATCGCGCCGCGCCGCTCGTGATCGTGTCGCTCGGCATGACGCTCGTGATCGCGACGCGCGGCATCGACATTTCCGTCGGCGCGATCGTCGCGATTGCGGGCGCGGCGGCCGCCGTCGTACTCGCCGACGATCCGACGCGCGTCGGCACCGCGCTCGGCGCGGCGCTCGCCGTGGGCGTGCTGGCGGGTGTCTGGAACGGCATGCTGGTCGCGTTCGTCGGCATGCAGCCGATCATCGCGACGCTGATCCTGATGGTGGCGGGGCGCGGCGTCGCGCAGCTGCTCACGGGCGGGCAGATCATCCCTATCGGCGCGCCAGGCTATCTGGTGTTCGGCGGCGGCTATCTGGCGACCGTACCTTGCTCGGTTTGGATCGCGCTCGGCGTGACGGCCGCGACGGCGCTGCTGGTCAATCGCACGGCGCTCGGCCTCTTCATCCGCGCGATCGGCGTCAATCCCGTCGCGACGCGGCTGGTCGGTCTGCGCTCGGGCGCGATCGTGTTCAGCGTGTATGTGTTTTCGGGCTTGACGGCGGCCATCGCCGGCATTCTCGCCAGTTCGAACGTGCGCAGTGCGGACGGCAACAACGCGGGCCTGCTGCTCGAACTCGATGCGATTCTCGCCGTGACGCTCGGCGGCACGTCGCTGCTCGGCGGACGGTTCAGCCTCGCAGGCACCGTGCTCGGCGCGCTCATCATCCAGACGCTCACGTACACCACGTACTCGATCGGCGTGCCGCCTGAAGCGACGCTCGTCGTGAAGGCCATCGTCGTGCTGTTCGTCAGCGTGATCCAGTCGAGCGTCGCGCGCGCGATGCTCGTGCGCCAGTTGCTGCGCGCATTCGCATTCATGAAGACGAAACCGCTTACTGGGACGCCCCAATGAACAACATGCTCGGCCGTCTGCTCGATCCGCGCACGCTGCCCATCGTCGTCACCGTCGTGCTGTTTGCCGTGCTGTTCGGCTTCGGCTCGGTGA
Organism: Paraburkholderia hospita; assembly: GCF_002902965.1. Taxonomy (GTDB): domain Bacteria; phylum Pseudomonadota; class Gammaproteobacteria; order Burkholderiales; family Burkholderiaceae; genus Paraburkholderia; species Paraburkholderia hospita. Next base: position 1,745,824 of record NZ_CP026106.1, on the reverse strand, counting down.
TGTACACGGGCTTCTTCTCGCTGCAGGTGTTGCTCGGGCTGCTCGTCGACAATGCGTTCCTGCTGATCGTCGCGATCGGCATGACGTTCGTGATCGTGTCGGGCGGCATCGATCTGTCCGTCGGCTCCGTCGTCGCACTGACTACGATTCTGTGCGCGATCTGCGCGGAGCGCCTGCACTGGCCCGTGTGGGTCATTGCGCCGCTGGTGCTCGCGTTCGGCGCGCTGTACGGCGCTGCGATGGGCGCACTGATCCACTTCTTCCGTTTGCAGCCGTTCATCGTCACGCTGGCGGGCATGTTCCTCGCGCGCGGCGCGTGCTTTCTGATCACCACGCAATCGATCACGATCAACGAGTCGACCTTCCATGCGATGGCGGGCTTCAGCGTGCCCATCGGCGGCGGCTCGCTGACGTCGGGCGCATTGATCGCGTTGCTGACACTGGCCGTGGCGATCTTCGTCGCGCACTTCACGCGCTTTGGACGCAACGTATATGCGCTCGGCGGCAACGAACGTTCGGCGCTACTGATGGGCTTGCCCGTCGCGCGCACGCGCATCGGCGTGTATGCGTTGAGCGGCTTTTGCTCGGCGCTCGGCGGCTTCGTGTTCACGCTGTACGTGCTGTCGGGTTACGGCTTGCAGGCGCAGGGCATGGAACTCGATGCGATTGCCGCGACCGTAATCGGTGGAACGCTGTTGACGGGCGGCGTCGGCTACGTGATCGGCTCGGTGTTCGGCGTCGGTATTCTGGGCACGATCCAGACGCTGATTACCTTCGACGGCACGCTCAGTTCGTGGTGGACACGCATCGTGATCGGCGCGCTGCTGTGCGCGTTCTGCCTGCTTCAACGCATCATCGAGCGGCATGCGGCGCGGCGCAAATCGGACGGCACGGGCCTGGGCGCGAACGTGACAAAGTCCGCCGACAAAACCACGCCACCACACGGCACCAGCAAAATCGATCTGGCGAAGATGAGTCCGACGACGTTGAAGCAGTCGTGAGCGTGTCAGCTGACTGACGGCAACGCTGCGTCGTCGTTCTGCATGCGCGCATGCCGCCGCGCCGCGCCCGGCGTCACGCCGACGATGCGCTTGAACGCGCGGCTGAACGCGGCATCGGAGTCGTAGCCTAGGCGCAGCGCAAGCTCCAGCAGCGACGCGTCCGTCTCCTGCAACTGTGTGAGCGCTGCCTGCATTTTCCAGCGCACCGCGTAGCGCATCGCAGGTTCGCCGACCAGTTGCGTGAAGCGCGCGGAAAACGCCGAGCGCGACATGCCGACGCTGTCGGCCAGTGCCGCCACGGTCCAGTTGCTAGACGGATCGCGATGAATCATCGCGATCGCGCGCCCGATCTGCCGGTCGCGCAACGCGCCGAGCCAGCCCGTCTGCGCGGCGGGCGCATGCGCGATCCACGCGCGCACGGCCTGAATCACGAGGATGTCGGCGAGCCGCGTGATGACCGTTTCGCCGCCCGCATTCAGCTGCTGCGCTTCGGCTGCGATGAAACGCAACGTGCTCTGTATCCATTCCATTTCAGGCGACTGCCACGTGTCGACGCGAATCAGCGCCGGCAGCAGGCCGATCAGCCGTTGCGCGGCAGGGTGATCGAAGCGCACGAGCGCGCAGATCATCGTGGTCGGCGCGCCGCCTTCGCCATGACGAAGAATTTCGTAACGGTTGCTGACGGCTTCGCGCGGCAGATCGAACAGCTTGCCGGCAGGGACGCCCGCTGCGCTCATCAACCGATGCCCCGCGCCGTGCGGCACGAGCGCGAGATCGCCGGGGCGCAGCACGCAACGCTCGGCGCCGTCCACTTCGAGCAGACATTCGCCCGACGTCACCACATGGAACATCATCGAGCGCTCGAACGGCGGCAGTTCGAGCGCCCAGGGCGCCGTGAACTCCGAGCGGCAATAGAAAGTGCCGCTCATGCGCAGAAAGTGCAGCGCTTCGCCGAGCGGATCAACGGATGCGGGCAGTTCGTCCATGCAGGCAGTGTAGGCGGCAGAGGACGTCCGTCCAAGCGTCTGGACGAATGATCAAGAATGGCGGATATCGGATCATTGTCCGTCCAGAAGCGCGTCGCTATTCTGGATTCACGGTCGCCGCACGACGCGGCCTTCAGACGGAGGTGATCCATGAAAGCAGACGCGATTCTCGTGCTGGGCAGCACGGGCAAGACAGGCCGCCGCGTGGCGGAACGGCTCACGGCGCGCGGCGCCAACGTACGGCACGGCTCGCGCTCGGGCACGCCGCCTTTCGACTGGGCGGATCGCGCGACGTGGGCGCCGTCGCTCAACGGCGTGAAGGCCGTCTACATCAGTTACTTCCCGGACCTTGCCGTCGACGGCGCCGCCGACGATATCCAGGCGTTCACCCATCTCGCCGTGCAAAGCGGCGTACGCCGCCTCGTGCTGCTGTCGGGGCGCGGCGAGACGGAAGCGCAACGCTGCGAAGAGATCGTGCGCGAGTCGGGCGTCGAATGGACGTTGCTGCGCGCAAGCTGGTTCGCGCAGAACTTCAGCGAAGCGCACTTTCTGGAGCCGGTACTCGCGGGCGAACTGGTGCTGCCCGTCGGCGACATCGGCGAGCCGTTTGTCGATGCCGACGATATCGCCGACGTAGCCGTCGCCACGCTCTCCGACGACGGCCACGCGGGCCAGCTCTACGAGTTGACGGGCTCGCGCCTGTGGACCTTCGCCGATGCCGTCGCAGAGATCGCCAGCGCCACAAGACGGCCGATCCGTTTCACGCGCGTGACGATGCCCGAATACGTCGCCGCGCTCGAAGAAGCACAGCTGCCGCCCGACATGATCGGCCTGATCCGCTACCTGTTCACGGAATTGCTCGACGGGCGCAACGCTTCCGTGCAGGACGGCGTGCTTCGCGCGCTCGGGCGGCGTCCGCGCGAGTTCGGCGATTACGTGCGTGCGACAGCGGCGACGGGCGTCTGGACGCCGGGTGTCGAAGACAGCGCGCCTAGCTTCTGATTGAGCCAGTACGCGTACGACACCTCGATGTTTTCCTGAAGCGCGATCAGGTTCGTGGTCTGATCGATCAGCAGTTGCCCGATCTGCGCGACCAGGTTGAACTCCTGCTCGACCAGTTTCGTCACCGTGTTGGCGCCGCGAATCTCGGCGCGCTCGCGGTTCCATGCGGCCCAGCCTTGCATCCAGGCTTGCTGTTGCAACGTCAGACGCTCGACGACGGCTTGCTGCATCTGGACCAGTTCGCCCCAGGTGTGCAGGTCCATGCCGAAGGCGAGCAGCCGCGCGGTGTCGATGCTGTTGGTCGCCGAACGGGCGGCCCACCCGCTCAACAGCACGGGCATCTTCAGCGTGTCCTGGACGGCGGCGGCGCGTGCGGCCGGCGCGGTTTTCTGCACCGCTTCCGCGGCGGTCACGGCACCCGTTGCGACAGCCGTGGCTCTCGATGCAGCCGTTTGCTCCGCAGGCGCGGGCATGAGGGTCATTTCGTTCATGGCAGGCTCGTCAGGTAAGAGGAAGGGTCAGCCGCCAAGCCGGCTCAGCATGCTGTGCAGCGCCTTGATCTGGATTGCATTGCGCGAATAGTAGTCGGGCTGTTCGGGGTCGTCGCTCGTATAGCCCCACCAATCCCAGCAGCCGTCCGGGTTTTGCAGTCCACCGCCGTCGGCGCCCGTCGCCTGCGGATACAGCACGATGATGTCGTTGCTGTCGGCGAGTTCGTTGTAGCCCGTCGTCGTGATGTAGCGGTTGCCGTAGGGCGCCTGGTTCGTCACGTCGGCGCGTCCGAATACGTAGTTCACGTAGCTGTAGCCCTGCTTGCAACCGTGCAGCACGAGGTGCACGCGTGCCGGCGCGCCTTCTTCGACGGAGCGCGGCACGTACGCATAGCCGAACTCGCCCATGCTCGCGCGCGCTTCGCCGCCGAAGAACTCGGTTTGATCGAAGCGCAGCAGACGGCCGCTCGTTTGTGGCGCGGGCGCCTTCAGGCCGTCGTAGATGTGATGCAGGATTCGATGCGACTGCATGAAACCGCCCTGGTTGATATAGGGCGGCTGGTTGGTATCGAGTAACGAGTCTTCTGGATTGTCGGTGACGATCGAATGGCCGGCGGGCACCGTGTCGTCGAACAGGATGTCGTCGGACGCGACGCCGAGCAACTCGTAGAAACGATGCGTGCACTTCACGACCTCGGAATACACGACGGTATCGCGCGAGCCCGTGAACAGATAGACGCGGTCGCCTTTGAGATTCGACAGCGGATCGATTGCACCCGCCTGCGCGGTGTCGTGCGCGAGTTGCGCGAGGCGCGGCGCGCTCGGTCCCGTCTGCGGCGTGAGCGGGCTCATGCAGATGTATTCGGCGCTTTGAACATTGGCGTCCTCGGCCAGCGGCGCCGCGCCGCGAAATGACTCGGAGCAGCGAAACGGTCCGCCCGCAATCACACCGACACCCGCAAAGCTCGCGGAATGCGCGAGGTGCAGTTGCACTGTCATGAATGCGCCTGAAGACAAACCGGAAATGGAGCTTTCGCCTTTCTTGACGTTGTAGTTGCGCAGTTGAACGATATCGTTCGCCATTGAATAGTCCCCCGTACGAATAGCGCAGCCGCGATGATGCCCATCGCAACCGGTCAGATGTGTGACACGCAGAAGTCGCTTTATCGACCGCTTGATGCGGTACTTCAAGATCGAAGCTCTATTGGTATAGACGACGTTGCGCAGTGCAGCAAGCGCTTTTTTATGAAGATTGCGCGACGAGATTCGGCTTAGCCTCGCGGCATAAAAAGCCATGCTGCGTGCATTCGATTGACGCGTTGCGCATCAGGCTTTCGCACCCACGTTCACTACTGAGCAGCGACAGGCTTGCCCAACGCATCCTTCACGCGCGTATGCAACTGCGTGCGGATTTCCTCGATAACGGGAGCGGGCAACGGAATGTAGTCGAGTTCCTGCGCCGTGCGATGTCCATTCGCAAACGCCCATTCGAAAAAGTTGAGTGCTTCCTTCGTGTGATCGGGCTTGTCCTGCGTCACGGGTATCAGCACGAAGGTCGCGCCCATCACGGGCCATGCGTCCTTGCCCGGCTCGTTCGTGAGAATGCTGACCAGCGACGTTGACCAGTCAGCGCCGAGCGCCGCCGCGTTGAACGCCTCGGGTCCTGGCTGTACCGCCGCGCCCGACGCGTTTTTCATCGCCGTGTACGCAATATGGTTCTGCTTCGTGAAGTCCCACGCGACATAGCCGATCGAGCCGGGCAGATAGCGCACATAAGTGGCGATGCCTTCGTTGCCCTTGCCGCCAATGCCGCGCGGCCAGCGAACGGACGTGCCTTCGCCGACCTTTGCCTTCCATTCGGGGCTGACCTGCGACAGATAGTGCGTCCAGATGAGCGTCGTGCCGGAGCCGTCGACGCGGCGAATCACGGCGATGGCGAGATCGGGCAGCGTCGCTTTCGGATTCAGCGCGACGATGGCCGGGTCGTTCCAGTTCGTGATCTTGCCGAGATAGATGTCGCCGAGCACCTGGCCCGACAGCGTCAATTCACCGGGCTTGATACCCGGAATATTGACGACGGGCACGACGCCGCCTATCACGGTCGGAAACTGGACGAGACCGCTCCTGCTCAGTTCGCTCTCGGTCAGCGGCGCATCGGAGCCGGCGAAGTCCACCTGCTTCGCGAGTATCTGCTTGACGCCTTCCGTCGATCCCACGCCTCGATAATGAACGCTGCCTCCGCCGGATTTCTTGTAGCCGTCCGCCCATGCCGTGTAGATCGGCGCGGCGAAGGTGCTGCCCGCGCCCGTGATATCGGCGGCGTGAGCGTTGATCGTCACGAAGGTGGCAAGCAGGGCAATCCACGTTGGGATGGTTCTCACGATAGCCTCACGGTCGTTGGTGTTCGGATTGTCGGGTGATGGCCGGTCCAGCCGTTCGCTGTCGACTGTGAAGGATTGATGTCGACAGATGGCATTGCCGTGCATCTGATTACAGGACGGCGGCGTACGTGATGCAAATTGAATCGGCCTATCGCAAACCCGCGTGCAGACTTGGTCTGGGCGCATTTGCTTTTGTCGGAGGAGAGCAGGGTCGAGGTGGAGGAACTGGCGCCGCTGTTCGCTAGCCTCGATGTTTTCAGGCGGATTGCGCACGGCTGGCGGTCGCATTACGGCGCTGCGTCCCCGCGTCCGTTCGCCGCGTCAGGCGCGACGCGCTCACGCAGCGGATTTTTCATGCGGTATGCTGATTCGCGATCAACGATGTTTGACCTGTGCCTCATTTCCCGGAGATAGCGGCAATGGGCTTGCTGAGCCGGCTGTTTCATCGCGATTCCTCATCCGTGCCGCCGATGGCTGCCGCGCGTATCGACGAGGCGATCGGGCGCATTCTCGCCATTCATCCGCGGATCGCCGTCGCGAGCCGTTATCGGCATCGGCTCAAAGAACCGATTGCCGTCACGCTCGACTATGCGGACGAACTGATGGCTTCGCTCCCCGCAACGCTCGATGCGAACGCCGACGCGTGGGCCGGCAATCCGAGCCTGCGCGCATTCTTCGCGACCCCCGACGATATCGCCGATACCTTCGGCCGCTCGCAAGAGGTGCGCGCTTTCTTCGAATCGAATCCCGACGCCGTCGATGTGCATGGCACGCTCGGCATGGCGCTGACCGAGCGGCACGTGTTGGGCGTCGCGCTGGACGGCGACACGCTGCATCACGATGTCGCGCAAACCACGCTGAGTTTCAGCGACTACCGCGTGAGGGTCTGCGGGCGCACGGAAACGTCGCTTCGCGAAGAAATCGGGCGCAGACTGATCGATCAGCTGGCGCTCGAAGGACTGTCGATGCTGGCGGCCACCCGCGCCACGCGGCTCGCGCGAGGGCGCGAGCTGATGCAGGAGCGCGTTGCGCTGCTGCATCGCGGCGGCGCGGGGTTGGCTTCCGTCACGGGCGGCGGCGGCGCTGTCGAAGCGAGCGAACTCGCGCATGTGCAGACGCAGATCGCGCAGAACGCCGAGAGCCTCGCCGCGCTCAGAGTGCCGACCGATATCATCGAACACGAACTCGAAGGCATTTGCGAGGTGTTCGGCAAGCCGGCGGATTACGTGTACATCAAAAACCGGCATATCCGCATCGATATGATGAACGTGGTTCAGGAAGGCGAGACGAAAGGGGGCAGCGATATCGAGTTTCACTTCGTCCGTGTTCCCGGCGTCACGCCGCAGATGCGCGCCTTCGCGCTGGTTCGCTTTCGACGCTCCGATCTGCCGCCGGGTGGATTGCAGATCGACGCAGCCATGCGCGCTCTTTAAGATCGAAAGGATGTCGCGGTCTTTGGCGAAGCGGAGGAATCAAATGATGAAGGGCTATGTGGTTTCATTGGCCGCAGCCGCATGCGTTTCCGTTTCTCTGGCGCCGTTGCAACAGGCCGTCGCGCAACCGTCCGCCTTGAAGCCGATGCAGGACGCGCAACGCAAGGCCGAGCAAAAGGCGCGCGAGGCAAAGAAGGAGGACGAGCGGGCGCAAGCCCCTGACGAAGCGCAAAGGCCGGAAAGCGCGAAACCGGCATCATCGCCTTGATGGGTGCCGTTGCAGTTTTCAATGCGATCCGCTTCGGCGTTGTGTATTTCGTATCGTTGAGAGGCTTGCGGAAACCCGACAACGCGCGTGGAAAGTCATAAACTGTTCGCATACACCGAACTGCTTTTGAAGGACCCGCAGAAGTTGTCGCCGGCTTTTTCAACCTTGTGCGCTTTGTTCGATGGGCTGACTTTCGATGAGGAGAACGTCGTTATGGCTGAGCTTTGGGTTGCCAATATCGAAGACAACACGACCGACGAGGAAATCAAAACGTTCCTGTGTCACTACGGGTTTCCGCCGTTCGATACGATCCGGCGCGTCGAAGGAACGGGCGAACGTCCCGCTGTCGTGCTCGAGTTCAATGACATCGGCGCGCATGTGTTGCAGAGTCTGCAGCCGCGCGTTCATAACATGTTCTGGAAAAGCCGCACGCTGACGGTCCAGGTCGTGCCCACGCGGGACGAGTCCTGAAGCCGGTGCGGTCCATGCGCGGCATGGGCCGCTAGCCGAACCGACACGACGGTCACAGGAGACGAGCGATGCCTGAATTGAAGAACGAAAAGGACAGCGTACGCAGCGGACAGTCGAAGGGCGCGCGTGAACGTACCAAAGCGCCGGGACAAATGAAGAACAAAGAGTATGAAAAAGAACTCAAGTCGCTTCATATCGAACTGGTGAAGCTGCAGGAATGGGTCGTGCAAACGGGCGCGAAGGTCTGCGTGATCTTCGAGGGACGCGATGGGGCAGGCAAGGGCGGCACGATCAAGGCGATCACGGAACGCGTCAGCCCACGCATCTTCCGCGTCGTCGCGCTGCCGGCGCCGACGGACCGCGAGAAATCGCAGATGTACATCCAGCGCTATCTTCCGCATCTGCCTGCTGCGGGCGAGATCATTCTGTTCGACAGAAGCTGGTATAACCGCGCGGGCGTCGAACGGGTGATGGGATTCTGCACGGACGAGCAGGTGCAGAATTTTTTCAAGGCCGTCCCGCTGATCGAGCACGCCATCATTCAGTCGGGCATCATTCTGCTGAAGTACTGGCTCGAAGTCAGCGAGGAAGAGCAGACACGTCGTCTCGAAGCGCGAATTACCGACGAGCGCAAGATCTGGAAACTGTCGCCGATGGATCTGTTGTCATATAGCCGCTGGTATGACTACTCGCGCGCGCGGGACGATATGTTCGCGGCAACCGATACCGACCAGACGCCGTGGCACGTGGTGCGCTCTGACGACAAGAAACGCGCGCGTCTGAACCTGATCACGCATCTGCTCGACAGCATTCCGTACAAGACGATGCCGCGCCCGAAGGTCAAGTTGCCGAAGCGGAAAAAGGCGGAAGGATATCGCCCGACCGATCGGCCCGTCCGTTATGTGCGGGAGAAGTTCTAAAGGCTATCGACGCATCGGGTAGCGCACGCACTCGCCGCGCGAGAGCATTGACTCTCGCGCGACTTCATTTCGCGTCCTCGGCTTTGCCGCGCAGCAGCGCTTCGGGATGTCGCTGCAAATAGTCCGACAGCGCGCGGAAGGACGCGGCCGTGCGCGCCAGCTCGCGAACCGCATCGCTCGTGTCCTGTTGCAATGCCGAATCGGGCTGCAGCGCGGTGTTCGCGGAATCGAGCGTCGCCTGCGCTGCCGTCAGTGCGCCCTTGGCCTGCGGCACCACTTGCGTGTTGAGATCGCGCATCAGCTGCGCGGTGCTGGCGAGCGTCTGTTGCGCGTTCTTGCCGATCTGTTCGAGCGGCAAGCTGTCGAGACGCGCCACGATCCGGTTGAGCGACTCCTGCAGCGATTGCAGGCCGCTCGGCGTGGTCGGCAATTCGGGTGGCGTGCGGTTCCAGTCGACATAGGCTTTCGGCGCGTTCGGGAAAAAGTCGAGCGCGATATACAGTTGACCCGTGATCAGGCTGCCCGTCTTGAGTTGCCCGCGCAAACCGCGTTCGACGAGGAAATCGGCCAGCGCTCTCGGGTCGTCCCCGAGACGGCCGCCTCTCGGCTCCGACGCATAACGCGACGTGAAGCGCTCCGGATAGAACTTGACCTCGACGGGAATGCTGATCTGCCTCGTAGCGGGATCGAAGCGCGTGTAGATCGCCGACACCTCGCCGACCGTGATGCCGCGAAAATCGACGGGCGCGCCCACCACGAGGCCGCGCACCGAACCCTGGAAGTTGAACACGTAGGTCTCGACGAGCCGCTCGTGCTGCTTCATCGCATCGGCGCGCGTGGCGAAGAGCGGGAACAGCGCTTTCACGGGCGCTTCGGGTCGGTCAAGCGACGCGGTTGGCGTCTCGAACGCGAGGCCCCCGACGAGGATCGACACCACCGACTGCGTATTGATCTGCACGCCTTCCGTGCCGAGCGTCACGTCGATGCCGCCCGCCTGCCAGAAGCGTGAATCGCTGTTCACGTAGCGGTCGTACGGCGCGTTGATGAACACGTGCAGCGTGACGCCGCCGCCGTCCTTGTCGAGATCGAACGACGTCACCTGTCCGACCTGCAGGCGCCTGAAATAGACAGGCGTGCCGACATCGACCGAACCCAGGTCGGCCGATTTCAGCACGAACTCGCGCCCCGGCACGTCGCTCGCGAACACGGGCGGAACCTCGAGCCCTGAGTAGTCGCGCCGCTCCTGTTTCGCGTGGCCAATGTCCATGCCGATGAACGCGCCCGACAGCAGCGTGCCGATGCCCGACACGGTGCCGCCCGCGATGCGCGGCCTCACGACCCAGAAGCGCGTGTCGTCGACGAGCATATCGGTGGCGTCGCGTGTGAGTTCGGCGGTCGCGATGACGGTCTTGTAGTCCTTCGACAGCGCGACTTTCTTCACGACGCCGATGTCGACGTCCTTGAACTTGATCTTGGTCTTGCCCGCTTCGAGTCCTTCGCCCGTCCTGAAACTGATCGTGATCGTCGGACCTTGCGATAGCACCGCCTGCACCGCGAGCCAGATGCCGACCAGCACGGCCACGATGGGCACAAGCCAGATCCACTGAATGCGCCAGCGCTTGGGCGGCACGGCGACGGCCTCAGGTAGCTCGGGCGGACGGCTCATGACGGTCGCCTCATGTTGCGAGCGAGCCGTTTGAAGGGGAGGGCGAAGTCGCTCATTTCGCGCTCTGCGCGGCCGCATCGCCGCTGTGCTGCGCTGCCTGGGTGGTCAGGCCTTCTGCCGTGATGACCCAGCCGCCGCCCATCGCCTTGTACAGGTTCACATACGACACCAGCACGCCCGCCTGGGTCTGCGTCTGGTTCAACTGTGCGTTGAAGAGACTGCGCTCGGCATCGAGCACTTCGATATAGCTCGTGTAGCCGCCTTCATACCGCAGCCGCGCAAGATGCGCGTACGTCGCCAGCGCCTGGACCTGCCGTACCTGCACATCGAACTGTTCACGCACCTTCTGCGACGAGATCAGCGCATCGTCGACTTCCTGGAACGCTCCCTGGATCGCCTTGCGGTACGAGTACAGCGCCTGTTGCTGCACCGCTTCGGCCTGCTTCACCTGTCCGACGATCGCACCGCCTTCGAAGACCGGCTGCGCGATCGAACCTGCAAACGACCACACGCGCGACGGCCCCGTAAAGAGCTTCGAGAACTGCCCGCTTTGCGTACCGAGCAGCCCCGTCAGCGAAATCTGCGGAAAATACAGCGCTTTCGCCGCGCCAATCTGCGCATTCGCCGCGACGAGATCCTGCTCGGCCTGACGCAGATCGGGGCGGCGCTCCAGCAGATCCGACGGCAGCCCGGCCGGCACGGCAGGCGCCGCGAGTTCGGCCAGCGCGCGCCCGCGCAGGATATCGCCCGGATTGCGCCCGAGCAGCACCGAGAGCGCGTCTTCCTGCTGCGCGATCTGCGCCTCGATCTGCGGAATCACCGCGCGCGATGCCTCGTATTCCGACTGGCTCTGCGCGAGTTCCATCTGCGAAACCTCGCCACCCCTGAAGCGCAGATCGAACACGTGCACGGATTCGGCGCGGCTCGCCGTGGTGGCCTTCGCAATCTCCAGCTGCCGGTCGAGACTGCGCAGGTTGATATACGACGACGCCACCGACGACACCAGCGTCAGCACCGTGCCGCGCTTCGCTTCTTCCGTCGACAGCAGGCTCGCGCGCGCCGATTCCGTCAGACGCCGGTTGCGGCCGAAGAGGTCGATCTCCCATGACGCCGAGAGCGACGCCGTGTACGTGTTGAACACGGGGCTCTGCACATTCGCGAACAGCGGCGAGGACGACGTCGAGATACGCTGGCGCCCGGCATCGAAGCCCGCGCCGACCTGCGGAAACAGCGCCGCGCGCGTCGTCACGAACTGGCCGAGGAACTGGTCGACGCGCGCAGCGGCGATTTTCACGTCGTTGTTGTTCGCCAGCGCGGTCGTGATCAGTTCATCGAGCACCGGGTCGTCGAACTGCTTCCACCATTCGGTGTTGGCGATGTCGGCCGCGTAGTTGTCGGGGAAGCGGTACGTCGCGGGCACGTCGAGTTGGGGGCGCGAGTAGTTCGGCCCGAGCAGGCAACCGCTCAGGGCAAGGACGCATAGCGCGGACACAAGGCCGGTGGCGAGCGGAGTGGTCAGCGGGGCGCGGCGCATGTCAGTCACCCTCGCGCGGTGCGGACGGGTTGGTCGCCGGGCCACCACCGACTTTGGGTCCACCCGCTGACGGCGGCACCTTTGGCGGCTCCGACCCCGGCGCAAAAGGCGACACATCCCCGGCCTTCTTCGCCTTCTTCTCCGAGCGCTCCGACATCGTCTCGAGCACGTAAAAGAACATCGGAATAAAGAACACCGCAATCGCCGTGGCCCCGAGCATCCCGCCGATTACCCCCGTGCCGATCGAATGCCGGCTGTTGGCCGACGCGCCCGTCGCGATCGCGAGCGGCACGCAGCCCAGGATGAACGCGAGCGACGTCATCACGATCGGCCGCAGCCGCTCCTCGGCCGCCGTCATGGTCGCGTCGAACACCGACTTGCCCGCCTCGCGGTTGAGCACCGCGAACTCGAAGATCAGGATCGCGTTCTTCGCCGCCAGCGCCACCAGCATCGTCAGACCAATCTGGAAGTACACGTCGTTGTTCAGCCCGCGCAGCAGGATCGCCACCAGCGCGCCGAAGAGGGCAAACGGCACCGCCATCAGCACGCCGAACGGCAGGCTCCACTTCTCGTACTGCGCCGCGAGAATCAGGAACACCATGACCAGACCGAACACGAACACGAGGCCCGAGGTGCCGCCCGACTGCTTCGCCTCGAACGCCTCGCCGCTCCACGCCACCCCGTACTCCGACGGCATCTGCGCGCCCACCTCTTCGAGCGCAGTGATTACCTGGCCCGACGCGTAGCCGGGCGCCGCGTTCGCGGTGATCTTCACGGCCGGGAAGTTGTTGAAGCGCGTGATCAGGTCCGGCCCCGTCACGTAGCGCGAGGTCACCACCGATTTGAGCGGCACCATGCTGCCGTTCGAGCTGCGCACGAAGATCTGCGTCAGGTCATCGGGCCTCAACCGGTACGACGGCTCGGCCTGCAGGATCACCTGCCACAGCCGGCTCGAGCGGTTGAACTGCGACACGTACAGCGAGCCGAACATCGTCTGCATCGCGCTGTAGACGTCCTGGACGGGCACGCCGAGCGTCTCGGCCTTGTCGCGGTCCACGTCGACCAGCAGTTGCTGCGAGTTCGCGTTGAAGGTCGACGTGACGCCCGTCAGTTCGGGGCGCTGCTTCGCCTTCGCGACGAAGTCGTCCACGACGGCCGCGAACTGCGCGATCGTCGCATCGCCCTTGCTCTGGATCCACATTTCGGTGCCACCTGTCGTGCCCAGCCCCGGAATCGACGGCGGATTGAGCGGCACGACGATGCCTTCGCGGATCTGCGAGAGCGCCTTGTACGCATCGATGAGCACGGCGCGCGCATTCTGCGTGCGGATATTGGCCGACGAATACCGGTCCTCGAAGCTCTTGAAGCCGACAAAGAACGTCGACGAGTTGTTCTTGTTCTGGCTGTCGAGAATGCTGAAGCCGTCCACCGTCGTGATACTGCCCACCGCCGGCTGCTTCATGAAGTACTCGGACACGCGGTCCGACACCTGCCCCGTGCGGTCCAGCGACGCTGCATCGGGCATGATCACGGCGCCCAGCAGATAGCCCTGGTCTTCGGGCGGCAGGAACGCGGTCGGAATATCGCGCATCATCACGACGGCCAGCGCGATCATGCCGACGAACAGCAGCAGCGCGATCACGAAGCGCTTGATGATGAGGCGCACCGCGCGCGTATAGCCCGCCGTCATGCGCGTGAACTGGTTGTCGAACCAGCGGAAGAAACCCTTTTTCTCGTGATGTCCGGGCTTGAGCAGCAGCGCGGCGAGCGCGGGCGAGAGCGTCAGCGCGACGATGCCCGAGATCACCACGGAAATCGCAATCGTGATGGCGAACTGCTTGTACATCTGCCCGGTGATGCCGCCGAGAAACGCGACGGGCACGAACACGGCGCACAGCACCAGCACGATCGCCACCACGGGGCCCGCCACTTCATCCATCGCCTGCTTGGCGGCCGTCTTCGGATCGAGCTTGTGCACGGTCATGTTGCGCTCGACGTTCTCGATCACGACGATCGCGTCGTCGACCACGATGCCGATGGCCAGCACCATGCCGAACAGCGTGAGCATGTTGATCGAGAAGCCGAGTGCCTCCATCCCCATGAAGGTGCCGACGATCGACACGGGCACGGCCAGCACGGGAATCAGCGTGGCGCGCAGGCTCTGCAGGAACACGAACACGACGATCACCACCAGCACGACGGCCTCGAAGAACGTGTGCACCACGTCCGTGATCGAGGCGCGCGTGAACTCGGTGGTGTCCATCGCGATCTCGTAGTCGATGCCCTCGGGGAACGACTTCTTCATCCCGGCGAGCGTGGCGCGCACCTGCTTCGAGACATCGAGCGCGTTCGCGCCCGGCTGCTGGTAGACGGCGATCACGGTGGCAGGCTTGCCCTGGAAGCGGCTGCGGATCGAGTAGTCCTTCTGGCCCAGTTCGGCACGCCCGATGTCCTTCAGCCGCACGATCGCCGCACCGCCGCTCTGCGCGCGGATGATGATGTTCTCGAATTCGCTGGGCTCGGTCAGCCGTCCTGTGGTGGTGACGGCGAACGACTGTTCGACGGCGTTGCCCGTGGGCGACTGGCCTATCCGGCCGACGGCGAACTGCTGGTTCTGGTTGGCCACCGCGCGCTGCACGTCGGCGGCCGTGATGCCCAGCTGCGCCATGCGGTCGGGGCGCAGCCAGATGCGCATCGCGTAGTCGGGCGTGCCGAAGATGCTCGACTGGTTGGCGCCCGGGATGCGCTTGAGCGCATCGAGCACGTAGACGTTCGCGTAGTTTGCGATGTAGGTGGCGTCGTAGCGCTCGGTGGGCGAGTAGATCGCGATCACCATCATGAACGCCTGCGACTTCTTCTGCACCTGCACGCCCTGGTTGGTGACGGACTGCGGCAGTTGCGGCAGCGCGAGGTTCACGCGGTTCTGCACGTCGACCTGGGCGAGTTCGGGGTTGGTGCCGATCTGGAAGTACGCGTTGATCGTCAGGTTGCCCGTCGAGGAGCTCGACGAACTCATGTAGATCATGTTGTCCGCGCCGTTGACCTGCTGCTCGATCGGCGCGGCGACGTTGTTGGCGACCACGTCGGCGCTCGCGCCCGGGTAGGTCGCGGAGATCGTGATCTGCGGCGGGGTGATGTCGGGGTACTGCGCGGTAGGCAGCGCGAGCATGCACAGCGCGCCGCCCAGCGTGATGACAATCGAGATGACCGAGGCGAAGATCGGCCGGTCGATGCAGAAGTGGGAGATGTTCATCGGGTTGGGGTGCGTCGGATGGCGTCGGTCGTCATCGGGTCATCGGCTCATGGGCTGACGCTGGCCGGGCGCGTCTGCGCCAGCGTGGCGGCGGGTGCGGACGACGCTGCGGCGGCGCTTGCCGCCGGCGGCGCAGAGGCGGGCGTGCCGGGCGCACCAGGCGTGCTGCCTGGCGCCGCACTCACCACCTTGATCTGCGCATCCGACGACACGCGGATCGCACCATCGACCACCACGCGCTCGCCCGCCTTCAGCCCTTCGTTGACGAACCAGTCGTCGCCGTGCCAGTCGCCGACGTCGACCACGCGCTGATGCGGCTTCGAATCCTGGTCGAGCACCCACACGAAGTGGCTCTTCGCGCCCTGCAGCACCGCGCGCTGCGGCACCAGCACCGCATTGGGCCGCACCGCACCCGAGACCTTCGCGCGCACGAACTGGCCGGGCCTGAGCGTGCCCTTCGGATTGGCGAACGTGGCGCGCACGAGGAAGGTGCCCGTCTCCTGGCTGAATGCGGGGTTCGTGAAGTCGATGCGGCCCTTCTGCGGATAGACCGAGCCGTCGGCCTGGATGACCGTCACGTCGAACTGGTTGTCGGGCGGAAAGCGCAGCAGGCCCTTCGCGACCTGATCACGGTAGCGCAGCAGTTCGTTCTCGGAGATGCTGAAGTTCACCCACATCGGGTCGAGCTGGTAGACGTAGGTGAGCAGCCCCGACTGGTTCGGCGTCACATAGCTGCCGTCCTGCACGCGCGCGAAGCTCGATAACCCCAGGAGCGGCGAGCGGATCGTGCAGTAGCTCAGGTTCAGTTCGGCCGTACGCACCTCGCCCTGCGCGGCGATCACGGCGGCTTCGGCCTGTTTCTCGTTGCCGGTGGCATCGTCCAGGTCCTTCTTGCTCAACGCGTTCTGCGCGGCCAGCGGAATCACGCGGGCGAGGTTCTGTTTCGTCACGAGTAACCGTGCCTGCTGCTGCGCGAGCGCGCCTTTGGCAGACTGCAGCGCGGCCTCGAAGGGCTTCCTGTCCATCACGAACAGCACCTGGCCTTCCTTGACGAGCGTGCCTTCCGTGTACATGCGCCGCTCGAGAAAGCCGTCGACGCGCGCACGGATTTCCACCTCGCGCGAACTCTGCGTCTGCGCGGTAAACTCGAAATCGACGGGCGTTTCCTGCTGCCGCACCGTGACGATGGTGACTTCGACGGCCGGGTGCGGTGGGGCGGTGGGGGCTTTCTTGCAGGCGGTGAGAGATGACAGTGCCAGCAGCGCGAGAGGCAGCAGCAGCCGCTTGCGCGCCGGATGTTTTTTCACAACAAGACAGAGGCAGTTCGATAGCCGATACAACAAAGACGCCATGAGCGCCTCCCCATTCAAGCTATTGGGTGCCGTGCGTCACGCGACAACACGAGCGCGCGCTCGCGCGCCGCGCGGACCGGCAGCCAGGTTCGAATTGTGTTGACGGGCCAAAACGCTGCCAGTCGCTTTGCTGCTTCGAAGGTCTCCTTCGCGCCGGTCCCGTGTTCGCCGCCGAGCGTGCTACAAGGGGGCAAGCGGGCTACAAGCGTGCTACAAACGTCCAGACGGTCTAGACGAATACGCAGCTCCGCAATATCGAACGGCATGTCTGCGCACGCGCCGCGGCCGAACGCGCGGGCATCACGCAGCGAGTATCTGGCAGCGGCACGGCCCGCACCATTGGACTTTGGTCCAATACCGATCCCTGGGATCGTGCATTACCCTGATCAGAACGCTGGACGCCTGATGCGACACATACGCGACACATGCGCTCCGAATGTCCTTTCACAGATGTGAAAGGACCCTGGCGAACGAGAGGGCCCAGCGATGCCCAGGGACAACCCAGCGCTTCACCGCAGCCAGAAGCCACCCGTCGCGCCACGGCGCAGGTGGCTTTTCGTCGTCGGTGCCGTCATCGCGCTGGCGGCGCTGGGCTGGGGACTGTATGCCGTCATCGAGCCGGCTTTCCAGACGCGCATCGTCATCACGACGGGCGCGGACAAGGGCATTTATCGCGGCTTTGCGGAGCGCTATGCGCCCATCCTCAAACGCGACGGCGTGACGCTCGAAATCCGCAGCTCGTCCGGATCCGTCGAGAACTACGAGCGGCTCAAAGACCCCACGAGCGAATACCAGGTGGGCTTCGTTCAATCGGGCACCACCACGCCGCAGGAAACCGATCATCTGGAAACGATTGCCGCCGTTTCATATGAACCGATCTGGGTTTTCTATCGTGACGCGCAGACCATCAACCGGCTCGCGCAACTGCGCGGCAAACGGATCGGCGTCGGCGTTCCGGGCAGCGGGCTATTGGAGGTGTCGCGGGTCTTGCTGCGCTACAGCGACATCACGCGGGACAACACCCAGCTGTTCGAAATGGATGCGCCGAACGCCTGGCGCTGCCTCCAGGACGGCTGTCTCGATGCAGCGTTCTTCATCGGCAGGCCGGACGCGCCGATGCAGCAGATGTTGCTGAACAGCGACCTGAAGCTGATGAGCTTCGCTCAGGCCGACGCGCTCGTGCAGAAATTCCCGTCGCTGAAGAAGGTGACGTTCCCGCGCGCCTCGACCAGCATTGTCGACGATCGCCCGCAAACGGACGTCACGTTGCTGGCCGCGACGGCGCTGCTGGTCGCGAAGGACACGTTGCATCCCGCGCTCGTCTATCTGTTGCTCGACGCAGCCAGAACCGCGCATGCGGGAGAGGACTATTTCACGCCGCTCGGCACCTTCCCCAATCTGAATACGGATGAATTCCCCATTTCCAGCGAAAGCGAGCGCTACTTCAAGTCGGGACGTCCGTTCCTTCAGCGCTACCTGCCGTTCTGGCTTGCGAGCTTTGTCGAGCGGCGCCTGCTGATCCTGGTGCCGTTCCTGGCCGTGCTGATCGGGCTGGTGCAGGCGCTGCCGCGGATACTGGAATCGCGCGTCAAAAAGCGCTTCGTGGTCTGGTATCGCGAGCTCAAGGCGCTGGAAGACGAAATCTGGAAGACGGCGCAGCCATCTGCGCACCAGCTCTCGCAATGGCACAACGAACTCGAGAGCATCGACGCGCAGGCGAGCCAGATACGCGTGCCGACGCGCTATCTGCACGACGTCTATGCGCTCAAGCAGGCGATCAGCGTCGTGCGGCACCGCATCTCGCGGGCGGCGCGACCGACCGGTTAGCGCGGGAAATCGCGCAGTGACCCAGCGGAGAAAATCGATGTTACCCATCCAGAGTTCTGAGAAGTCATTTGCGCGCGCCATGCTCGACGTGCTGATCCGCGCGGGCCTGATCGCCATTCTCGCGATCTTCTGCTTTCGTATCGTCGTGCCGTTCCTCAATCTGCTGGTGTGGTCGCTGATTCTGGCTATCACGCTCCATCCGCTGCTGGTTCGCCTGCGAGGGCAGTCGAAGCGCTACAACGGCCTGGTCGCGACGCTGATTATTCTCGCCGCGTTCGCCATCATCCTCGTGCCGACCTACCTGCTGGGCGTGGCGGCCGCGGATTCCATCGAGCACGTGACGGCCATCATCAAGAGCGGCGGCGTTCGCATTCCGCCGCCGTCCGAGTCGGTCGCCACCTGGCCGCTCGTCGGGCAGCGTCTGTACGACTTCTGGTTGCAAGCCTCGACGGATCTGACGGGTCTCGCGCAGCGGTTTGCGCCGCAACTGAAGGAAGCCGGCCTGGTCGTGCTCGGCACGCTGGCTGGGCTCGGCGTCGGACTGGTGACGTTCGTCGTTGCGCTGATTCTCGCCGGCGTTTTCATGGCGCACGGCGAGCAAGGCCGTCGCAGCGCGGTGCTGATCGCATCGCGCGTCTCCGGCCCGGAGAACGGCCCGAAGATCACCGAGTTGTGCATCGCGACGATCCGCGCGGTCGCGCAAGGCGTGGTCGGCATTGCGTTCATCCAGATGCTGCTGATCGGCATCGGCTTCGTCGTGATGGGCGTGCCCGGCGCGGGGCTGCTCGGGCTCGCGGTGCTGTTGATCGGCATCATGCAGTTGCCCGCCACCCTCATCACGATTCCCGTGATCGTGTTCGTATTCGCCACCGAGGGCGCGAGCGCCGCGACCATCATCTTCGCGATCTACACGTTCATCGCGGGGCTGGCCGACAATGTGCTCAAGCCGTTGCTGCTCGGCCGAGGGGTCGACGTGCCGATGCCCGTCGTGCTGATCGGCGCGTTGGGCGGCATGATCACGAGCGGCGTGCTGGGTCTGTTCATCGGCCCGGTGATGCTCGCGGTCGGCTACCGGCTGTTCTGGCGATGGGTCGAGGATCAGCCCGCCAGCGAATCACGCAGGGGGGAAGGGCGTTTGACCGGGCGGATTTAAAGCTTCTTCGACGCGCTGTTTGCCGCGCCGTTTGCCGTGTCCGGCGCATGAAGTGCTTGCCACGCCGCCAGCGCTTCTTCGAGGTTGAAGAACATCCGCCCTTGACCCAATGTCGCGCCGAGCGACGAGAGTTGCACCGCCGCGAGCACGCTGGGATTGAGGTGCACGAGCCAGATCGCGATGCCACGCTCGCGCTGCTTTTTCTCGGCTTCGATCAGCATCTTGAGCGCGGTGTACTCGAGATCGAACACGGCGCTCATCTCCAGGATGAGGACCTTCGGCTGCGCCGCGTCGATCAGCGGCCGAAGCTTCTGCCCGATGTGCTCGGCGTTGGCAAAGAACACGCGCCCCTCGACCCGCAGCACCAGCAGCCCCGGGAACGCCTCGTCGTCGGGATGCTCGTCGGACACGGGGCGGAACACGTGCGTGCCCGGCTTGCGGCGCAACACATAGACGGGCGGATCGGCCACCTGATGCGCGAGCGCAACCAGCGACACGACAATCGCGACGAGTATGCCCTGCAAGGTGCCGAGCAGCACGACGCCCGCCAGCGCGACGAGCGCCCACAGGAATTCGGTGCGGCGTATCCGCAAGATTGCGCGGAAATCGGCCGGGCTGAACAGGCCGATCGAATAGACGATCACGACGGCGGCCAGCGTCGCGTGCGGCATCAGGCCGATCAACGGCGCGAGCAGCAGCATCGTGCCGAGCGTGACGGCCGCCGTGACGAGCTGGGCGAGTTGCGAGCGCGCGCCCGCCAACCGGTTGACGGCCGTCTGGCTCGTGCCGCCGCCCGCGGGCATCGCGCCGAGCCACGCGCCCGCCGCGTTGCCGAGGCCCGTCGCGAACAGTTCGCGGTTCGGCTTCGGCATGGGTTCGCCATTGCCCACAAACGCACGCCCGGCCGCGACCGTTTCGGTGAAGCTCATCAGCGCGATGCCGGCGGCGTCCTTCCAGAGCGAGCCGATCAGCGAGAAATCGGGCATCACGACAGAGGGCAAGCCCGTCGGAATATGGCCGACCACGCCGACGCCATGAGCGGGCAAGCCCAGCAGCACGACGGCACCGATCCCGCAGGCGACGGCGATCAAGGGTGCGGGCGCGCGCGGATAGAAGTGCTCGAACGCCACGAGGATGGCGATCGTCGCCGCGCCGACGGCTACCGTCCACCACGATGCGTGGGGAATGCCCATCGCCAGGGCCGCGACGTTGTGAAAAAACGAACCCTTTTCCGGGTGGATGCCGAACAGCTTCGGCAGCTGATCCAGCACGATGACGACGGCGATCCCTGCCTTGAAGCCCGTCAGAACGGGATCGGAAATGAAGTTCGCGACGAACCCGAGGCGCAGCAACGCGGCCAACGCGAGCATCCCGCCGACGAGCAGCGTGAGGGTCGCCGTCGCGCGCATCAGCGCGGCCGTTTCGCCGCCGGGAACGGCCTGCGCGAGCGCGGCGGCCGTCAGGATGGCGAGCGTCGCGCTGGTGCTGACGCTGAGCGGCCGCGACGTGCCGAAAAGGGCATAGATGACCATCGGCACGAAGGCGGTGTACAGCCCGACTTCGACGGGCAGCCCAGCCACCGACGCATAGGCGAGGGCCTTGGGCAGCACGACGGCTGCCGCCGTGACGCCGGCGACGAGGTCCGGCTTGATCCAATCCTTGCGATAACCGTGCATCCAGTCGAGCACGGGAATTCGCAAACGGCTGGCAACGTGTCCCATGATCGCGAGGCCTCCGCATTTCAGTCGGCGACGGTGCGGCTATCGACTACGCAACAGCTCAGGTTGACGCGCGACGGACGTTTTCCGCTGCGATACTTTGATGGCGGTTTCCGATGCTGGCGCGGTTGTGCTTAGTGTAGGTCATTGGTCCTGGCCCGCATCGACTTTGCGTGGTGCAGTAAGATGCTAGGTTCACCAGACAACGAGCCGCCCACGATGGACAGCGTTTCCCCGTTCGACCAGGTCCAGTTGCTCGCCGAATACGCCGATCTGCGGCAGCGCGCGGCCGCGCTCGACGAGCAGGTGCCGGCTTGCCTGCAGCGCATTTCCGACAAGCTGCCCCGGATCAGCGGCGAGTCCGAACTCGCGGATCACTACCGGAGTCTGCTGGTCGGTGCGCGCAGCAAGGCGCTGGTGTCGATCGAAAACTACCACGAGGCGATTCCGTACCTGCAGACGGCGGAATCGCTGATCGTGCAGTTGAATAGTCATCCGGACGGGCAAGCCGAAGCGCGCGGCGAATTGCTGGACCGTCTCGACGAGCTGATCGACGCCGCCGTGGGCATGATCGATCTGGCGGAGCAGTGTTTCGGCGACGCGCAGGCCACCGACCCCGACGCGGTGCCACCGTCGATTCTCGACGCCCCGCTGCACCCGGATGCCTGACGCGCGGCAGCGCCGCAGCGTCGCGTCATGCCCGTTTTCCGCCGAATCCGGCTCGTAGACGGGCTTGTCTGATAAAGTTTCGCCTATTCCCTTCAAAAGTCGATTCAACGGTTTTGATTATGAGCACAATCCTCGAAAATGTTCCGACCGGCCAGAAGGTCGGTATTGCGTTCTCAGGCGGCCTCGACACGAGCGCCGCGCTGCACTGGATGCGCTTGAAGGGCGCCGTGCCGTACGCGTACACAGCAAATCTGGGTCAGCCGGACGAGGAAGATTACGACTCGATTCCGCGCCGCGCCACGGAATACGGCGCCGAAGGCGCGCGCCTGATCGACTGCCGCGCGCAGCTGGTCGCGGAAGGCATTGCGGCGCTGCAATGCGGCGCGTTCCACATTTCGACGGCAGGCGTCACCTACTTCAACACGACGCCCATCGGCCGCGCCGTGACGGGCACGATGCTCGTCGCCGCGATGAAGGAAGACGGCGTCAACATCTGGGGCGACGGCAGCACGTACAAGGGCAACGACATCGAGCGTTTCTACCGTTACGGCCTGCTCGTCAATCCCGATCTGAAGATCTACAAGCCGTGGCTCGACCAGCAGTTCATCGACGAACTCGGCGGCCGCGCGGAAATGTCGGAATTCATGCGCCAGTCGGGCTTCGAGTACAAGATGTCGGCCGAAAAAGCCTATTCGACCGACTCGAACCTGCTCGGCGCAACGCATGAAGCGAAGGACCTCGAAAGCCTGGAGTCGGGCATCAAGATCGTCAACCCGATCATGGGCGTCGCATTCTGGCGCGACGACGTGCCCGTCGCGAAGGAAGAGGTGACGATCCGCTTCGAAGAAGGCCAGCCCGTCGCGCTGAACGGCAAGACGTTCCCGAACGCCGTCGAACTGCTGCTGGAAGCGAACCGTATCGGCGGCCGTCACGGCCTCGGCATGAGCGACCAGATCGAGAACCGCATCATCGAAGCGAAGAGCCGCGGCATCTACGAAGCCCCGGGTCTCGCGCTGCTGTTCATCGCGTATGAGCGCCTCGTCACGGGCATTCACAACGAAGACACAATCGAGCAGTACCGTGAAAATGGTCGCCGCCTCGGCCGCCTGCTGTACCAGGGCCGCTGGTTCGATCCGCAGGCCATCATGCTGCGCGAAACGGCGCAACGCTGGGTCGCGCGCGCGATCACGGGCGAAGTGACCGTCGAACTGCGTCGCGGTAACGACTATTCGATCCTCAGCACGAAGTCGCCGAACCTGACGTATCAGCCGGAGCGTCTGTCGATGGAGAAGGTTGCCTCGACGTTCTCGCCGCGCGACCGCATCGGCCAGCTGACGATGCGCAACCTCGACATCACCGACACGCGCGACAAGCTGCGCATCTACGCGCAGGTCGGTTTGCTCGCACCGGGCGAGTCGTCGGCGCTGCCGCAACTGAAGAACGATACCGAGTAAATCGGGCTTCTGACGGGGCGGGTCTCGCGCGAGTGCTTCGTTCGTGAAGCTGGCGCGGCCCGCCCCGTTTCCTTGATACGTGACGCTGCGTCACGCTTCCTTGCCTACGCATCCGTTTTCCCTTCGCTCCCTTTCGCGCCTTTGCGAATCAGGCTCATCTTTCCATTGCGTTCAAGAATCGCCGCGTGCACGTCGTGCAGATCGAGCGCGTGAAATTCATGCCGCGCAGCCTCGAACACATCGGTGCGCGTAATCAGCGCAGCTGACATCTGCCGGCTATTGAACTGTCCGTCGCGATATACCTCCCGTTCGACACCGACCACCAGCGATTCGAGCCGCGCCGAGCGCACGCAGCACCACGCTAGCGCGCGATGAATCAGCACGATCACCAGCGACGCCGCGAGCGTCGGCACCACAGGTGATGCGCCGATGATGACGCGGCTCAGCGTGGCGCCGAGCAGGATCGCGACCACGTAGTCGAACGGTGAGCGTTGTCCGAACGAGCGTCTGCCCGAGATGCGGATGAACACGAGCGTCGCGAAGAACACGACGATCGCGCGCATGGCTGTCTGCAAGGCGGTGAGATGGTTGCCTTCGCCGAATAGCGTCATGATCACGTCCATGTTGTGTCTCCTTCCTTTGATCGATGCGTGACGGTCGCTATGCGTTCGGCCCGTCGATTGCAAGCGATTCAACGGATTTGCAATCGTTGTGCCGCCTGCGTCAACGATGCATGCATTCGCAATAGACATACGCAAAGCACCTTCTATGATTAGGGAGGCACTGCGTACCGCGAAACCTCTGCAAGGAGACGCTCAATGGACGACACCCGCCCTCAACTCACGCCGTTGCAAGCCGATGAACTGCGCAACATGGACCGCTTCTGGCGGGCATGCAATTACCTGTCCGCCGGCATGATTTACCTGCGCGCGAATCCGCTCTTGCGCGAACAGCTGAAGCCCGAGCACATCAAGCGGCGTCTGCTCGGTCACTGGGGTTCCGATCCCGGCCAGAGCTTCGTGCTGGTGCATCTGAACCGGGTGATCAAACAGCGCGATCTGAACGTGATCTTCCTTTCGGGGCCGGGCCACGGCGCACCCGCGACACTCGCGCACAGCTATCTGGAAGGGCGCTATTCGGAGATCTATCCGGACCGTGGCGAAACGGAAGAGGGCATGGGGCGTCTTTTCAAGCTCTTCTCCTTTCCGGGCGGCATCGGCTCGCATTGCACGCCCGAAACGCCGGGCTCGATTCACGAGGGCGGCGAACTCGGCTATAGCCTGTCGCACGGATATGGTGCGGCGTTCGACAACCCCGATCTGATCGTCACGGTGATGATCGGCGATGGCGAGGCGGAAACCGGGCCGCTCGCCACCTCGTGGCATTCGAACAAATTCCTGAATCCGGCGCGCGACGGCGCGGTGCTGCCCGTGCTGCATCTGAACGGCTACAAGATTGCGAACCCGACCATACTTGCGCGCATCCCGCATGAAGAACTCGAAGCGCTGTTGACGGGTTATGGTTACAAGCCGTGGTTCGTCGAAGGTGACGAGCCGGAGAAGATGCATCAGCAGATGGCGGCGACGCTCGACGAGTGCATCGACGAGATTCGTGCGATCCAGCAGCGTGCGCGACAAGAAGGCAATACGCAGCGGCCGCGCTGGCCGATGATCGTGCTCCGATCGCCGAAGGGATGGACGGGGCCGCGCGAATTCGGCGGACACAAGATAGAGGGCACGTGGCGAGCGCATCAGGTGCCCGTCGCCGATCCGGCGAGCAACGGCAAGAGCCTGAAACTCGTCGAGGAATGGCTGCGTAGTTACGAGCCGGAAAAACTCTTCGACGAAGCGGGGCGGCTGGTCGCCGAATTGCGCGCGCTCGCGCCCGTAGGGCCGCGGCGCATCAGCGCCAATCCGCATGCGAATGGCGGAGCGTTGTGCAAGGCGCTGGACCTGCCGGACTTCACCGAATATGCCGTCGACGTGGGCAAGCCCGCAACGAGCTACGTGTCGCCTACGGACGTGCTCGGTCAGTTTCTGCGCGACGTCATGCGTCGCAATATGACGAGCTTTCGCGTATTCGGCCCCGACGAAACCGCCAGCAACAAACTCACGGCGATCTACGAAGCATCGCAGAAGACGTGGCTCGCGCAGATCGTCGAATCGGATAGCGATGGCGGCGACCTGTCCGCTGATGGCCGCGTGATGGAAATGCTGAGCGAGCATACGCTGGAAGGCTGGCTCGAAGGCTATACGCTGACGGGGCGGCACGGTCTGTTTGCAACGTACGAAGCGTTCGTGCATGTGATCGATTCGATGTTCAACCAGCACGCGAAATGGCTGGAAAAGGCCAAGCGCGAGTTGCGCTGGCGGCAGCCCGTGCCTTCGTTGAATCTGCTGATCACGTCGCTCGTGTGGCGTCAGGACCATAACGGTTTTACGCATCAGGACCCCGGTTTTCTTGACGTGGTGACGAACAAGAGCCCCGACGTCGTTCGCATCTATCTGCCGCCCGACGCGAACTGCCTGTTGAGTGTCGCCGATCATTGCCTGCGTTCGCGCGACTATGTGAACGTGATCGTCGCCGACAAGCAGCCTCACTTGCAGTATCTGGACATGAAGTCGGCCATCACGCATTGCACGAAAGGCATCGGCATCTGGGACTGGGCATCGACGGATCTGGACCACGAGCCGGATGTCGTGATGGCGAGCGCCGGCGACATTCCGACCATGGAAGCGCTCGCAGCCGTGGAGATCCTCAAAGGGCTGTTCCCCGATCTGAAGATCCGCTTCGTGAATGTCGTTGACCTGTTCAGGCTGATGCCCGATTCCGATCATCCGCATGGGCTGTCGGGTCGCGATTTCGATTCGCTGTTCACGACGGACAAGCCGGTGATCTTCAACTTCCATTCGTATGCGTCGCTGGTTCACAAGCTGACGTATCGCCGCACAAATCACGCGAACATTCACGTGCATGGCTATGCGGAGAAGGGCAACATCAATACGCCGCTCGAACTCGCGATCATCAATGGGATCGACCGGTTTTCGCTGGCGATCGATGTGATTGATCGTGTGCCTCGTCTGCGTGGCGTCGGCGATCACGCGAAGGAACGCTTGCGCGATCAGAAGATCCAGCACCTCGATTACGCGCATACCGAGGGTATTGATAGCGAAGAGATTCGCGAGTGGAAGTGGGTTGGGTGATGCCGGTCTTGTCTTAATGGGGAGCAGTAGCGGGCGGTTGGGTTTTGTTTTTTTGCTGGCATCCGAGTTTTGCCTTCGTGGCGCGGGCGTTGCCGGTCGGTGTTTTGGCTTTTGCGCTGGCGGTGTTGGCTGTTCACGCGTTGCCCCTGTCCGGGGCGGCACCTACTTTGTCTGCGACGGCTGGTTGGTTTGCTTCGGCTTTCACTGGCATCCGCGCTATGCCTTCGTGCTTCAAGCGTCGCCCCTGTGCGGGGCGGCACCTACTTTTCTTTGCCGCCGCAAAGAAAAGTAGGGGCGGTTTCAAAGGCTAAGTGCAACAGCGGGGTTGATCGCAATATCCTGTTCCGCGCATTTTTCCATAAAAGCTTCTGCAGGGGTCTTCCAGCCGAGCGTCTTGCGCGGACGGATGTTCATGCGCATCGCGATCAGGTCGAGCTGGCGCTGCGAGAACACGGAGAGGTCTGTGCCTTTGGGCAGGTACTGGCGCAGCAGACCATTGGTGTTCTCGCAGATACCGCGTTGCCAGGGGCTGTGCGGATCGCAGAAGTAGATACGGATACCGGTGGCCTCGGCAAGCTTTTTATGTTCTGCCATTTCCTTGCCCTGGTCGTACGTCAGGGTCTGGCGCAGTTCTGCCGGCAGCGGCGCGAACGCCGCACTGTAGGCATCAAGCGCCGCCTCGGCGGTGCTGCCATCAATCTTCACCAGCATCACGAACAGGGTGCTGCGATCAATCAGGGTCCCCACGGCCGAACGGTTGCCCGCACCCTTGATCAGATCGCCTTCCCAGTGGCCCGGAATCAACCGGTCGTTGGCCTCGGGCGGGCGCACATGAATGCTCACCATGTCGACGAGCTTCCCACGGCGGTCCTGCCCGCGTGTGCGCGGCTTGCGCGTGCTACGCCCCTGCCTGAGCAGGGCAACCAGTTCACGCCGCAATGCGCCACGCGGCGCGGCATAGATGGCGTGGTAGATCGTTTCGTGCGAGACGTTCAAGGCAGGTTCTTCGGGATGCACACGTTCGAGTTGGGCGCACACCTGCTCAGGCGAGAGGCCGCCTTCCAGGTATTGACGTACCTCGGCCCACAATGGTCCGTCAGGATGCAGCTTGCGCTCACAGCGCGGCTTGCGCCGCAGCCTTGCCGCCCGGCGGCCCGCGTTCGCGGCATTGTAGCCGCCAGCGATAGCGGGACGTCCCATTGGACCTCGCTCATGATCCGGCTTCCAGCCATTGCGCCTGAGTTCACGGCTGATCGTGGCTGGCGAACGCCGTAACACACGTGCAATCTCCCGCGTACTCTTGTTCTCCTGCTTCATTGCAAAGATAGCACCGCGCTCCTCGGCACCAAGGTGTTCGTATTTTTGTCCCATGCAACACATCCTAAATGAAGTGTTGCACTTGATCCTTGAAACCGCCAGGCAAAAGAAAGCGGCTAACACCGCCAATCTTTCTTCCTGCCTGAGGGCCCCCAAATGGTCTTATGCTTCACACGGCAACGTATCTGTCCGCCTGTGTTGCCAACGCGCTGAATGAGCGCCTCACCCGCTTCGAATACCCGTGCACGGGCGAGCGGCAGCGAATGGTATGTGCCGCCCAGGTGGCAAACTGTGTGTAGGTTGTCGCGGCGTATAGGGTAGCGCTCTTACAGGGTGGAACGCATGCGCTATCGGTCCGAAGTGAGGCGTGCGAGGCACTACGGCTTACACACAGTTTGCCACCTGGGCGGCCGTGGAATATCTGGCAGGGCATGGTGAAGCGCGGGTGCGTGAAGCGGGTGAGACGCACCGCAAGAGCGTTGGCAACGAACATGGGTCACGTGATTGCCGTGTGAAGCGTAAGACCGGTTGGGGACCCTCAGGCAAATACAAGAACTGGCGGTGTGAGCCGCTTTCTTTTGCCTACTTGTATATTCCCCTCCGTGGCACCGACCCGATCAGTTGTCGCCACACGGACAGTCAGCTCGTCTGCCTATAGTGCCTTGAGCTCGCAGAAAAGCCTGAGCGACTGTCCTTCTCATCGTCTTAACCCGAACAGTTGACTGAGCCTCGAGCTCGTATTTTCCTGCAAGTATGGGTACCGTGATGAACCAGACTTCTTCGTCCCTTTATATCGGCATCGACGTCAGCGGTAGCACGCTCGACGTTGCCATCCACGACACGACCGAACATTTCAGTGTCGACAATGAAACCGCCGCCATCGAACAGTTGGTCCAGCGTCTGATCGCGCTGGGTCCCACCCTGATCGTCATGGAGGCCACCGGCAAGCTCGAACTCGCCGTGCTCAGGGCGCTCTGCCAGGCCGGCCTGCCCGCTGTCGCGGTTAATCCCCGACAGGTGCGCGACTTTGCCAGAGCCACCGGCAAACGGGCGAAGACCGACCGCATCGACGCGTTCGTCATCGCCCATTTCGCCGCCGTCATCAAACCCGTCGTGCGCCCGCTCAACGATGTGCAGACCGAGCAGCTGCAAGCCCTGCTGCTGCGCCGTGCCCAGCTCATCGACATGCTCGTGGCCGAAAAAGCCCGCCTGGAGCGCGCTCATGCCGCGGCTAAGGAAAGCCTGAATGACCATATCAAATGGCTCAAACAGCAGCTCACCGTCGCCGACAGGGACATCGATTCGTTCCTGCGCGCTTCGCCCGCGTGGCGTCAGAAGGAGGACCTGCTGCGCTCGGTGCCCGGCATCGGTCCCGGCGCCGCGGCCACACTGATCGCGTTCATGCCACAACTCGGTTCATTGAACCGCCGCGAGATCGCCGCGCTGACCGGTGTTGCTCCGTTCAATTCCGATAGCGGCAAGCACACCGGCAAGCGTCGCATTCAGGGCGGTCGTGCCATCGTGCGGCGCGCGCTTTATATGGCTTGCATCCCCGCGCTGCGCTTCAATCCGACCATCAGGGCCTTCTACGACCGTCTGCGTCAGGCCGGCAAACCCTTCAAGGTGGCCATGACCGCGTGCATTCGCAAGCTCATCGTGACGCTCAACGCCATGGTCCATAACTCAACACCCTGGAACCCATCGACGAACTAACCGGCGGTATAGCTTTGCCTGGATGCTGTGCCTGAACGCGATCACTCGCGTGGTTTGCGCTCGCCTGTACGGAACCGGCAACCACATTGAGAATCCAGCACCCCGGAACAGCCTCCCGCTTGACTTCCAATACGGTTGCTTTTCTTTGCGGCGGCAAAGAAAAGTAGGTGCCGCCCCGCACAGGGGCAACGCTTGAAGCACGAAGGCATAGCGCGGATGCCAGCGAAAGCCGAAGCAAACCAACCAGCCGTCGCAGACAAAGTAGGTGCCACCCCGCACAGGGGCAACGCATGCGCCGCGAAGGCGCCACGCGGATGCCAGAAAAAGCCGAACCAAACCAACCAGCCGTCGCAGACAAAGCAGATGCCGCCCCGCACAGAGGGCAACGCATGAAGCACGAAGACAAAACGCGGATGCCAGCGCAAAGGCCAAAACACCAACCAGCAACGCCACCCCTCGACGCAAAATCGCAAACACCGGCGAAGCCAAAAGCAGCGAAGATCCACGAGGCAGCGGTCGCAGTCGTCACGCGGGACGTGCACGCTCACACGCTGGTGGGCGGCATGCCGGCGCGCAAAAGATCAGAGACATCGAGCCGACCGCTCAGCGCCAGGGCGCCATGGCCTGAAACACGCCGTCGCGTCTGACGAGGGCATGAAACAGCGCGGCCGCGAAATGCACGAGGATCAACGCGAAGAAGCACAACGCAAGAAACCGGTGCGCGTTCCATAGCAGCGTGTGCAGTTCGTTGCTATGCGGCAGTATCCACGGCAACTGGACGCCGGCCACGATCACGGGATACTCCGCTGCCGACAACATCCCCCAACCAATCAGCGGCAACGCGATCATCAACGCATAGAACGCGAGGTGCGACAGATGAGCCGCGAGCTTCATCGGCTCGGGCATGTCCGGCGGAAGTCGCGGCGCGCCGCGCGTGAGTCGCACCACCAGACGGATCAGCGCGAGCACGAGGATCACAATGCCAAGCGGCTTGTGAACCGAGACCAGCGTCAGATAGTCAGGCCGAATGGTCGACACCATGCCGACGCCGATGAACAGCATCGCCAGAATGCAGATCGCCATGATCCAGTGCAGCGCGCGCTGCAACGGTGTAAAGCGCTGGAGAGTCGGTGTCATGGCTTCGCTCCTTCGGCAGGCGTGTGCGGATAGTACTTGTCTTCGGCAGTCCGGCGATTGAACGAAACGGAATAGGCAGCCGAGCGCGCAGCTGGGAACGGATCGTCGGAAACATGCATGCCCGCCGGCAGGACGGTCGGATCGAAATTGAGGTCGCGGCACGGGCCGTCGGGTTCGGGCTCGATCGCGCTGACCACCAGCGTGCCCGCTTCCACCTTGCGGCGGTCGTCCGGCCAGGCCTTGCTCGGGTCGGCCGTCGGGTCGCCCGGATTGGCGACGGTGACGATCATCGTCCAGCGTTGCGGCGCGCTCTGCACGCGTTGCGTGATGTCGGTTTCGAGGAAGTTCGCGGGACGTTGCTTGAGGACGTCGGGCGACACGGCCTCCGGCTTCGCCGCCGGCACGAACGACCAGCGCACGACCTGGTCCTGTCCCTGGGCATTCGTGAACACGAAGCTGTTGAGACTGTTGTACTGATCCTGCGCGAACGATCCCGTCCACGGCGCCGTCGTCGCCCACGCACCGAACGCGGCAAACTCAGGGTGCGCGGCGATGAACTGCTTCATCGCATCGGGATCGTCCTTTTTCACCGATGCTTCGAGCAACGCGTAGAACGCTTGCGGTGTCGCGACGGGGAAGAAGGGCGCGTCGATCATCGCCGAGCGCCATTCGGTTCCATCCGGCGCGACCACACGCAGGCTCAGGCCGCGAACCCGAACGGTCGGGTCCGGCGCGTTGGGGTCCGGCGTGGCGAGATTGAAGCGTCCCGTCACGCGGGACGAACCCTGCGCGAACATCGGCGCCTTCGACAATGCAGCGGCTGCTCCATTCGATTCGAAGGTGCCCGTGAAGCAGATGCCCTTCGCGTGATTGCGCCGGAAACCCAACGCAGGACCGCCCGGCGGCGCCAGCGCGTTGACGACCTTTGGGGGTGTCAGCCGGCCTGGCGTGAGCCAGCCTGCCGTATACGCAAACGCAATGGCCACGACGGCGACGATGACCGAAATCAAGGCCAGTGAGCGGGCAGCGGAAGCTTGTGAACCGGGTCTATCAACCATGGAAGTCTCGCTCGAGAGTTCTGCTGGCGACAATCTAGCAGCATCATAAAATTCGTGCAGAAGGGGGCGGAGCGCGCAGATCTGCGATAGGTGTCCACGAGGCAACACCGTGTATCTGTCCGCATGTCTACTGTCCCCATTCGAATCCGTCTAGCATGACGGCATGCTCAAACGAGCGCAGCGTGCTGCGTGACCATCATGGATACCATCAAGATCCTGCTACAAACGACCATTCCCTCCGTCGCCGACGACTGGTCGATCGCGCGGTTCAGCCGGCTTGCCGAACTGCTGCGCGACCATCGCGATGCTGAGGGGCGCGCCGTATTCGACGTGGTCGCGAGAGACCGCGAGCAACCCGGAGAGCCGGACCCGGTACTTTCGCGTCTGGATGACACCGCGTTCGACGAGTTGTGGCTATTTGCCGTCGATAACGGAGACGGCCTGACGCCCGAAGACTGCGCAGGCATTACGCGATTCCGTCAGGCAGGCCGCGGTTTGATGGTGACGAGAGATCACATGGATGTGGGCTGTTCGCTGTGCAGCCTGGGCAAAGTGGGCAAGGCACATCACTTTCATACCCGCAATGTCGATCCCGACCAGTCGCGATGCGTATGCGACGATCCGTTCTCCACGCATATTTCATGGCCGAATTTTCACTCGGGCGCGAATGGAGACTTCCAGGAAGTTGCGGTTGTGGGCGCGATACATCCCGTGCTGAAGAATGCCGACTCGCCGACGGGCGTGATTCGCTACCTGCCGGCTCACCCGCACGAGGGCGCCGTTAATGCGCCCGACGATGCATCAGCCCGCGTGATCGCACGAGGCAACAGCAAGATCACAGGAACGAGCTTCAATCTTGCCGTTGCCTTTGAACCGTCCAGCGACGGCGGGCCCGCTGTCGCGCAAAGCACGTTTCATCATTTCGCAGACTACAACTGGGACGCGCGGCTCGGTTGTCCAAGCTTCGTGGACGAGCCGCCGGGCAACGGGATGCAGACGGAGCAAGCGGCGCTGCAGGACGCGCATCGATATGCGATCAATCTCGCGCTGTGGCTCGCTGGGAAAGCGCCGCATTAATAGGCGCAGCGGCGCCCGTCATTCTCGTTTCGTCTTCGGTTGTTCGGGCTTCTGCTGCGGGTCTTTTCCGCGTTGCGTCGGCGCCCTTGTGCAGGCGTCCGGCGGCGTTGCGTACGGCACGTCGTTGCAGCAACACGCGTAGACGGGAAAACCGTATGCGTTCGTGCGGATGATGGTGGTCGGCCCGTGTAGCGGGCATACCGCGTTCATGGTGCCTCCTCGATTTCATCGGTCGATTGTCTATCGTACTGCCGTTTGCACCGATGTTCACGACGCAATCCGGCTTGCGCGAGCTGTCGTTTCGAATGTGCGGCCATCTATCCCTGTTCACCTTGAACAGCGCAAGCATGTACATCACCAGCACGCCTGCGAGAAATCCAGCCACCATCCCGATGATCAACATCGTCATCGGCCATGACCGAGCGCATCCATCGCGGCCCGAACCATGCCGTCGCGCCATTCGCGCTTCGGGTCCGCACGTACGGCCTGCATCGCGGCGATGCCGAGCCCGGAAAACGCGCTCGTCACGCGCACGATACGTTCCATACTGATCTCACCGCGGACCGTTAAGCAGCGCGACGACCGTTTCGATTCGCAACGTAAAGAAACTTTACGGTGCGCCTGCGCGTTCACCTCGCAAATCCCGCAAAGTGCCGCCACACAAGGCTCCGCTCACACTGGCGCAGCCCTTGCATATGAGCCGCTCCATACAACCGGAGCTGCCCATGATCGAACCAGGCCAAGCCGCCACGCTCACCCACACTGTCGCTGCCGCCGATCTCGCGTCGGCGCATGCGCACGCGGCTGGGGAGCGGTATCCCGACGTGCTGTCGACGCCTGCA
Organism: Paraburkholderia hospita; assembly: GCF_002902965.1. GTDB lineage: Bacteria > Pseudomonadota > Gammaproteobacteria > Burkholderiales > Burkholderiaceae > Paraburkholderia > Paraburkholderia hospita. The sequence continues at coordinate 1,711,898 of NZ_CP026106.1, read as the reverse complement.
TTGCTCACGCTGATCGAGCGCGCGTGTGCCGGGCTCATGCATGACGCGCTGCGCGACGGGCAGCTTTCCGTTGGCGTCACCACGCACCTCAGTCATCTTGCGCCTACGCCGCCCGGCATCGACGTGTCGGCCACCGCGACGTTTCGCGGCGTCGAGGGCGCGCTGTACTGGTTCGACATCGTGGCGGCCGACGCGGGCGGACCGGTCGGCACGGCGAGCCATGCGCGCGCCATCGTCGATCGTGCCGCCATCGAGGCGCGCGCGTCGAAGCGCGGCGCGCGATAAGCGGACGCTCATCCATCCATTCATTCGCGGCGCGAGCCGCTCACCAAGAGGAATCACATGGACGTGGCCGTTTCTCCCCCGCCGCAAGGCGTCTATTTCGACGCAGCGTTCGAAACCCTTGCCCTGTCCGAGGTGCGCCGTCATCAGGACACGCTGTGGGCGCGCCAATGGCCGTATTTGCGCGCGATGTCGGCGTTCTATCGAAGCAAGCTGTCGCGCTGGATCGAGCGCGAGGACATCACGCTCGACACGCTGCAGGACATGCCCTTCACGGAGAAGGACGAGTTGCGCGTGAGCCAGGAAGGCGCGCCGCCGTATGGGAGCTACGTGGCGTGCGCGGAAAGCGGCATCGCGCGCTTGCATCGGACCTCGGGCACGACGGGCCGCCCGCTGATACTGGCCAACAGCGTCCGCGATGCGCAGGATATCGCCCGGGTGGGCGCGCGTTCGATGTGGGCAGCGGGCCTGCGCCCCGATGACCGCGTGGTGCACTGCCTCAACTACTGCATGTGGACGGGCGGCTTCACCGATCACACGATCCTCGAAGCGACGGGCGCGACCGTGGTGCCGTTCGGCGTCGGTAGTACACGGCTTCTGATCGACTCCATTCTGAATCTCGGCATCAACGCGATTTCGTGCACGCCGTCGTATCCCGCGCTCATCGAGCAGGTGTTGCGCGAAACGGGCGGACCTTCACCGCGCGAACTCGGATTGAAGCTCGGGCTCTTCGGTGGCGAGGCGGGTCTCGACAATCCCGATCTGCGCGCCGCAATGGAGGACAAGTGGGGCTTCAAGGTGCGCAACGCGAATTTCGGTTTGTCGGAAGTGCTGAGCATTCTGGGCGGACAGACGGACTGGACCAACGATCTGCTGTATCACGCGGCGGACGTGGTGTTCGCGGAAATCATCGATCCCGAAACGCTCCAGCGTTTGCCCGTCGAAGAGGGCGTCACGGGCGAGCTGGTCTGCACGCATCTGCGCAAGCAGTGTCAGCCGCTCGTGCGTTATCGCACGCGCGACGTGGTGACGGTGACGGGCGCCGATCCGGGTCCCGACGGCCGCAGCGCATGGCGCTTTCGTGTAACGGGCCGCACCGACGACATGTTCAACGTGCGCGGTGTCAATGTGTTTCCGGGCGCGGTGCGGCTTGCCGTCGAGGCGCTGCCGCAGTGGGCATCGGGCCAGTTCCGCATCGTGCTGAAGGGGGACGGGCCGTACGACCGTATCGTGATGAAAGTCGAGGCAGCAAGGGATCTCGCTGCCGAACGCTGGCTGGACGCCGCGGCACGCATCGAAAGCGCGGTGCGCGAGCGCATTGGCGCGAGCGCGGCGGTGACGATGGTGCCGTTCGAACATTTCCCGCGCACGGAAGGCAAGACGCGCTGGATCGACAAGGAACCCACATGAGCGACGTGATCTTACGCAACGAAGGACCCGTGGCCGTCGTGACGCTGAACCGGCCGGGGCGCATGAATGCCATCGGCGGCGCATTGCTCGACGATCTGCACGATGCCTTGCACGCATGCAATAACGATCCTGCCTGCCATGTGGTGGTGCTGACGGGCGCGGGCCGCGCGTTCTGCGCGGGCGACGATCTCCAGGAATTCGGCCAGCAGAGCGCGAGCGACGCGAGCATCCGCAGCCATATCGAACGGATTCAGCGGATCACGCGCGATCTCATGCTCGGCGCGAAGCCGGTGGTCGGCGCGGTGCACGGCTATGCGGTTGGCGGCGGGTTCGAGTGGATGCTCAATTGCGATCTCGTGGTGGCGTCGGACGATCTCGTGTGCTTCTTCCCCGAGATGGAGTGGGGGCAGTTCGTGACAGGCGGCGTCACGCATCTGTTGCCGCAGGCCATCGGCCACCAGCGCGCGATGGAGCTCTGGCTGCTCGGCGAGCGGCAGAATGCGCAAGCGCTGCTGTCGATGGGTCTCGTCAATCGCGTGGTCCCGCGCGACGCCGTGCTCGACACGGCGCTCGACCTGGCGTCGCGCATCGCGCAACGTTCGTCGACGTCGGTGGCGCGCCTCAGGCGCCTCGTGAACGGCGAGTTGTCGGGCGCGCTCGGCCGCAGTCTCGAACTCGAAAGCGCCGCGACCATCGACGCGTTTTCGCATCCCGATGCAGCGGAGCGCGTGAAAGCGTTCGCGGCGAGAAAGGAGGGCACGCGATGAATCCGAAAGCGCTGACTTTCGATTACTTCGGCACGCTCGTCGACGTCGATCGCGGCGGCACGGCAGGCATGGCCGAAGTGCTGCGCCGCCTGTCGGTCGAAACGGGCGAAAGCGCGTTCGATGTCTATCTGGACTGGGACATCCGTAACGTGCGTCTTTATCGCGGCCAGGCTTACGCGCGCTACCGCGACGTCGCGCAGCAGGCGCTGGCGGCGTGTCTCGACGCACGCTGGCCCGGCGCGCGCAAAGGCCATGCGATCGACGCGCTGACGGACACCTTCCTCGCGCATCTGGTGGAAGCGTCGCCCGCGCACGCGGACGCCGAGCCGTTTCTCGACTGGGCGGCGGCGCGTTATCCGCTGATGCCGATCACCAACATGGATAGCGATCTGTGGCGTCGCACGCGGCTCACGCATTACTTCGAGCATGTGACGACAGCGGAGATGGCGCAAGCGTACAAGCCGTCGCAGGCGATCTTCGCGCTGGCGCTCGATCGCCTCGCGCTCGATGCAGCCGACGTGTTGCACTGTTCGCTCGCCAGCTGGGCGGATATCGACGGGGCGAAGCCGCTCGGGATGGCCGTGGCCTGGATCAACCGCGGCGCGGACACGCTCGGCACGTGGCAGCCGCGTCCGGATTTCGAGTTCGACACGCTGTCGCCCGTACGGGACGTTCTGGAAAGTTTGCCATTCACAGCAACTGGGGAAGCGATATGAAACCGATGAAGACGGCGATGGCGTTCATCGCATGCGCGGCGGCCGTTCTTGGCCTGGCCGGCGGCGCGGCTGCGCAGGAAGTGGTGAAGATCGGCGTCGCGGGCCCGCTCACGGGCAGCGCGGCGCAAAGCGGCAAGGACGACGAGCGGGGCGTGCGCCTCGCCGTCGAGGAGCTGAACGCGAAAACGTTCATGGTCGCGGGCAAGCCGGTTCGCTTCGAGCTGGTTTCGATGGACGATCAGGGCGATCCGAAAGTCGGCGTGAACGTCGCGCAAAAACTTGTCGACGGCGGCGTGGCGGCCGTGATCGGCCATTACAACTCGGGCGTGAGCATTCCGGCCGCGCGCATCTACAACGAGGCGCACGTGGTGATGATGACGGGCGCGTCGTCGAATCCGCAACTCACGCATCTGGGCTTTCCGTATGTGTTTCGCCTCGCCACCAACGACAACGTGATGGGCGGCCGCATGGCGCTCTATTCGGCGAAAGTGCTCGGCGCTCAGCGGGCCGCCGTGATCGACGACCGTACCGCTTACGGCACGGGCGTGGCTGACGTGTTTGTCGAAAGCGCGAAGAAGGCGGGGCTCGAGATCGTCGCGCGCGAGTACAGCACCGACAAGACGACCGACTTCAAGGCCATTCTCACGCAGATCAAATCGCGCAACCCGCAGGTCGTGTTCTACGGCGGCTACTACGCGCAAGCCGCGACGCTCGCTCGGCAGATGGGCGAACTCGGCATCAATGCGACGATCGTCGGCGGCGACGGCATCTGCTCGCCGGAATTCGACAAGCTGTCCGCAGGCGTCGCCGACAAGCGCATGTTCTGTGCGCAGGGCGGCGCGCCGCTCGACACGCTACCCGACGGCAAGGCCTTTCGCGCGAGGTTCAGAAGCGCCTTCAACGCCGATGTCGATACCTACGCGCCGGCTTTCTACGCCGCGACGCTCGTCGTCGCCGATGCCATGCAGAAGACGGGCTCGACGAAGCCCGAGGTGTTCGTCAAGGCGTTACGCGATCAGGCGTTCACGAGCATCCTCGGTCCCGTGCGGTTCGATGCGAACGGCGACTGGATCGATGCGCCCGTCACGGTGTATCGGCTGAATGGCGGGTCGCTTACCGCGATTGCGCAGAAGGATTGACGCGCGCTCTGGCGCGTCGGAATGGGCCGGGCAGCGGGATTTTGAACTGGTATAGTCGGAGCCGTTGCCCGACCGCTCGCAGGTAGACATGGCCACTGTCGCGCTCGATCCCGACACCACTGCGCTCGAAAGCGCGCTTGCCTGCACGCAATGGCGCACCGCGCGCCGGCTCGCTGCGAGTGAGGCGCGGGCCTGCGTGTTCACGCTGGATCGCGCGGGACATCTGCTCGAAGGCATCGAGGAAGTCGCGGATCCGGACGCTGCCAGGCGTGACACGCTCGATGCGTTCTTTGCGCACTGTCCTGCCGCGCGCCTCGCTGCACTTGCCGAAGCGGCAACGTCAATATCGGATGGGCGTTGTGCGACGCTGCCGTTGCAAGGGAGCGCCGCCACTCTAGGGCAGGCGTTCGCGTTGCGTGTCGAAGCGCACGGGCGGCGCGTGTTTCTTGTTGCGCTGCATGCGCCAGACGCCGGCGGCGGGCGCGCCAACTGGTCCGCGAGCTGGATCACGCTGCTCGGCGCGACGCTCGACGTTCTTTTGCAACGCACCTTCGATCTCGCCGCTTACGACACGCTCGTCGAAGAGCAGCGCGCGATCATCGATCATATTGGCGACGGGCTGATGGTGATCGGCCAGGGCCATGTGCTGCGGCACGTCAATTCGGTGGCAGGGCGCATTCTCGGCATCGATCCGAAGACGAGCATCGGCAAGACGCTCAACGAGGTCATCGATTTCGAGCCGATCGTTGGGCCGATCTACCGGACGGGCGTTGGCTACGTGGATCGCGAACTCATCATCGATTCGCCCGCGCGGCATCTGCATCTGCTCGATACGGCCATCCCCATCAAGAATCGCTGCGGCGAAGTAGTGTCCGTCGTCAATACGTTTCGCGAGATGCGCCGCGTGCGCAAGATGGCGGGACGCTACGCAGGCAATCACGCGCGCTTCACGTTCGACAGCGTGGTCGGAACCAGCGCGGGCACGCGGCGCGCGCTCGATGCGGCGAAAAAAGCCGCGCGCGGCTCGTCGAATGTATTGCTCTCCGGCGAGAGCGGTGTCGGCAAGGAAGTCTTTGCGCAGGCGATTCACAATGCCAGTTCGCGTAGCGCCCAGCCGTTCATCGCGATCAATTGCGCGGCCTTGCCGCACGCGCTGATCGAAAGCGAGCTGTTCGGCCATGCGCCTGGCGCGTTCACAGGCGCGGCGCGCGATGGCCGTCCCGGCAAGTTCGAGTCCGCCGACGGCGGCACGGTGTTCCTCGACGAAATATCGGAATTGCCGATCGACGTGCAGGCGAAGCTGCTACGGGTTCTGCAGGAGCGCGAAGTCACGCGCATCGGCGATACGCGCGGCATTCCGGTGGATGTGCGGATCGTTTGCGCCAGTAATCGCGATCTCGCGTCGATGGCGCGGGAGAAGACGTTTCGCGAAGATCTCTATTACCGCTGCAACGTGATCGAGATCGACATTCCGCCGTTGCGCGAGCGGCGCGAGGACATACCCGTGCTGGCGGCGTTTTTTCTCGAACGCTATTGCACGCGCATGCACAAGCCGACGCCCGCGTTGACCGAGCACGCATTGAAGCAACTGGCCGCCTACGACTGGCCGGGCAATGTGCGCGAACTGGAAAATCTCGTCGAGAAGATCGTCAATTTTGATGACGGCGAACGCATCGAGGACGTGTCGTCGTTCCTGCGTGGCGCGACACGCGCGCAATCAGCAGACGATGCCGTACACGTCGCGCATCGGGCGGCGCCTGTCTCGCTGATGGAAGCGGAGCGTCAGGCCATCGAAAACGCGCTGGAGGCGTGCCGCTACAACGTCACGAATTGCGCGAAGCTGCTTGCCGTGTCGAAGCCGGCGCTCTACGCGAAGATGAAGCGGCATGGGATTCGCCTCGAACGCTCGATCCGGCACAAGATTTGAAGCTTGCCGCGACGTGAACAACTCAATGCCTTGACGACGGCATGACGCCCACTCACGCAGCTTGCCCGGCCGCGTTCGCACGACGCCGCCGCGTCGCCGTTGTCTTCGACACTTCCTCGACCGGCGCGACATCGCTCGCCCGCTGCGCCTGATAGGACTCGCCCCATTCCCTGAGACTGATCAGCACCGGCGCAAGCGTCTCGCCGAATGGCGTCAATTCGTATTCGACCTTCGGCGGAACCTGAGGATAAACATGGCGCGCAACGATGCCGTCAGCTTCCAGCTCGCGCAGTTGCAGCGTCAACATGCGTTGCGTCGTGTTCGGCAGCAGCCGGGTAAGCTCCATGAAGCGCTTTTTTTCGTGCATCAGGTGAAACAGGATCACCGGCTTCCACAAGCCGCCGATTACCGAAAGTGTCACTTCGACGGCGCAGCCGCTCTTGCTGTCCAAGCGTTTGGGTCGCATGGCATTTATACCTACATAATTGATAGTACCGGCCATAATTGTACCTTCTTGCGGTAATTGACGTACGACCGGACAATCACGACGTGGTCGCGCAACCTTCGCGACCTCGCGCGCCGACCCACGTGCGCGACCGCCTTTTCGACGGCGATGCCGCATCGCGCATCGTCAGTCCGTCAATCGACTATCAGGAGTTGCTTAGATGAAAGCCATTACCTTGCGCCAGCCCGCCGGACTGGACAATCTCGTCCGCGTGGAACTCGCCGATCCCGGCGCGCCGGCGCCCGGCGAAATCCGCGTGCGCATCCGCGCAAGTTCGCTCAACTTCCATGATCTGGGTGTCGTCACGGGACGCATGCGCACCGAAGACGGTCGCATTCCGATGTCGGATGGCGCGGGCGTCGTCGAAGCGATCGGCGACGGCGTGACGGAATTCGCGGTCGGCGATGCCGTCGTATCGACGTTCTTTCCGTACTGGCTCGACGGCGGCCCGACGCTCGCCGATTTTTCGACGACGCCGGGTGATGGCGTCGACGGCTACGCTCGCGAAAGCGTCGTGCGTCCTGCGCAATGGTTCACGCACGCACCGCGCGCCTACAGCCACGCGGAGGCTGCGACGTTGACCACTGCAGGCCTGACCGCGTGGCGCGCGCTAGTCGTCGATTACGCGCTGAAGGCGGGCGACACCGTGCTCGTTCAGGGCACGGGCGGCGTCTCGATCTTCGCGCTGCAGTTCGCAAAGCAGATGGGCGCGACAGTGATCGCGACGTCGTCATCCGACGAGAAACTGGCGAAGGCAAGCGCGCTCGGCGCCGATCACCTGATCAACTACAAGCGCGATACCGACTGGGCCGCGAAGGTACTTGAGATCACGAACGGTCGCGGCGTCGACAACGTGGTCGAAGTGGGCGGTCCGGACACGCTTGGGCAGTCGATCCGTGCTTGCCGGATCGGTGGTCACATTGCGTTGATCGGCGTGTTGACGGGACTGGCCGGGCAGGTGCCGACGGCTGAACTGATGCGTCGTCAGCAGAAGCTGCAGGGGCTGATTGTCGGCAGCCGGAGGCATCAGATCGACATGATCCGCGCGATCGACGCGAACGGTATCAAGCCGGTGATCGACAGCACGTTTGCGCTCGACGAGATTGCCGACGCGTTCCGCCATCAGGCGGCGGGCAAGCATTTCGGCAAGGTTTGTCTGGCGGTCTGAAGCGGACGGCGGTAGCGATCGGGCGCCGCGGGCGATCTTCTCCTTTCAGGTGAAGATCGTCACAGGTCAGTAGTAAAGCCAGCGTCCATACTCCGGCGACCAGTACCAGCGGCCAGCAGCCGGCGCCGGCTGGTATTCGCCCGCCCAGGCAGCGGGTGGCGCGTAGTAGGCGTACGGGCGGGCGGCCACGCTGGTTGGCCGCTGCACGTAGCCATAGGCTTGCGGCGGAGGCTGCATCGCTACGGGCGGCGGCGCGTACTGCGGTCGCGGTCGCACGTACTGCGGCCCGGTCGTGTAGACCTGTGCTGTCCGTGGCATGACAGCGTCGTCGCCTTCGTCATCAGCGAACTCTTCGGGCGGCATTGCATTCTGTTGTTGCACGCGTCCCGTAGACCGCACGATGCTGGCATTTCTCGGCGGAGTGCTTGAGCGTTGCACCGGTTGCGGGTTCTGCAGTGAGTCGGTATCCGTCCAGGCGTCGGTTGTCGCGACTGGAGAGCGACGGGCAACCGGCTTTGTTGGCGCGATGCGAGTGCCGCTGGATGCGGAAGTTTGTGTGCCTGGCTGTTCCCCAAGCGGCTTCGACGTGACGGGCACCTCTTGCACGGTCTCGATATCGCTTGCGTCGCTGTAGACGTGTTTGATGTCGAGGATGGGTTTGCGAACAGCTTCAACCGTCGGTTTCTGCGCCCGCGCTTCGGTTGCGGGTGGCGTCGTGGCGGCAGTGCCCTTTGCAGCGGCCTCGCGCGCGAGTTCCTCTTTCGCTGCCTTGTAGCCGCGATCGTAGGCCGCCTTCACTTCCCGGTCCTGTGCCTCGGCGTCGTCGGCCGCGTTGTACGCGTGGGATGATGCCGAAAACAGGCAACCTGTGGCGAGAAACGCGCCGGCCAAAGTCTGCCTCAAGCGTGCGTCCATGAGGCCTCCCTTTATGGTTATTTGATGGGCAATCGTACAACGTCTCCGGCGACAAAAGAACGCTAGCGATGCCATTGCGTGCGCTTCCCAACTGAACCTTCAATCGCATGCGTTTGCAACGAAACATGACGCGGCGACATGCGTGCGTTGCGTGCGGTCTCATGCCGTGCGGGATGAATACCACACGTAACGTCAGCGCAGCGTCGCTATGGAAGCAGAAGCTATGGCTTGCTCCACACCAGCCTCCAGCACATCAGAAAGGTACCCTTAGCGTCCCTTGAAACCGCTCCTTCGGCCGTACACGCGGAGCCGGGAAGCGCGGGGCCGAATTGGGCGACCTCTCTATCGGCGTCGGCGAGTGCATCGGCGGGCACTCGTCCCCAGATGGACAGACTGGCCAGTACGCCGGCACAGCCGACCAACATAATCAGCGTACGTTTCAATCGGGCAGGGCGGCTGGCAATAAGGTCGATTCGCATTGGGAGGGCTCGTCTGACGGGGGCTTATGAGCGCTCTTATCGGCATCGGCTGCCAAAAGAATAGATCCCGGTTCAAGTATTTTTTTCGGGCCAGATTGTCGGAGATCGTGAAGCGGGCGTCTGAACGTTTCAGGCGCCAGCAACGGGTTCCCGTCGAGCGTTCCGGCGCAGCATATCGGCGGGCACACCGAACGTTCGGACAAACGCGCGGCGCATGCGCTCCCGATCCGCAAAACCCGTTTCCTGCGCCACGACGTTGATCGTGTGCCGGCCCTGTTCGATCATGAATCGGGCTGCTTCGAGCCGTAGCTGCTCGACGGCCTTGGCGGGCGACTGACCGGTCTCGGCTACGAACGCGCGGCTGAACTGGCGAGGGCTGAGGTTGGCCACCGCGGCAAGCTCCTCGACGGTCAGCGGATTGCGCAGGTTCCGGCGGATGTGCGCCAGCACCAGTTCGATCCGATCGGACTTTGGCGTCATGTCGAGAAGCGCGGAATGTTGCAACTGCCCGCCGAGCCGACGCTGATTCATCACCAGAAGCCTCGCGACCATTTTCGCGGTCTCGGGACCGAGGTCGTTATCGATCAACGCCAGAACGAGATCGATACCGGCCGTCATGCCGGCCGAGGACCAGATGGGACCGTCATTGACGAAAATCCGGTCTTCTTCCGTGATGACTTCCGGGAAGCGGGCCCTGAATTCAGACGCATGGGCCCAATGCATGGTGGCGCGTCGGCCATTCAACAGTCCGGCCTCGGCGAGTACGAATGCACCGCTGCAGATCGAGGCAATCCGTCTCGATGCTTTGGCTGCCTCCTGAACGAACGCGATCACTGCGGCATCGGAGGACGGCATTTTCATTTCGGTGATCGAACCCACGATAACCGTATCGAAAGCCGGATCGCCGAACGCCTCGGTTTCCAGTGTCATGCCGCCCGAAGAACGGACAGGACCGCCATGTGCAGACAGCACATGGACGTCGTAGCACGGACCCGCCGGCGGCATGTTCGCGATCTCGAACGCTGTTAGGGCCGCAAGACTCATCATCTGAAATCGTTGCGGCACGATAAACCCAATCCGATGCATGTTTATTCCTGAGGTCCGGCTCGCGCACGTAACCGTAAATTCACGTCATTCCACGGGTCACATTCGCAGATTCCTTCTCGATCCGGCGACCCTCGTACGCCCGGGCGACGCACGTCATGAATGGTGGCAACAACGACATAGATCGTAAAGGGCAGAGGCGATAACGTACAAGCACTTCATCATCTGTCTCGCACCAGCGAAAGGAACACCATCATGTCAAAGATCATCCGGGCCGCAGCCGTTCAGATCGCGCCTGTGCTCTACAGCCGGGAAGGCACCGTCGATAAGGTCGTCAAGAAAATTCTGGAACTCGGCAAGCAGGGCGTCCAGTTTGCGACCTTCCCTGAGACTGTCGTTCCGTACTATCCGTACTTCTCGTTCGTCGAATCTCCGTTTGCGATGGGAGCCGAGCATTACAAGCTTCTCGATCAGGCAGTGGTCGTGCCGTCCGAGACGACGCGTGCAATTGGCGAAGCGGCGCGTCAGGCGAAAATGGTGGTGTCGATCGGCGTCAACGAACGCGATGGCGGCACGCTCTACAACACGCAACTGCTGTTCGATGCCGACGGCACACTCGTGCAACGCCGCCGCAAGCTCTCGCCGACCTATCACGAGCGTATGGTCTGGGGAATGGGCGACGGTTCAGGTTTGCGCGCGATCGATACCGCCGTGGGCCGCGTCGGTCAGCTCGCCTGCTGGGAGCACTACAACCCGCTAGCGCGCTATGCGCTGATGGCCGATGGCGAGGAAATCCATTCGGCGATGTATCCGGGCTCGTTCGCTGGCGATCTGTTCTCCGAGCAGATCTCCGTCAACATCCGCCAGCACGCGCTGGAGGCGGGCGCCTTCGTTGTCAACGCGACAGCGTGGCTGACTCCCGAACAACAGCAGCAGATTCTGAAAGATACCAATACCACCCAGGTTGGCCCGATCTCGAGCGGCTGTTTCACTGCAATCGTTTCGCCCGACGGTGAGTACATGGGCGGAGCACCGCTGCGTGAAGGAGAGGGCGAGATCATCGCAGACCTCGATTTCTGGCAGATCGACAAGCGCAAACGCTTGATGGATTCGCGTGGCCATTACAGCCGTCCGGACGTGCTCGGGCTGGTGATCGACCGCACGCCGAAGACTCACGTCATCGAGCGTTCGCTGCGTGCGCCTGGCGAAGAGCCCGTCAGGGATCTCGAAGTCCTCGCCTGAGCGGCACGGACACACGCTCGATACCGCCATCCTCGTCGATTCGTTCACGTTCGTTCCGGGCTGCATTCCGTTCCTCGGCCGGACGCTGAACATCCTCGCGTTACAAGCGGTGCTTCGAGCCGAGGCTTGTGAGGTCGTGCGCGCACGATGCGCGCAATTCGACCGCTCGAATTTGACCATTATCAAGGAGTAGCAGAAATGAACTTCAATGATGTCATGCTGGAGCGCAACGCCAGGTTCGCCGAGACCGAGTTCGCGCCTGAACTCAAGATGCTCCCGTCGACGGGGACGGTTGTCGTCGGCTGTGTCGATCCGCGCGTCGATCCCGTGAACGTGCTGGGGTTGAAGCAAGGTGAAGCGGCCGTGATCCGGAACGTCGGCGGGCGCATCAACAAATCGTTGCTCGAAACGCTGGCGGTGTTGAGCGTCGTCGCGGCATCGGCGGGACGCCCGGATGGTGCGCGCAATCTCGTGCTGCTCCAGCACACCGATTGCGGGATCATCGGCTGTCACCGGCATGCGCCCGCATTGCTCGCCCGGCATCTCGATGTCGAGACGGACGCGCTCGATGATCTCGCGATCACCGAGCCCTACAAGGCGGTCGCGCTCGATGTCGCAGCGCTCAAGGCAAATAAGGCGCTGCCCGATGGCATGGTGGTGTCGGGTCTCGTCTACGACGTCAAAACCGGCAAGATCGAAACCGTCGTCCCTCCGGCACCGTTGCGGGCGCCCGCCGCTTGATGGCGGCGCATCGGCCATCGCGCACGGCAGGTGCGGTCAATCCGGTTTCGAAGTCGCGCGATCGTCTGGCAGCAACGCTTGCGCGACGCCTTCCGAAAACCGCATTGACCGGCCGTCGATCAACAGTCGTTCCGCATCCGCTGGATCGTGCGCCATGTCAGGCAATCCATGCGCGACGAGCGCGCGAGCGCAGCCGATCCAGTCGCCGTGTTCAACCCCGGCAGGTTCATTAATCGAAGCCCACGACAACGTGCCCAGCACGTCAGCACCGAAGCCATGTGTCTCTCGCCAACTTGCTCCATTCGCAAGCAGGAACGCGGTCAATTCGGCATCGCCGCGAAGCACGGCATGGTTCAACGCCGTCGCGTCCCAATCCCCGCCGCGCGCAGCAATTGGCCAGTCGAGTTCGACCATGACCTTGATCGCGTCGCCCGATCCCCACGCGGCTGTATCCGGCAATAGACGCAACTGATCCTCCGGCAGCGAGCGAGGAAGATCAGGACGCCGTGCCTGGATGCGACGCGCCTCGCCGGCATCGGCGCGCGCACAGGCCGCCACGAACTCGTCCTCGGCGCTGAGTGCGTCGTTTGCCCCGGCGGCGCGCAACAGGTCCGCGACCTCGCGCAGTCCTGTTTGCATCGCCAGTCGCCAGGCGCTGACGCCACCGGGCGTGCGCGCCTGCGGATCGGCACCGGCGGCGAGGAGGGCGGCGATATGACGGGCCGATCGACGCACGGCGATGGCGCGCAGCAGCGGCGGTCCCCACGTCGTCGTCGGACCTGCTTCAACGGGTTCATTCGGATCGCCGCCGTGTGCCAGCAGCAGTTCCAGTGCAACAGGGTTCGGCATGTCGAGCGCCCGACGCAGCGCATTCGTTCCGCCGACGCGAGCGCCATGCTGCAGCAACACGCGCGTGCAAGCAGGCTCCTCCAGCGAGTGATAGAGCGATTCGCCGTCGTTGGGATTCGCACCTGCGGTGAGGAGCATCTCCGTCAGGACGGCATCGCGGTTGACGCCCGCTGCGCCGTAGAGCGCAGACAGCGGTTCCGACTCGTGGGGCGACGCCAGTGAAGCGGGGGGATACCGGTTGCCGATACGCTGATTGGGATTGGCGCCGGCTTGAAGCAGAAACCGCGCGCAATCACGCAGCCGTTCAGCGAACTGCGGCAACTGTCCGAGGCGCGAATGCGTCACGGCAACGAGCGGCGGAAGATTCAGCGGTCCGTCCGCCCGATTGATCCAGTCTGGATCGGCTGAGACTGCGCGGGCTATCACGTCGAGCTGTCCCGCAGCGCACGCGACCGACACATCCGACGAAGGCAAGCCGGGATGGTCGCGCAACACCTGCGCCGCGACGCGCGGCCTTGCGGCGTCGTATCTGCCGACGACGTCGCCGCAGTAAGCAAGGCCAAGCCAGTGTCGAATCAAATCCTGCTGTTCGCGCTGCACGGCACGGCTTTCGACATACAGGCGAAGCTCTGCCCATGAAGCGAAGCCATACTCGCGCGCGATGCACGACTGCGCATCGTGCAGACGCAATCCGAGTGCGATGACGTCGTCAGGCGTTCGCTGCGCGGCAGCAGGAAGGTTGTCGATGAAGCGCGAAATAGCCGTTGCATCGACATCGCGATAGAGGCGAAGCAGTTCTTTCGCCTGCTTCTTCAGATGGTCGAGATTGGCCCCGGAAGGCAGAGTCTTCATTGCGGATCCTCGTGCATTGGAGGCTGTCGGTCCGCAACACCGCCTGCACAAAGGATGGTGAGATAACGCATTGGCTATCGCAGGTGAGTTCAACTCTTTCCGCGGACCCGGAAGCGGCCTGTACCGCTGACGAGATGCTAGGAGAAGACGGGCGGTGCCGTCAACTCCCACGCAGATGCACGGACCTATTCCTGCGGCGGCAACAGCGCCAGAAGCAGTCGCCTCAACTCCAGACATTCCCGCTGTGTCAGCCTCGCCGTGAGAACGCGCTCGACTTCCTCGACACGGGGACGCAAGCTCGCAAGCTGCTTCTTGCCGTCCGCAGTGAGAAACAGCACGTAACTGCGCTTGTCGACGGGATCGTCGGACCGTTCGATCAGGCCGTTGCGCACCATGCGCGCGACGAGATCGGCGATGGTCGAACGGTCCACGTCGAGTTCATCGCCGAGTTGCCGCTGATTGACGCCGGGTGTTTTATGCAAGATCTCGAGCGCCGCATACTGGACGCTCGTGACCTCGGCGGAGACTTCGCTGAGCCATACCGCTACGTGGCGCTGCTGGGCGCGGCGCACGAGACTGCCCGTAAATTTCGAGAGCGCTTCGGGGTTGTCGTGTCTGGTCGGCAATTTCGCAGTTTCGGAACGGGTTAGCGCATGCGGAATATTGGCCGGAAAAAGGCCTTCAGTTCCGCGTATGCATCGAGTGGAAGAACATGCGCGACGTATTGATCCGGACGGACCACGACGAGCGCGCCCCGTTCGCGATCGATGCCGCGCGCGTCGAAGATATCAGTCGCTGCGTCGCTCGTAAATGTTTTCTCGTAGTCGATGAGGCCGTAGCGTCCCTTGCGCGGCAGCAACAGGGCGGGCAGGTCGTCGAGACGCACTTCGCGATGCGGCTGCTGCAGCACCGCGCGCAGATCGAACACGCTATCCACATCGGCATCCTCTGGCGTGGTGAGCCGCAAGACAGAATCGGGCGATGTAGCGAGATGCTCGCACAGCGCATCGAGCGCAGTTCGCTTCGCATCCGCGAACGCGTACAGGCGCCAGCGGCCGTCAGCGGATGCCGCGTGTCCGAGATGGACGGGCTTCGCATCGGCGAGACGAATGACGGGCGATGAATGAAAACGTGT
This sequence comes from Paraburkholderia hospita, assembly GCF_002902965.1. GTDB lineage: Bacteria > Pseudomonadota > Gammaproteobacteria > Burkholderiales > Burkholderiaceae > Paraburkholderia > Paraburkholderia hospita. The sequence continues at coordinate 1,696,727 of NZ_CP026106.1, read as the reverse complement.
GCCGATCACGAAGCCTTTGGCAAGAGCCTGATGCGCCGCTTCGCCTGTCAACACACCCGGCCGGTAGTGCGTCGCAACGCCAGCCGTATATCGGCCCGCGCGAACGAAATAGGCTTGCAGTTCAGCCGGATCGACGCCGCCTGCTTCGGGCCGGTTGGGATCTTTCGGCGGAGCGGCCATCATCGCCGACCATTCCTTGTCGAAGTCGATCAACTCCTGCGCGATGGGCTGACGCTCGTCGGAATAGGTACGCAACAGATTGGCGTCGCTGCGTCCCTGCAGCACCGCGCCCAGTTTCCATCCGAGATTGAAGCCGTCCTGCATCGACACGTTCATGCCCTGGCCGGCCTTCGCGCTATGCGTATGACAGGCATCGCCTGCGATGAACACACGCGGGTCGCGAGACGTGCCGTCGGCGGCGAGGGCGTCGTCGAAGCGATCGGTCAGGCGCTGTCCCACTTCATACACGGAGAACCACGCGACTTCCTTTGCATCGAGTGTATAGGGGTGCAGGATGTGCTGAGCCGTCTCGATGATGTGATCGACCGTGGTCTGTTTGAGGCTGTCGCGATTCTCGGGCGTGACCTCGCCTAGATCGACGTAGAAGCGCACCAGGTATCCGCCTTCGCGCGGAATGATGAGCAAGTTGCCCTTGCTCGCGGACTGAATGGCGACTTTCAGGCGGATGTCCGGAAAGTCCGTGACGGCGAGCGCGTCCATCACGCCCCACGCATGATTGGCGGCATCGCCGCGCAGGGTTTGTCCGATGGCCGTACGCACGCGGCTGCGGGAGCCGTCGCAACCGACGACATAGCGCGCACGCACAGTGATTTCCTCATCCAGCCTTGCTTCATCCATACGGCGCAACTTCACGCGCACGGGGTATTCGCCGGTATCGTCGCGTTGCACGTCGACCACTTCCAGATCGTAGTCCGGTTCGAGCCGTTGCGCGGAGCGACGCATCACATCGAGCAGATAGTCCTGCACGCGAGCCTGATTGACGATCACATGCGGAAACTCCGACATGCCTGTTTCGGTATCCTGAACACGACCGGTACGCTTGATGGCGCCACGGTCCTGTGCATCGGGGCGCCAGAACGCGGTTTCGTTGACCCAATATGCTTCACGCTGCAAGCGGTCGCTGAGGCCGAACGCATTGAACATCTCGACAGTCCGGCACGCGACTCCGTCTGCCTGTCCCATCTGCAACGGTCCTGAGCGCCGCTCGACGATGCGTGTGCAGACGGTCGGGAATTGCGACAGTTGTGCTGCCAGCACGAGTCCCGCAGGACCGCTTCCGACGATCAACACGTCGACCGTGTCGGGCATCTCGACGCGAGGCGCATTGTCGGCAGCCGGCTCGATGGTCGGATCGCCGACGCGGAAACCGTTGAGATGAAATTGCATGGTGTCTTCCTCCAGGGTGTGCGTGTCATCGTGATACTGAATATACTCCGTACACCAACCATTTCAAAGCACTTCATGTCGTGGTGGATGTTTACCCTGGCCTGAGGATTTCGAGCGCCTGGCTCTGTCCGCATCCGAAAAAGCAGCCTATATCCAGCACACGGACGCCGCAGCGCAGCCCCCGACGCCATATCCGGTAAAACCCTAAGTCCTATTCCGCGCGACCGCCGACTCTGCTATAAATTGCGCTCCGTAGCTGATGACGTTTTAGCACGGCGATTTCTTGCAAGATTGGCAAGGTTCAGCGGGACCGTTTGAAAGGAATGGCATGGCGCGCGTAGTTGTGGTGGGCAGCATCAACATGGATATGGTGGTCGTCACCAATACGTTTCCCCGTCTGGGCGAGACATTGTTCGGCACGTGTTTTTCTACGAGCCCTGGCGGCAAAGGCGCGAATCAAGCCGTCGCGGCGGCTCGACTTGGCGCACAGGTGACGATGGTTGGCCGGGTAGGCGCCGACGCCTTCGGTGAGGACATGAAGGCGACGCTCGTGCGTGAAGGCGTGGACGTGCGTTACGTCACCACCGCGAGCAAGGCAACGGGTATCGCATCGATCACGCTGACGGGCGGCGATAACGCGATCGTCGTCGTGCCGGGCGCCAACTCTGAGCTGTCGCCCGAAGATATCGACCGTGCCGCCGATGCATTCGAGCAGGCCGATGTCGTGCTGGCCCAACTCGAGGTGCCGTACGCGACCGTTCTGCATGCGGCGCGCCGCGCCCGCGCACTCAACAAGCCGTTCTTTCTGAATCCGGCTCCCGCCGTCGCGCTGAGCGACGAACTGCTGGATCTCGTCACGCTGCTGACGCCCAACCAGCATGAACTCGCGACCGCTTTGCAAACGAGTGAAGAGCAGTGGGCCGACGAACTCGCGCGGCGCCCCGGCCAGATCGCGATGACGCGTGGCGAGGATGGCGTGTGCTACGCAGACACGGACGGCAAGCTCGTGCACCAATCCGGCTTCGCGGTCGATGCGGTCGATACGACGGGCGCCGGCGACACGTTCAACGGCGCACTCGCGGCCTTCTGGAGCCTCGGGATCGACGAGGCAGTACGCCGCGCCAATGCTGCGGCAGCACTGTCTGTCACGCGCGCAGGCGCGCAAGGCGGCATGCCGACGCTCGCCGAACTGGACACATTTCTCGAAGCTCGATCATGAAAAAGCTCGGACATCTGAATCGCGACATCGCGCGCGTGCTGGCATCGATGGGCCACACCGACAGCCTCGTGATTGCCGACTGCGGCCTGCCGATTCCCGAAGGCGTCGAGTGCATCGACGTATCGCTGGCGCTCAACGTGCCGGGCTTTTTCGACGTGCTCGACAGTGTGCTCGCCGACTTCAAGGTCGAACGCGCGGTGTTTGCGAGCGAAAGCGCCGAACACAACGCCGCTGTCGTGGAACGCATTGCACAGATGGCGTCCAGCAAGATCGAAGTCGAACAGGTGCCGCATGAGGCGTTCAAGCAGCGCTCCCGCGTGGCGAAAGCCATCATCCGCACGGGCGAGTGCAGTCCTTACGCGAATGTGATTTTGCATTCCGGCGTCATCTTCTAAGAGGCACACCATGGAAGTGTTGATGCAGGGCATCGGCAAGGCCTTCGGACCGGTACGCGTGCTCGAGGGCGTCGATTTTCACATCAGTGCGGGCGAGATCCACGCGCTGATGGGTGAAAACGGCGCCGGCAAATCGACGCTAATGAAGATTCTGTGCGGGGTCCATCAGGCTGACGCAGGCAAGATCCTGATAGATGGCCGCGCCGCGCAGATTCGCAACACGGTCGAGGCCGAACACGCCGGCATCGCGATCATCCACCAGGAACTGAACCTCATCCCGCAACTGACGGTGATGGAGAACCTCTTCCTGGGCCGCGAACCGAGCCGGTTCGGGATCGTCGACAACGCGAAGATGCGTCGCGAGGCACGCAAGTGGCTCGACATGGTTGGCGCGCGCGACATCGACCCTCAGACGGAAGCGGGGCAACTGTCCATCGGCCGCCAGCAACTGGTCGAAATCGCAAAGGCGCTTTCACTGGACGCGCGCGTCGTCGTGATGGACGAGCCGACGGCCGCGCTCACCAATCGCGAGATCGACACACTGTTCGAGATCATGCTGTCGCTGAAGGCTCGCGGCGTTGCAATCGTCTATGTCTCGCACCGGATGGAAGAGATCTTCCGGATCTGCGACAAGATCAGCGTCTTGCGCGATGGTCACTTCGTCGGCGAACGCGCGATCCGGGACACGAGTTTCGACGAGATCGTCAGGCTGATGGTGGGGCGCGAACTCGGCGAGCGTTTCCCGAAGCGGCAGCACAAGCCCGGCGCGGTCCGCTTGCAGGTCAAAGGTCTCGCGGATCATGGCAACATCTCCAACGTTTCGTTCGACGTACGTGCGGGCGAAGTGCTCGGCATCGCCGGATTGATGGGGGCGGGGCGCAGCGAAATTCTCAGAACGCTGTTTGGCGCCAATCGGAAGACAGCGGGAACTGTCACGCTGGATGGCAAGCCGCTCGAAGTGCGCGATGCGTCCAGCGCCATCGCGGCGGGCATCGGCTTCGTCACGGAAGACCGCAAGGGCCAGGGGCTCGTGCTGGGTATGTCCGTGCGCGAGAACGCGACGCTCGTCCATCTCGATAGCTATGCAAGGCTTGGCTTCGTCGACAGCAAGGCCGAGCGCCAGGCGGCGGATGGTTTGATCGAGCAGTTGCGGGTGCGCACGCGGGATGCGGAGCTGGACGTGAAGTCGCTGTCGGGCGGCAATCAGCAGAAGGTGGTCTTCGCCAAGTGGCTTGCGCGACCGCCCAAGGTGCTGCTGCTGGACGAACCGACGCGCGGCGTCGACGTGGGCGGCAAGGCCGAAATCTACACGATCGTCAATCAACTGGCGGAGCGCGGCGTCGCAATCGTCATGGTGTCGTCGGAGCTTCCCGAGGTCCTTGCGATGAGCGACCGGATCCTCGTCATGCATCAGGGTCGCCAGAGCGGCCTGTTCGATGCAGAGGGCGCAACGCAGGAACGCATCATGACGGCAGCGGCGGGCGGCAATGCGACGCCTGTTTCGGTTGCTGCATAGACACCCCACAACCTGATTCATGACGGCAGCGCGATTGGCAGCGCGCCGTGCATCCCAATTGAACGGTCCTGTCGCAAGCGAAGGGACACAACGCGAGACACATCATGGCGCAACTGAGTATCACACCGACCAACCGCGCGACGCTCCAGAAGCTTGGGCCGTTTATTGCCCTGCTTGTCATTGCGGTGGGACTCTCTATCGTCAGTCACAATTTTCTGACCGTCGACAATCTGCTGAACGTGATGCGTCAGGCGTCGATCAATGCGCTGATTGCGTTCGGTATGACGCTGGTGATTCTGCTGGGCGGGATTGATCTCTCTGCGGGCTCAGTGCTGGCTCTGTCGTCCGTCATCATCGCGAGCCTTCTGACGTCGGGTATGCCGGCAGGTCTTGCGACGCTCGCCGGACTCGTTGCAGGCGGCCTGATGGGCCTCGTAAACGGGCTCGTGATCAGCAAAGGCAAGGTCGCGCCGTTTATCGCGACGCTTGGGTCGATGACGGTATTGCGGGGACTGGCATTGGTCCTGTCGAACGGCAGTCCGCTGAGCAGCTTCAACAGTGACTTCTTTTCGCTGCTCGGCGGCGGCTACGTTGCCCGCCTCGTGCCGATTCCCGTCGTGCTCATGCTGGTCATGTTCGCGATCTTCTGGGTGCTGCTGCGCAAGACCGTGTTCGGCCGCCACATCTATGCGACGGGCGGCAACGCTGAATCGGCAAAGCTCTCGGGCGTGAAGGTCGATCGTATTCAGCTCTATGTGTACACGATCTCGGGCGTCATGGCCGCGCTCGCGGGCGTCGTGCTGACTTCCCGTCTGAACTCCGCGCAGCCGACGGCGGGCACAGGCTATGAACTCGACGCCATCGCTGCCGTCGTGCTCGGGGGAACGAGTCTGACGGGCGGACGCGGCTGGATTTTCGGCACGCTCGTTGGCGCATTGCTAATCGGCGTTCTGAACAACGGCCTGAATCTGCTCGACGTGTCGTCTTTCTATCAGCAGGTCATCAAGGGCGGCGTGATCCTGCTCGCCGTGCTGATCGATCGCGGCAACAAGAAGGCGTGACGCAGGTTGACGAGGGAAGGGCGTAGCCCCTTTCCACAGAGCTTTATCTGCTTTATCTATTACCGACTGCTGGACAGCAAAACCCAGTTTCACCACACAAGGAAGAAGAGGAAGACAATGCAGAAACCCGTTTCGCCGCGATTCTCGAAGCTTTTCGCCGCGCTGTGCGCAAGCACGCTGATGGCTGGTCTGGTTGCGTGCTCGAAGGAGGGTCCGGCTACGTCGGCGGACGCCGGAGCCAATGCGGCATCGGCGCCCGCTGCAAACGGCGCGATCACGGTCGGGCTGTCGATTTCGACGTTGAACAATCCGTTTTTCGTCTCGCTGCGTAAAGGCGCGGAAGACGAAGCTGCAAAAGACGGCGTGACGCTGATCACCGTCGATGCGCAGAACGATCCCGCGAAGCAGCAGGCGAGCGTTGAAGATCTGATCGAAAAGAAAGTCAGCGTCATCCTGATCAACCCGACCGATTCGTCGGCCGTGGCGAACGTCGTCAAGGAAGCGACCAGCAAGGGCATCAAGGTCATCTCGCTCGACCGTAGCGTGAACGGCGCGGATGTCAGCTCGCACATCGCGTCGGACAATAAGGCCGGCGGCAAGATGGCGGCCGAGTTCCTCGCGGACAAGCTGGGCGGCAAGGGCAATATCGTCGAGCTTCAAGGCATTCCTGGCTCGTCGGCGGCGAATGAGCGTGGTGCTGGCTTCGACGACGAAGTGACGGCGAAGGGCGGCGTGAAGATTGCGACGAAACAGCCTGCCGACTTCGACCGTGCGAAGGGTCTTTCGGTGATGGAGAACATCATCCAGAGCAACAAGGACATCCAGGGCGTGTTCGCACAGAACGACGAGATGGCGTTGGGCGCAGTGAAGGCGCTGCAGGCGGCGGGTCTGAAGAACGTTGCGGTGGTTGGCTTCGACGCGACCAGCGACGCCATCACGGCAGTCAAGGGCGGCCAGATGTCGGCGACCGTGCAGCAGCAGCCGGAGCTGATTGGCCAATACGGTGTGCAGACGGCGAAAAAGCTGGTCGATGGCCAGTCGGTCGACAAGTTCATCCCGGTGCCGCTGAACCTCTATAAGCAGTAAGTTCTCATCTGTCCCTTCCCGTAGTACCATCAGGCGCCAGGACTCACGTCGCTGCGCGCCTGCCTCTGCCTCCGATCGAGATTGGGCGGCGAATCCCCGACGAAGTTATATCGTACGCACGCACCGCTTACCGAAGCGGTGCGCTCGCGCTTGATTCATTGACCTGCAGGAAGCCCGCGTGACTCAGTTCGAGCGTCTGACCATCGACGACATTGCCCGCCTCGCGAAGGTTTCCCGTACTACCGCCAGCATGGTGCTCAACGGCTATGCCGAGCGCTACCGGATATCCGCGGCGACCGTCGAGCGGGTGTTGCAGGTCGCAAAGGACCATCACTTCACGCCTTCGCAGTCGGCGCGGGCGTTGCGCACCCGTCGCAGCAATACGATCGGTCTGGTGATTCCCGACTTGACCAACTCTGCGCACGCGGCGCTGGCACAGGCTATGGAATGGCAGTGTCGCGAACGCTATCAATATCAGCTCGTTCTTGTCACAAGCGATGAAAACCCGGTACGCGAGACGGAGGGTATTGCGCACCTCGTGTCCCATCAGGTCGATGGCCTGATCGTGGTGCCGTGCACGGGGGATGCGAAGCGCTACGAGAAATGGATGAAGCGTTTGCCTCTCGTGTTTGCCGATCGTCGCGTCGAGTCGAGCAGCATTCCGTACGTCGTCACCGATGCGGTGGAAACGGTAGCGACGCTGGTAGGCGAGAGCATTGCGCGAGGCGCGCGTGAGGTGGTCTATCTGGGCGGTCAACCAGAGTTGTCCGCAAGCCGCGACCGTCTGGCTGGATACCGGCAAGCGCTTCGTCAGCATGGTCTCGAGGAACAACCGGACTGGGTGTTCGAGCGAGACTACCAGCGTGAATCGGGTTACGAGTTGATGAAGTCATGGTTCGCTGAACACCAGCGATATCCGCAAGCGCTGTTCGCAGGCTCGATTACGTTGCTCGAAGGCGTTCTGCAGTTTATGAACGATGCGCATCAACTGGCGCAGGCGCCAGGCCAACTGATGACGTTCGATGACCACAAGCTGCTCGACTGTCTGCCTTTCAAGATCGACGCGATTATCCAGGACAGCGCGCAACTGGCTGAGCACAGTCTGCGTTGCGTGTTTTCTCTGCTTGAGGGTGACAGCGCGCCGGACTCGCGGCTGGTGCCGGCGCGGATTCGATATCGTAGGTCGGGTGGCTGAGTTGTTGCTGCGCGTGGGCTTGTTAGTGCGTCGGCAGTGCTGTCAGGCCCTATTTTTCAAAATTCGATTTTACGTTGATAATTTATCTTATGTAAAATCACAAACGCAACCTGAAGATGGCCAATTCCCCCCCTTCAGTTCACGCGTCCTTCAGCCGCCATTGAGACCCGACGCGCACTGCACGAACCGTCGAAGCATTTCTGCAGCCAGTCGTTCGCCCAGTCGGTGGCATATCGGATCGCATCCTGGCGAAGATCGAAACCCGCCAGATCACCACTCACATGGATGAACGATTCGCCGTCCGGCAGCGGACCACTGATCATCGCGTGAGCCATGTATTCGCCATCGGCGCGACGCGGCGTAGGGTCTATTCGGAACACTGCAGGATCGAAATGCATGCGACGCTCCCATCGCGCGTTGCGCGAGAATAAAGTTCGCTTTCAGTGAAGTTGTACTGTGCGTGTCGTGGATGCGCCGAACAAACAACCCTACTCATCGATCGTCAATCGAAGCGCACCACGATCACTATCGCAGGCGATCACTTCCGGGACGCGCGATGAAACCACCAAATACCGCGGACCATCGGATTCTCACACTTCGGCATCCCAGATGGTTCGACCCGACGGACACGCATCAATGAGATGTTCGGCATAAGCCGTCGACGCCCTTCTCGCATCGCCGATGTTTTCAAAACCGCGTTCAACCTTGAGTTGAAAAACGCGGCTGCGCCCTTCCACTTCCTTCTGCCCGGGTTCGTTGATCCGGACAGCGGCATCGAAGCCCTGATCGTAGCTGTGACCCGTTCCCGCCATCGTGCGTTGACGCGGATAAACGAGCAGACGAACTTCAAGTCCCCTGTATAGATATGCAGCGGCTTCCATGAGACACCTCTGTTGCCGCGATATGCGGCGAAGATTATGCAGGTGGGACGAGCGCGGACGAAACGGCCGCATCACGATCGGCGCACACGCGGCTGTCGGGCGACAGCGTTGCGGTGCATTCAGGCGGGCGATATAACCGAAACGAGAACCGAATGAGCGCGAGGTGCGAGGACTCAGTCCATCGTACGCGCATTAGTGCATTTGTACAGTGAAACTTTGCTTTCCGAACCGCTTGAAACGGGCGTTTCCGGTAGCGGCCGATGCCCGCCGGAATGCGCAGCGCAAGGACCATGCATGGAGTACCATGGCGCGGCAACTCATCAATCCGTCAGCTCATCGGACGCCACCCACGCTGGTCATTCACTCGTCAGGCTCAGATGAACAATTTCACCGGCAAGGCGCTGGCGGGCTTCCTGAACGAACGGGAATTACTCGATAACTGGTTGGACCAGCATCTTGCAGTTTCGTTGAGGCGAGGCCTCACGACAGAAGCGGAGATGCGCAGTCAGTTCGTGAGGTTCATGGAAGTATTTCTCGACACGCTAAGGTCGAGCGACACGCTTGACGCAAACCGTCCCGAGTGGGAATCCGTGCGTGTCCGACTGGGTGAGATATCGGAGCAGCGCACCAGGCAGGGCTTCACGCCCGTCGAAACCGCGGCGTTTGTGTTTTCGCTGAAGCAGCCGCTCTACACGCAGTTTCGTGTGGCGTTCGGCGATGACATGACCGCCCTCGCGGACGCCAACTGGTCCATCAATCTGCTGCTGGACGCGCTGGGCCTCTACACGACAGAAGTCTTCCAGCGCAGCCGTGAAGCAACCATTGCCCGACAACGGGAAGAACTGCTCGAACTGTCGACACCCGTCGTAGAACTGTGGGAAGGTATCCTCGCGCTGCCGCTCGTCGGCACGCTCGATTCGGCGCGCACCCAGGTCGTGATGGAAAGCCTGTTGCAGAGAATCGTCGAAACAGGCGCCGCCGTCGCCATCATCGACATCACGGGTGTGCCGACCGTGGACACCCTCGTTGCGCAACACCTGATGAAAACGGTGGCGGCCGCGCGGTTGATGGGAACGGACTGCATCATCAGCGGCATTCGCCCGCAGATTGCGCTGACAGTCGTGCATCTGGGCGTCGATCTGTCCGGCATCACGACCCGCGCGTCGCTTTCCGATGCGTTCGTCGTCGCGCTGCGCATCGCACAGGCGAGCAGCCCGGGCATCAGGGCGCGCAGCTCTTAACGGCGGCGTGTCGCGCGACGACATCACGAACCCGCTTCTCGCTGCAGCAACCTGCGCGCGATCGCCTCCATCAAAACCTGTACAGGACTTTTTACCGATTCACATCCACTCGCGCAGAATGCAGATAATTTCTTTTCCACGTGGTAATTTGGCGGGGGGAATTTGTCACAGACGTTCTGGTCCGCGAGACGGTAGATGGAAAAATTGCCGAGCAGTGAAATCCTACTGACGTCCATGGGAAGCTCCGCGTCGCGAGCTGCGCGTCAGCATGAACTCGTCGTTCGTTTCGGTCAGGCCGCCCTCGCCGCACATAATCTCGCTTCCGTGCTGAACGAAGCGTGTCGCACAGTGGCCGACGGCCTGGGTTCCCACTTCGTCAAGGTGCTCCGCTACGTCCCAGAGCACGATCATCTTCTGCTCGTAGCGGGCGTGGGCTGGTCACCCGCTGAAATCGGCTTTGCGAGACTGTCGGCGGACAATGGCAGCCCTGCTGGCTATGCGATCGCCAACGGCAAGGCCGTGCTGTCGAATCACCTCGCGTCGGAATTACGGTTTCGTACACCGATACTGCTCGAGCGCTACGGCATCAAGCGGGCGATCAACGTGCCGATCCGCGGCGTGCCCTCTCCGTTCGGCGTGCTGGAAGCCGACAGTCCCGACGAAGAAGCTTTCATCGCAAGCGACATCGCCTTCGTCGAAGGGGTTGCGAACATCGTCGCCATGTCGGCTGAGCGGCTGGCCGCCAAAGCCGGGGAACGACGCTCCGAAGAACTGTCCACCGACATCCTGTATGCAAGCCCGGACCCCGTCACAGTGATGACAGAAGACGGCGTCGTGCAGTCGATGAATGCTCGCGCGATGTCGCACGTCGGCGTTACCGACGTTGCCGCCGTGCAGGGCGTGAAATGGGCGACGCTATGGCCGGCACAATTCCAATCCGCCGTTGAAGCGGCCCTCCTGCATGCCCGGACAGACTCGCCCGCCCGCTTCGAGGCGCCCATCGTCGCCGCTGACGGAGCGCAAACATGGTGGGATGTCTCCGTGTCGAAGGTCGAGCCGCAGCATGGCGTGCCGGGACGTCTCGTTGCTGTCTCGCGTGACGTCACCGAGCGCCATGAGCAGGAAGCCAGGCTGGCGGCACTGATCAGCGATCAGGAGCAGCAGCTCGGCGCCAACGAGGCAATGATGAAAGAAGTCCATCATCGCGTGCGCAACAGCCTTCAACTCGTCCAGACCTTGCTCGGCCTGCAAGGCAATCTGGCTCCCGAGCCGGCCGTCAAGGCACAGCTCAAGGCGGCAGCCGTTCGCGTCATGACGGTTGGTTCGGTCCATCAACGCCTGTATCAGGACAACGGTTCTGCAGCGACCGATGCCGCGCGCTATCTGCAGGGGCTGATTACCGATCTGCAGGCAGTGATCGGTGAGCGGCCGATCGAACTGGTCGCCGATCCCATCATCGTGCCCGCCGTGCGCCTGAGCCCGCTTGGTCTGATTACGGCGGAACTCGTCACGAACTCGGTGAAATACGGGCGCGGAAAGATCTCTGTATCGCTACGTGCCGACGCCCCAGACTCGGCACTATTGAGCGTCGTTGACGAAGGGCACGGACTGCCCGATACCTTCCCGTCGCCCGAGGGAACGGGGCTGGGTTTGCGGCTCGTGCAAACCTATTCGGGTTTCGGCCGCGACGCGCTGAGCGTGGACCGGTCGGTGCCATACAGCAAGATCGACGTGCGGTTCCGTTTGTGACAGACTGGCGCATCATCGCGCAATCTTCACTGTTTTATGGTGCATTCGCGCGTGATCGCCTATCTTTGAATCGCGGGTATGCCGTGTGCGAGAAGACCATGTAGCAGCGCTTTCCGGGCTGCGGGCAATTTAGCCGGCAGGTCTACCGAAGGCCAATGTGAACGTTTCTTCCCGCAGCACAGATGAGAGACCCGCCATCCTTCTCGTTGACGATGCGATCGATGCGCTGGAAGCGTGGGCACTGCTTCTGCGCATGGAAGGTTTCGAGGTCGTGACGGCGACGGGTGGTCTGGACGCGTGGCATAAAGCCCAGCAGTCGCCGCCAGCACTCGTCATTACCGACCTGATGATGCCTGGCATGAACGGCCTTGCCCTGTGCCGCGCGCTAAAGGCCGATAGCAGGCTCGAATTCATACCGATCATTCTCTGGACGGCGGCAACGATCAGCGTCAGCGAACCGGTTTTCGATCGCTTCCTGGTCAAGCCCGTTCTACTCGATACGCTTCTCGAGCATATCAACGTGTTGCTCGTAGGGCCCTGAAAAGTAGCGGGTCAACTCCACCAGGCAGATCGGTTGATGGGTGAATCCGAACGACACCCGCAAAGCTGCGCTCTTCTTGGGGAAGTCATCATGGCGACGACGGACTCACTGCTGACGCTGGCCGAGTATCTGGAAATATCGCTCGATAACGGCGGCAGCGTGCTTGTGATGCAGATGTGCGACGGCCTCTGCGCGATATACGTCGGCGACGCAACGAAGGCCCAGGATCATTGGCGGTATCACGGCGCGATCAGTGCTTCGATTGTCGACGACATTCTCAGGCTGACCCGCTGCGGACGTAACCACCTCGAAATTGGCGGCCAGAAGTATCGCTTCATTCGCAGCGCCGCGCACTTCGAGGATAGGGGCGCGACTGTCTTCGCCACGGGGTAGGCACGCGCTCCGCTTTTATTTGTCACTCTGTCACGAACCCGGGACATATTGCATAACCGCGCGACGGCCGCCGCCCTGCTCTGGCGCGGCAAAATCAATGGCACCTTCCTTGCATTCATCGCACCTCTAACGTCGTCCAATTAAAGAGGAGGTCCACGATGAGCATCGATCTGACATTCCGCGCGGGTGAAGCCACCGTCTTCGCGGCGCCCGGCCAGGTGACGGACGCCATGCCAGAAATTCTGATCGGCCGCGTCGACGGCCCGGTTGGGCATGCGTTCGCGAACATGATGGCGCAGAGCAAAGGCCACACGGCGATGTTCGCGATTCGCGCCTGCAACCAGATGGTGCGGCCCGCGACGATGATCGTCCCCAAGGTGACGCTGCGGGACATGGCGACCATCGAACTGTTCGGCGGCGTCGTGCAGTCGGCCACGGCCGATGCGATCGTCGATTGCCTGATCGAAGGCATCTTGCCGAAAGACCAGGCGAACGAGCTATGCATCGTCAGTCTGGTATGGATCGATCCGCGCTGCGTCACAGATGCGAATCTCGACAAGAAGGACATGTACCGCACGAACTACGAGGCGACCAAACTGGCGATCCAGCGCGCGATGAGCAACGAGCCAAGTGTGGACACGTTGATCGCCAACCGTCATACGATCAAACACGACATGGACGACTGGAGTTGAACCTCGAGCCTCCGGCGACCCGAACCGCCGTGCGATTTCAGAATCGCGCCCGCTCCGCAAAAACATAACAAGGTGGCTTGCGGCACCATAACGTCACGTCAGTCCGGCGTGAGCACAGCGCCGCGTTTCCACGCGGCCACCCCGTCCTCTCGTACGACAAACACCCCCTGTTCGCGGTACTCTCCTAATCCGGCACCTTTTCTGCCACGACGCAATCCGCAATGGTTTCAACAGGACATGGTCCGATGCCCAACGACATTCCAGAACCCCAGGCCGTCACCACCCCCATCAACCGCAGCGCGATTTTCATCGTCGCGACGCTCGTCGACGGCCAAGAGCACGCCGACACCGCGCGCGCCTGGTGCGCTGACGTCGCCGCGCTCGTACGTTCGGTCGGCAAGCGCGTCCCGTCCGGCAATCTGTCGTGCGTGGTCGGCTTCGGTTCCGGCGCATGGGACAAGCTGTTCGGCGCGCCCCGCCCTGCGCAGCTGCACCCGTTTCGTGAGTTCGGCCCGAGTGAGCGCCGCGCGATCGCCACGCCGGGCGACATCCTGCTGCATATCCGTGCCGATCAGATGGACCTGTGCTTCGAGCTTGCGACGCAGCTGGTGACCCGGCTCGGCGAGTCGGTTCAGGTCGTCGATGAAGTGCATGGCTTTCGCTATTTCGATCTGCGCAGCATGGTCGGATTTGTCGACGGCACAGAGAATCCGAGCGGACGCGAGGCCGTCGACTTCACGATGATCGGCGACGAGGACCCCGAATTCGTATCGGGCAGCTACGTGCTCGTGCAGAAATACCTGCACGACATGACGGGCTGGAACGCGCTGTCCGTCGAGACGCAGGAGCGCATCATCGGCCGCACGAAGCTCTCCGACATCGAACTCGACGATGCCGTCAAGCCGACCTCGTCGCACAGTTCGCTGACGACGCTCGTCGAGAACGGACAGGAAGTGAAGATTCTGCGCGACAACATGCCGTTCGGACGCCCGGGCTCCGGCGAGTTCGGCACGTACTTCATCGGCTACGCGCGCTCGCCCGATCCGATCGAGAAGATGCTCGAGAACATGTTCGTCGGACGCCCGCCCGGCAACTACGACCGGCTGCTCGACTTCAGCCGCGCGGCAACGGGCGGACTGTTTTTCGTGCCCTCGGCGCCGCTGCTCGAAGCGCTCGCCGAGCGCGATCCGCAAGCCGCGAGCACTGCTGCCGACGCGAGCCCGAACGTGCCCGCCGACCTCCCCGCATCCGCCGAGCCGACTCACGACGGCTCGCTGAATATTGGCTCTTTGAAAGGAACTTCTCAATATGAATAACCTGCATCGCGAGCTTGCCCCGATCTCCAGCGAAGCCTGGTCGCAAATCGAAGAAGAAGTGGCGCGTACGTTCAAGCGCTCGGTCGCCGGCCGCCGCGTGGTCGACGTGAAGGGCCCGGGCGGCGTCGATCTGTCCAGCGTCGGCACGGGCCATCAGACGACGATCGCGGCCCCGCATCATGGCGTCATCGCGAAACTGGCCGAGGTCAAGGCGCTCGTGCAGCTGAACGTGCCGTTCGAACTGTCGCGCGATGCGATCGATGCCGTCGAGCGCGGCGCGAACGACTCAGACTGGCAGCCTGCCAAGGATGCCGCGAAGGAACTCGCGTATGCCGAAGACCGCGCGATCTTCGACGGCTACAAGGCGGCGGGCATCATCGGGATTCGCGAGGGTTCGTCCAATGCGTCGCTCACACTGCCCGCCGATGTCGCGGACTACCCGGATGCGATCGGCGCCGCGCTTCAGCAGCTGCGGCTGGCGGGCGTCGATGGCCCCTACTCCGTGCTGCTCGGCGCCGACGCGTACACGGCGCTCGGCGAAGCGCGCGATCAGGGCTATCCCGTGCTCGAGCACATCAAACGGCTCGTGAACGGCGAGATCATCTGGGCGCCGGCGATCGAAGGCGGCAGCGTGCTGTCGATGCGCGGCGGCGACTACGAATTGCATCTCGGGCAGGACGTGTCGATTGGCTATCAGAGCCATACGGACTCGGCCGTGCGCCTCTATCTGCGCGAAACGCTGACCTTCCTGATGCTGACGGGCGAGGCGTCGGTGTCGGTGGTCCCGGCGGAGTAAGCGCCAGGCTCAGCGCCCGATGCGCTGAGCTTCACTTGTCAGGCCAGCTCTTCAGCACGGCGGCGACCAGTTGACGAAGCTGGCGCCGCGTCGCACCGCCCCGCGCCTGCACGGCGAGGCCCTGAATGAACGTCGATATGAACGCGGCCGCATCATGGCTCGTCATACCTGCCGGCAGCGGGCCCGCATCCTTCACAGCCTCGAAGCGGGCGCGCAAACGGCGCTCGAATGCGTTACGGCTTTCCGACAGTTCATCGCCCAGCGGGCGCGCGTCCGCGCTGCACGCCAGCGCCGCCAATGTCACGAGACAACCGGACGGCGTTTCCTTTCCCGTATGAAGCGCGACGATGCCATCGAGCAGCGACTCGACGATCCGCTTCGGCGTCGGTTGCGCCAACGCGTGTACGCGAAAGCCCAGATGGTCGCGATGGTAGCGCTCGACGACCCGCCGGAACAGCCCTTCCTTGCTTTCGAACGCCTTGTACAGGCTGGACTTCGTGAGTCCCGTCGCTTCCTGAAGATCGGCTAGCGACGTCGAGTCGTAGCCCTTGTCCCAGAAGACATGTAAGGCCTGATCGAGAACGTAGTCTTCATCGAACTCTCGTGGACGTGCCATTTCGATTTCCTGTATCAGCGGACATTGTAGACCGGACGGTCTCTAACTGGTCGCACCTCAACCCAGCCTCGCTAATTGTGAAGGAAACGACGGCCGACCACATTCGATGCTTTCGAACGTTCCCGCCAACGCCTTCGAACGTCATTTGAGACCGACCGGTCCAGAATACGCCTCATTCCTTCTTTGAAACTCAGGAGTCTGTCCATGTCTGAAACGATTTCGTTCATCGTCCGCCTTCCCGGCAAGCCTGAAGCTCGCGACGAGCTGTATTCGAGCCTCGTGAAGGTGCTCGATGCAATGTCGCATGAGCCGGACTTCGTGAACACATACCTCCATCGGTCGACGGAAGATCCAGATACGTTGGTCCTGTATGAAACCTGGGCGTGCAGCGCGCAGTACTTTGTCGACTATCACCTGAAGAAGGATTATCGGGTCGACTATGAGGGCAAGCTGCAGAGCCTGTTGAAGGCGGAACGGACCATCGAATGGCTCGAACCCGTCAAAGCTTACGGGCGCTAAACGCAGCCATAGCCCTAATCCCGAAACCGCGCCCCTGTCCAATCCGCCTTGCGCGCCATCGCGACGAACGCGCTCAGATAATCGATCGCATCGTCCGCCTCGCGCGTGCCGAGAAAGATCTGCTTCGCGATGCCCTTCTTGCCCAGGCGCAGCGGCGTGAGCGGCATCCATCCCGCGTACTCTTCCGCGAGCCAGCGCGGTAGCGCCGCGACGCCGCGTCCGCTCGCGACCATCTGCAACATGATGTCGGTCGTCTCGATCACCTTGTGCCGTCTCGGCACGACGTTCGCGGGCGTCAGGAACTGCGTGTAGATGTCGAGCCGGTCGGTTTCGACGGGATAGGTGATCAACACTTCCGCCGAGAGTTGCTCCGGCGTCACATAAGGCTCGCGGGATAAAGCATGCTCGTCCGCGACGACCAGCACCTGCTCGTAATCGAACACGGGCTCGAACCGCAAGCCCGGCTTTTTCAGCGGATCGGGTGTGACGAGCACATCGATGTCATAGCCGAACAGCGCGCCAATGCCGCCGAACTGAAAGCGCTGCTTCACGTCGACATCGACATCCGGCCAGCGCGCGAGATACGGCGAGACGACCTTCAGCAGCCACTGGTAGCACGGATGACATTCCATGCCGATGCGCAACGTGCCGCGCTCGCCCTGGGCGTATTGCTTCATGCGCTCTTCCGCGAGCTCGAATTGCGGCAGCAGACGGTTGGCGAGACCGAGCAGGTACTGGCCCGCCTGCGTGAGACGCATCGATCGGCCCTCACGCGTCCACACGGGCGTGCCCAGTTGCTGCTCGAGCTTCTTCACCGTGTGGCTCAACGCCGATTGCGTGAGATTCAGCACGTCGGCGGCGCCTGTGAGCGAACCTTGCCGCTCCACTTCCCGGACGACCATCAGATGACTGCGCTCCAGCATTACGGCTCCATGAACAGAATTAATCGATGTATGAAATAAATCCATTTTTATTCATACATCGAAAATTCTATCATCGCTTCCAGTTTTCATTTTCTGGACGGGGAATAGCGATGGTCACGACACACAATCTGGGTTTTCCGCGCATCGGCGCGAAACGCGAACTGAAATTCGCACTCGAGCAATACTGGAAGAACGAATCGACGCGCGACGAGCTGAAGGCCGTCGGCGCGCAACTTCGCGGTCGTCACTGGAGAGATCAGGCGCGTCTGGACTTCGTGCCCGTCGGCGATTTCGCGTTCTACGACCAGGTGCTCGACATGAGCTTTACGCTCGGCAATCTGCCCGAGCGCGTGCGCGGCTTTCACGGCGATACGCTCGACAACGCCTTCCGCGTCGCCCGTGGACGCTCGGCGCAGAACGCCGAAGCGCACGGCGCGTGCTGCGGCGGTGTGACGGCAGGCGAAATGACCAAGTGGTTCGACACGAACTATCACTACATCGTCCCCGAGTTCGACGCGAACACGCAGTTCTCGCTCGACCCTTCGCGTCTACTCCAACAGATCAACGAGGCCCGCGCGCTCGGCGTCAACGTGAAGCCCGTGATCATCGGGCCCGTCACTTATCTGTGGCTCGGCAAGGCAAAGGACGACTCCGACAAGCTCGCGCTGCTGCCGCGCCTGTTGCCCGTCTATGCGGCGCTGCTCGACTACTTCACGGCACAAGGCATCGAGTGGGTGCAGATCGACGAGCCCGTGCTCGTGACGGAACTCGACGCGAAGTGGCGCGACGCGTTCGTCACCACCTACGATGCGCTGTCGGCACGCCGCGTCAAACTGTTGCTCGCCACCTACTTCGGGCAGTTGCAGGACAACCTCGAACTTGCGTGCAAGCTGCCTGTTGACGGCCTGCATATCGATGCGATCAATGCGCGCGATGAAGTCGCACAGATCGCGGCGAAGCTCCCCGACGCAGCATTGCTGTCGGTTGGCGTGATCAACGGCCGCAACATCTGGAAGACCGATCTGAACGCGGCACTCGAATGGCTCGAACCGCTGCACCGTTCGCTCGGTGACCGGTTGTGGATTGCGCCTTCGTGCTCGCTACTGCATACGCCCGTCGATCTCAACAGCGAACAGAAACTCGACGCCGAGATCAAATCGTGGCTCGCATTCGCGCTGCAAAAGCTCGACGAACTGACGGTGCTGGCGGGCGCGCTGAACAATGGCCGCGCATCGGTAGCCGATGCGCTCGACGCGAACGCCGCTGCAATCAAAAGCCGGCGCGTGTCGCCGCGCGTGCACAACCCGGTCGTCAAGGCTGCGATTGCGCGTATCGACGCGGCGCTCGGCAAGCGCGTGAGCGCCTATCCGCAGCGTGCAGAAAAGCAGTCCGCGATTCTCAACCTGCCGGCGTACCCGACCACCACGATCGGCTCCTTCCCACAGACGAGCGACATCCGTCACGCGCGCAGCCAGTACAAGGCAGGCGAACTGGATCAGGCCGGCTACAAGGCTGCGATGGAGCGCGAGATCACGCGGGCCGTGAAGGAACAGGAAGCCCTTGGCCTCGACGTGCTCGTGCATGGCGAAGCCGAACGCAACGACATGGTCGAATACTTCGGCGAGCAACTGGATGGCTACGCGTTCAGCCAGTTCGGCTGGGTGCAGTCGTATGGTTCGCGCTGCGTGAAGCCGCCCATTCTGTTTGGCGACATCTGCCGTCCAAAGGCGATGACCGTCGAATGGATTCGATATGCGCAATCGCAAACCACGAAGCCGATGAAAGGCATGCTGACGGGCCCCGTCACGATCCTGAACTGGTCGTTCGTGCGCGACGACCAGCCGCGCTCGGTGTCGTGCCATCAACTGGCGCTCGCGATCCGCGAAGAAGTGCTGGACCTCGAAAAGGCCGGCGTGCGTGTGATCCAGATCGACGAAGCGGCCCTGCGTGAAGGCCTTCCGTTGCGCCGCTCGCAGTGGAGCGAGTATCTGCAATGGGCGGTGGAGTCATTCCGTATCACCGCGAACGGCGTGCAGGACGAAACGCAGATTCACACCCACATGTGCTATTCGGAGTTCAACGACATCATCGCGTCGATCGCCGACATGGATGCCGACGTGATCACGATCGAAACGTCGCGCTCGGATATGGAACTGCTCGATGCGTTCGACGACTTCGACTATCCGAACCAGATCGGGCCGGGCGTGTACGACATTCATTCGCCTAACATCCCGAGCCAGGACCACATCGTGAACCTGATGAAGAAGGCGGCCGGGCGCATTCCGGCGGAACGGTTGTGGGTCAATCCCGATTGCGGGCTGAAGACGCGTGCATGGGATGAAGTGATTCCCGCGCTGAAGAATATGGTGGCGGCTGCGCAAACGCTTCGCCAAAGCGCCTAACGCTTTCGTCGATCCGCGCGGATAACGAAAATTGAAGGCCACCTGCGGGTGGCCTTCGACGTTATTGCCCTTACGCCGTTTTAAAGCGCGCCGCCTCTTCCGATCCCGACGTCGCATTGCCCGCGCTGTACGAATGCGCGCCGACGCCCGCCAGCTTGCCGCCATCGACGATCAGATACTCGTCGCGGATGGGCCGCTTCTCGAACCAGCATTCGAGGATTTCACGCGTGCCGGCCGCATAACGCGCCTGCGCCGACAACGTCGTGCCCGAAATATGCGGCGTCATGCCGTTGTGCGGCATCGTGCGCCACGGATGATCGCGCGGCGCCGGCTGCGGGAACCACACGTCGCCCGCATAGCCCGCCAGTTGCCCCGATTCGAGCGCCCGCACGATCGCATCGCGATCGACGATCTTGCCGCGCGCCGTATTCACGATATACGCGCCGCGCTTCATCTTCGCGATCAGCTTTTCATTGAAGAGGTTTTCCGTTTCGGGGTGCAGCGGACAGTTGATCGTCACCACGTCGCATGCCTTCACCATCGATTCGACATCGGGGTGCCACGTCGCGCCGAGTTCTTTTTCGACATCGAGCGGCAGACGGTAACGATCGGTGTAGTGCAGCTTCACGTCGAACGGCTTGAGCCTGCGCAACACGGCTGCACCGATCCGGCCAGCCGCGACCGTGCCCACATGCATCGCTTCGAGATCGTAAGCACGCTCGACGCAATCGGCGATATTCCAGCCGCCCTTCTTCACCCATTCATGCGACGGCAGGTAATTGCGCACCAGCCCGAGAATCATCATCACGACGTGTTCGGCGACGCTGATGCTATTGCAGTAAGTCACCTCGGCTACCGTGACGCCGCGCTCGATGGCCGCCTGCAAATCGACGTGATCCGAGCCGATGCCCGCCGTCAGCGCGAGCTTGAGCTTCGGCGCCTTCGCGATGCGCTCGGCCGTCAGGTACGCAGGCCAGAACGGTTGCGAGATCACAACTTCAGCGTCGGCAAGCTCGCGCTCGAACGTCGAGTTCGGACCATCCTTATCCGATGTCACGACGAGCGTATGCCCTAGCGATTCGAGGTATTTACGCAGTCCCAGTTCGCCCGATACGCTGCCCAGCAATTCGCCCGGCGTGAAGTCGATGGCCTTCGGCGTCGGGGCCGTTTGACCGTCGTGATAACGCGTGATTTCGGGTACGCCGTCGCGGGCGTACTGTTTCGGCATTCCTTTGACGGGGTCGTCATACAGCACACAAAGAACCTTAGCCATTCGTCTCGCTCCAGTCTGGTCGAGCGCATTTTCATGCCGGCGCTCTATCGACATATCGACGTGATACATCACATACGATGTGAAGCAGTGTCGATGGCGCGTCTATGTGCGTCCAATCGTTTGGGCGAATAGCCTGATAAGCGTCGCTTATCAACGAGCGTATTTGAGGGGCGACGTGATGTTGCAGCGATTCAGCAAACGGGAAGCAGCGCGTCGAATTCGTCCTGCAGCCGAAGTCCTTCGGCGCAACGCCAGAAGGCGGCAACGAGCGGCTGCATCGCCTCGCGATTGCGTGCGACGAGGCCGATTTCACGCGTCAGCTCAGGCATCAGCAACGCGCGACGCACGCCATCGCCATCGCCATCGGGCAGCACGCTCAGCAGACTGTGCGGAAAGATGCTGGAGATACCCGCGTGCAATACATGTCCGTACAACGCGAGCAACGAGTCGCATTCGATCAGCACTTCCGGTTGAACCTGCTCTCGACGAAACGCGGCGTTGATTACCTGCCTGTTCTGCATCATCTGCGGCAACAGGCCGAGTGGCAGGCCCGCCAACTCGCGCCAGCTGCATGCGCCCTCCACGAGATCCGCATGATCGCCCGGCGGCGAAAGCAGAATGGAGCGCTCGCGATACAGCGGCAGCACGGCAAAGCCCGCCTGCACGCCCGAGTCGAGATACGTGAGGCCGATATCCAGTTCGAGTTCGTCGAGTTGCCGATGAATCGCTTCCGAGCTGAGCGAATGCACGTCGTAACGGATCTGCGGATGTTCGCGCAGGCAAGGCGCAAGCACGCGCGACGCGACGGGAATCACGGTCGGTATCGCGCCGACGCGCAGCTTGCCGACCAGACGGTCCTGCGCCAAGCACGCGTCTTGCCGCATGTTCTGCAGCGTCGCCAGCGTCTGCCGCGCCCACCCCAGCACGCGCTCGCCGTCTTCCGTGAAGCCGACGAAGCGCCGCCCGCGATTGACGATCGTCAGCCCGAGTTCCGACTCGAGTGCCCGGATCGCCGACGACAAGGCCGGCTGCGAAACATGGCATGCGTCGGCGGCACGCGCGAAGTGCTTTTCGCGCGCCAACGTGACGAGGTAGTCGAGCTGGCGGATGAACATTAGCCGTCAGACGAGAAGGTCTTCATGGAACGCGCCGAACGGCCGTGTCGGATGCGCAATCTGGATCTCCAGAATCCACACGCCCGCCGCGGGTGTCGCGTCGAAGTCGCCGAGATCGCCCGCCTTGTAGATGGCATGCGGAAAATCGCTCACGCGATGACCCTTGATATCGACGTTCAGGCGAAACCCATGCGCATTGGCCCGCTGCGCCGCGTAGACGTACAGATCGACGCCCGCGCAGCCGGTCGCGCGCCAGTGCTGCTCGACTTCGTCGTAGATCGTGCGCGCCGCCTGCGCGCACGCCTGCATGTCCGGGTCGTCGCCGCAGACGAAGGTGGCGCCCGCATCGCCCTCGTGCTTCGCCCAGACAGCGCCGAGGTCGATGAAGAAAATGTCCTTGTCTGCCAGCACCGGATCGCCGTTCGATCGCTGCTTGAATGTTCTCAGCGTGTTTTCGCCGAAACGCACGAGCACGGGATGCCAGATCCGGTCCATCCCGAGATCCTTCAGGATGCGCAGCGCCAGCGCATTCGCCTCCGATTCACGCATGCCCTGCCGTACGTCGGCGGCGATGGCATTGACGGCCTTCCATGTCATGACTCTTGCGTGCTGCATCGCGTCCAGCGAGAAATGCTCGCCGACGGCTTCCTTATGTGTCGAATTCAACGTACTGCTCCGCGTTGTCGTTAGCTGAAAATGTCAAATGTGCGCTCGATATATACACGTCAATATATCGTGTTTGACGCGTCGAACCTATCAAGGCGAAGTTGAAGCGGCTTACGTCGTACGATATAGCGCCTTACATGTCGCGTAAACACGGGCGGCAGCGCTATGTATAAACGATAGACTTCGGGTTGGCTTAACACTGCGGGTTTCCGTGGCACGAACGCGGGACCCATTCGAGGAGAACATCATCATGCGAACCAGCGCCCGAAATCATTTCACCGGACAGATCACCGAGGTCAAACCCGGCGCCGTCAATGACGAAGTCACGCTGCGCACCCAGGACGGACTGGACATCGTCGCGGTGATCACGCACGGCAGCGCGTCGTCGCTTGGCCTCGCAGCCGGCAAGCCGGCTTTTGCGCTGGTGAAGGCGTCGTCGGTGCTCGTGATGGTCGATGCGGGCAACGGCAAGGTGTCGGCACGCAACCGCGTCGCGGGCACGGTCACGGCCGTCACGAAGGGCGCCGTGAATAGCGAAGTGATCGTTGCATCTGCAAGCGGTGCGGAGATCGCCGCAATCATCACCAATGAAAGCGTCGACCGGCTCGGGCTTGTAAGCGGCGCGGCGGCGTCGGCGATCTTCAAGGCATCGAGCGTGATTATCGGCGTCGACTGACAAGCCTGTCTTTCGACGCAAGTTCAATTCAGCGGCAGAATCCGTAAGTAACTGGTTCCGCCTGCCGCTGCGCGATCGACGACATAAAGACGGTGTCGCGCCGGATCGACGGCAACGCCGCGCGCGTCGTGAAAGTCGGTGGCGATTTCATTCACGCTGCCGTCCGGCGCGACCTTACACAACGACGCACTCTTGCAGTGTGTGTAGAGCGCGCCTTGACCATCTCCTGCCATCAGGTCCGGGTTCTCGATCTTCGCGAACGTATCGGCAACGGTAACCGGCTGCGCTGACTGCAGCCAGTTCGCCAGCGACGCGCGCACGATCACGTTGCGCGCCTGATCCGAAACGAAAACCGTATCGCCCGATACGACGACACCCACCGGCTTGCCCATTCCCGTGATGAGATCGCGCTCGGTGGCGCGGCCCGCAGCTGCATCGTAGGTCAACAGGCTCACGCCGCCTGTCGCGGGTGCGCTGCCTTCCTTGACGAACCACGTCGACAGCGCCTGCTGCGAACCAATCGCCGCAATGCCGAGCCTGCGGCGAGCGGGATTGGGTCCCGACAGCATGATTGCGCCATTCGCGCCTTTGACGTCGAACACTGCACTCGCGCTGCCGAATCCAAAGCGCACGGCCAGCAGATTGCGCGCATCGTCGAAGGTCAGCTGGCTCAGGCTTATACCTGGGCCGGGCGGCTGAGGAATCGACGCATAAGGGGCAAACGTACGG
Source organism: Paraburkholderia hospita (assembly GCF_002902965.1). Lineage (GTDB taxonomy): Bacteria > Pseudomonadota > Gammaproteobacteria > Burkholderiales > Burkholderiaceae > Paraburkholderia > Paraburkholderia hospita. The sequence continues at coordinate 1,672,320 of NZ_CP026106.1, read as the reverse complement.
CCATCGGACGATCTGAGCACGCTGCTTTTCGCGTCGTCAGTCAGATAGACGGCGCCGTCGCTCGCGTCAACCGCGACGCCGTTGGGCCGTACGCCTTCCAGCGCGACCGGCGTCGTATCCGTTGCCGTGCTGCTCGACGCGCAACCAAACGTCTGCGCGATCACGCCGGCAATCAAGACCTGCAACAGACAGCGAACAAGACGTTCAGACGTAGCTGTCGATAGTCGGAACATGAAATCTCCCTGAGTGACTTCCGCTTCAGCGCTGCGCGAGTTGAGTCTCGATGGCCGCCTTGTCGATCACCGACCACACCTGCGCGATCTTTCCGCCGCGAAACGCATAGAACACGTTCTCGGCGAAAGCGACTTTCTTTCCATCGACGGCGAGTCCAAGAAACGTCCCTTTGGGCGAACACTCGAACTGCAAGCGACTTGCGATCATAGGCGGCTCTGCAACCAGCAGCGCAATGTCAAAACGAAGATCCGGAATCTCGCGGAAGTCCCGCTCCAGCATCGCCCGATAGCCGGACAAGCCGATACGCTCGCCGTTATACGTCACATCGTCATCGACGAAACGCCCCAGCGTCGCCCAGTCCTGCTGGTTAAGACAGTCGATATAACCCCGGTACACGTCAGAAAGATCGCTCGCGCTCATCACGAACCGCCCTCGCCGAAGATCGCTCAAGCCGCCATGTTACCCGCGCCGGGCTTTGCGCTCAGATCGCGTCGGCGGGCCGGTGCGCGTCCGTGTCCACGCAGCACACGAGCACTTCAGCGGGCTTTTTCCCCGTGCTCAGATACACGTGTCCAACGGAACTGTCGAAGTACAGGCTATCGCCCGGCTTCAACTGAAACACCGCGCCCGTCTCGAAGCGCAGTTCGAGCGTGCCGTCCAGCAGGAACACGAACTCCTCGCCGCCATGGCGAATGTAGTCGGGAAAATCGGAGAGCTTGCGCGCCCGCACGTGCGCGCGCATCGGCACCATGCGCTTGCCTGTCAGGTCGTTGGCGAGCATCCCGTATTCGTAGTTGGGCGTGTCGTAGATCATCTGCTGGCCCGACGCCGTGAACGTCGGCACGATAGCGCTCGCGCCCGCGCGCTTGGTGTGCTTCGCGCGGCCGAAGATCGCATCGAACTCGAGCTGCAGCGCATGCGCGAGCGCGGCGAACTTGTCGTAGGTCAGCGCGATGTCGCCGCGCTCGGCCTTCGAGATCGTCGACACGGCGATGCCCGACTGTTCCGACAACTGCATCAGCGTCAGCCCGCGTGCCTTGCGCGCGTCGCGCAGCCGCGCCCCGACCGCCTGGTGATCGATCTGTGACGTGGGCTCGACAGGTTCAGGTTGTTTTCGCGCGACGGATCTGGCCATGGCATTACTCAGGGGATGACAAAGGGTTTTGTCGTATACGAGAATTTATTTTTTCTCGTATATGATAACTCGCATCGATTCCAGTCCCATGCAGTTCCACTCAGGAGCGGTCGACGTGTCAACGCTTGCATTGGAAAAAGCCGGTCTGTCGAAAACCCAGGTCATCGCCGCGACGACGCTCGGCACGGCGCTGGAGTTCTACGACTTCACCATCTACAGCTTCTTCGCGATCCAGATCGGGCAGCTGTTCTTCCCATCCGCATCGCCCGTGAACCAGTTTCTGCTGTCGATCGGCGTGTTCGGCGTCGGCTTCGTCGTGCGGCCGCTGGGCGGCATTGTGATCGGTGCGTACGCGGACCGCGCGGGCCGCAAGAAGGCGATGGTGCTGACCATCATGCTGATGGCGCTGAGCTGCGCGCTGATCGCCTGCGCGCCGCCCTATGCGGTCGCCGGAATGGCCGCGCCTTTCATCGTGCTCGCCGCGCGTCTGATTCAGGGCTTCGCCGCGGGTGGCGAGTTCGGCCCCGGCACGACGCTGCTCGTCGAATACGCGTCGGACTCGACGCGCGCGTTTTTCGCCAGCTGGAACTTCGCCGCGACGGCGCTCGGTCTCGCGCTCGGCGCCGCCGTCGCCACGCTCATCAATGTCTCGCTGCCGAAAGACGCCGTGCTCGCATGGGGCTGGCGCCTTCCGTTCGTGCTCGGCATCGTCGCGGCGCCCGTCGGCATGCTGATCCGCAGGCGCCTCGAAGAGACACTCAGCGATGCGTCATCCGCCCGCACGCATCGGCGCGGCGCATTGAAAGCGGCGCTCACCACGCATCTGAAGCTGACGATACTCGGCACCTTTGCCGAACTCGGCGGTTCCGTTTCCGTCTATATCACCGCGTTCTTTCTGCCGAGCCATGCGGTGCGTACGCTGCATCTGTCGTCGACGGCGTCGGTTGCGTCGGGCGTGATCAGCTCGCTCGTGCTGTTCGTCGCGGCGCCCATCGCGGGCAAGCTCGCCGACCGCTTCAGCCGCAAGCGCGTGCTCGTCATATCGCGCGTGACGCTGCTGCTTACGGTGTATCCCGCGTTCGCGTGGTTGTCGGCGCAGCCTTCGACGTTGATGCTGTGCGCCGTGTCCGCGTTTCTCGCGCTGTTCGTCGCCGGGCAGATCGTGCCCGTGCTCGTGATGATCCCCGAACTGTTCCCGAAACATGTGCGAGCGACGGGCATCGCGCTAACCTATGTGGTGAGCGCGTCGTTCTTCGGCGGCTTTTCGCCGTTCGTCGCGAGCTGGCTCGTCGCGCTGACGGGCAACCCGCTCGCGCCCGCGTGGTACGTTGCGGCGGCCTGCGCGGTGTCGCTCGTGCCCGTCATCTGGCTGCGCGACCGCACGGGCGAAGCGCTCGACTGACCTCATTCGACATCACGAACAAGCAGGAACAAGCAGGAATAACCCGGAACCTGAACCATGTCTGATAACGACGACCTCGTCGCCCGCAACGCCGTCGAATTGCGCCGGATGATCGGCGCGAAAGAGATTTCCCCCGTCGAACTGCTCGACGCCTGCATCGAGCGGATCGAAGCCCTCAACCCCGCCGTCAATGCGATCACGGCCACCTGTTACGACGACGCGCGCAAGGCCGCGAAGGCGGCCGAGCGCAAGGTGCTGGACGGCGAGCCGCTCGGGCTGCTGCACGGGCTGCCGCTTGGCGTGAAGGATCTCGAAGACACGGCGGGCCTGCTGACCACGTACGGCTCGCCGATGTCGCGCAGCCATGTGCCGTCGCGCGATGTCGTGCTGGTCGAGCGGCTGCGCGCGGCGGGCGCGATTCTCGTCGCCAAGACCAACGTGCCCGAACTCGGCGCGGGCGCGAACACGCGCAACCCCGTGTGGGGCGCGACGGGCAATCCGTTCAATCCGGAACTGAACGCGGGCGGCTCATCAGGCGGCTCGGCGGCGGCGCTCGCTTGCGACATGCTGCCCGTCTGCACCGGCTCCGATACGGGCGGCTCGCTGCGCATTCCCGCATCGAAATGCGGCGTGGTCGGCTTCCGGCCGTCCGCCGGGCTCGTGCCCAACTCGCGGCGGCTGCTGGGCTGGACGCCGATTTCCGTGGTCGGGCCGATGGGCCGCGACGTCGAAGAGACGGCATTGCAACTCGCGGCGACAGCAGGCCTTTCCACAGGTGATCCTCTCAGCTACGAAGTCGATCCACTCCGCTTCGCAACGCTGCCCGCGCTTGATCTCGCCACGTTGCGCGTCGGCTATACGGAAGACTTCGGCTGCTGCGACGTCGACGATGGAATCCGCGCCCTCTTCCGCGCGCGCATGGCCGCGCTCGCGCCGATGGTGCAAACCTGCGAGCCGGTCCAGTTCGATCTCGGCGACGCGCACCGCGCTTTCGACGTGATTCGCGCGGAAAGCTTCGTGGCGGGCTTGAGCGACGCGTATGCGCGCGACCCGGGCGCGCTCGGTCCGAACACGCGCGCGAACTACGAGATGGGCGCCGCGATGACGCTCGCCGACAGCGCGTGGGCGCAGGCGGAACAGACGCGCATTTTCCGGCGCTTCCAGTCAGCGCTAGACCGTTACGACGTGATCCTCTCGCCGACCACGCCCGTTTCGCCGTTCCCGTGGCGCGAGCTTTACGCGGCGCAGATCAACGGACGCGCGCAGGAGAACTACTACCGCTGGCTCGCGCTGACGTATGTAGTGACGCTGACGACGCATCCCGCGCTGTCGCTGCCATGCGGCGTCGATGAGGCAGGCATGCCGTTCGGCTTGCAGATCGTCGGGCCGTTTCATGGCGACCTCAAGACGCTGGCCGTGGCGCGCGCGATGGAACAGGCTTTCGACACGAACCCCGCATTGCGCCGCCCGCGTCCCGATCTGTCGCGGCTCACGCAGCCGAACCCGGCGCTCAAATCGATCGTCACCGCGCCGCCCATTTTCAATTCCACCGGCGAAGCTCAGGCCGGCATGTCCTCCGTCTAAACCAGCGATATCCATCATGTCCAACGAAATCCAGCGACTGCAAACCAACGCCCGCATGAGCCAGGTGGTGATTGCCAACGGCATCGTCTATCTGTCCGGCCAGGTGCCGGACACGGCGGGCGCATCGATCACCGTTCAGACGACGCAAATCCTCACGCGCATCGACACGCTGCTCGCATCCGCAAACGTCGACAAGACGCGCGTGCTCACCGCGAACGTGTGGCTGAGCGACCCGAAGCACTTCGACGAATTTAACGCCGTGTGGGATGCATGGGTGCCGACGGGCCACGCGCCGACGCGCGCCTGCGTGCAGGCCCTGTTGATGAAGCCGGGCCTCGATGTCGAAATCGCCGTGACGGCGCTCGCATGACGTCATCGCGCGAGGATAAGCAGCAATGAAGTTCGATACCGTCGTACTCGGTGGCGGCATGGTGGGCGTGTCGATTGCCGTGCATCTGCAAAAGCGCGGGCTGGCCGTGGCGCTCGTCGATCGCAAGGCGCCGGGCAACGAGACGTCGTTCGGCAACGCGGGGCTGATCCAGCGCGAAGGCGTCTACCCGTATGCGTTTCCGCGCGACGCCAGCACGCTGCTGCGCTACGCGCGCAACCGCTCGCTCGATGTCCGCTATCACTTCAGCGCGATGCCGAAGCTGCTGCCGTTCCTGTACCGCTACTGGCACTACTCGCGCGCCGATCGTCATACGGCCATCGCGCGCGCGTATGCGACGCTGATCGAGCATTGCGTCAGCGAGCATCGCGCGTTGATCGACGCTTCGGGCGCGCAGGCGCTGGTGCGCACGGGCGGCTGGCTGAAAGTGTTTCGCAGCGCAGGCAAGCAGGATGCCGCGTTGCGCGACGTCGAGCGCTGGCAAGCCGAATACGGCGTCACCTTCGACGCACTTGATGCAATACAACTAAGGCACGCGGAGCCGTCGCTGAGCCACGCGCTGCTGGGCGCGTTGCGCTACACCGACGCCGAGTCCGTCAGCGACCCCAACGCGCTCGTCACGGCCTACGCGCGGTACTTCGAGCAGCTTGGCGGGCGTATCTTCATCGGCGATGCGTCGACACTCGAACCGCACTGGAGTGTCGACACGGAGGCGGGCCGCATCGACGCGCAGTCGGCCGTGATCTCGCTTGGTCCCTGGTCGGATACTGTCAGCGCGCGCTTCGGCTACCGGTTGCCGCTCGCAGTCAAGCGCGGCTATCACATGCACTACGCGGCGCAGGACGGCGCGCGATTGAATCAACCCGTGCTCGACACGGAGATCGGCTACATGATCACGCCGATGGCGCGCGGCATCCGGCTGACGACGGGCGCGGAACTGGCCGCCTGTGACGCGCCGGCAACCCCCGTGCAACTGGATGCGATCGAACCGATCGCGCGCGATACCTTCCCGCTCGGCGCGCGGCTCGATGAGCGTCCGTGGCTCGGCCGGCGTCCGTGCACGCCGGACATGATGCCGATCATCGGCCCCGCGACACGCCACAAGGACCTGTGGTTCGCGTTCGGCCATGCGCACCACGGACTGACGCTCGGACCCGTCACGGGGCGCCTGCTCGCTGAAATGATGACGGGCGCCGCGCCGGTCGCCGACCCGCATCCGTTCCGCGCCGATCGCTTCTAGCCCGATCGCTTCTCGCCCGATCGCTTCTCGCCCGGTTTGCCGCCCCTGGCGCCGGGCGGTACCATAGGCTCGCCTTATTTCTGAGGGACAAAAATGAATCCCAAGGTCGACGCCTATATCGGCAAACTCAAACAGTGGCGTGAAGAAACCGAAAAACTCAGAGCGATCGTGCTGGAATGCCCCGTCACGGAGGAGTTGAAATGGGGCGTTCCGTGCTACACGGTCGACGACAAAAACGTCGTGCTCATTCACGGCTTCAAGGAATACTGCGCGATCCTGTTCGTCAAGGGCGCGTTGCTGAAGGACCCGAAAGGCATCTTGATCCAGCAGACAGAGAACGTGCAGTCAGCCCGGCAGGTGCGATTCACGAGTCTGCAGGAAATCGTCAAGCTGAAATCCGTTCTGAAGACCTATATCCGCGCGGCTATCGAAGTCGAAAAAGCCGGCCTGAAAGTGGCCCACAAATCGACCGAAGAGTTTGAAGTCGCCGAGGAATTCCAGACCAAACTCGACAAGTTGCCTAGGCTCAAGACTGCTTTCGAAGCGCTGACACCCGGACGGCAACGCGCCTATCTGCTCCACTTCTCGTCGGCGAAGCAATCGAAAACGCGGGAATCGCGGATCGAGAAATGCATGCCGATGATTCTCGAAGGCAAGGGTCTGAACGACGAGTGAGTCCGCCTGGACGCTCGAAAAGCGGCCGGAGACAGGCGAGCGCCCCGCCGCCGCTCGCCTGCGAAACACAGCGTAAGCAAATTTTGAAGCATTTCCTTAAAAATTTATGTCGATAGGATGCTAACGAATAAAAATCGACATACAATCCCGGCCCATGGTCAATCTCCACCTTCTACGCCGCTCCGTCAGCAGCACGCTGGTCGTCGCCGCGCGCCGCTGGCGCCGCACGAGCCATAGCGTGTTGTCCGCCTACAACGTGTCGGAAGCGTGTGCGGGTCCTTTGCTTACCGCTAACCGCCTTGGCGAGGCCGTGCGTCAGGTGACGCTCGCGGAACATGTGGGGATCGAAGGCCCGTCGCTGGTGCGGCTGCTCGATCAGTTGTGCGCGGCCGGGCTGGTGCGCCGCGACGAAGATCCCGACGACAAGCGCGCCAAGACCATCACCCTCACCGACGAAGGCCGCGCCGTCACCGCGCGCATGGAAGAGCGGCTGATGGAGCTGCGCGCGCGCGTGCTCAAGGGCGTGAGCCGCGAAGACCTGGAGACGACGTTGCGGGTGCTGAATGCGTTCAACGCGTCGCTGGATGCTACAGTCACTTCCGACAAGGGCGTATCCGACGAGCCAGCCGCTGCCGCACGATCCGGCAGCAAACGCAACGCATAACCGCCATGGCCTATCCCTCAGTCCGCGACTGGCTGTTTTCCGCCAAGACCTTCGCGGCCGCGATGATCGCGCTGTACATCGGCCTTGCGCTCGAACTGCCCCGCCCCTACTGGGCGATGGCAACCGTCTATATCGTCTCGAATCCGTTCGTCGGCGCGACCCGTTCGAAGGCGCTGTACCGCGCGCTCGGCACGGCGCTCGGCGCGGCGGGCGCGGTGCTGATCGTGCCGCCCTTCGTCGAGTCGCCGTTCCTGTTCAGCACGATCGTCGGGCTGTGGACGGGCACGATGCTCTATGTGTCGCTGAACGACCGCACCGCGCGCAGCTACGTGTGCCTGCTCGCCGGCTACACGCTGCCGCTGATCGCGCTGCCCGCCGTCACCAACCCGACCACCGTCTTCGATCTTGCCATCACGCGTACGGAAGAGATCCTGGTCGGCATCGTGGTCGCGAGCATCGTCGGCAGCGTGGTGTTTCCGAGCCGGCTCGCGCCGACACTGATCGAGCGCACCGACGCCTGGTTCCGCGACGCCGCGTTCTACGCGAGCGAGACGCTGTCCGGCCATATTGCCGGCGCGACGATCTCGGCCTCGCGCCAGCGCCTCGCGGCCACCGTCAACGGGCTCGAATTCCTGCTGAGCCAATTGACCTACGATCACACGCGGCCCGACATCGTGCGCCGCGCGCGCGCCCTGCAAGGGCGCATGCAGATATTCCTGCCGCTGATTTCGTCGATGGCCGATCCGCTGATCGAACTGATACGGCAGCGCGGCGCGCATTCGCCTGAAGTCGAGGCGCTGCTCGCGGACGTCGCGAAGTGGATCAAGGCGCCCGCGCTCGAAGCCAAATACGCGGACGAGCCCGATCACGAAGCCGAAGCGCTGCGCGCGCGCGTCGATGCGCTACGGCCTTCCGCACAGGCGCTGGCGAGCTGGGACGGCGCGCTGCTGTCGAACGCGCTGTGGCGTCTGGGCCAGGTGATCGACGTCTGGCGCGACATCCGCTGCCTGCGCGCGTCCATCGTTCACGAAACGGTCCTGTGGCGGCCGCACTTTCGCCACTGGCGGCTTGGCGGGACCGAGCGCTTCTTCGACTACGGCATGATGCTGTTCTCGACGGCATCGGCCGTCGGCGCGGTCATCGTCGCGTGCGCACTGTGGATCACGTCGGGATGGAACGACGGCGCAGCCGCCGTCACGCTCGCCGCTGTCTCCTGCTGCTTCTTCGCGGCGCTCGACGATCCCGCGCCCTCCGTCTTCAAGTTCTTCCTTGCGACGTGCGCGAGCGTCGTACTGGCCGGGTTGTATGTGTTCGTGGTGCTGCCGCACGTCCACGATTTCGCGATGCTGGTCCTGATCTTTTCCGGGCCGTTCCTGATCATCGGCACGCTGATCCCGAGCCCGCAGTTCACGCTCGTGACGTTGCTCACGGCCGTCAACACGGCGACCTTCATTAGCATTCAGAGCGCTTACGAGGCCGACTTCTTCGTGTTCATCAACAGCAATCTGGCGGGCGTCGCGGGCTTGCTGTTCGCTTTCATCTGGACGCGTATCACGCGGCCGTTCGGCGCCGAACTCGCCGCCGGGCGGCTCACGCGTTCCGCATGGGCCGACGTCGTGGTGAGCGCATCGACGGCCGCGATCGAGGACCAGCGCAATCTGTACTCGCGCATGCTCGACCGGCTGATGCAACTGCTGCCGCGCCACGCGGCCTCGGACTCGCACCGCCATCCGTCGATCGAAAGCTTCCGCGACTTCCGCGTCGCGCTGAACGCGCTCGACCTGCGACGCACGCGCCGCAAGCTGACACACGACTTGCAAGGCTCCATCGATGACGTGCTCGTCGGCGTGCGGCAGTATTTCGAGCAATGTATCGCGCGCCGCGAACGGCAGCCGGTGCCCGCCGCACTGATCGAAACGATCGATGCCGCCGTCGCGCAAGTGACCACGCGCAACATCGCGCAGACGCAAGGCGGCACGCAGCAGGGACAAGAGGGACAGGCGGCGGAACAAGGCTCCGCGCCCGCTCCCGCTGCGACTTCCGGCGAGCGCTGGCTGCGCGAGACGCTGCACGCGCTGGTCGGCATGCGCCTGTCGCTGTTTCCGCCGCATCCCGCGCCCGGCAGCAATCCGCCGCCCCAACCGGAGACCGCAGCCTGATGCGAAACCCATCTCTTAGTTTCTGTCGACGCATATGATCGGCGAAATCGACATTCTCGGCGTATTCGTGCCAGCCGTATTGGTGCTGATGTTCATCGCCTATCTGGTGAACCTGGTCTTGCGCAACGTGTTCGCGCGCATCGGCGTTTACCGCTTCATCTGGCACCGTTCCATTTTCGATCTCGGCATTTATGTTCTGGTGCTGGGGCTTGTCGTCATCGTTTCGCACCGGTTCATAACGTGAAAAAAACCTGGTTCTCAGTCGGGCAGATCCTGCTCACTCTTATCGTTGTCGTGATCGCAGCGGCCGTGCTATGGAAGCTGGTCGACTACTACATGTTCGCGCCGTGGACGCGCGACGGTCACGTACGCGCCGACGTGATCCAGGTTGCACCGGACGTATCCGGCCTCATCACCGAGGTCAAGGTCGTCGACAACCAGCAGGTGAAACAAGGCGAGGTGCTGTTCGTGATCGACCAGGCGCGCTATACGCTCGCGCTGCGCAACGCGCAGGCCACCGCGCAGCAGCGCCGTGCGACGCTCGATCAGGCGCGCCGCGAAGATGCCCGCAACCGTGCGCTCGGTAATCTCGTCGCGCGTGAAGTCGTCGAAGAGACGCACTCGCGTGTCGAAACAGCCACGGCCGCGCTGGCCGACGCCGAAGTCGCGATCGATACGGCGCGCCTGAACCTGCAGCGCACGGTGATCGTGAGTCCAGTGGACGGCTATCTGAACGATCGCGCGCCGCGTGTCGGCGAGTACATTTCGGCGGGACGCGCGGTGCTGTCGGTGGTCGACATGCATTCGTTCCGCGTCGACGGCTATTTCGAAGAAACCAAGCTGCACGGCATCGACATCGGCCAGCCTGTCGACATCAAGGTGATGGGCGAGCCGGGCGTGCTGCGCGGCCATGTGCTGAGCATCGTCGCCGCGATCGAGGACCGCGACCGCCAGCAAAGCCAGAACCTGCTGCCGAACGTGAACCCGGCATTCAGCTGGGTGCGCCTCGCACAGCGCATTCCCGTGCGCGTCGCACTCGACGAAGTGCCCGCCGACTTCCGCATGATCGCGGGCCGCACCGCGACGGTGTCGGTGCGCGGCATCGGGCCTTCGATGGGACGGCGCCCGGCGGCATCGGATGCGACGGCTGCATCGGCTGGCGCGGGGGCTTCAGCCACGGGCGCCGCTATCGTCGGCACCGCGCCGTCTAGCGCTACGCATTCTGCATCGGGCGCATCGCAATGAAACGCTTTCCGTCCCTCACGGCAACGCGCGCCGGCCTGGCGTTACTGCCTGCTTTGTTGCCTGTTGCGCTTGCACTGAACGGCTGCACGACGGTCGGCCCGAACTACAAGCTGCCCGAAAACGCGGCCGTCAACGCGCCGTATGCGAACGCGGCCATCGACGGCGCGGACAAGGCGCCCGTCACGCAGCAAGCCGTGCCGTCGAAGTGGTGGCGTCTGTACGACGACCCCGTGCTCGATCAGCTGGTCACCGAGGCGCTGTCGTCCAACACCGATCTGCGCGTCGCCGCGGCCAATCTCGCGCGCTCGCGCGCGCAGCTCGACTTTGCGAACGAACAGGGCGGCTTTTCCGGCAAGACGTCGGCGGCCTTCTCGCGCGCGCAGGAATCCGCCGAACAGTATCTGCTGACGGAAAAGATTCCCGTCGTCAACGAAGGCGCGCTGGATCTGAGCGTGTCGTATGAGATCGATCTGTTCGGCAAGCTGCGGCGCGGCGTCGAAGCCGCGAAGGCCGACGACGAAGCCGTCGAAGCCGCAAGCGATCTCGCGCGCATCACGGTCGTCGCCGATGTCGTGCGCGCCTACGTCGAATCGTGCTCGGCAGCGGAAGAACTGGAGATCGCGCAGAAGTCGCTAGCCTTGCAAAAGCAACGGGTCAAGCTCACGCAACGTCTGCGCGACGCGGGCCGCGGCAACCAGCCGGACGTGACGCGCGGCCAGACGCAGGCCGACACGCTCGCCGCCGACATTCCGCGCTTCGTCGCGCGCCGCCGCGCCGCGCAGTACCGGCTCGCGATGCTGCTCGCGCGCGCGCCGTCCGATCTGCCGCCCGCCGCCCTCGCCTGCAGCCGGCTGCCGCATCTGAAGCAGCCGATTCCCGTCGGCGATGGCGCAGCGCTGCTCAAGCGCCGCCCGGACGTGCGCCAGGCCGAACGGCTACTGGCGGCATCGACGGCGCGCATCGGCGTCGCGACAGCGGCGCTGTATCCGACCGTGAGCATTGGCGCATCGGCGGGCTCGGTCGGCGTCGTCGAGGATCTGTTCGGCCCGACCACGAACCGCTGGGCGTTCGGTCCGCTGATCAGCTGGACGTTCCCGATCAACGGCCAGCGCGCCCGCGTCCACGAAGCGGAAGCCGCGACGGGCGGCGCGCTCGCGCACTTCGACGGCGTCGTGCTGAACGCGCTGCGCGAGACGCAGACGAGCCTGTCCACCTACGCATCCGATACGACGCGCGCCGACGCGCTGCGCACCGCGTACAAGTCGGCCATCCAGTCGGCGGATGAAACGCATCGCCTGTACGCCGCGGGCCGCGACACCTTCATCGACGATCTCGACGCGACGCGCACGCTCACGAGCGTTGCCGCGCAGGTGTCGGCGGCCGAAGGCCAGGTCGCGGTCGATCAGGTGAATCTGTTCCTCGCGCTCGGCGGCGGCTGGGAAGAGGACGAAAAGAACGACAGCAACGCGAGCGAGAAAGTCGGCGCCAAGGCCGACTGAGCGGCTTCAGTCGTCCGCTTCGAAAGCGGTTCCCACGAACCGCTCGATCACGCCATTGAACAGCGTAGGCCGCTGCAGCGGCGCGAAATGGCTGACGTTCGGCAACACGATCAGCTCGGCGTCCGCGATGGTTTGCGCCAGATACACGGCGTGGGACTGCTTGATGAATTCGTCGTGCTCGCCGATTGCGACTGTCACGCGCACGCGGATCTGCGCGAGATCGTCGGCCGAGTAATCGGGCTGCGTGCGCTGCATCTCGCTGACCGCGGCGACGAAGGCGTCGAACTCGCCCGGCGTTGCCGATAGCGCCTCGTAGTCCGCGCGATGCCGCCTGAAGCAGCGGTCGATCACGGGCGTCGGCACGAATGGCTTCGCGCCGCCGGGGTCCATGTTGCACGCGAAGAAGAACACGCCCGCGACGCGCTGCGGCGCGCGCCGGCCGAGAATCAGCGCGGTGCACGCGCCGTCGCTCCAGCCGATGAAGGCTGCTTTCTGTACTTGCAGAGCGTCGAGTACGGCGAGCACGTCGGAAGCCATCAGCTCGTAGCTGTACGGTTGCGCGTCGCGCGTGCTGCGGCCATGTCCGCGGCTGTCGATCAGGATCACGCGGTAGCCAGCCTCAACCAGCGCGGGCACCTGATAACCCCAGTTGCCGCGATGTCCGAGGCCGCCGTGCAACAGCACCACGGGGTGGCCCGCGCCGTACGTCGACCACGCGATGCGCGCGCCAGCGCTATCCACGAAACCTTCTTCCTGTGCTTCGGGCAGCGGCGCCGCGCCGTGCGCTACGAAGTGTTTCAGCTCGTCGTCCGATGGCATGTCGATCGCGCTCCGTGAAGAAAAGCTAACGTGTCATTGTGACAGTTCACGCTCAGTCGGCGCTGTCGGGCGTCTGCTTGCTCAGCGGCGCAACGTGCACTCGACGCCGCCCCGCGCCGAAACCCACGAGCACGACGATCAGCCCCAGCGCGCCCATCCCGAGCGAGATCGCCACAACGACCGCGCTCATGCGCCCATTCCCCGAAAACACGCCGACCAGCAAACCCGCCAGCGGCTGCGTCAGGTTGTTGAGCATGATGACGACGCCAAGCGTCTTACCGTAGTCCTTCGCGGGAATGATCGCCTGACGTACGCTGCGGATATAGATGCTGAACATCTTGTCGAAGCCGACGATCAGCAGAAAGCCCGCGACGTAGCCCCACACGGAAGGACTCACGCCCGCGAGCAGCCCGCCCGCGAAGATCGCGAGAAACGACACGATCCCGAGCGCCTTGCGCGGAATCCGCACACGCGCGATCAGCAGCAGAATCACGATCGTCGCGATCGCGCCCGCCGTCTGCACGAACGCGTAGAACGCATCCGGCCGGCGGTGCAGTCCCGTCACCATCGCGGCCGAGGTCGCGAGCGTCACGCCGATCACGAGATTCTCGGCGGCGGCCAGCGCGACCAGCCGGCTCAGACCCGGCAGTTTCACGACATGCGCCAGCGCCGTTTTTACGGGTGCGAGCCAGGCGCCGCCTGCATGCCCGTGCGGCGTCCATTCGAAAGCGCTCGCGCGCTGCCAGAAGAGCGTCGCGCCATCGGCGGCGAAAAACAGCACGGCCGCGACGCCGACGACGTATTCCCAGCGCCACCAGCCGAGCAGCAAACCTGCGAGCATCGGGCCGAGCACCACGCCGACCTGATCGGCGATCTGCGCATACGACAGCACCTTCTCGAAGCGCTCCGACGTGAACACCTGCGGCAGCAGCACTTCGCGCGCGACGAGCCCCTGGCTGGTCAGCGTGCCGCATGCGGCGGACAGCGCGATCAGCCAGCCAATTCCACCCGCCACCGCAAAGCCCGCGATGCCCACGGCGCACGCCATCGCGCGAAAGCGCTGGCTCGCGCGCAGCACCGTAACGGGCGACATGCGATCGCACAGCGCGCCGCACACGGGAAACACGATATAGCGCGGGAACGCCTCGATAAAGAATGCGATGCCGGACCATGTCGCCTTTTGGGTCGTCTGGAAGACGACGAGCGGCACTAGAAACAGCAGCACCTGGTCCGCGAGCCGCGAAAAGAACAGCGAAGCGAAGAACGCTTGGTGTTGAGCGCGCATGCAGTTGATTGATGTTTATGCGTTGCACGCGGCTCAAGGTTGAGGTTTTGGCTCGCGCAGGCGTTGTTGGTGTTTTGGGTTTGCTTTTGCTATAGCTTTCGCTGGCATCCGCGTGATGGTGTTTGCCGTTCAAGCGTCGCCCCTGTGCGGGGCGGCACCTACTTTTCTTTGCCGCCGCAAAGAAAAGTAGGCAAAAGAAAGCGGCTAACACCGCCAGCTCTTGTTATTGCCTGAGGGCCCCCAACCGGTCCCACACTTCAGATGATAACGCGCTGTTCCCTGCCCGTTGCCATTGGTCTTAACAAGCGCATCCCCCGCTTCATGCACCCGTACAACGGCCAGCGGCAGCGAACGGTTGCGGCCGCCCAGGTGGCAAACTGTGTGTAGCTTGTCGGACCACACACGTTCGCGCTCTTACCAGAGACACCGACCTTGCCTTTTAGTCCGGAGTGATGCGTGTAAGACCTGAAAGCCTACACACAGTTTGCCGCTATAGAACGTGGGAAGTTTGATGCAATATGATGCGACGCGGGTGATGCGCACAGAGCAAGCGTTGCGACGGGCCTGTGTTTTCAGTCCGGAGTGATGCGTGTACGGCCTGAAAGCCTACACACAGTTTGCCACCTGGGCGGCGACCGAATATCTGGCACGGCGTGCTACAACGCGGGGACGTGAAGTGGGTGAGGCGCCTGTTAGAGCGTTGGCAACGCGGGCAAGCAGAAACGCTGCCGCGTGAAGCATAAGACCATTTGGGGGCCCTCAGGCAAGAACAAGAATTGGCGGTGTTAGCCGCTTTCTTTTGCCTACTTTTCTTTGCGGCGGCAAAGAAAAGTAGGTGCCGCCCCGCACAGGGGCGACGCCTGAACGGCAAACACCATCACGCGGATGCCAGCGCAAACCCCAGCAAACCAACTCTTCTGCGCAGCAAAAAGCCCGCACATCCAAACCAGAATGTGCGGGCTCCGCCTAAATCGCTACAGTCAGAAGGCTTAAGCCGTCACCGCTGCCAGCGCGTTATTCAGCGTCTTGCTCGGCCGCATCACTGCTTCCAGCTTCGCAAAGTCCGGCTGGTAATAGCCGCCGATATCGACACCCTTACCCTGCACGTCCGCCAGTTCACCGACGATAGTCTTCTCATTCTCCGTCAGCACCTTGGCCAGCGGGCCAAACTTGGCAGCAAGCTCCGCGTCGTCCGTCTGCGCGGCCAGTTCCTGCGCCCAGTACATCGCGAGGTAGAACTGGCTGCCACGGTTGTCGAGTTCGCCCGTCTTCGGCGACGGGCTCTTGTTGTTGTCGAGCAGCTTGCCGGTGGCCGCGTCGAGCGTCTTCGCCAGCACCTTGGTGCGGGCGTTGCCCGTCTTGATGCCCAGCTCTTCGAGCGACACCGCCAGCGCGAGGAACTCGCCCAGCGAATCCCAGCGCAGATGGTTTTCTTCGACCAGCTGCTTGACGTGCTTCGGCGCCGAGCCGCCCGCGCCCGTTTCGTACATGCCGCCGCCCGCCATCAGCGGAACGATCGACAGCATCTTCGCGGACGTGCCCAGTTCCATGATGGGGAACAGGTCGGTCAGGTAATCGCGCAGGATGTTGCCCGTCGCCGAGATCGTGTCCAGGCCGCGGATCACGCGCTCCAGCGAGTAACGCATCGCGCGCACTTGCGACATGATATGAATCTCGAGACCGTCCGTGTCGTGATCCTTCAGGTATGCCTGCACCTTGTGGATCAGTTCGTTTTCATGCGGACGGTACGGGTCGAGCCAGAACACCACGGGCATGCCCGAGTTGCGCGCGCGCGTGACGGCGAGCTTGACCCAGTCGCGGATCGGCGCGTCCTTCACGAGGCACATGCGCCAGATGTCGCCTTGCTCGACCTGTTGCGTGAGGCCGCTCAGCACTTCGCCCGTCGCGTTGTCGACGATGCGCGCTTCGCCGTCTTCGGCAATCTCGAAGGTCTTGTCGTGCGAGCCGTATTCTTCCGCCTTCTGCGCCATCAGGCCGACGTTCGGCACCGTGCCCATCGTCTTCGGATCGAATGCGCCGTTGGTCTTGCAGAAGTTGATGATTTCCTGGTAGATGCGCGCGAACGTGCTTTCCGGGATCAGGCACTTCGTGTCGGCGGGACGGCCGTCGGCGCCCCACATCTTGCCGCCTGCGCGGATCATCGCGGGCATCGATGCATCGACGATCACGTCGTTCGGTGCGTGCAGGTTCGAGATGCCCTTGGCCGAATCGACCATCGCCAGCGCCGGACGGTGCTCGTGGCACGCGTGCATGTCGCGGATCACTTCATCGCGCTGCGATTCCGGCAGCGCCTCGATCTTCGTGTACAGATCGACGAGGCCGTTGTTGACGTTCACGCCCAGTTCGTCGAACAGCTTCGCGTGCTTCGCGAACGCGTCCTTGTAGAACACCTTGACGGCGTGGCCGAAGACGATCGGGTGCGAGACCTTCATCATCGTCGCCTTGACGTGCAGCGACAGCATCACGCCCGTCTTGCGCGCGTCTTCCATCTGGTCTTCGTAGAACTCGACCAGCGCCTTCTTGCTCATGAACATGCTGTCGACGATCTCGCCGTCCTGCAGCTTGACCTTCGGCTTCAGCACAATCGTCTCGCCGCGCTTCGTGACGAGTTCCATGCGGACTTCACGTGCCTTGTCGTTCGTGATCGACTTTTCGCCGTGGTAGAAGTCGCCATGCTTCATGTGCGCGACGTGCGTGCGCGACGCCATGCTCCACTCGGCCATGCTGTGCGGGTGCTTCTTCGCGTAGTTCTTGACGGCGGCGGGCGCGCGGCGGTCCGAATTGCCTTCGCGCAGAACCGGGTTCACCGCGCTGCCGAGGCACTTCGAGTAACGCTTCTGGATATCTTTTTCTTCGTCGTTCTTCGGGTCTTCCGGATAATCCGGAACCTTGTAGCCCTTCGACTGCAGTTCCTTGATCGCGCTGACCAGCTGGAACACCGACGCCGAAATGTTCGGCAGTTTGATGATGTTCGTGTCCGGGTCTTGCGTCAGGCGGCCCAGCTCGGCCAGATTGTCCGGCACGCGCTGCTCTTCCTTCAGGAATTCCGCGAACTCGCCGAGGATACGGCCGGCCACGGAAATGTCGCTGGTCTCGACATTGACGCCAGCCGGAGCGGTAAACGTACGGATGATCGGCAGAAAAGCACTCGTCGCGAGCAGCGGGGCTTCGTCGGTCAGGGTGTAGATGATCGTAGGTTGCTTGTTACTCATCGCTTTGCTCTTGGTCGAGAAAGGTTGGGAAATGCCGCCGGCGAAGCCACGGCCGACGCGAATGCCCCGAATTTTGCCTTATTTTGGATTTTGACGGTTTGAATCGTGCCGGTCGAAACGCATTAAGCGCAAAAAAATGCACGATTTGCGCCGCTTCGCTGCTTTTATGTCGCCACGAACGGCACTTCATTGCATTTTGCAATTCGGGCACAGGCACAATTGTTCCGTTATGCGGTGTTGACGGCAAACGGACGCCGATCGAGATTGCGCGCAGCAGATGGCGTGAAGATGAACGATTCCGCAGCCACGACGCGATCAAAGGCGACGGTCGTTCCGCCACCGCGCGGGCGTAGGACGCGGCGTCCGGTCTACACTGTCGCACCCTCGATTCTACGGCTGCAGCCCATTCGATACACGATGCCACTCCGGTTCCGCTCGCGCCTCGTCTGCGCCGCCATCGTTCTGAGCGCCGCGTCGGCGAATTGCGCCGTCGGCGCGCAGCAGCCCGATCCATCGCCCGACAAGCTCGCCGCAAGCGGCATCCATCACGCGCCGCGCACCGAAAACGGTTACGAGAACAACGACGGACCGCTCGCGCGCGGCTCGGTATGGAAATGGCGCTGGAACCGCTGGACGCACGGCTTGCCGCCACCACCCGCGAACGGCTACGCGTTTCCCGTCGATCACCCCGACGTTGCGTGGATCAAGGCGAACCGCAGCGACGATACGATGACGTGGATCGGCCACGCGACCGCCTTGCTGCAGATCAACGGCGTCAATGTGATCACCGATCCGATGTTTTCCGGGCGCGCGTCGCCCTTCACGTTCGCCGGGCCGAAGCGGCGCGTGCCGCCGGGTCTCGCGCTCGACGAACTGCCGCATATCGACGTCGTGCTGATCTCGCACAGCCACTACGACCACCTCGACACCGCGAGCGTCGAGGCGTTGAACGCGCAGCCTGGCGGGCCGCCGCTCTTTCTCGTGCCGCTCGGCATCAAGGACTGGCTCGCGAAAAAAGGCATCACGAATGCGCAGGAACTGGACTGGGGCGACGAAACTAGCGTTGCCGGTCTCGACTTCTGGTTCGTGCCCGCGACACACTGGTCCGCGCGCAGCCTGACCGATCGCAACGAGACGCTGTGGGGCGGCTGGGTCGTGAAGACGCCAGCGGGCGCCGCGCATCCGGTCTCCGTCTACTTCGCGGGCGACACCGGCTACTCGAACGACTTCAAGCGGATCGGCGCCGCATTCGGCTGCGTCGATCTCGCGTTGATCCCCGTTGGCGCGTATGAGCCGCGCTGGTTCATGGGACCGCAGCACGTCGACCCGCAGCAGGCCGTGCAGATCTTCGAGGACGTGCACGCGAAAAAAGCGATCGGCATTCACTGGGGCACGTTCGAACTGACTGACGAGCCGCTCGACGAACCGCCGCAAAAACTCGCCGAAGCGACCCATGAAGCCGGCCTGCCCGACGACGCATTCACGGTTCTTCATCACGGTCAGATGATTCGCCTCGACGCATCGGCCGACTCACACTCGACGTGTTCGCGCTAAAACGCGAGTCGCGCTGCACTGCGCCTGTGCAATGCAGCGCAGCAAGAACACCCGATTGTCGGTCAGCACACATTCAACATCACGCGAGACACCCCTAATTCGGTTAAACCCTGTCGTGCAAGGCACAACGTCGTGTTATTGTCGTACACACACGGGTTCGAGCTTTGCTACGCGGAACTCACGTCATATCCGTTACCTTCGCGAGCGTCGCCATGAGTGATGTACGCCATCTTCTAAGCCAACGCGACCGCGTGGAGCTGCTGTGCTGGCTCACGTGCGGAAGCCTCGGTGCCTGGTATCTGAACGAGACCTGGCCCTCACCGTCCTTTCACGTAGACGCCGCGCACAAGTGGCTCGACCGGCACGGGCGCACAGCCGACTGGTTAAGCATCGCGAGGCTGTCGGCGATGGCGCTCGACATCGCGCAACGGCATGCATCGTTTGTCGAAGCCGACTGGGCCCGCGACGCCGTCGAAGAAATTCTCGACACCGACGAACTCGACGCTCAGGCGCGCCTCGTTGTCACCGTGCTCGGCGACTGCGAACGCGCGCTCGCCGACAAGCGCCTCGCCGACTGATACCTGCTACCTGCGCACACCTGCGAACGGTACGAGCGCCGCGTGCTCGCGGCGCGATTGCGTTCGCCTTCATGCCTGCCTTCATACACACGCGGTGGCGTCGCCGACGACCCGCCGCGCGTTCGCGTCACCGCGCGTAATCGAGCTTTGGATACCAATGCGGATCGCGTCCTTCGGGCGTCATGTCGAAGATCGTCCACATCGGCATCAGATCCGGCGCGCCGCGCGGGTCCTGACCGGGATCGACAGTCGGGAAGCCCATTTCGGCCGCATAGAAATGCCGGATCGTGCCGTCCCGGCGTGTGAAGACCTGAAACGCCGCGTCGTCGCCGCCGTCGTCGGAGATCGCGCCGAAGTCGCGGCTGTACTCGCCGTTCACGTCCGAATACAGCCTCAGATCGCGCCAGCCGCGCTCCTTCTTGAATGCCACGAGCCGCTCGATCGGCGAACGCGCGACCACGGCCAGCGCGATGCGTTGCGCAATGTCCTGTGCCTCGCCATCCCACGCGCTCAGTAGCGACGTGCACATCGGACACGGCCGCTCGCGCTGCGGGCCGAACATGTAGCTGTAGATCACGAGCGTGTCCTTGTCGCCGAAGAGCCCGGCGAGATCGACGGGCCCCGCTTCGCCGATGAAGCGGTAATCGCCCGTCACGTCGCCGCCCGGCGGCAGCGCGCGGCGCTGTTCCGCGACCCGTTCGATATGACGGCGCAGTTCGATTTCCTCCGCGAGCAGCGCGTCGCGGGCGCGGCGGTATTCGACGCTCTCGTTCGGATAGTGCCTGCCGTTGCGCTTCGCCAGTTCCGTGGCGGGCAGAAGACATCGCGGCCTCCCAGTCAATTAAAGAACCATGAAATCAGTCGCGCTCCGGCATGCCGAGCGGAAACAGATGACGATACGGCCGCGCTTCCTCGACGGCGCGCGCGAACGAAGGCCGCTTCAACAGACGCTTGCGATACCCGATCACGTATTCGAACTTCGGATCGATCCGGTGCGTCCACTCGGCATAGAAGAGAAACGGCGCGGCGCCGCAATCCGCGAGACTGAAGCGCTCGCCTGCCGCCCACTCACGGTCTCTCATCGTGTTGTCGAGCCACGCATACGCGACATCGAGCTGCGCGCGCGCATCGGCGACACCGCGCGCATCGCGTTCGCTCTCGTCGCGCAGGCTGTCGAAGACGATCTTCTGCTGCGGCGTGGCAATGTAGTTGTCGAAGAAACGATCCATGAAGCGCACGTCGAGCGCCGCGCGCGGATCGTCGGGAAGCAGTTGAACCGGGCCGGGATGATGCAAGCCGAGATGCTCGATGATGACGGTCGCCTCGGCAATCGTGCGTCCCGCGTCGACGAGCAGCGGAAAGCGCCGGATGGGCCAGCGCGCGGCGAGTTCATCCATCGCGCCGGGTTCGTCGAGCCGGCGGTAATCGAACGGCGTGCCGTTCTCGTAAAGCGCGGTGAGCGCCTTCTGGCAGTACGAAGAAAACGGATGGGCGTAGAGCTTCAAGGTCATCGTCGTCGTCCTTGCTGGCTAATAGCGGACGATATGCCCGCTTACCTTGACGACGAGCGGCGGCGACGGGAATCGACACTACGCGCGAAAAAACTTTTGCTGCGCTGCGGCGTGGATTGCTGGGCGCGTCACTTATCGCCGTGATTCGCGCCGTCGATTCGCCGCGTCAACACGGCCCGCGCACTCACTCGCGCAGCGACACCGCCAGCGCGCGAAGCAGCGCCGCGCCGTCGCCTTGCCACGCGCTGCCGTGCATGCACGCAAGCGTGTGCGGCTCGAGTGCGGCGAGCCGCTCCAGCATCGCGTCGCCGTGTTTCGTGTGCGAGTAGTAATCCATGCTGCGCCGGAACGCCTCGCTCGGGCCGAGAATGTCCGCGCCCGTCACGGCGGGCAATTCGGCGCCGCCTTGCGTGAACAGATCGCCGCACAGCAGCGTCTGGGTAGGCTCGTCGAAAAGCATCCCGCATTCCCACGCGTGCGGCAGATGCGGCGTCGCGAGCCAGCGCAGCCGGTGGCGTCCGAGATCGACGGTTTCGTCGTCTTCGAGGCCGCGCGCGGGCCGGTCGGCGAGATCGTCGATGGACACCAGTTTGGCGACGCCGCTGCACAGCGGCTGCGCGTCAGGCGCGGCGGCGAGCCACTCATTGAGCGAGCCGCACTCGTCCGCTTCGACATGCGAGAACGCGATATGCCGCAGCCGTTCGGGCGGCAACACGGACGCGACCGCTTCGCGCACGAGCGCGAACATCTTGCGCGGGCCGGTATGGAATAGCAGCGGCGCGTCGTCGACGATCAGATACTGGTTGAAGGAGAATCCGCCCGGCCCGCCCTCGAAGAAAACAGGCGTGTTGATCCGGTAGATGCTGTCCGCCACTTCATGGACGTTGGTGCCCGACACCGCATTGGTGACCGTCATGACCGGACCTCCATGCGCGCTGCGCGCGCAACGATGCGCCGCGCCGACTACGCGCTAACCGCCTAACGCGGCGAGATTCAATGGATACGAGCGCCCGATCCACGCCGCGCAATCGCGGTGATCGCGCAGCGCGTCGCCCGTGTTCGGATGGATGAAGACGTCGAGCGCGCCGTGATTGAGCGCGAGCCACGCGAAAAGCTCCGCGAGTAGCTCGGGGCCGAACGCAAGCTGATACGACCACATCGGATGCGGACCGACGGGACGCTCGTGAAAACGCCCCATTTCGAATCTGCCGTGAAACTGCGCTTCGATGGTTTCGCGCAGCGTCCATGCGGCGTCGCGCGTCGCCTGATCGAAATACACATGCGCGTGCCAGCTGGCGATTGACGTCATGGTCCGTTGCGGCCGGGGCCGTCCTTCGTTTCGGGTTGTGCGAGGTTCATCATAGGCGCTCAATCGCTGTATGAACAAACCGGGATTGACTACGCGCGAGTTTCATCGAACGCCGATGCGCGATTCGATCGCCCGGATCAGCCCTTCGATCCAGCTACGCAGCCCCGCATCCGACACCGACACAGGCAGCGAGCGCGCGAGAATGCCGTACACCTGCTTGCGCTGGATCTTCGATACTTTCGACGGCTCCAGCCAGTGCGCGTTATCGACGAGCAGCAGCATCGTTTCGAGCCCGATCACGATGGGCCACACGCACGCGAGGCGCAAGCGCAGCGAGAAACGCGGAATGGCGAGCGTGTAGTCGAGCGCGGCGCGGAAGTGATCGAGCGACTTGCGCACCAGTTCGTGCATCAAGGGTTGCGCGCGCTGCGATGCTTGCGGCTCCAGCAGCATCTGCGGCGTCAGGCCGTAGCGGTCGAGCATCGCGGACGGCAGATAGCAGCGGCCGATGCGCAAATCCTTGCCGCAATCGCGCAGCACGTTGGTCATCTGCAGCGCCTTGCCGAAGCGCACGCCGCGCTCGAGCATCGTGGGCTCGTCGGTCTTCAACGTGCCGGGCAGATGCGCGTAGGTCATCTTGGTCCAGAACTCGCCGACGCAGCCCGCGACCAGATACGTATAGCGATCCAGTTCCTCCCATTCGTGCAGCGCGACGATGCGGCCCGAGCGTTCGTCGGGGAAGGTGCGCAGGTCGAATTCCATGCCCGTCGTCAGCGTCGTGACGATCTCGCGCACGGCGGCGCGGTCGGCGGCGTCCAGTTGCTGGAGCACGTCGAGCGCGGGCGCGATCGATTCGAGCAAGACCTTTTCATCCGATTGCGTCTGCTGGCCCGCCACTTCGTTCGCGAGGCGCTGTGCAAGTTCGCCGTCGTCGGTCGCGCCGTTGACCTGGTCGCGCAACGCTAGCAGCAGCGCAAGCCGTTGCTCGGGCGGAATCAGCGCGGTATCGGCGATCGTGTCGGCGGCGCGCGCGAGCAGATACGCGAGGCCGATAGGATCGCGCATGCCGGCGGGCAGAATGCGCAACGTCAGATAGAAGGAACGGGAAACCCCTTTGAGCAACGGACCCAGCAAAAAGGCCCGAGTGGAACTGGACATGAGTTGAAGTCGATCAGGTTGAGTCCGTGCTTCAGTCGGGCACGGACGCGGTGTTGGTGTTATTCGACGCTGCCGCATTGTATCCGGCACGGGTGGAACGGGTTGCAAAGCGGACTGCAAAGCCCGCCTGCCGTCATCCGATGAAGCACGCATAAAACCAACACTCTGCGTCATGTCAACGCGCATTGCGATCACCTTGCGCAAGCTTTCCTGCTAGAATTCAAGCCTCAACGTAGTCGTTCTTCATCCACTCAATCACCCAAGGGAGGCATTCAATGCACGCAATGTACATCGCAGTCTCTCGCGGGATGTCGCGACGCTTCCTCTGCTCCCCTAGCTAGGTTGCCGTCCGCGCTGGCTCGCAAGCGCCCGCGCCTTTATCAGACTACCGGTTTTCTTTGTCGCCGCCGCGCGTTGGCGGGCATCGGTCGTCGACTTCCGAATCTCCTGACTGGATAGCGCTGCGCCGCCTCGCGCCGCACGCTGACATACATGGCTAGCAAAAAACTCGACTTTGGCGCGCAAGCGTTCAGAAGCGTTCTCGGCTTCACTTTCCATCACTGGCGCAAGCAGCCCGTGCGCGTCGTCGGCATTGCGCTGTTCGCGCTGTCGGCCGCGCTCGCGGACGTGCTGACGCCGCTCTTCGCGGGCCGTCTGGTTGACGCGCTCGCGTCGGGCAGCACGCTCGGCAAGGACACCGCGGCGCATCCGGCGCTGGTCGCGTTCGGCGTGCTGATCGCGCTCGGCATCGGCGGCACGTTGCTGCGGCAACTGGTCTATCGCAGCATCATCGTGATGACGCTCAAGATGATGAGTGAGATCTGCGCGAACGCGTTTCATCGCGTGCAGCGCTTTTCGACCGACTGGCATGCGAACAGCTTCGCCGGCTCGACGGTGCGCAAGATCACGCGCGGCATCTGGGCGCTCGACCTGCTCAACGACACGCTGCTGATCGCGCTATTGCCTTCCCTGCTGATGCTCGCCGGATCGACGGTGCTGCTGGGCTTTCACTGGCCCGTGATGGGCCTCGTGGTCGGCGTGGGCTCGCTCACGTATGTCGCGGTGACGGTCGCGCTGTCGCTTGGTTACGTTGCGCCCGCCGCGCGTCTCGGCAATCTGTGGGACACGCGCATGGGCGGCTCGCTCGCCGACGCCGTCAGCTGCAACGCCGTCGTCAAGGCGTTCGGCGCAGAAGAACGCGAGGAAAGCCGGCTCGATCGCGTGATCGCCAAATGGCGGCAACGCACGCGCCGCACGTGGCAGCGCGGCACGACCAATGGCGGCGTACAGGGCGGCATGCTGGCGCTGATGCAGGCGGCCATTCTCGGCGCGGCGCTGCTGCTGTGGCTGCACGATGAAGCGAGCGTCGGCGACATCACGTATGCGCTGACCACGTTCTTCGTGCTGCAAGGCTATCTGCGCGATGTCGGGATGCACGTGCGCAACCTGCAACGCTCGGTCAACGACATGGAGGAACTCGTCGCGCTCGAACGCGAGCCGCTCGGCATCGAAGACAAGACAGGCGCGCCCGCTATCGATATTAGCCAAGGCGAAATCCGCTTCGAGCACGTGACGTTCCGCTATGGCGCGCAGCGCACGGCGCTCTACAACGACTTCTCGCTGCGCATCGCGCCGGGCGAGCGGATCGGCCTTGTCGGACATTCGGGCTCGGGCAAGACGACGTTCATCAAGCTGATCCAGCGGCTGTACGACATCGACGAAGGCCGCATCACAATCGACGGACAGAACATCGCCGACGTGCAGCAGGCGTCGCTGCGCCAGCACCTCGCGATCGTGCAGCAGGAGCCCGTGCTGTTCCACCGCTCGCTCGCGGAGAACATCGCGTACGCGCGGCCCGGCGCATCGTTCGATGACATCGTGCAGGCGGCGAAGCTCGCCAGCGCGCACGACTTCATCGACGCGCTGCCGCATGGCTACGACACGCTGGTCGGCGAGCGTGGCGTGAAGCTGTCGGGCGGCGAGCGCCAGCGGGTCGCGATCGCGCGCGCGTTCCTAGCCGACGCGCCGATCCTGATCTTCGACGAAGCCACGTCGAGCCTCGACAGCGAAAGCGAGGTACTGATCCAGCAGGCGATGGAACGGCTGATGGTCGGACGCACGACGCTCGTCGTCGCGCACCGGCTCTCGACAGTGCGCGCGCTCGACCGCCTGCTCGTGCTCGACAAGGGCCGCGTAGTCGAGGAAGGCAGCCACGAGCAACTGATCCGGATCGACGGCGGCGTGTACCGTCGGCTGTTCGAACGTCAGGCGCTGGAGTTGACCAAGGGCCTGCTGGACGATGGACCCGCGCGCGGCAGCGAGCGGTTTGCCAGCGATCCGAGCCTGATCGCCGGCAAATAATCCATCGCTCTATCTGCGAGGCCGAGGGCGGTTCGATTTTTCGAACCGCCCTTTTTCATGCGCAGATGCAGCAAGCCCTGACGGCTGGGGCTTGCTATCATCTGCGATTCAACGCTTCAGCGAAGCCGCTTCCGGCAACACCATCATGACACTGCACATCGACACCCCGCTTCTCGAATCCCAACCGCTCAGCCGGCATCTGGGCCGCCGCGTGCTGCTCAAGATGGATGCGCTGCAGCCGCCCGGCTCGTTCAAGATCCGCGGCATCGGCTACGCGGCCGAAGAGCATGCGAAGCGCGGCAAGCGCCGCTTCGTGTCGTCGTCGGGCGGCAATGCGGGCATCGCGGTCGCGTATGCGGGCCGCGCGCTGTCGATTCCCGTCACGGTCGTCGTGCCGCAAAGCACGGGCGAGCGCGCGAAGGAACTGATCGCCCTGCAAGGCGCGGACGTGATCGTGCACGGCGCGACCTGGCAGGAAGCGAACGCGTTCGCGCTCGAACAGGTCGGTCCCGACGACGCGTTCATCCATCCGTTCGACGATCCGCTCTTGTGGCACGGCCATGCGTCGATGATCGACGAGGTCGTGCGCGCGGGTGCGAAGTTCGATGCCGTCGTGCTGTCGGTGGGCGGCGGCGGGCTGATGGCGGGCGCGATCGAAGGCTTGCGGCGCAACGGTCTTGGCCACGTGCCGCTGATCGCAGTCGAAACGGAAGGCGCGTCGTCGCTCGCGCAATCGGTGCGCGCGGGCCAGCGGATCGAGCTTCCGGGTATTACGAGCGTCGCGACGTCGCTGGGCGCGAAGCAGGTCTGCGAGCAGGCGTTCATGCTCACACAGACGCATCCTGTCGAATGCGTGGTGGTGTCGGACAAGGAAGCCGTGGATGCGTCGCGCCGTTTCGTCGACGATCACCGCGTGCTCGTCGAGCCCGCTTGCGGCGCGAGCCTCGCCCTCGTCTATCGGCAGACGGAAGCGCTACAGCGTTTAGAAAGCGTGCTCGTGATCGTGTGCGGCGGCGCGGCCACGACCATCGAGCAACTGGAGCGCTGGCATCGCGAGATGGCGTGAGCGTCGTACGGACGTCACGCCTTCCTGACTAGCCGGTCACAGCGCGCGGTCACAGCGCGGCGATCAGCGACTCGACGCCGCGCAGGTTGTTCCGCCTGCGCCACTGCAATGCATCGAGATTCGTAAGCCGCAGTTGCGGCAGACGTGTCAGCAGCTTGTGCAGCGCGATTTCCAGTTCCATCATCGCGAGGCGCGCGCCGAGGCAGTAGTGAATGCCCGCGCCGAACGTCAGCAGATGGCCTGACGGGTCGCGGCCGATATCGAGCGTATCCGGCGCGTCGAAACGCTCCGGGTCGCGATTGGCCGAACCGAGCAGCATGAAGACGATCGAGCCGCGCGGCAGCGTCTGCCCGTCGACGTTGATATCCTCGAACGCGGTACGCACCACCATCTGCACGGCCGTGTCGTAGCGCGCGCATTCGGCCACGGCCTTCGACACCAACGACGGGTCGCCGCGCAGCCTCTCCAGTTGCGCCGGATGCTGATGCAGCGCGATCAACGCGTTGCCGAGCATGTTCGACGTGGTCTCGTGCCCGGCGACGAACAGCAAGATCACGTTTGAGATGATCTCGTCTTCCGACAACCGCTCGCCGCCCTCTTCCGCCTGGATCAGCGACGACACGATGTCGTGGCCCGGCGTAGCGCGCCGTTGCGCGACCACTGCCCGGAAATACTGTTCGAGTTCGAGCGCCGCCTGATTCGCGCGCGCGAGCGCGTCGGCGGACATCGGCGCGAGATCGAACGCGGACACCAGCAGGCTCGCCGCGTCGCCGAAGCGCACGCCATCCTCGACGGGCACATCGAGCAGCCGGCAGATGATCTGCAACGGCAGCGGCATCGCGAACTCGCTGACGAGATCCACTTCGGGCTTGCCTTGCATCCCGTCGATCAGACTGTCCGTCGTTTCTTCGGCGATGGTGCGCAGCGTTTCGATCTGCCGCGCATTGAATGCCTTCATCAGCAACGCGCGCAGGCGTGTGTGCGTGGGCGGGTTCATCATCAGGAAGGTGCGTTCGAGCGCCTGAAACACCGGCTGCTCGCGCGCGCTCTCGCCGTATCGCGCGACCACGCTGGGCATGTACGTCTTGCCCATGCGGCGGTCGGGCAGCAGCGCGTCGATGACGGCGTGACGGCCCGTCAGCATGATGCTGGGCGCGAGCGGCACGAAGGCGCCCGCGCTGCGGATGCCTTCATAGAACGGATAAGGATTGTCGAAGTAGGCTGGGGACGACAGATCGGTGAATTTCATGCTTTGATGCGTGGGGCTTAAAGTTATTGAAGGTGCAGCGTCAGTCGAGAGGATACAGCCCACGCACGCGAGCGTGCAGACGAGCGAGCCCAAACAGCGCATTCGCATACGGCGTGTCGACGCCCGTCAGCTTGCCCAACTCGCACACTGCGCCGACCAGCGCATCGAGTTCGACGGCCTTGCCCGCTTCGACGTCCTGCAGCATCGACGTGCGCATCGCGCCCAGCTTGAGCGTCACGGCGTGGCGATCTTCGGGCGCCTGCTCGATGGGGATGCCGAAGCGCGCGCCGATGGCTTTCGCTTCGAGCATCACGCGCGTGACGAAATCGCGCGCGAGCGGGTCGCTCAGAATCTTGTCGGTGGTCGCGCCCGTGATCGCGCTGACGGGGTTCATCGTCATGTTGCCCCACAGCTTGTACCAGACGTCGCGCTGGATCTGATCCGTCGCGCTCGCATCGAAGCCGGCCTTGCGCAACAGTTCGACGAGCGACGCCACACGCTCGCTCGCATGCCCCGTCGCTTCGCCGACGATCAAACCACGCCCCTGATGATGCGCGACGACGCCCGGCGCATCGACGCGGCAGCTCGCATGCACGACGCATCCGAGCGTGCGCTCAGCGGGAATCGCAGCGGCAATCGAGCCGTCGGGATCCACGGAAGCGAGCCGCGCGCCCGCGAACTCGCCATGCAAGCCGGCGCAGAACCACCACGGCACGCCGTTCATTGCCGTCAGCACGAGCGTGTTCGCGCCGAGCAGCGGCGCGATGTGCTGCGCGACAGCGGCCATGCCGGGCGCTTTCACCGCGACGATCACGAGATCCTGCACGCCGAGCGCTTCCGGTTTGTCGCTCGCCTGCACGCGGACCGCATGCGTCTCGCCGTTTTCTTTGAGGCGCAGGCCATGTTCGCGCAACGCGTCGAGCGTCGCGCCGCGCGCGACCACGCTCACCTCGCAGCCCGCCTGCGCGAGCTTCACGCCCATCCATCCGCCGATCGCACCGGCACCGTAAATGCATACCTTCATCGTTGTTCTTCCTCAATCCTTGTAGCTGGCGTCGATTCTATCGACCTTGCGTACCAGCGCGTCGAACACGTCCTGCCCCGCGCCGTAGCGCACGTCGAATTGCAGCGCGTCGCGCGAGCACTGCTCGGCGACCGCTTCGGGCACGGGCCGCGCGTGGCCCATCGCGAACGTCGCGACCTGAATCTCGCACGCGCGGTTCAGCGTCCACAGAATCGCGAACGCTTGCGGCAAGGTCGTGCCCCACGACAGCAGCCCATGATTGCGCAGAATCACCGCCTGCCGGTCGCCGATATGTTCGACGAGGCGCGGCCCTTCCTCGGCGTGAATCGTGATGCCTTCAAAGTCGTGATACGCAATGCGTTCATGCAACTGCGCGCTATAGAAGTTGGTCTGCTGCAAGCCGCCTTCCGAGCACGCGACGGCGACCCCCGCCGTGGTATGCGTATGCATCACGCAATGCGCATCGGGTATGCCTTCGTGCAGCGCCGCATGCACGGTGAAGCCGGCGGGATTCACCGGATACGTCGAGCCGTCGAGAATGCGCCCTTGCGCATCGATCTTCACCAGATTGCGCGCGGTCACTTCACTGTAATGCAGGCCGAATGGATTGATCAGGAATTGCTTCGCTCCGCCCGTCACGCTTTCGGGCAAGCGCACCGTGATGTGGTTGTAGATCAACTCGGTCCAGCCCAGCATATCGAAGACGCGATAACAGGCGGCCAATTGAACGCGCGCCTGCCATTCGTCGGGATGCATCGCTGCCGTGCCAGTGCCAGTGGCCCGCTCGTCTCGCTCCATGATCTCCATCTCGTGCCTCCTTACTGGCGTGCGCCCGACCCGGCGACGGCGGCAATCGCCGATGCCACGTACGCGACGTTGTTGCGGTTCAGGCCCGCGACACACATGCGCCCCGAGCGCAGCAGATAGATGCCGTGTTCCAGGCGCAGCGTTTCGACCTGTTCGGCGGACAGTCCCGTGTAGGTGAACATGCCGACCTGCGCGGTGTAACGCGCGCGCATCACTTCATCGACGCGACCGGCAAGCCCGTCGTGAATCGCATGACGCATTTCATGAATACGCTCGCGCATCCCGCGCAGTTCGTCGTCCCACGACGCGCGCAGCTTCGCGTCGCCGAGCACGCCCGCGACGAGCCGCGCGCCGTGCATCGGCGGATTGCTGTAGTTCGCGCGGATCGTGAAGGTCAGCTGGCCGAGCACGCGCTGTGCTTCGGCTGCGTCCTTGCAGAGGACGCTCAGCGCGCCACAACGCTCGCCGTACAGCGAGAAATTCTTCGAGAACGAGTTCGCGACGATCATCGGCACGTCGGCGTCCGCGAGCATGCGCACGCAGGCGGCATCTTCTTCGAGGCCATCACCGAAGCCCTGATACGCCATGTCGACGAACGCGATCAGCTTGCGACGCTGCAGCACAGGCACCAGCTCGCGCCACTGGTCTGCCGTCAGATCGACGCCTGTCGGGTTGTGGCAGCAAGCGTGCAGGAGCACGATGCTGCGTTCGGGCAGCGCGTCGATCGTGTCGCGCATCGCGTCGAAGCGCAGACCGCCCGTTGCGTCGTCGTAGTACGGATAGGTGTTGACCGTGTGGCCCGCCGCTTCGAACACGACGCGATGGTTTTCCCAGCTCGGATCGCTCAGCCACACCTGCGAGTCCGCGAAGTGGCGCTTCAGAAAATCCGCGCCGACCTTCAGCGCGCCCGAGCCGCCCACCGTCTGGACCGTCGCGATGCGGCCCGCGGCGCGCGCTGCGCTGTCGGCGCCGAACACGAGCGTCTGCGCGGCGTCGCGGTATTGCGGCAGGCCCGACATCGGCAGATACGAGCGCGGCGTGCCTTGGGCGACGATGGCCGCTTCGGCTTCGCGCACCGACGACATCACGGGCAGCGTGCCGTTTTCGTCGAAGTAGATGCCGATGCTCAGATTGACCTTGTTGGTGCGCGGGTCGCGCTGGAAGTCCTCGTTGAGGCTCAGGATGGGATCGCCAGGATACGCGGGGATGTGTTCGAACATGGTTGTGTCTCTGTCTATGTGTGATGGATGTTGCTTGACGCTGCGAGAGGTTGCGAAGGCATGCACCGACGCATGCGAAACAGTGTGTCGAAAAGCGCGTGTTGTCACAATCAATCGATTCTGCACGATTCGTAAGTTACGCTTTAGAATCGGCGGATGGCCCTCACACGCATCACCATACGCCAGTTCGAGGCGTTTCTCGCGATTGTCGATCAGAACGGCATTGCCGCTGCGGCGCAACGGCTGGGGCTGACCTCGTCGGCCGTGAGCCAGTTGCTGGCGGAGCTGGAGCGCGA
Organism: Paraburkholderia hospita; assembly: GCF_002902965.1. Taxonomy (GTDB): domain Bacteria; phylum Pseudomonadota; class Gammaproteobacteria; order Burkholderiales; family Burkholderiaceae; genus Paraburkholderia; species Paraburkholderia hospita. Next base: position 1,640,625 of record NZ_CP026106.1, on the reverse strand, counting down.
GCTTGGCTTTCGTCTGTTCGATCGCACGACGCGGCGCGTGAGCCTTTCGACGGCCGGCCGCGATTTTCTCTCTTCGGCGGAATCCGTGCTGCGGCATCTGCGCGCCGCCGAGCAGACCGCGAGCGACATCCGCAACCGCGCGGCGGGCATTGTGCGGGTTGGCGCGCCGCTGGTGCTGGCGAGCACGGCGATTCCGTTTGCCATAGCGGGCTACGCGACCGAGAAGCCGAAGGTCGTGGTGCGGGTTGTTGATACGGATGTCGAGCAACTGGTGGAGCGTGTTGCTAGCGGAGACGTCGATCTCGCTGTCGGTCCCGATCGCGCGACGGGCGACCGCGTGCAGCGCGAAGCGATCTTTCAGAGCCCGTGGGTGTTGTGGTGCGCTGAGCAGCATCCGCTGGCGCGGAAAAGGCGCTTGCGGTGGCAGGATCTGCGGGGCACGCCGATCATCGCGACGGGCCGCGATCACGAAGCGAGTGTCGCGCAGATGTTGGCCGATCAGCCATCGGATGCGCGGATTGCGCCTGTTGAGGTTGTCGATAATGTCACTACGGCGTTTGGGCTCGTTGCGCAGGGGCTTGCTGTTACGCTTGCGCCGCTTTATGTGAAACCGCTTGCGCAGACGTTTGGGCTTGTGATGCGGCGCGTCGTTGAGCCGGAGACGATTCGGGAAGTGTGTGTTTATCGTCCTGTGGACCGGTCGTTGTCGCCGTCTGCTGATGGGTTTGCGGAGTTTCTTGGGACTAGCCTCAGGGCTTGGGATCGCAAGACGCAAGCTGGCGTGAAGTGATGATGCGGTGCGCGCGGTTTGGTTTTTTTTGATTTTGCGTTGGCGTGTGGGATGCGTTTGGTTTTTTATGCTTTTTTGCTGGCATCCGCGTGATGGTGTTTGCCGTTCAGGCGTCGCCCCTGTGCGGGGCGGCACCTACTTTTCTTTGCCGCCGCAAAGAAAAGTAGGGGCGGTTTCAAGGATCAAGTGCAACACTTCATTTAGGATGTGTTGCATGGGACAAAAATACGAACACCTTGGTGCCGAGGAGCGCGGTGCTATCTTTGCAATGAAGCAGGAGAACAAGAGTACGCGGGAGATTGCACGTGTGTTACGGCGTTCGCCAGCCACGATCAGCCGTGAACTCAGGCGCAATGGCTGGAAGCCGGATCATGAGCGAGGTCCAATGGGACGTCCCGCTATCGCTGGCGGCTACAATGCCGCGAACGCGGGCCGCCGGGCGGCAAGGCTGCGGCGCAAGCCGCGCTGTGAGCGCAAGCTGCATCCTGACGGACCATTGTGGGCCGAGGTACGTCAATACCTGGAAGGCGGCCTCTCGCCTGAGCAGGTGTGCGCCCAACTCGAACGTGTGCATCCCGAAGAACCTGCCTTGAACGTCTCGCACGAAACGATCTACCACGCCATCTATGCCGCGCCGCGTGGCGCATTGCGGCGTGAACTGGTTGCCCTGCTCAGGCAGGGGCGTAGCACGCGCAAGCCGCGCACACGCGGGCAGGACCGCCGTGGGAAGCTCGTCGACATGGTGAGCATTCATGTGCGCCCGCCCGAGGCCAACGACCGGTTGATTCCGGGCCACTGGGAAGGCGATCTGATCAAGGGTGCGGGCAACCGTTCGGCCGTGGGGACCCTGATTGATCGCAGCACCCTGTTCGTGATGCTGGTGAAGATTGATGGCAGCACCGCCGAGGCGGCGCTTGATGCCTACAGTGCGGCGTTCGCGCCGCTGCCGGCAGAACTGCGCCAGACCCTGACGTACGACCAGGGCAAGGAAATGGCAGAACATAAAAAGCTTGCCGAGGCCACCGGTATCCGTATCTACTTCTGCGATCCGCACAGCCCCTGGCAACGCGGTATCTGCGAGAACACCAATGGTCTGCTGCGCCAGTACCTGCCCAAAGGCACAGACCTCTCCGTGTTCTCGCAGCGCCAGCTCGACCTGATCGCGATGCGCATGAACATCCGTCCGCGCAAGACGCTCGGCTGGAAGACCCCTGCAGAAGCTTTTATGGAAAAATGCGCGGAACAGGATATTGCGATCAACCCCGCTGTTGCACTTAGCCTTTGAAACCGCCAGGCAAAAGAAAGCGGCTAACACCGCCAATTCTTGTTCTTGCCTGAGGGCCCCCAACCGGTCTTACGCTTCACACGGCGACGCCCCTGATTCACGTTCGTTGCCAACGCTTCGAATGAACGCCTCACCCGCTTCAACCACCCGCACAAGGGCAAGCGGCAGCGAATGGTATGTGCCGCCCAGGTGGCAAACTGTGTGTAGGTTGTCGCGTCGTATAGCTTGGCGCTCTTACGTGAAGGTACGCGTGCGCTATCGGTCCGAAGTGAGGCGTATGAGGCTCTACGGCCTACACACAGTTTGCCACCTGGGCGGCCGTTGAATATCTGGCACGGCATGGTGCGACGCGGACGCGTGAAGCGGGTGAGGCGCACTGCAAGAGCGTTGGCAACGAACATGGGTCACGTGATTGCCGTGTGAAGCGTAAGGCCCTTTGGGGGCCCTCAGGCAAACACAAGTGCTGGCGGTGTTAGCCGCTTTCTTTTGCCTACTTTTCTTTGCGGCGGCAAAGAAAAGTAGGTGCCGCCCCGCACAGGGGCAACGCTTGCAGACCAAAGACATAACGCGGATGCCAGCAAAAAAGCAAAAAAGCAAAAAAACCCGACCACCGTCGCAAACAAAAAAAGCAACCAATCGACAATCACACAGCCGTGCGGCCACGCACATCATTCTGCGCAATCTTCACGGCCCGCACGACGCGCAACGTTTGCGGCTTCACGGCCTCCGCGGCCAGCGGCAACTCAAGCTTCGGCACCAGCCGCCCCCCGATCCACGCGCGCAGCGCCTTCCACGCAATCAGTCCAATCACCCCATTCGAAACGATAAACAACCCAACCGCAAGCCACTCGACTTCACCCGTCGCCCCGCGCTCAACAATCCGCATGGCAAGCGTCGGCAGCGCGGCGGCAGCGAACGTGAACGCCCAGTACGACGGCGCAAACGGCTGACGGCGAATCCACGGCAGCAGCCGCAACATCAGCAGCGCCTGATACAGACCGTACCCAAGCAGCGCAAACGCAAACAGATCCGGCGCGCCGTGCGTAATGCTCATGTATGCAACACCGCCCACCACAGGCGGCGCAACCTGAATACCGAGCAGCGGGCGTTGCGCTTCGGGCAGCGGCGTGTGCACAGCGGCGCGATGCAAAATCAGTGATTCGATCGCGAGCCATGACAGCAACCCAGCCCCGAAGAACAACATGCCCATCTGTTGCCAACCAAACGTCGCCGACGCCGTCGCCGCGACAAAGCTCGGCGCGACGGCGGGCAGATAGATCGCGGGCGTCGTCAGTTCCGGGTCGCGTCCGCCCTGCCAGATGCGGCCTTGCAGATGCACGCCCACGGCGAGTTGCGCGACAGCCGCCACCGCGAACACGACGAGCCCAGCCGTGCGCGAATAGTTGGCAAGCGCAATCGACGCCAGCAGGCTCGCCGTCGACCCCAACCCGACAAACGACGATTGCAGCGGATGCTCCCACTCCGCCCTGGCTTGCGAGCGTTGCACGAACCACTTGCGCGCATACGCTGCGAGCACGATGACCCAGACGCCGAGCGCAACGAAGGTCAGCGTGTCGACGATCCCCGCCGGCAGGTGCCAGATGCGCGCCGCGACGCGCCACGCGTTCGCGAGCGCCAGTGAACCGACGGCAATACCAAAGAAGGAAGCGGGCATCACCGTATCGTTTGTCTTCGCTTGCATGTCACTCTCCTGTCCGATGCGCGTCGCCGACCGTACTGCATCCGATGCGCCAATGGAACGCACTTTAGAGGCGACGCACGAGCTCGCGAATGCCAGGCCGTCTCGTCAAGATGCTCGATCGGATCAATAGCCTTCGGGAATCACACTCGCCGCTTTCGATGAGCCGATCGGGCAGGAATGTGAGCCGCGCAAGCATGTGCCGGGAACGCGTTGATCCGTATGCTCGGCGCTCCTGTTTTCGCCATGGAGATTTCGTCAGACATGAATGTCGTCTCATCGACGCCCCGCCGATACGCGGCGTCCCTCGCCGCGGCCTTTGCATGCAGCGCAGCGCTCGCGGCCGCGCCCGCAGGGCCCGCTGCCATCTATCAGACGCAGTTGCAGCCGCTCGACGGCAAGCTCGAATCGCTCGACCGCTATCGCGGTCACGCCCTCGTCGTCAATTTCTGGGCGCCGTGGTGCGGGCCATGCCGCACCGAAGTGCCCGCCTTCGTCGCGATGCAGGACGCGTATCGCGGCAAGGCGCAATTCGTCGGCGTCGCACTCGACGAAGCGGCTGCCGTGCGTGCATTCGCGCACGACTATGGGATCAACTACCCGCTCTATCTCGCGGGCATGGGTGGCATCGCGATCATGCTTCGCGCAGGCGATACGCGCGGTGCGGTGCCGTTCACCGTCGTCTATGACGGCAACGGGCGCAAGGTCGGCACGATTACGGGGCTGGCGAGCCCCGAGAAGCTCGAAGCGTTGCTGGCGGCGGCAATCGCGACAAGCCCCGGCAATCAATGAGAACGTGTGCGGGCTAGTGCGACGCGCCGCTGTTGCTCGCCGCGCTGCAATCGAGAGGTTTCTGTGCTGACTGCAGTGCGGCCCGCACGCGCGACAGCGTTCGCGGCGAATCGACCAGCACGGCGTCCATATGCAGACACGCGGCTTCGCGATAGGTCGCCGCGTCATTCACGGCGAACGCGACCAGCCATGTATCGGCGGCGCCGCGAAAGCATTGCACCGATGCGGGCGTCCATGTGCGGGCGGCGAAAGTCGAGCGCCCTTCGCCGAGTGTGAAGCGCTCGATCAACTCCACCTTGCGGCCCAACTCGAAGCCTGCGCGCGTACCGGCCTGCGGCGCATCGCATTGCCCCGTCAGCGCGACGCCGAAGAGCCGCTGACGCGTCGCATCGCGCGACTCGAACACGCGCGCCTGCGGATACTGCGCGAATGCCGCCTGATAATCCGCTTCGGTCGAATAGATTGTGACGCGCGGCCACGCATCCAGCGCATCGAGCACGCGCGCGACGGCCGCCGCCTGGGGCGCAGCGGGCAACGCCTTCATGTCAAGCACGACGGGCACGTTGCGCGGGATGATCCGCAGCGCGTCTTCGAGCGTCGGTATGCCAACAGGCTTCGAGCGATACGGCCAGGCCCCCGGCGCATCCAGCGCCTCGAACTGCCAGCCCGCATTGACGCGCGCCAGCTCCGCCGCCGTCCGGCTCGCCACCGGGCCGCTTGCGTCCGTCAACGCCGACAGATCTTTCGGACGATACAACACAGGCACACCGTCCCGGCTCAACTGCACCGTGAGCCAGATGACGTCGGCATGATTCGCGAGCGCGCCTTCGATGGCGGCCAATGTGTTCTCGGGATAATCGGCCGTTCCGCCACGATGGGCGATCAGCGCCGGCAATGTGCGGGCGCTGTCAGCGTGAGGTGGCGCGACGGCGGAACCTGCCGTGCACGCTGAAAGTGCCGTGAGAATCGATAAGACAAACGCAAACCCCGGTATCCGCATTCGATGCATACGTGTCGTGTCATGAACGCTCGCGCCGTGCGCGGCAACGCGTCATGGTAGACGCGAACCCGACTCTACGCCTCGCGTACGCAAGCCTTTGTGACACTTATTGATCGAACGCATGGCGGCGCGTGGCCCGCGCATCGGAGCACGGACGCTACCGCTCACGCGGAATCGCGCGCAGCCGCTACCTGGATCAGCGCCTTCGCTTTGACGAGCGGTTCGACGAGCGACGCCTCCAGCCCATAGCCGTCGACGAGCGCGCCTGTCAGGTCGTCGATGGCGAGCCACGTGACGCGCGCTTCGTCTTCCCACACGAGCGCCTTAAGCGGCAGCAGCAGCCCCGCCAAAGGGTTCGCCTGCATCACGGGCGTGCCGCCCTTCGGGTTGCCGAACACGATCAGACGCGTCGGGCGCAGTGTCATGCCGACTTGCGCGGCGGCGTCGGCCTGATCGATATCGACGAAGATCGTCATGCCTTTGTCAGCGAGCAGGCCGCGCAGCCGCGCGACCGTGATCGAAAAGCCGTGCTCGCTCCTGAACGTCACAACCGACGCGGGACATTTCGCTGCGGCAGTCATCGCGGACTCCGGTGAAGGGACATCACCGCAGTGTAGTCATTGCGATGCAACAACAGAAGCGGAAGCTTGCTCGGCAAGCGCGCGGAAGTTCTCGGGCGTCGCGAAGCCGAGATACTGCGCCTGCATCTCGGGTGTCAGCACTTCGATCAACGTGCTGTTTTCGATCCATAGCTCGATCACGTCGAAGAAGTTGTTGCCGCGCGTGCAGCGCACGGCACGCCATCCTTCCCGCTCGCCAATTGCGATCACCTGCTCTGCCGACAGCGGCGACGCGACGGCCATATGAAAGCCGCTGTATTGTGCGCGCGTGTTCGTCATCGACGCGAGCGGCTCCTGCGTGTCGCCGGGCGTGAGCGTGAGGTTGCTCGGATAGGTCTCGATGATCGTGCCGCGGTCGTCGCCCGCCACCGCCATCCACGCGCCTTCGAAAGGAGAAAACGGCGCGGCGAAACCGCCCCACACTTCAGCAAGCGTGCGCGCAACGCGCTCGGGATTTTGCGTGGGAATGGACGCATGAAAGATCATCGAAACTCTCCAGTGACTCGTGACGTGACGGACGATGCTCAGGCGCAATCGCGCCTCACGTAGGGGCCTGCGCGTCGTGCGTTTTCGTTTTTCTTGTCACGCGCGGGGCATGGGCAAAGCAGCGACTTGCTGCATACGCCCAGCTTGCAGCGGCAATGCAGTGAGTAGTAGAACGGAAGCGATCTGCCGCGTTTGAAAACGAAGCAACGGTATAAGCATTCGATGCGCGAGCGTGCAGCATCGAACGCCATGCTAGAAGCGCGACGCGGTGCCACCAATCGGGAGTTTTACCAACAGCTTTCGATTCGTCCGACGAACCGGCTCAACGCGGCGTTGGGGATACGCATCTGTGAGCAAACCGCCCGCCATTGCAGCGGGCGGCATGTCTACGTTTTCAGCAGACTTTATACGGCCATGACGGTGACGGCCTTCGTCACGAGATAGGCTTCCATCGCTTCCGGTCCGCCTTCCGAGCCGTAGCCCGAATCCTTGACGCCGCCGAACGGCATTTCCGGCGTCGGCGTGGCGGGCTGGTTGATCCACAGCATGCCGACTTCGAGGTTCTGCGACAGCAGGTGCACGTTGCGGAACGACTTCGTGAACGCATAGCCCGCGAGACCGAACGGCAGACGGTTCGCTTCGGCGATGGCGTCTTCGAGTTTGTCGAAGCCGCGGATTGCGGCGATCGGGCCGAACGGCTCGTTGTTGAACACGTCGGCTTCGAGCGTCACGTCCGTCAGCACGGTCGGCGCGAAGAAGTTGCCTTCCGAGCCGATGCGCTCGCCGCCCGTCGCGACCGTCGCGCCCGTTGAGCGCGCGTTCTCGATGATGTTCGCCATCGCCGTCAGACGGCGCGCGTTCGCGAGCGGCCCGAGTTGCGTGCCTTCAGCGAGGCCGTCGCCGACCTTCAGGCTCTCTGCGTGCTTGACGAGCGCCGCGGCGAACTCTTCGCGGATGCTGTTGTGCACGAGGAAACGCGTCGGCGAGATGCACACCTGGCCCGCGTTACGGAACTTCGCACCGCCCGCTGCCTTGACGGCGAGCGCGACGTCTGCGTCTTCCGCGACGATCACGGGCGCGTGGCCGCCGAGTTCCATCGTCGCGCGCTTCATGTGCTGGCCGGCGAGCGCGGCGAGCTGCTTGCCGACGGGCGTCGAACCCGTGAACGTGACCTTGCGGATGACGGGATGCGGAATCAGGTAGCTCGAAATTTCGGCGGGATCGCCGAACACGAGGCCGACCGTGCCGGCGGGCACGCCTGCATCGACGAACGCTTGCAACAGTTGTGCGGGCGATGCGGGCGTCTCTTCAGGCGCCTTGACGAGGAACGAGCAGCCGCTTGCGAGCGCGGCGCTCAGCTTGCGCACCACCTGATTGACGGGGAAATTCCACGGCGTGAACGCGGCGACGGGGCCGATCGGCTCCTTGATGACGAGCGATTGCGCGTTCAGGTTACGCGACGGCACGACGCGGCCGTAGACACGGCGGCCTTCGTCCGCGAACCATTCGATGATGTCGGCGGCCGACAGCACTTCGACACGCGCTTCCGCGAACGGCTTGCCCTGCTCCTGCGTCATCAGGCGCGCGATGCTGTCGGCGCGCTCGCGTACGAAGCCGGCTGCCTTGCGCATGGTCGTCGCGCGCTCGTTGGCGGGCACCTTGCGCCACGCTTCGAAGCCCTTCTGCGCGGCTTCCAGCGCGCGGTCCAGATCGGCCTTGCCCGCGTGCGCGACCTTGCCGATCGGCTTGCCCGTCGCGGGATTGACGACGTCGAGGGTCTTGCCGCTGGCGGCGTCGCACCACTCGTTGTTGATCAACAGACGGGTATCGGTGTAGCTGCTGGATGTGACCATGCTGTGTTCCTGAGGATTTTTTGCGCGCTGCGCGCGCGGGCTGGAATTCTTCGAGGGAACGTTGATGTTAACTGATTGCTGGGAAGTATGCCGGGAGGTGGTGTTTTTTGTTTTTGTCTGCGACGCTGGGCTGGGTTTTGCCTTCGTGGGGCGGGCGGTTTGGTTTTCTGGGGTTTGCGCTGGCATCCGCGTTACGGTGTTTGACGTTCACGCGTCGCCCCTGTGCGGGGCGGCACCTACTTTTCTTTGCCGCCGTGTACAGACTGGAGACATAGCTGACAGGTGTACAGGGACATGACTGACACTTTCGGGTAATCAAACGCCCGGATTCCAACCATGCCCTGGGATGCAAAAGACACCATGAATCTCCGCGAAGACTTCGTGCGCGATGCCGTCACGCAGGCGGTGCCGTTCAGCGAGTTGTGCCGCAAATACAAGATCACCCGTCAGACGGGCTACAAGTGGCTTGGACGCCATAAGAGCGAAGGCGTCGACGGACTGGCCGACCGCTCCCGCCGCCCGCATCACAGCCCCACACGCTCACCGGAGCACATCGAAGCGCTGGTGCTGGACCTGCGCTGCCAGCACGGCTGGGGCGGACGCAAGATCGCACAGCGCCTGCGCGATCTGGGCCAGACCGAGGTGCCCGCGCCTGCCACCATCACCGAGATCCTGCGGCGCCACGGGCTGATCGACGAACACGCGTCGCGACAGCGCCAGCACTGGCAACGCTTCGAGCATGAGCATCCGAACTCGTTGTGGCAGATGGACTTCAAGGGCGACTTCCCGACCCTGGAGAGCGGGCGCTGCGCGCCGCTGACGGTCATCGACGATCACTCGCGCTACAACATCGTGCTGAGCGCCTGCTCGCGCACCACCACGCAGGTCGTGCAGGAAGCGCTCGAGCAGGCGTTCCGCTGCTACGGGCTACCCTCGCGTATCAACACCGACAACGGCGCGCCGTGGGGTTCGCCCAGCGCGCCGGGACAGCTCACCGAGCTCGCCGTCTGGCTGATCCGGCTGGGTATCCATGTGAGCTACAGCAGGCCGTATCACCCGCAGACCAATGGCAAGGACGAACGGTTTCACCGCTCGCTGAAGGCCGAAGTGCTGCAGCGGCACGCCTTCAACACGCACGAGCACGTGCAGCAGGCACTGGATCGCTGGCGGCAGGTGTACAACACCGAGCGTCCACACGAGGCACTCGGGATGGCCACGCCGATTACCCGCTACGCGTGCAGCCTGAGCAGGATGCCCGATCGCCTCCCGGAGCCCGAATACGAGTCCGGCGATGAAGTTTTACTGGTCAACTCAAGCGGCGTGGTGCGCTTCCGGGGCGAGAAACTGAAGCTCTCGATTGCGCTCAAGGGCTTGCATGTGGCAGCCCGCCCGAGCGAGGACGAAGACGGGGTGATCGAGTTCTGGTTCGCCCATCAGCGTGTCGAAAAACTTGACCTGAAGGAGCCCAAACCCTGACCATCATGTGTCAGCGATGTCCCTGTACATGTGTCAACGATGTCTCCAGTCTGTACACCGCCGCAAAGAAAAGTAGGCAAAAGAAAGCGGCTAACACCGCCAACACGTCTTCCTGCCTGAGGGCCCCCGAACGGTCTTACGCTTCACACGGCAATCACGTGATCCACGTTCGTTGCCAGCGCTCTTGCGCTGCGCCTCACCCGCTTCACGCACCCGCGTTGCAGCGTGCCGTGTCAGATATTCCACTGCCGCCCAGGTGGCAAACTGTGTGTAGGCCGTAGTACTCCAAACGCCTCACTTCGGACCGATAGCGCACGCGTTCCACCATGTAAGAGCGCCAAGCTATACGACCCGACAGCCTACACACAGTTTGCCGCCTGGGCGGCACATGCCATTCGCTGCCGCTCGCTCGTGTATGGGAATTCGAAGCGGGTGAGGCGTTTATTCGAAGCGTTGGCAACGCGCGCCAACAGAGATGTTGCCGTGTGAAGCATAAGACCGGTTGGGGGCCCTCAGGCAAACACAAGAACTGACGGTGTTAGCCGCTTTCTTTTGCCTACTTTTCTTTGCGGCGGCAAAGAAAAGTAGGTGCCGCCCCGCACAGGGGCAACGCGTGAACAGCAAACACCATAACGCGGATGCCAGCGAAAAGGCAAAAAAACCAAACCGGATGCCAGCGCAAAGCCATATCAAACCACCCAGCGTCGCAGACAAAAAAACACCCCACCTCATGCGTACTTAAAAACCCCTTGCGCACTAGCAATCAACACCTTGTGATCAACCCACGCCTCAGCGCGAGCAAAGAACACTGACCGTCCTTTACGTTCAAGAAACCCTTTACTAATGACCTTTTCCCCGAGCCCCTTGTCGAGATAGCTGATCGTCAGCGACAACGTAAACGCGTGAATCGGATCACCTTCACTAAAGAGCCCCGAATAGCCCGCGGCAGCGTCAAGGAGAGTAGCAATCGCACCACCTTGCAAGACGCGCTGACGGTTAAGCGTCTCCGGCCGAATCGGCATCGTAAACTCGGCATAACCGCTCTTCCATTCGGTCAATTCGACCGCGAGCGATTCGAGAAAGGGATTATCGAGAGGCGGTGGCTGCATAGGAGCTCCTGCGGCGGTTGAACCCTCATGCTAATCCAGCACCGCAAACCGCGACAAATCAAGCCGTCGCCGACACACTTTCACGCCGCTTTCGGCGGCCCAACCGAAGCCCGCATCGACACCGTCACGGGAAACTCGCGAAAGATATCCCACTTGGTCCCATAGCACTGGTTGATGAGCCAGCGCACCGCGTTCTGCGTGAGTTCAGCAGTCGGAATATGCACCGACGTCAAAGCAGGCGCGGAATAAGCCGCAGAATAATCATCGTCATAGCCGATCACAGACACATCGCCGGGCACCGAAATGCCCAACTGCTGAAACCGCGCAAGCGCACTGACGGCCATCGTATCGTTCGCACAAAAAAGCCCCGTAAACGGCACTTTCGATTCAAGCAACTGGCACGTCGCCGCATATCCGCCTTCCGGCGAAAAGTCCGATTCGATCAACGGCACCGACTCACGCGCAATGCCGTGACGCGCGAGTTCGTCGAAGAAACCTTCAAGCCGCTCGATATTGTCCGATGCCGTATACGGCCCCGAGATCACGGCGATCTTACGATGCCCATGCTCCAGCAGCGTCGCCGCCGCAATTTCACCACCGCGCCGATGATCGGCGCAAAACGACGCATCCGGCAACGCATCGAACGCGCGGTTGAGAAAGACCATCTTCGGGTGCATCTGGTGCAACTGATCGAGGTCTTCATCGTGCAGGTCGTGACTGATCACGACGACGCCATCGCAATCGCGTCCGATCAGAAACTGCACGGCTTCGAGCGCCTGCTCACGCGGTGTCGACTCGCCGCAACCCGTCGCTACCACCACGTGCCGGTGCACCGAGCGCAGTTCCAGATCGGTCTGCTTGAGAATCGTGCCGTAATACGAGCCGAAGAAAGTCGGCACGAAAAGGCCAATGATGCCCAGCTGCTGCGTGGCCATCGCACGGCCTATCGACGAAGGCCGGAAGTTGAGTTCGGCGATCGCGGCCTGCACGCGTGCAGCCGCCTCGGCCGATACGGGTCCTTTGCCGGAAATGGCGCGCGAGGCTGTCGAGAGCCCCACGCCCGCCAGCTCCGCTACATCTTTTAGGGTCGCCACGGTGTCTCCGTCCGCTTGTAGTGTTGCGCCTGCCGCTCAGAGGCGCGCCCCGCCCGCCTCGTCGAACAGCGATATATGTGCGCCATCGATCGCGAACGCCACTGAATCGCCAACGGCGACGGGCGTTTTCTCCTGATCGATCGACGCTATCTGAGTGCCATGATAATCGAGCCAGATAACCCGGTGGTTGCCCATTGGTTCGATAAGCGACACTTGCCCGCGCTGATTCGAGTCCGCGCCGATCCGCACGCGCACGTCCTCGGGCCGCACGCCAAGCACGCACGGCTTGCCGTAGTCGGGCTGCGCGGCGAACGCGTAGGGCGACACGTCGAGATCGAGCTTCGCGCCCGTAAAGCGCACGCCGTCACCCTGAGCATGCAGCGTGCCGTTCAGCAGGTTCATCGCCGGCGAGCCGAGAAAGGTCGCGACAAACAGGTTCGCAGGGCGCGCATACACCTCGGCGGGTGTGCCGAACTGCTGGATCACGCCGCTCTTCATCACGGCCATGCGCGTGGCGAGCGTCATCGCTTCGACCTGGTCGTGCGTCACGTAAATCATCGTGGCGCCAAGGCGCTGATGCAATTGCTTGAGTTCGCGACGCAATTCCGTGCGCAGCTTCGCGTCGAGATTCGATAGCGGCTCGTCGAACAGAAACACGTCGGCTTCGCGCACGATCGCACGTCCGATCGCGACGCGCTGCCGCTGTCCGCCCGACAGCTGCGACGGCTTGCGCTTGAGCAGGGGCCCAAGTTGCAGCATGTCCGACGCGCGCGCCACGCGCCGCTCAATCTCCGCCTTCGGTGTGCCGTTGATGCGCAGCGCAAACGACAGATTGCGCTCGACGCTCATCGTCGGATACAGCGCATACGACTGAAACACGAGCGCGATGCGCCGGTCTTTCGGATCGGCCCACGTCATGTCCTCGCCGCCGATCTCGATACTGCCTTGCGTCACGTCGATCAAACCGGCAATGCTGTGCAGCAGCGTCGACTTGCCGCAACCCGACGGTCCGAGCAGCACGACGAATTCCCCTGCGCGCACGTCGAGATCGAGCGCGTCGATCACCGTGTTCGCGCCGAGCTGAATCTTCAGGTCGCGGACCGCGACGTTTGCAACGTTCGCGTTCGCGATGTTCGGTACGGTAGCCATATTCGTCCCTTCAACCCTTCACTGCGCCGGACGCGATGCCGCGCACGAACCAGCGGCCCGAAATGAAATACACGGCGAGCGGCACGACGGAAGTCAGGATCGTCGCCGCCATGTTGACGTTGTAGATCTTCTCGCCTGTCGTCGTGTTGATGATGTTGTTCAGCTGCACCGTCATCGGCAGGTTGCGCGTGCCCGCGAAGACGAGGCCGAGCAGGTAGTCGTTCCAGATGTTCGTCACCTGCAGGATCATCGCGACGACGATGATGGGCAGCGACATCGGCAGCATCAGTTGAAAGAAGATGCGCCAGAAACCGCCGCCGTCGATACGCGCGGCCTTGAACAGTTCCAGCGGAATGCCCGCGTAGTAGTTGCGGAACAGCAGCGTCATCACGGGCATGCCGAAGATCGTGTGAATGATCACGATGCCGGGGAGCGAACTGAACAGATGCACGCTCGCGAGCACACGCACCATCGGGTAGATCATCACCTGATACGGAATGAACGCGCCGAGCAGCAACACGGCGAAGAACAGGCCCGCGCCGCGCGGCCGCCAGAACGACAGCGCATAGCCGTTGATCGCGCCGATCACGATCGAGAACACTGTGCTCGGCACGACGATGCGCACCGAGTTCCAGAAGCCCACGCGGATGCCGTTGCAATCGAGTCCCGTGCACGCCGACTGCCATGCATCGCTCCATGGTTGCAGCGTAAGGTGCGCCGGCAGCGCGAGCAGATTGCCCAGGCGGATTTCGTCCATCGGCTTCACCGACGTTACGAGCATCACGTACAGCGGCAACAGGAAGAACAGCGCTGCGATAATCAGAAAGCCATAGATGCCGAGCCGCGACGGAGAAAAGCGCTTCTTGCGCGCGTGACGTTGGCGCGGCTGGCGTGACGAATGAGCGGAAGGTTCAAGCGTCGTGCTCATCACACCTCCTTGCGCGACGCGCTTCGGCTGCGGGCATACAGGAACGGCGCAAGAATCGCGAGCACCGTCGCGAGCAGCACGATCGACGCGGCCGACGCGAGCCCGATATTCGCACGCCCGAACAGATAGTCCATGATGAACTTCGCAGGTACTTCGCTCGCAGTGCCGGGACCGCCCTGCGTCATCGCAACGACAGCATCGAACAGCTTCACCACGGCGACGAACAGCAGCACGAACGCGGTCGAGATCGACGGGCCGAGCATCGGAATAACGATGCTCATGTAGACGCGCCAGCGCGGAATGCCGTCGATGCGCGCAGCCTTCCACAACTCGTCGTCGATACCGCGCAAGCCCGCCAGCATCACGGCCATCACGAGGCCCGACGCCTGCCAGACGGTCGCGATCACGATCGTATAGATCACGAAGTCCTGATCGACGATCCAGTCGAAGCGCGCATGCGTGAAGCCCATCTTGTGCAGCAGCGACTGCGCGCCAAGCTCGGGGTTGAGGATCCATTGCCACACCAGACCCGTCGCGACGAACGACATCGCGTACGGATACAGGAACACCGTGCGCAACACGCCTTCCGCCATCACGCGCTGGTCGATGAAGATCGCGAGCAGCATGCCGATCACGATGCACGCGACGATGAAGAACACGCCATAAATCGCGATATGCTGCAGCGACACGAGCCAGCGGTCGTTATGAAACAGCCGCACGTATTGCGTGAAGCCGACGAAATCGTTCGATGGAAACGTGCGCGAGTTGCTGAGCGACACGCGCGCCGTCCACAGCATCGTGCCGAGATACGCGAAGACGACCGTGACTACCATCGGAATCAGCGCGATCCACGCGGCGAGCGACCAGCGCTTCTTCAACGGCCGCCCGCGCGTCTTCGCGACGGGCCGCCGGTTCGCTGTCATCTCGGGCAAGGCATGCGACTTGAGCGTGCCCATCGCGCGTCAGCCCTTCAGTGCGCTGGCAAAGGCCTTTTGTGCATCGTCGACCGACTGGTTCTTGTTCCAGAAGTTCGTGATGACGTCCGTCAACGCGCCCTGCATGTCAGGCGACAGGAGCATTTCCGGGTTCGGCAACTGGCGCGACTTGTCCTTCATGATCGCAATGCCCTCCTTCGCGCAGATGTCGAGCTGATTCACGTCGACGTCGGGCCGGATCGGGATCGAGCCTTTCTTCGCGCTGAACGCGACCTGCGCCTGCGGCGAGGTCATCACCGTCGCGAGCAGATTCTGCGCCTTGATCGCTGTCGCGTTATCCGTCTTCGGGAATACGAACACATCGCCCGCCACCAAATACGGCGAACGCGGACCAAAACCGGGGAAGCAGCCGAAGTCCTTGCCGGGCGCCTGCTTCGCCGCCGAAAATTCGCCCTTCGCCCAGTCGCCCATGATCTGCACGCCCGCCTTGCCGGAGATCACGAGCGCCGTCGCGTCGTTCCAGTTGCGGCCCGGCGAGCCGGCATCGACGTAATCATGCAGCTTCTTGAACGACGCGAGCACCTTCTTGAACGCATCCGATTTCACCGCGTTCTGGTCGCGGTCGCGATACACCTTCAGATACAGATCGGGTCCGCCGACATCGGCAAAGACGGCATCGAACGTGATCTTCTCCTGCCACGGCTGGCCGCCCAGCGCGAGCGGTATCACGCCCGCCTTTTTCAGCTTGTCGAGATCGCCCACGAATTCATCGAAGCTCTTCGGGTCGCCCGCAATGCCCGCTTTCGCAAACACCGGCTTCGAATAGAAGAACCACGCGGGCATGTGGATATCGACGGGCGCCGCGTAGTAATGGCCGTTGACCTTGATGCTGTCGAGTATCGATTGCGGGAAGATGGCTGCCCAGTTCTCCTTCGTGGCGACGGCATCGACGTTGTTGAGCAGGCCCTGATCGATCAGGTCATGAAACTGCTTCGACGTGTTGAACTGCGCAGCCGTGGGCGGATCGCCGCCGACAATGCGGTTGATCGCGGTCGCACGCGCCTGGTCCGCACCCGCCACGGCGTTGTCGACCCATTGGCCGCCTGCCTGGTTGTACGCGTCGGCGAACTGCCGGATCGCCGCCGATTCGCCGCCCGACGTCCACCAGTGAATCACATTCGCCTTCAACGGCTCCGCTTGCGCGATGACGCCCGTGATGGCCAATGCAAGTGCGATACCGCTTTTCAACGCCCACTGTTTTCTGCTGTTCATTCCGTCTCCTTCAGGCTCGAGGCCCGATTTATCAGGTCGACTGCGTATCAGCTTCTTGTGACTGCGTGTCAGCGCGTCTTGATCAGCGCTGCTGTTTGCGCGCCTCGATGAACTTCGCGATCAGCTCGCCGCTGCGTTTGACGGTGCGCTGCTGCGTGCCGTAATCGACATGCACGACGCCGAAGCGACGCTCGTAGCCAAACGCCCATTCGAAATTATCCAGCAGCGACCAGACGAAGTAGCCACGAATATCGACGCCCCGCTTCACGGCCTGATCGACGGCGGCCAGATGCCGCTTGAGGAACGCGATGCGCTGCGGGTCCTCGACACGGCCGTTCTCCACCGTGTCGTCCGAGGCCATGCCATTCTCGGTGATATAGATGGGCGGCAGGTTCGGATACGTGCCGTGAAATCCCGTCAGCAGATCGCGCAAGCCGTCCGGATAGACTTCCCAGCCCATCTGCGTACGCTCGACATCGGCCAGCGGCGCGTCGACGAAGCCGTGCGCGCCGTCGCTCTTCACATTGGTGCGGAAATAATAGTTGATGCCGAGAAAATCGAGCGGCGCCGCGATGGTTTGCAGGTCGCCTTCGAGCATGAGCGGCTCGGCGCCAGGCCACAGCTCCCATAGATCGGCCGGATACTCACCCTTCAGAAGCGGATCGAGAATCCACGCATTGTGCTGCACTTCGAACAGATGCGCGGCGCGCTGGTCCGCTTCGCTCGACGTTGCGGCCGTACCGCGCCCCACGTTCGCAACGATGCCTTTCATCGACGACGGATCGTTTGCGCGCAGCACCTGGGTCGCCTGGCCATGCGCGAGCAGCAGATGATGCATCGCCTGCGTTGCGTAGCGGACGTTCGCAAGACCGGGCGCATGATGGCCGTTGCCGTAGCCGAGGAACGCCGAACACCACGGCTCGTTCAGCGTCATCCACGCGTCGACGTGACCCGACAGTTCGCGGCTCATCAGGTCCGCGTAGTCGGCAAAACGATAGACGGTCTCGCGGTTGAGCCAGCCGCCGCGATCTTCGAGATGCTGGGGCAAATCCCAGTGATACAGCGTGACGAAGGTCTGCAAGCCCTTGTCCTTCAGCCTGCCGAGCAGCCGCTTGTAGAAATCGAGGCCCTTTGCGTTCGGGCGACCCGCTTCGTCCATCACGCGCGGCCACGCAACCGAAAGCCGGTACGCCTCGAAGTTGAGCCCCGACAGCAGGTCGAGATCGCTTTCCCAGCGGTGGTAGTGATCGCAGGCCACGGCGCCCGTGTCGCCCGCGAGCACCTTGCCCGGCGTCGCGGAGAACGTGTCCCAGATGGACGGCAGGCGACCGTCCTCGGTGACGGCGCCTTCGATCTGATACGAGGCCGTTGCCGCGCCGAGCAGAAAGTCCTTGCGCCAGAGCACGGAGTCGGCGGACGGCGTGAAGGGATCGCTTTGCTGACTGCTCGACTGAATGCTGTTCGACTGAATGCCGCCCGGTGCCACTGCATCGTATGCCACGGAACCTCCTCTCGCTGAATGGTTTGATGCGTGTCTGAAACGAATCGATCGACGAAACGAAAGCTGGAGTGGAAGCGCTTCCACATGACCTGCGCACGATATCAGCGGCCCTTTCGGCGCAGCAATCAGGGTTTGTCTGGATCGGACAGAGGCCATCCGAAATCGCCATGCAACACGCATTGCAATACGGATCACGACCGGGGCGCGTTTCATTTGTCGTAACAATTAATCGGTGCCGGTACACAACGCGCAACGGGGATCGCTCGGCC
Organism: Paraburkholderia hospita; assembly: GCF_002902965.1. GTDB lineage: Bacteria > Pseudomonadota > Gammaproteobacteria > Burkholderiales > Burkholderiaceae > Paraburkholderia > Paraburkholderia hospita. The sequence continues at coordinate 1,622,367 of NZ_CP026106.1, read as the reverse complement.
AATGTCTCGGTGTTTTCCGACACCTCAGGGTTCAACCGGAAAGAACGTCATGGCAGACCGTTAAACTGAACTGTCGATGCGGAAACTTTTGGCGCATCCTTTTAAGAATGAGAGCCCAATGCGAGCGACGACCATTCAGGCCAACGGTATCGTTCCTGCGCTGACGAGCATCCGCTTTCTTGCAGCGCTGACCGTCGTCCTGTCGCATTACCGCGAACTCGAACTGCTCAATACGCCCGTTTCGTTCTTCAATTTCGTCGATGGCGGGCGCTCGGCTGTTTCCCTCTTCTTCGTGCTCTCGGGCTTCATTCTCACGTACACGTATCGCGATGAACTCGCGACGCAAGGCCCGCATAATTTTTACGTCGCGCGCGTCGCACGCATCTATCCGAACATCCTGTTCGCGCTCGCCATTGCATCCGTCACGACCGCGTACCTCGTCATCTCGCACAACGATGTGCTGTTGCTCAAGTGGTTCGCGCTGAAGACGTCGATCAATCTTTCACTGGTGGTGAGCTTCATTTGCCAGGTGTTCCTGATCACCGCCTGGTTCCCGTTCGCCGCGATCAATCAGCCGTGGAATGGTCCGGCTTCGAGCGTGTCGTGCGAGGCGTTTTTCTACGCGCTCTTTCCGTTGATCCTCGCGCGCTTCGTGAAGATGCGCGCATCGACGCTCGCCGTCACGCTGCTCGGCGTCTGGATCGCGCAGGGCCTGATGATCCTGTTCATCATGGCCGCGTTCCCCGTCTCGCGCAGTCACTTCCTTGCGGGCACGCTGCCGCTGTGCCGGATCGCCGAGTTCATGCTGGGCATCGGCGCGGCGCTCGCATTCCAGACTTTGCGCACGCGCGGTGTGTCGATGCATGGCCGTGGCATCGCGCTGGTGTCGGGTTCCGTCGTCGTGCTGATCGTGCTCGCGCTGTGGCAACCCACGACGCCCGTGTTCTATCCGCAGAGCCCGTTCTTCGCAACCTTGATTCTCGGCCTCGCGCTGCTGGAACGGCCCGTGATCGGCCTGCTGAATCAGCGCTGGCTCGTGCGCTTCGGCGAAGCGAGTTATGCGCTGTTCCTGATTCACGTGCCGCTCGCGTATCTCGCGTGGCTTGTGGGTTTTCGCGCGAGCAACGGCTGGATTCCGCTCACGTTCACGCTGCTGTTCAGCGTCATCGTGTTCACGTATTTCGAAGAGCCGATGCGCCGGCGCATTCGCTCGCGTTTTCGCAGCAAGCCGCTCGTGCCCGCAAGCGTGGTTGCGGAAACCGTGCCTGTCGATCCAACCGTGACGGTTGGGCCCGGCATGAAGCCGAGCTGAGCTTCCACTTCCACCTCAACTTCCACTTCTCGCACAAAACACAAACGGCGCTTCACGCGCCGTTTGTGTTTGTACGTCTGCCTTGTTCATTTACGCCCAGTGCGCCGGAATCCACACGCGGCCGACCCAGTGTCCCGGAATCCAGACGGCGGGACGCGGCATCGGTGCGACATACACGACATGCGGGGGCGGCGGCGGAGCGACGACCACCACACGTGCGGGCGGCGGCACGACGACGGGCGCCGGCGCGACCACCACAGCGGCCGGCGGGGGCGGCGGAACCACGACGACGGGCGCGGGCACAGGCGCGGCGACGATCACAGCGGGAGGCGGCGGGACGATCACAGGCGGCGGCACCACGACAGCCGCGCCGACCGTCGTCGTGCCCGTCACCACAGCCGTGCCGCCCGTCGTGACAACGCCGCCATGCACGACCGTGCCGCTCGTCGTCACGGTGTTGCCGTGCGTGCCTGTCGCGCTGCCCGACGTGACGACTACGCCAGGCGCCACGCTCGTTGCGCTGCCCGAGTGTGTGACCGTGCCGCCGTTGCTGCCCGTCACGGTGCCCGAGCGCGAGCACGTCCAGCCGCCGCAGTTCGTCGATGCCGAGTGGTTGTAGCTGTTGCCGTTGCCGCCCGTCACGGTTCCCGACGACGAGTATTGGCCGGCGCCGTTGCGCGTCACGTCACCCGACGTCGATGCCGTCTTGCCGTCCGAGCCCGTCATCGTGCCCGTGTGCGAGCAGGTGCCGCTTGCGCAGCTGGTGTCGCCGGAATGCTGCACCGAGCGGCCGTTCGGTCCGTAGGCCGTGCCCGAGTTGGAGAACTGGCCCGGCGACGTACGCGTGACGCTGCCCGAGTTGCTCGCGACGCCGCCGTAGGGGCCGGCCACGCCGCCCGCGTGATTGCAGGTGCCGCCGCTGCAGTAGCCGCCGTGCGCGCCGTTGTATTCGCCGTGCGACGTGTACGCGGTGCCATGGCCGTACCAGCCGGCCCAAGCGGGCACGCTGACGAGCGACGCGCTTGCGCCGATCACCGTCGCTGCCGCTGCCAGCGCGATGCGGCGCGCAGCGGATGCCGACGAATGATTCAGCAGACCAGACAACGAAGAGAAGATGTGCGAGCGGGTTTTCACGGCAGTGTCCTTCACGGTTCGGGCCACTTCGCGTTTGCAGTGTGGCGACGGAATGAATCGTAGAAGAAACTGCCCTTCAGGTCAGTTCAAAAACTATGTCGGGAAATGTCACAACATGTGTCGCGGCAGGTCACGGCGACGTGCAAAAAATGCCTGTGCCGTGACCTGCGTGCGTGCGATGAAATGCTATGAAGAGCGGTCGCGGCCACGCGCGCGGGTTGCGCCCGTGACGACGCCGATGCCGAGCAGAATGACGGCGACGATCAAGACGTAATGCTGCGCGACGTGCATGGTGACGAGGGCCCACGACACGCCGCCAATGAAAATCAGCCAGCCGATCAGGTAAATGGCCAAGGTCATCGGGTTCTCCTTTCCGCTTTGACATGCAAGCTTTTTGCAAGAACCATGCCGCGTGGAAAGCCACCTGACCCAAGGCGTTCTGTTCAGCCCGTTTCTTCAGCCCTTATGCAATGACGTCGGTGCCGTCGTCTGCGGGCTCGACCTTTTCGGATTCGCGTTCGCGTCGGCGCTGCTTGCCGCGTCCGGTGCGCGCGCGTCGCATGTCGATCAGCTCGCCATACGACAGCCACGCACCCGAGCCGCCCGACTTCGCCGCGTACATTGCGGCGTCCGCGTTGAGCAGCAACGCTTCGGCGGAATCGCCGTCCGCCGGGAACTGGCTGATGCCGATGCTCGCGCCGACGGCCATCGGCTGATCGTCGATCATCAGCTCGTCGTCCAGCGTGCGCACGATGCGCGCAGCGATCGCGGGCGCCGCATCAGCGGAACGCTCGCCCTTGACCAGCACAATGAACTCGTCGCCGCCCAGGCGCGCGACGATGTCGCCCGTATGCAGCACATCTTGCAAACGGCGCGCGACGACGGCAAGCACGTCGTCGCCGACGGAATGGCCGTATTGATCGTTGATCTGCTTGAAGCGGTTCAGGTCGATGAACAGCACGGCAAGCCGCTCGCCGCTCACCCGCGCCCGGTCGATCGCTTCCTCCAGCTTCTGCATGAAGAGCATCCGGTTCGGCAGCCCCGTCAGTCCGTCGTGGCTCGCGAGATGCGTGAGCTCGTGCTGCTTGCTGCGCAGTTCGTCCATCTGCACGCGGATCTCGCGGCGCATGCGGTCGAAGCAGCGCGCGAGCACGCCGATTTCATCCGTGCGCCTGAGCGGCAATGCGTCCACCGTGTGCTCGGAGAAAAAGTGCGTGGCGGCTTCCGCGAGACTATGCAGCGGGCGCGTCAACGCGCGGGCGAACAGAATGGCGAGCAGGATCGCGAACGCGCTGAAAATCAGCACCATCCGCACGATGCTGTTGCCGAGCATGTTCGCGCCGACGAGCACCTCGTGCAGCGGCTTCCCGAGCCCGATCACGATGAAGCGGTTGCCCTGCGACTCACCGAACGGCCGGCGCACGAACGAGAATACGTGACCCGTCGCTTCGTTCGGTTGCGTGAGTCCGTTCATCAGCACCGGCTGGGTCGACTGCTCGAACAGCGGTTTCGTCGCCGCGAAGCTTTCCTGCATGAACACGCGCCTGCCCTTGTCGAAGCCGAACGTCAGCGAGGGGTCGGGATGCACGAGAAAATCGCCCCACTCGTTGGCGAGATAGACCTGATAGTCGGCGGGGAGATCGGCTTGTGAGAGCCGCAACAGGCTCGCGAGATCGACGTCGATCACGACCACGCCGACCACGTCGCCGCGCGCGTTGGCGACGGGCGTGCCGACCCGCAGCGTCGGCTTGCCCTCCGCCGCGTGCGCGCCGTGCTCGTGATTGACGGCAATGGGGGAAATGTAGACGCGCCCCGGCAGCAGCGCGAGCGTATCGAACACATACGCGAACTGCCCTTTCTCCTGCAGCGCGCTTTCCTGCACGCGCACCGTCCCGCCCGATTCACGGTCGATACGGATCAGTTCCAGCCCATAGTGGTTGCGCGCGATGAGCCTCACCTGCAGATACTCGGGATGCTGAGCGATAAAACTCGCGAACACCTGCGCGAGCCGGTCGCGCGTCGGGTTGTCAGCGGACCTGCCGTCGTCGTTGAGCGCGACGGTCGCGGCCGACGGCATCGTCGACAACACCAGGGCGTCCGCGGCGATGTCGTTGATCGCCATCGTGAAGCGCTGGCCGAGCAGTTCCGTCGACGTCAGCAGGCTGCGCTCCGCTTCGTGCACGAGCATCGTGCGGTTCGCGCGATACGCGTAATAACCCGTCGTGCCGGACGCGAGCACGCCGATCAGCGCGAGCAGCACTGAGAGCTTGAAGGTGAGCCCGGGGCGCATCATCAGAAACGCTCCGGGCGGTCGCCCGAGACGATGCGGCTCCACAGCGCCTCGCGTTTCTCGATGTTCTCGACGGGTTCGATCCAGAGGATGTGGCTCTTGTCCGTGTTTTCGGGCGACTCGGTGAGCGTGTTGGCGAGACCCTGGCGCTGCGTCAGCAGCCGGCTGACATCCGGCTCCAGCATGTAGTTGATCCACGCGAGCGCGAGCGGCCGGTTCGCCGCTGCGCTCGTCATCGACCAGCAGTCGAGCCATGCGAGCACGCCTTCGTCGGGAATCACATAGCCGACGTCGGCGCCCGCGCGGCGCAGCAGTTCGAGCTGCTGCGTGCCGTAGTTGCCGAACATCAGCGCGACCTTGTGCTGCACGAAGAACGCAGCGGCCTCTTCCGGCAGGTTGTAGTAAGTCAGCAGATTGCGCCGCAGGTCGATCAGCTTGCGCGTGATGGTCTGCATCTGTGCGCTGTTCAGCTGAAACGGATCCGGATAGCCGAGCGCGAGCGCCGTGAACGAGAAATTGTGCTGTGCGCTGTTGTAGTCGAGTACCTTGCCGCGATAGCGCGGATTCCACAGTTCGTTCATCGAATGCGGCGCGACGCTCACCTGTTTACGGTCGTAGATGAGGCCCATCGTCGAATAGGTGAACGGAATCGCGTAGACGGCGCCTTGCTTCGTCAGTCCGTCGATCGACGACAATGCGCGAAAGCGCGGCAACTGCCGTTTCGTGTTCGGCAGACTGCCGAGATCGAGCGGCGCGAGCAGATTGTCGTGCGCGTAGCGCTGGATTTCGGCCGTATTTGCTGCGAGCACGTCGAACTGCGGCGCCTTGCCCTGATGCATCTTGTCCCACAGCGCCTCATCGGAATCGATCAGCGTGACTTCGACTTTTGCGTGATAGCGGCTCTCGAAACCTTTCACGACGTCGGGGTCGGCATAGCCCGGCCATGCGAGCACGCGCAGCACGTTCTCGGCCGCTGACGCATGCGCGATCAGCATGCAGCAGCCGATAAAAAGGATGACTGCGTCAAGGAAACGATTGGGACGGACAGCCGCGCACGCGATGCGGGCAGGCATGCCCCGCTGCCAGACACATGCATTTGAGTAGCACCACCGCATTTCGTCTGTCCTTATTGCGATCCGACTTCAATGCACTTTAAAGCGCACACCTGGGCGGCATCGGCTCGATGGCGGTGATGCGGCCGCCACATACGAGGGAAACGGCGTTTGGTCGCGTGCGAGAGACGCGCGACGCTTTTCTTCGGGAGAAGGAACAGCAGTCTAGCGGAATCGCGGGCGCCAAAATATACCCTGTTGTGGTCTAACTGCAGATAACGGCCTGCATGGCCGCTTCTTTAACGATTGGGGTGCTCAAACTTTTCAAACAGCGTTTCAGAAAATTACCGCGGGTAAGGTGCGTGGGGCGTACGACAATTTATCGTGCGTTTCAAACTGGCGTTTGGTTTTGCCTTGTTTTGTAGTGGTTTTATGTACTTGCTGGGAAGCGTTTTATGCCCTTGCGCTGGCATCCGCTTTTGAGCCTGGCGGTTTGGTTTGGTTTGCTTGTGTTTGCGCTGGCATCCGCGCTACGGTGTTTGCTGTTCAAGCGTCGCCCCTGTGCGGGGCGGCACCTACTTTTCTTTGCCGCCGCAAAGAAAAGTAGGCAAAAGAAAGCGGCTAACACCGCCAACATTTCTTCTTGCCTGAGGGCCCCCGAAGGTTCTTACGCTTCACGCCGCAACCACGTGACCGACGTTCGTTGCCAGCGCTCTTGCGGTGCGCCTCACCCGCTTCACGCGCCCGCGTTGCGGCACGCTGTGCCAGATATTCCACGGCCGCCCAGGTGGCAAACTGTGTGTAGGCCGTAGCGCCACACACGCCTCACTCCGGACCGAAAGTACACGCGTTCCTACATGTAAGAACGCCACGCTATACGCCGCGACACCCTACACACAGTTTGCCACCTGGGCGGCAGAAACCATTCGCTGCCGCTGGCTCTTGTGCGGGTGTCTGAAGCGGGTGAGGCGTTTATTCGAAGCGTTGGCAACGCACGCAAACAAAGACGCTGCCGTGTGAAGCGTAAGACCGGTTGGGGGCCCTCAGGCAAACACAAGAGCTGGCGGTGTTAGCCGCTTTCTTTTGCCTACTTTTCTTTGCGGCGGCAAAGAAAAGTAGGTGCCGCCCCGCACAGGGGCGACGCGTGAAGCACGAAGGCATAACGCGGATGCCAGCGCAGAGGCATAAAAGCCAAGCGCCTCGCGAATGCCAGCGCAAAGGCAGAAAACCCCAAAAACGCCAAACCTTCCGCACGAACCCCTGCGTGCAAAATCTACTGCACGGACGCCACCACGCGTCCCCCCTTCTGCACACTCCCCGCCGGATGCAATTCAAAACAAAACGCGGTCCCTGCGCCATCCCGCTCAACAAGCCGAATCTGGCTATCATGCAACTGCAACATCCGCTGTACGATCAGCAGCCCCAGCCCACCGCGATGCGCGCCGCCCGACGTAAACGCACGCTGGAACAGACCCGCGCGCACTTCTTCCGACATGCCCGGCCCCGTATCGCTCACCGTCACCGACACCTTACCGTCCCGCACCGCAAGATCAACATCGACAGCGCCCGCGTCGGGCGTATGACGGATCGCGTTATCGAGCAGATTGGTCAGCACGCGCTCGATCATCCCAAGGTCCGCCGTCACGTTAGGCAAACGCGGCGGAATGCCCGCACGCAGCTGGATATGCCGCGCTTCGGCAGACAGCTCGAACTTCTGAAACACATCCTGCAACAGATCGACCAGTGAGAAATCCTCAAGCGCAAGCTGCACGTTGCCGTGCTCCAGCCGCGCGAGCTCGAACAGCGACTGCGCAAGCCTGCCGACCTTCACGCTCTGCCCAAGCGCGATAGCCAGATAGCGCTTGCGCTCGGCATCGCTCAGCGTGTCCGATTTCATCGACAGCGTTTCCAGGTAGCCGTGCAGCGAAGTCAGCGGCGTACGCAGGTCGTGTGAAATGTTCGCCACCAGTTCGCGCCGCTCCTGGTCCTGCCGCGTCAACGCGCGCCATTGCTGGCCGATGCGCTCGGCCATCTGCGCGAACGTCGATTCGAGCGTTGCGATTTCGTCGCGTGAATTCGAAGGCGACGGGCGCGCCGCGTTGGCAATCGAAGGTTGTGTATCCGGCTCGCCATTCGCATCGAACTTGCGCATCGCGTCGGTGAGACGGCGCAGCGGCCGTGTGATCAGCCCGAACGCCATCAAACCCGCCACCAGACCGAGCAGCGCGACGACCGCCATCGACCACAACGTCGTGCGCAACACGGAGCTTGCCGCGACGCGCGCCGCGAGCGCATCGTGCGCTTCACCTTGCAGCACGACGTACAGGTATTCGGGCGGCCGGTTGCTCGCGTGCGGCAGCAACGCCGCGCTGAACACCTTGCGGCCGTCGACGCTGCGCGGGTCGTCACCGAGTATCGGCAGCGGATCGCCGGCGATGAACTCGCGCACCGGCCGCACGTCGACCTGCATCCGCTTCAGATGTCCGGCGGGCGCATCGTCGCCTTCGATATGGCCGTTCTGATCGAGCAGATACACCTCGACGCTCGGATTGACCACCATCAACTGCCCGAAAATCTCACGCAACGCGTCCTTGCGCGAGCCGTCGTTGCTGTCGTCCGACAGCGCCGGACTGCGCGCGATGTGCGAGGCGAGATCGCGCGACAGGCTCTGGATCACTTCCTTTTCGTGCAGATCGCTCGAACGTATCTGCAGCCATGCCGACGCGCCGCAGCACGCGAGCAGCAGTATGGAAAACACCAGCGACAACCGCTGTGTCAACGACAGATTCACGACGCGTCTCCTTCGTGCGCCGCGGGATCGGCGACGAACTTGTAGCCGCGTCCCCACACCGTCAGGATGCGCGTGGGCTGCGCGGGGTCGGCCTCGATCTTCGCGCGCAGCCGGTTGATGTGCGTATTGACGGTGTGCTCGTAGCCTTCGTGCTGATAGCCCCACACGGCGTTCAGCAGATCCATGCGCGAGAACACTTTGCCCGGGCGGCTCGCGAAGAAGTACAGCAGATCGAATTCACGCGGCGTCAGTTCGATCCGCTTGCCGTTGACGCTCGCCTCGCGCGTAAGCGGATCGATGAACAGCCCGGCGAGGTTCAGGCTGCCCGCTTCCATCCGCGCGTCTTTCGCCATCGCATCGACGCGTCGCAACAGCGCCTTCACGCGCGCGACCAGTTCGAGCACGGAAAAAGGCTTGGCGAGATAGTCGTCCGCGCCGAGCTCCAGACCAAGAATGCGGTGCACTTCGCTCGAACGCGCGCTGGTGATGATGATGGGCGTATAGCGCGCCATCGCGCGGGCACGCCGGCAGATCTCCAGGCCATCGACGCCCGGCAACATCAGATCGAGGATCAGCGCATCCCAGTTGCCCTGCTCCAGCAGCCGCAGCCCTTCGTTGCCATCGGCGCTATGGACGACCTCGTAGCGTTCGTCCCGCAGGTGCAGGCTCAGCACATTCGCTATGTCGACATCGTCTTCGACGATCAGTACGCGCTTCGGATGGTCCATCGGCTGGCTTGAATCAACGTGGGATTGAATGCAGGGATTAAACGCTGTCATACAACGTTTACAGCACTGACATTGTGCAGAATTTTCGGCCGCCGGGTTATCACAATTAATTTAAGTTTTCGTGAGGACCCGGATATCACACCGGACTTACGCTACGCCATATTCAATCGAGTCGCACCAAGGAGCACACGATGAAAAGCCGCAGGCGGTTCCTGTTATCGGGCGGCAGCGCGCTCGCTGCGCTGGCCGCGCTCACGCACTGGCGGGCGTTTGCGGCGGGAACGCCGGGCGCAGCGGACGCGAAGGACGCAGCGGGCGGCGCACCCGCGCGCTTCGAAGTCACGCGTTCCGATGCGCAATGGCGCGCGCAGCTCACGCCTGCGCAATACCACGTGCTGCGCGAGGAAGGCACCGAGCGCCCGTTCAGCAGCCCGCTGAACGACGAGCATCGCAGCGGCGTGTTCGCCTGCGCGGGTTGCAGCCGCGAACTGTTTTCGTCGAGCACGAAGTTCGACAGCCATACGGGCTGGCCGAGCTTCTGGGCGCCGCTCGATCATGCTGTCGCGACGCGCGAGGACGGCTCATGGGGCATGGTGCGCACGGAAGTGCATTGCGGTCGTTGCGGCGGCCATCTGGGACACGTGTTCGACGACGGCCCGAAGCCGACGGGCTTGCGTTACTGCATGAACGGGCTCGCGATGACCTTCACGCCGCGCGCCGCCTGACATCTTTTCATAGCCCCATTTCGCACGATCAACCATCCCAACGATCATGTTACTCATTGTCCTCGCTTACCTCGGCGGCGCGCTCACGATCCTGAGTCCGTGCATTCTGCCCGTGCTGCCCTTCGTCTTCGCGCGCGCCGACCAGCCGTTCGCGCGCTCCGGCTTGCCTCTGCTCGGCGGCATGGCGCTCACGTTCGCGCTCGTCGCGACGCTCGCGGCTGTCGGCGGCGGCTGGGTCACGCAGGCCAACCAGTACGGCCGCTGGATCGCGATCGTGCTGCTCGGCGTGTTCGGCCTCACGCTGCTGCTGCCACGTCTCGCCGACCGCTTGATGCACCCGCTCGTCAGCGCGGGCAACCGGCTGTCCGAGCTTGCGCAGGCGGACGGCCAGCAGTCGCGTATTGGTTCGTCGTTTCTGCTTGGCATCGCAACGGGTCTGCTGTGGGCGCCGTGCGCGGGCCCGATCCTCGGCCTCGTACTGACGGGCGCCGCGTTGCGCGGCGCGAGCATCGGTACGACCTTTCTGTTGCTCGCGTATGCAGCGGGCGCGGCGACCTCGCTGGCCATTGCGCTGTTGATCGGCGGACGCGTCTTCACGGCGATGAAGCGCTCGCTCGGCGCGGGCGAATGGGTGCGGCGCGGAATCGGCGTGGCGATGCTATGCGGCGTCGCAGCGATCGCGCTCGGCCTCGATACGGGCGTGCTGACGAAGGTATCGACGGTGGCGACGAGCGGCATCGAGCAGCACCTCGTGGACAGCCTGTCGCCGCGCAAACCGGCCGGCGACGCGATGATGTCGGCGAATGCGTCGAACGATGGCTCCGCCATGATGAAGACCGCCGACGTGCAGCCCGCCTCCGCCAACGTCACACCGCCCGCGGGCACGATGATGCGCGCATCGGCTGCGGCCGCGCCGCTGCCCGTCGAAGGCACGCTGCCGTCGCTGACGGGCGCGGTGCAATGGCTGAACTCGCCGCCGCTCACGAATGCGCAGTTGAAGGGCAAGGTCGTGCTGGTCGATTTCTGGACCTATTCGTGCATCAACTGCCTGCGCACGTTGCCGTACGTGAAGGCGTGGTCGCAGAAGTACCGCGACATGGGGCTCGTCGTGATCGGCGTACATGCGCCGGAGTTCGCATTCGAGCGCAATATCGATAACGTGAAGAAGGCCACGCACGATCTCGGCGTCGATTACCCGGTCGCAATCGACAACAACTATGCGATCTGGCGCGCGTTCGGCAACCAGTATTGGCCGGCCCACTATTTCGTCGATGCGCAGGGGCGTGTGCGTCATCATCACTTCGGCGAAGGCGAGTATGAACAGTCGGAGAAGGTGATCCAGCAACTGCTCGTGGAAGCGGGTCATCCGGAAGCGGCTCAGGTGGCGACGGGTCTCACGCAGCGCGCGAAAGGCGTCGAGGCGGCCGCCGACGGCAACGACATGATGTCGCCGGAAACGTACATCGGCTATGCGCGTGCCGAGAATTTCGCATCGCCGGGCGGCGAAGCCGAGAACCGCGCGCACACCTATGCCGCCCCGTCGAGCCCCGAGGTCAACGACTGGGGACTCGCGGGTACGTGGAAAGTGGGCGCCGAGCACGCGACGCTCGCCGCGCCGAACGGACGCATCGTCTATCGCTTCCATGCGCGTGACCTGCATCTGGTGCTCGGGCCGGGCGCAGCCGGCAAGCCGGTGCATTTTCGCGTGACGATCGACGGCGCCACGCCCGGCGATGCGCGCGGCACCGACGTGGGCGCCGACGGCACGGGCGTCGTGACGGAACAGCGTCTCTATCAGCTCGTGCGTCAGACGGGCGACGTGGCCGACCACACCTTCAAGATCGAGTTTCTCGATCCGGGTGTCGAGGCGTACGCGTTCACCTTCGGCTAACCGGATTCCGACTGACTGCACATCACCCTGTTATTCGAGGACTATCACCGTGAACAAGAAACTCATCACAAGCGCATTGGGCTGGACCCGCACGTCGGCGGGCAGGATCGTGGCGTGCGTCGTCATTGGCGCGGGCGCCATTGCGTGGCAGCACGTTGCGTCGGCGGAACAGGCGGTCCGGATTCCGCCGCCCGCGCAGGACGAAAAAGCGGGCAGCGTACACACGGAAACGGCCGTCTTCGCGGGCGGCTGCTTTTGGGGCGTTCAGGGCGTGTACGAACACGTCAAGGGCGTCCAGCAGGTCGCGTCGGGCTACGCGGGCGGCGCGGCGAACACCGCGCAGTACGAGACCGTGAGCGGCGGCGACACGGGGCATGCGGAGTCGGTGCGGATCACGTATGACCCGACGCAGATCACGTATGGCCGGTTGCTGCAGATTTTCTTCTCGGTCGCGCACAATCCGACCCAATTGAACTACCAGGGACCGGATCACGGCACGCAGTATCGTTCGGTGGTGTTTCCGCAAAATGCCGAGCAGCGTGGCATCGCGCAGGCTTATATCGCGCAGTTGAACGGCGCGAAGGTGTTTTCCGCGCCGATCGTCACGAAGATCGAGGACTTCAAGGGCTTCTATCCTGCCGAGCAGTATCACCAGAACTATCTGGTGCTGCATCCGGACTCGCCGTACATCGCGATCAACGATCTGCCGAAAATCGATTATCTGAAGAAGATGTTCCCGGATGTCTATCGCAACGATCCTGTGTTGCTGAAGGCGTCGGCTTCATGATGGTGGCGCGCTGCGCGGCCTGATGTGGCCTGCAATATGGCCGCGCGGTGCGTTGCGGTTGCGTCGTGTTTTACCCGCCCACGGCCTCGACGATCCGTTTGCACATCGCCTTGTCGGGGTATGGGCCCACGCCCGCTTGCACGTTATCGGCCATGTACTCGGGGCGTCCCGTGCCGGGAATCACGACGGTGACGGCGGGTTGCGCGAGTACGAATTTCAGCAGCAGTTGCGCCCACGTCGTGCAGCCGATATCGGCGGCCCACACGGGCAGCGGTGTTTTGCCGACGCGCGACAGTAACCCGCCGCCGCCGAACGGCTGATTGATCACGACACCGATGCCGAGATCGCGTGCCAGCGGCAGAATGCGCTGCTCGGCGTCGCGATCGTCGGCGGCGTAGTTGATCTGCACGAAGTCGGGCTTTTCGCTGCGCATCACGCTCGCCACTTCATCGAACGCGCCTGACGTGTAATGCGTAATGCCGATATAACGAATACGCCCGCGCGCTTTCCAGTCGCGCAGCGTGGCGAGCTGCGTGCGCCAGTCGACGAGGTTATGGACCTGCATCAGGTCAATCTTCGGTTGTTGCAGGCGGCGCATCGACTCTTCCATCTGCGCGATGCCTGCGGCTTTGCCTTGCGTCCACACTTTGGTCGCGACGAACGCCTTGTTGTGCGCGTCGAGCCGCGTGAGCAGTGTGCCCGCGACGGCTTCGGACGAGCCGTACATCGGGGATGAGTCGATCGCCGAGCCGCCCGCTGCGAACAGAACTTTCAGCACTTCGGCGAGCCGCGCCTGGCCGTTCGGATCGTCGCCGACGTCGAAGGTGCGCCACGTGCCGCAGCCGACGACGGGCAACGGCTCGCCCGTTGATGGAATCGCGCGCCGTTCCATGCCAGGCGTTGATTTTTGCTGGGAGGCGCCGAGGGATGGGACGGACATCGCGAGCGGCAGCATTAGCGCGCGTTGCAGGAAGTCGCGGCGCGCGGATGGTCGACGAGAACGCATTGACGTTGCGTCAGCCCGGTCGGCGCGCGATGAAGTCGATCTCGACTAGCGCGTCGCGCGCGAGGCCTGTTACGCCGACGCAGGTGCGCGCAGGCAGCCGTCCCGGCGGGAAATGCGCGGCGTAGACGGCGTTCATCGCGGCGTAGTCGCGTTTGAATTCAGTGAGGAAGATACGCGCCGACACGACGTGTTCGAGGCCCAGACCGATGCCCTTGAGCACCAGCACGAGGTTGTCCATGACGCGTTTGGTTTGCGCGGCGACGCCCTCGGGTAAGGGGGCTGTGTCGTCTTCCGGGGATGTGGGCATCTGGCCGGTGACGAAGACCCAGCCGCCTGATTCCGTCGCATGGGAAAATGGGCCGACCGGCGTCGGCGCGCCTTCGATCATCCAGAACTGAGTGGGTTCGGTCATCGCTTTGGGTTCCTGGTTTGTTTTGGTGGTTGCGGCGCTGGTTGAATGGCAAGGTCATACCTTAGCGCGGATTTTTTTGTTATGCAGGTGGGTTTTGGTTTTTGTTGTTGTCTGCGACGCTTGGGGTGGTCTGCTTTGGTTTTGCGGTGGCATCCGCGTTATGCCTTCGTGCTTCTGGCGTTGCCGTTCGGTGTTTTGGTGTTTGCGCTGGCATCCGCGCTTTGCCTTCGTGCTTCTGGCGTTGCCGTTGGTTGTATCGGCCTTTGCGCTGGCATCCGCGCTTTGCCTTCGTGCTTCAGGCGTCGCCCCTGTGCGGGGCGGCACCTACTTTTCTTTGCCGCCGCAAAGAAAAGTAGGCAAAAGAAAGCGGCTAACACCGCCAATCCTTCTTCCTGCCTGAGGGCCCCCAAATGGTCCTGCACTTCACACGGCAACGTATCTGTCCGCCCGCATTGCCAACGCTTTGAATGAGCGCCTCACCCGCTTCAAATACCCGTGCACGGGCGAGCGGCAGCGAATGGTTTGTGCCGCCCAGGTGGCAAACGGTGTGTAGGTTGTCGCGTCGAACAGGGTAGCGCTCTTACAGGGTGGAACGCATGCGCTATCGGTCCGGAGTGAGGCGTGTGAAGCACTACGGCCTACACACAGTTTGCCACCTGGGCGGCCGTGGAATATCTGGCACGGCATGGTGAAGCGCGGGTGCGTGAAGCGGGTGAGGCGCACCGCAAGAGCGTTGGCAACGAACATGGGTCACGTGATTGCCGCGTGAAGCATAAGACCGTTTAGGGGCCCTCAGGCAAAAACTAGGACTAGCGGTGTTAGCCGCTTTCTTTTGCCTACTTTTCTTTGCGGCGGCAAAGAAAAGTAGGTGCCGCCCCGCACAGGGGCGACGCTTGAAGCACGAAGGCAAAGCGCGGATGCCAGCACAAAGGCTGATACAACGAACCGCAACGCCAGAAGCACGAAGGCATAACGCGGATGCCCGCGAAAGAACAAACCAAACCGCCCGCACCACGAGGGCAAACGGCGAATGCCAGCGCAAAACCAAAGCAACCCACCCCAGCGTCGCAGACAAAAAAAATTCACTCCACGCTAGCAGCCCGACAAAAAAACCGCCGCGCCGCCTTAGGCGCATCAACCTCAACAACATCCCGCCACCACCGCTCCCCGCGATGCGGCGCACCCAGATCAACCCTCTCGCCCATCCGGGGAGTCGAAAGCGCAATACCCCGCGCAGCGGCAAGTCCCACGACACGCTCAAACGGCTCCTGCCACCGATGCATCGCCAGATCGAATGTCCCGTTATGAATCGGCACCAGCCAGCGACCACGCAGATCGACATGCGCCTGCACCGTATGGTCGGGTTGCATATGCACGTAAGGCCACTGCGCGTCATACGCGCCCGTCTCCATCAAGGTCACGTCAAACGGCCCGAGCCGCTCGCCAATCGCCTTGAAGCCATCGAAGTAACCGGTATCACCGCTAAAGAACACCCGCAGATCACCATCGACGATCACCCACGACGCCCACAACGTGCTATTCCCATCGAACAGACTACGCCCCGAGAAATGCTGCGCAGGCGTCGCCGTCAACTGGACACCGTCGATCTCCACACCCTGCCACCAGTCGAACTGCCGCACCTTCGACGCATCGATGCCCCACTCGATCAGCCGGTCGCCAACCCCAAGCGGCGTCAAAAACACGCCCGTCGTTTCAGCCAACGCAAGCACCGTCTCGCGATCCAGATGATCGTAGTGATCGTGCGACAGAATCACGCCGCGCAACGGCGGCAACGCATCACGCGCAATCGGCGGCGCATGGAAACGCTTCGGCCCCATCCGTTTGAACGGCGACGCGCGTTCCGCAAACACCGGATCGGTCAGCCAGAACTGGCCGCGCAGCTTGAGCAGCATCGTCGAATGACCGAGGCGGAAAAGGCTCCGGTCCGGCGCGGCGTCGAGGTCTGCGCGCGTGAGCGCATCGACGGGTAGCGCGCCGGACGGCTCGGTGCCGCGAGGCTTGTTGAGCAGCACGTTCCACACAATTCGCAGCGTCTTGCCCAACCCTTCGACGGGACGCGGCTTCACGTTGCGAAAGTGCTCGCCATCATGCTGCGGCGACGTGCTCGACAACACGCGGCTGCGCTGCGCCGCCGTGAATCCCAAAACCTGACTGATGGAGCCGATGATCGATTTCATGCGAAGCGTCACTCGAGACAGAAGGTAGACTGCACAGTGTAGTTTATTATCTCAAAAAGTAAACCCACCGGTGTAAAATTAAAAGATGGACGACAGCACCACCCTTCCCCGTCTGACCGATCGCAAGCGCGCGGCCGTCATCGAAGCGGCCATCGACGAATTTCGCGCGGCCGGTTTCGACGCGACCAGCATGGACCGGATTGCCGCGCGCGCGAGCGTGTCGAAGCGCACCGTGTACAACCACTTTCCCAGCAAGGAGGCGCTGTTTGCGGCGATCCTCCAGCAGCTATGGGACGCCAGCAAGGCGGGCGATGCGCCCGGCTATCGCGCGGACCAGCCGTTGCGCCCTCAGCTGATCGAATTGCTCGCGCAGAAGCTGCGGCTGTTGAACGACGAGGCGTTCATGTCGCTCGCGCGCGTCGCGATCGCGGCGGGCATTCATTCGCCGGAGCGCGCGCGGGACATGGTGGCGCGCATCGGTGAGCGCGAGGAAGGACTGACTGTGTGGATACGCGCGGCCGCCGCCGATGGCAGGCTCGATACCCCGGACCCGGCGTTCGCCGCGCAGCAGTTGCATGGTCTCGTGAAAGGCTTTGCGTTCTGGCCGCAGGTGACGATGGGCCAGCCGTCGCTGACAGCGGACGAACAAAAGACCATCGCCGAGTCATCGGCGGATATGTTTCTGGCGCGCTACGTGACGGGTTCTAACGGCACGGCCTGATCTCGTCCGTCGCGCGCATCATTCATGCGCCGCCAGCCCCATCAGCGTATCCCCGAACCCACCCCGCACCTTCGACGCAATCCGCGCGCTCGTTACGACACGCGGCGCCGCGCTCCACGCGATCCGAGCGCCCGTCTCGACGAGCAAACCCACCAGCGCGACATCCTCGCTGCACGTGAGCGGCGGAAATCCGCCGACGCGGCAATACGCGCGCGCCGACACGCCGAGATTCGCCCCATGAATATGCCGGTGCCCATCCGCATTCATGTACGCGCGACAAAACGCTTCGCGGGTCAGTTCGTCGTGCTCGCGCCAGTCTTCGATGAGCACGGGGCCGCACACCGCTTCCGCATCGAGCGCGAGTTGCGCGACCAGCCAGTCCGGCGCGACGCGGCTGTCGGCATCGGTGAACGCGAGCCAGCGCACGCCCTGTTCGATCAGCGTCGCCGCGCCCGCGGCCCGCGCCTTGCCGACGTTGCGCACATCGAGCGTCAATGCGTGCGTGTCGAAGCAGCGCGCAATCGACTCGGACCCGTCGGTGCAACTATCGAGCGCAACGACGATTCTCACCGTCTCGCCGCGCAATTCTGGATGCGCAGCCGCGATCCGCGCCGCCTGCAGGCAATCGGCAAGCAGTTCCTCTTCGTCATGCGCGGGAATCACGATGCCGATCATGCGAGCCCCTCGTATTGCGCAACCGAGTGCCCATCCTTCGACCACACGTCCAGCAGCAGATCGTGCTCCGCATGTTGCACGAGGCGGTTCAGCGCGGGCAGTGCGTCGAAGCGCGCGTGTACATCGTCGGCTGTTTGCAGCTTGCCTTCGAACGGATGACGCCAGTGGCACGCGACCAGCGTGCCGTCCGCCGTCAACGACGCGCACGCGCGCTGCGCAAGCTCCGCCGTCGCTTCGCGCGACAGGTAATAGCACAACTCGCCGATCACGATCAGATCGAAGCTCGCGTCGGGCCATTGGTCCGGCATCGCGCGCTGCTCGACGGTGACGTTGCGCACACCTGCGAGACGTTCGCGCGCAAGACGCACGGCATGGTCGCTGATGTCGCACGCGTACAGGCCGTCGCAACGCTGCGCGAGCAGCGCCGACAATTCCCCGTTCGAACAGGCCGGCTCGAAGCCCGACCGATAGCGCTCGCGCGGCAGCGCCGCGATGGTCAGCAGACGCTTGCGGCGCTCATACCAGCTCGCGCGATAGTCCCAGGGATCGTCGTCCTGTCGGTACAGATCGTCGAAATAGGCGGCGGGGAAAGACATGCGTGTGAACCTCAGTCGCGTCCAGCATGAAGTCCAAGGTTCCAGGTTTCGCCTGGTTCGTCGTCGAGCAGCGTCCGGCCGAGTGCGCACTCGTCGCGCTCGGCATGGCTCTGCCGCAGAAACACGGGCAGATCGGCGATCGCACGCGCGAACCACGGGTCCGTGCAGAACGGCGCAGCGCCAAGCGCGCGCGACACGTGCTGCATCACCTGCTCCGCCGCCTGTTCGACGGCGACACGCACGCGCAGCGCGCATTGCTGCGCATCGTCGCGCGGATGCCCGTCGATCCATGCGGCCGACTCGCGCAGCAGCGCGGCCACGGCGGATAGCTCGGCATCGGCGGCGCCGAGATGCGCGCACGCGTGCGGATCTTCGTGACGCTTGACGCTGTCGCGCAGGATCGACGCAAGCGCCGCCGCGCAGCCGTACCAGCAGGCTGCAATGCCGGCGCCGCCATGCCAGAAGCCCGGACGCGACAGATACGCGCCGGCGTTGCCGACCTGCACGGCGCGCGCGCCATCGAAGCGCACGCTGCTCGTGCCCGTCGCGCGCATGCCGACGGCTTGCCAGCCGCCCGGATCGATGGCGATCGCCGGCTGCGACAGTTCGACGGCAGCCAACACCGGCTCGTCGCCGCGCCATGCCGTGACCAACGCATGCGTGACATGCGGCGCGCCCGAGCACCAGGGCTTGGTGCCTTCGAGCGTCAGCGCGTTACCGCCCGCCGCATGCGCGATCAGCTTCGCGTTCGGCGGGTCGGCGGCCCACACGGCCCAGTTGCCGTCGTCCGCGAGTTCGGTGCGGCCCAGTTCCGCGAGGATGGCGAGCGCGTCGGTGTGCGCTTCGTAGAGCTTCACCAGCGACAGGTCGCATGCCGCAACGGCCGCGAGACCGCGCCAGCGCGTCGCCGTTTCGCCACGGCCCGGCAGCGGCAGCCAGTCCATGCCGCGCGCGCGCAAGGCATCGAGCGTGGCCGCGCGGCTGGCCGCCTGCTCGTCGCCGAAGCGCACGTTCGCCAGATAACGCTCGAGGGCAGGAACGAGCGCATAGCGTTTCGGCTCGATGTCGGCGTCCGGTTCCTCGTCAGACAGACGCAGTCCGCTGTTGATGTACCACGCAGCGGGCGCGGCGCGCCGCAGGGGATCGTGGCCGATATCGTTCATGCAAACCTCCATGGCAAAGCTTGGGAGAGTGTTGGGTCCAACGTGGCATCCGTCGATCAAACAGGTGCGTTCCGAGCGACGACGCAAGCGGCATGCCCATGCGAGGCCACCTGCGCCGTTCCGACGTAAGCTGTCTCCTGAAACAAGGCGCGAGACGGCATGCCGATTGCACCCGTGAAAGCAAACGCCTTTCACGCGCCGCGCATCGCATGCGCCGCGCGGCCGGTCTCCACGAGGAAAACAATGGCCACGAACACGAACGCCGATATGCAAAAGGTCGCCCTGCTCTCCGATCTCGCCGACAACGGCATGAAGCGCGTCGAGGTGAACGGCACGCCGATCCTGCTGATACGCCACGGCGACGCCGTGCATGCGTACAGCGCCGACTGTCCGCATGCGGGCGCGCCGCTCGAACAGGGCGCGCTATGCAACGGGAGGCTCATTTGTCCGTGGCACAAGGGAACCTTCGATATCGCAACAGGCGCGCTCGTCGAACCGCCCGCGCTGTTGCCGTTGACGCGCTATCCGGTGCGCATCGAACAGGACGACGTGCTCGTCGACAGCACGCCAGAGCCGTCGAAACCAACCACGTCCACGGCGGCGGACAGGCGCACGTTTGCAATCGTCGGCGCCGGCGCGGCGGGAGCGGCCGCCTGCGCGGCGCTGCGCGAAGCGGGCTTTGCGGGACGCATCGCGCTGCTCGATCGCGAGCCGCGCACGCCGTATGACCGCACCGTGTTGAGCAAATTCGTGCCGTCCGGCGAGATGTCGCCCGACGACATTCCGTCGCTGCTGCCCGACGACTTCTTCGCCACTCACTCGATCGACGTGATTCAGGCCGAGGTCGCCGCGCTGGATGCAAAGGCACGGCGCATCGATATCGGCAGCGCACCGTCGATTCACTACGACGCGGCGCTCGTTGCAACGGGCGGCATACCGAAGCGGCTTTCATTGCAAGGCAGCGATGCAGCCGGCGTGAAGTCGCGCATTTGCCTGCTGCGCAATCGCGACGACGCGCGACATCTCGTCGAGACGGCTGGGCAAGGGCAGCACGCGCTCGTGCTCGGCGCGAGTTTCGTCGGGCTGGAAGTCGCGTCGGCGCTGCGCGAGCGCAAGCTGCGCGTGACGGTCGTATCGCCCGGCAACGTACCGTTCGAAAAGCAGTTCGGCACGGAACTCGGCAGGCTGTTCATGCGCCTGCATGAAGCGCATGGCGTGCGCATCCGGATGGGCCATCACGCGCGTTCCGTCGGTTCGGGCGACGCGGACGGCGCACTAAGCGTGACGCTCGATAACGGCGAAGCGGTAGCGTGCGACTTCATCGTCGCGGGTATCGGCGTGACGCCGGCGACGGATTTCATCGAAGGCGTGAAGCGCAACGACGACAGGAGCATCAACGTCGATGCATCGATGCGCGCAGCCGACGGTCTCTATGCAGCGGGCGACATCGCGCGCTTCGAGTTGCCGTCGCACGGCAGCGAGCGTGTGCGGATCGAGCACTGGCGCGTCGCGCAACAGCATGCGCGCATTGCGGCGCACGCGATGCTCGGCATCCCGCCAAAGGAACCGTACGTGCCGTACTTCTGGACGTATCACTTCGGCAAGACGTTCGAGTATCTCGGTCACGCGAAACACTGGGATCAAACGAAGTTCACCGGAACGCCAGATACGTTCGAATTTATCGCGCTGCTCGGCGAGAAGGGAAAGCTGGTTGCTGCTGTCGGCTGCAATCGCGAGAAACAGACGGGCATGCTCGTGGAAGCAATGCGCGATTCATTGAGTCTCGCCGACGCGATGAAGATTGCCGAATCCGCGTGAACGGAAACGCGATCCTCGGCCGGTGGCCGATCTGCGCGGCGCGTTCGCTCGATCTGTCGTTCGGCACGCGAGCGGCCCGCGGCGCGCTCGACATCGATGTGGAAACGGACGGCCCCGGCTCGGCGCTCCGTGTGGTCGCGACACATCTGGGATTCGCGCACTGATTTCCGCATTTTCGATACACCGCGCATGCCCGTGCTGCTGATGGGCGACCTCAACGGGTGGTTCACCTCAACGCGTGGTTCGTCTGGGGCCACGCGTTGCCCATGCTCGTCACCCATTTTCAGGCGGCCCCGGCCCCTCGCACCTTTCCATCGCGCTCGACCGCATCTGGATGCACCCCGCCGGCCGCCTGATCGACGTGACGGTGCACCGCAGCACGCTCGCACGTGTCACATTCGATCACATACCACTGGTCGCGCGGATCGCACGGGAGCATCATTGGAAGTTCGCGGTGAAGCGCAGGCGCATCGCTTGCGCGCTCTGCGGGTTCGTTCAACTTTCTTCATGGAGCTGCCAATGGTCAGAAAGAATTACGCCCCGGACGAAAACGCCCCACGTCAACCGTATGCGGATAAGGATGCGGGCGTCGGCATGGGTCGGATCACGCTCGACGATGACGACGATCTCGACGACGACCTGGACGATGAAGAAGAGGACGATGCGGAAGGCTCCCGCTAACGTCTAGCGAACTGACGGAGACGTAAGGAAGAACGCAGCGCACGGTGTCATGCCGCGCGCTGCGTTTGTTTTTGGGCAACTGACTTTACACGTGCCTTTCGGTGTGCCTTTCGACGTACCGTTCGACGGGTCGCTCCATACGCCCTTCGACGCCGCGCTCAGCCCGAAGCAGCACGCGAAAGCGACGGATGAACCGCGGGAAGCGAACTGTCCCGCGTCAATGTTGCGCGTCGAGCACGGCCTTCAGTTGATCGAATGAATAAGGCTTGCGCAACGCCGTCCAGGTGAACGGCAGCGATTCGTCGTGCAACGGCGCACCGTGACCGGATGAGAACACTACGTGCTGCGCGGCGTGCATCGCGACCGCCGCGCGCGCAAGGTCGAGGCCGGACATGCCGGGCAGCGTGAGATCGGTCAGCAGCACATCGAACGGATGCAGTTGCAGGCGTTTCAGCGCCTCCTCTGCGTTGGCCACTGCGTCCCAGGTGTGACCGAGCAGTCCGAGCAGCTCGCACAGCGCATCGCGGGCGTCCCGGTCGTCTTCGACGACGAGAATGTGCAGCTTGCGCGGCGTATCATGCTGCGCCGCGTCGTGCGTCGTGCGCGCCGTGCCGTCGAACACGTCGCGTATTTTTCGCGCGAGCTGCAAACGGCTATACGGCTTTTGCAGCAGATCGGCGCCGCGCCGCAGCTGCGCGTCGAGGCCCATCGTGTCGCGCGTGTGGCCCGACGTAAACAACACCTTCAACGACGGCCGCATCAATTGCGCCTGACGCGCCATCTCGGGACTCAGCAGCGGGCCCGGCATCACGACATCGCTGAACAGCAGCTCGACCTTCGCGCCGCTGCGCAAAACGGTCAGCGCCTCCGTCGCGTCGTTCGCCGTCAGCACGCCGTAGCCGAGTTGCGACAGCATGTCGACAACGGTCAGCTGCACGCGCCGGTCGTCTTCGACGACGAGCACGGTTTCGCCTCCGCGCAGCGCTTCCTCGGACTCGGGCTTGGCTTGAGCGACAGGCCGCTCGATAAGCGCGTCCGTCGAGCGCGGCAGATAGATCGTCACCGTCGTGCCAACGCCCGGCGTGCTCGCCAGTTCGATGTGCCCGCCGCTTTGCAGCACGAAGCCATAGGCCATGCTCAGGCCCAGCCCTGTGCCTTCGCCTTCGGGCTTCGTCGTGAAGAACGGATCGAACGCGCGCTCGACGACTTCCGCGCTCATGCCCGCGCCTGTATCGGTGACGGTCATCTTCTCGTACTCGCCCGGCTCGACCTGCGCGGCCACGGCGGCTTGCGCGTACAGCACCGCGTTCGACAGCCCGAAGGTCAGCATGCCGCCCTCGGGCATGGCATCGCGCGAATTGATGGCCAGGTTGAGCACGACGTTTTCCAGTTGATGCGTATCGACGAGCACGTTCCATAGCTCGCCGCTCGCACGCGATTCATGAACCCGCACCTGCACACGCTCGCCGAGCGCGCGGCGCAGCAGGTCTTCCATGCCGTGCAGCACGTCGCCGAGATGGCTCGTGACGGGTTGCAGCGCCTGGCGGCGGCCGAACGCGAGCAGTTGCGACGCGAGCTTCGAGCCGCGCTCGACGGCCTCGATCGCGCGGCCGACGCGCGCCCGGCTCCACGCATCGTCGTGGCGCGCGCCGAGCAGTTCCAGATTGCCGCGCAGCACCTGCAGCACATTGTTGAAGTCATGCGCGACGCCGCCCGTCATCTTGCCGAGCGCTTCCATCTTCTGCGACTGAAACAGCGCGTTACGGGTCTGGTCGAGCAGTTCGGCCGCCTGGCGGCGCTCGGTGATGTCGCGTGTGATCTTCGCGAAGCCGATCAGCACGCCGTTCTCGTCGCGGATCGCGTCGATCACGACATGCGCCCAGAACCGGCTGCCGTCGCGCCGCACGCGCCAGCCTTCGGCTTCCCAGCGGCCTTCGCGCTCGGCCGTTTGCAGGCCGCGCTGCGGCACGCCCGCTGCGGCGTCTTCCGGCGTGTAGAAGCACGAGAAATGCGAGCCGATGATCTGCTCGTCGGTGTAGCCCTTGATGCGCCGCGCGCCCGGATTCCAGTTGGTGACGCAGCCTTCCGGAGACAGCATGAAGATCGCGTAGTCGTTCACGCCCTGCACCAGCAGCCGGAAGCTCCGGTCGCTTTCGAGGGCGGCGTCGGTGGCGTTCTTCTTGTCGCTGATGTCGCGCACGACGCGCCCATAGCCGAGCAGGTCCCCGTCGGGTGCGTAGAGCGCCGTGATGATGACGTTCGCCCAGAACAGGCTGCCGTCCTTGCGCAAGCGCCAGCCTTCCATTTCGTAGCGGCCGTCTTCACGGGCACGCTGAAGGCCGAGTTCCGGCAAGCCTGCGCGCTGGTCTTCGTCGGTGTACATAACGCGCACGTGCTGGCCGAGAATCTCGTCGGGCTGGTAGCCCTGGATCGTCTCGCCGCCGCGATTCCAGCTGATGATTATGCCGTTCGGCGCGAGCGCGAAGATCGAGTAGTCGGTGGTGGATTCGGCCCACAGGCGGAGCCATTCGCTGCTGAAGTTGGCGGCGCGCGCGGTCGTCCCGCTCGCCGCGGCGCTTTCGTCCGCGTGCGGTTCAGGCGGCTTCGCGTCGTCGCCCGCCGCGCTGCCGATGTCCTTGTCGTCGTCGCTCATCGCCTGTTATATGGCCTCTCTCTGCGCGGTCATTGTATAAGCACCGCCAGGCTGTCGGCATGCCGATCAAACCCTGATCAAACCCTATGCCTGCGCTTTTGGCGCGACTTCGAACACCTCAGAACGGAAACTTCGTCGTCGACAGGATTTCCTTGAGCACCATGAAGCTGCGGATCTGCCGCACGCCCGGCAGGTATAGCAATTGCTCCGCGTGCAGCCGGTTGAAGCTCTCGCTGTCGCGCGTGCGCACGAGCATGAAGTAATCGAACTCCCCCGTCACGACATGGCACTCCATGCAGCCCGACACCTTTTGCGCGGCCTTTTCGAACGCGGCGAAGGTTTCGGGCGTCGAGCGGTCGAGCACGACGCCGATCACCACCAGCATCCCCGCGCCGAGCGCTTTCGGATCGAGCAGCGCGACCGTCGCCCGGATCAGTCCCATTTCCTTGAGCCGCTCGACGCGCCGCAGGCACGCGGGCGCGCTCAGCTTCACCTTCGCCGCCAGCGCGACGTTCGAGATCGACGCGTCTTGCTGGAGCTGCTTGAGGATCGCGCGATCGATGCGGTCGAGTTGCGACAGCGGCGTGGCTTCTTCGGCAGATTGGTTGCGTAATTTTGTTGCGCACATGGCTTATCTTAAGAAACTAACAAAGGCTTAATGGCTTGGATTCGTTTTTTAAAGTAGCTTTGACCGAATTATTTCGCAAGCTCATTTCGCAGGGTCTTTCCTATCATGTCTGTCAGCGCGGCACCGTTCGCGCCCTCCCAGACAACGGACCTCGACCATGAACCTGCAACGTTTCCCCCGCTACCCCCTCACCTTCGGGCCGACGCCGATCCAGCCGCTTGCGCGCCTTTCCGATCATCTCGGCGGCAAGGTCCAGCTATACGCGAAGCGCGAGGACTGCAATAGCGGGCTCGCGTTCGGCGGCAACAAGACGCGCAAGCTCGAATACCTGATTCCCGAGGCGCTCGCGCAGGGCTGCGATACGCTCGTGTCGATCGGCGGCATCCAGTCGAACCAGACGCGCCAGGTGGCCGCCGTCGCTGCGCATCTGGGCATGAAGTGCGTGCTCGTGCAGGAGAACTGGGTGAACTATTCCGACGCCGTGTACGACCGCGTCGGCAATATCCAGATGTCGCGCATCATGGGCGCGGACGTGCGGCTGGTGCCCGACGGCTTCGACATCGGCTTTCGCAAGAGCTGGGAAGACGCGCTCGACAGCGTGCGCGCGGCAGGCGGCAAGCCGTATGCGATTCCCGCCGGCTGCTCGGACCATCCGCTCGGCGGACTGGGCTTTGTCGGCTTCGCGGAGGAAGTGCGGCAGCAGGAAGAGGAACTGGGCTTCAAGTTCGACTACATCGTCGTGTGCTCGGTGACGGGCAGCACGCAGGCTGGGATGGTGGTCGGCTTCGCGGCGGACGGGCGCGCGGACCGCGTGATCGGCATCGACGCTTCGGCGAAACCGGAACAGACGCGCGAGCAGATCACACGCATCGCGAAGCGCACGGCCGAACTGGTCAATCTGGGCCGCGACATCACCGCGCAGGACGTCGTGCTCGACACGCGTTACGGCGGCCCAGAATACGGCTTGCCGAACGAAGGCACGCTCGAAGCGATCCGCCTGTGCGCGCGGCTCGAAGGTGTGATGACCGATCCCGTCTACGAAGGCAAGTCGATGCACGGGATGATCGACAAGGTGCGGCGCGGCGAATTTCCGGAAGGCTCGAAGGTGGTGTATGCGCATCTGGGCGGCGTGCCCGCGCTGAACGCCTATAGCTTCCTGTTCCGCGAAGGCTGATCGCGGTACAAAAACAAATGGCGATGCCGCAACGTATCGGGGCATCGCCACCCGTCTCCTCGCACCGAGGCCGCGAAAATACGCGGCCTCGATTCCCCCGTTTTTTCCCCCGTTATTTCACCAGGTCGCCCGACATCCATCCTTGCGCGACGCCGATCTGCGCAACCTGCTTCGCCACCGAGTCGGCCAGTTTCTTCGCGTCGCTCGTGACGGTATCGTTCTTGTGCTCCGAGCCGACATGCAGCGCGCCGCCAACCGCCGCCGATGTCGCGACATGTCCCGCCACTGCGCCGACGCCCGCCGTTTCCGCGACACCCGGCATATGGCCGCTGTTCGCGTCGGCGTCGAACGTCTGCACCAGTTGCGGCATGCCGCCTGCCGGCTTGTACAGCACCTGCACGTGCGCTGTCACTTCGCTCTTGCCGGCGCCGAGGCCGATCAGCGTGCGGCGGCGATGGTTGCCCGCATCGATCGAGCCGACCGCGCCTTCGACGATCAGCACGTTCTGGTCAGCGGGCGGCGGTGCGTCGGTGCGGATCGCGTGCATGCCCATCGACTGGAGTTTCGCGACGACTTCATCCGTCAGTGTGTCGCTGGCGGCGGTTGCTTCCTGCGTCTGCGACGATTGCGACGTTTGCGACGAACCGGAGAAGCTTGCGCTCAGTTTGTGAATGAGGCCGCTGTTGTCGAGCTTCACGGATTCCGGGTTGCTCGCGAACGTGTAGACATAGACGTTCTGCGGGTTCGGTTGCGTGAGCGTCGAATATTGGGCGGTGTTCGTGACGCTGGCTGCGGCGCAGCCGCTCAGCAGCAGCGCGCTGAATGCGAGTGCAGCGGAAGCGCTGCGAAGGGTCTTGCCACGAACGGAGTTGAGAGCTGCAAACATGTGAAGTCCTGTCATCGGTCAGAAGATTAAGCAGATCGTCCGATATTTGGCTTCACTCGAAGCAACATCGGCGATGTCACGGGTGCGTGAATCGCCGGTGTCGTTCTGTTGTTGTGTTCGGTTAGCTCTGCACGCGGAACGCAGTATGGAAGAGCGCCCGAATGATGGCTATCGACGAATTATGTCGACTCATGTCATGCGGCTAAAAGCCTTATACGACGGGCGTTTCGAGCTTCATCGCGAGTCCACGACCGAGGTGTTGTAGACCGTCCCGCCGATCGTCACATTGGACAGCGAAATCGCGTTCACGTTGTACGCGTAGATCGGCCCCGGCGTGGTCGAGCTTGCCGTGCCATTGCATACAGGCGTGCCGAGATTGCAGTTTGTGATCGTGACGCCCGAGATGGGTGGAATCGCGGGCGTCGGCGCGGGACCGTTGTAGTCGAACGCGACGGGGCCCTGCGCGACGATCGCCTGGAAGCACGAGGCCGTTACGCCGTTTACCGTTACGTTGCTCGCCGTCACGTTGGAGATGTTCACGTTCTGCACGAGCGCGGGGCGTGTGCG
Source organism: Paraburkholderia hospita (assembly GCF_002902965.1). GTDB lineage: Bacteria > Pseudomonadota > Gammaproteobacteria > Burkholderiales > Burkholderiaceae > Paraburkholderia > Paraburkholderia hospita. Next base: position 1,594,479 of record NZ_CP026106.1, on the reverse strand, counting down.
CACGGCGTCGTTGGCGGGCTGATAGTCGCAATCGAATGTGATCAGCCCGCCCTGCGCCGCCGAAGGGTTGGCGGCAGACGCCGTCTCCACGCCAAGTGGCACCGTCGCATTGATCGGGCTGCCCGCCAGCAACGCGCTGCCATAGCCGCCGCCCGTGAGATTGACGCCGTTAGGCAACGTGACGTTATCGACGTAGAAGTTCTTCACATAGCCACCGCGATTCATGTTCGTCTTGATGCGGATCGCGATGTTCAGCGGATTGGTCTGCCAGTTCTGGTTGAGCATCTGCAGGTTGCGCGCATAGATGTTCTGCACACCGCCGCCCATTTCGCTGCCCAGCGTGATGCCGCCGTGGCCGCTGTTCATCGTGCAGTTCTGGATCACGTGGTTCTGCGCGGGGCCGTATGTGGTGTCGAGCGCCTTGCCGGACTTGATCGCGATGCAGTCGTCGCCCGTGTTGAACGTGACGCCGTCGCACAGCACGTTGTTGCAGGCGTCGGGATCGAAGCCGTCGTTGTTCGGGCCGATGCTGTCCACCGTCACGCCGCGTATCACGACGTTTGCACAGTCAGTCGGATGGTGCTGCCAGAACGGCGTGTTGTTCGTGCGGTAGTTCTCCATCAGCACGTTCGTGCAGCCGAGGAACTCGACCATGCACGGCCGCAGATAATGCCCGAGGCCAAAAATCCGTTTCTCGACGAGCACGCCCGCTTCCGATAGCGCCGGCAGATAGTTCTGGTCCTGCTGCCAGGGTGTCGCGGTGCTGGTCAATAGCGCATAGAGCGCATCCGATATGCCGGGCGCGACCGTTTTCAGATCGACGTTGCTCGGGTTCGCGTAGGCCTGCGAAGGCGTCGTCGGGCCGGTGCAGCCATAGGCGTTCTTCGTGCCCTTCCAGGTCCACCAGCAAGTGCTCGTGCTGCCGCTGCCCGTGAACGGCGTCATTGCCTGGCCGTTGAGCACGGAGGTCGCGCCCTCGCCCGTGATCGCGATATTGGTCTGGTTGCGGGCATAGACGGGCGCGCCGAAGTTCAGGCAATCGTTTGCCTGCCAGCGGCTGTAATAGAGCTTGCCGTTCGATGCGCAGTCGACGGGACCGTCGTTCGCGTAGTCGGCAGGATTCGGGCTGAAATAGATCGTGCAGTTCGCGCCCAGATGGAAGTTCACATTGCTCTGCAACACGATCGGTCCCGCGCAATACCACGTGCCTGACGGCACCACGACACGCCCACCGCCTGCCGCGCTGCATGCAGCGATGGCGGCAAGGAACGCGGGACGCGAATCGAACGATCCGGGCGCGTGGGTCTGGTCGGCGCCAGGACTCGTGGGCGACGACGTCGAAGCGGCATACGGATTAGTCGCGGCAATCACGCCACAAGGCTGCGCGCCATAACTGGTGACGACGAAATCGACGGACGGAAACATCGACTGCGAGACCTTCTGCAGCGACGCGATGATCTGCTCGGCAGCGCCATTGCTGCCCCAGATCGGGTCGCTGTTTGCCGTTGGCGCTGCTGAATTCGACTGATTGCCGCCGCAACCGGGCAGCGCGCCGAGCAGCGTCGCGCCCGCTGCCGCCCCCGCGAATGCGATGAAAGTGCGCCGTTGCGGCGATTGCGGACCGTCTTGACCCGCCCAGGATGTGCTCGAGCCTGCCCTGTTCGCGCGACTGCTTCTGTTGTGCGTCGTCACCGATGTCTCCTTGTCCTCTGCCTGCTTCGATGGGGATCGTTCGCGCAATCCGTACGTTTTGCCGGATCGCGACGGAGACATTGTTGTAAAACAACTTGATAAGTGTCAAGTGTGATTCGTCAACTTTATCGGGTCGAGAAATTCGTGTCTTATTCACGCATATTGAGATTACAAGCGGCTTGTAGCCATTCTCACCGAATCCTATCGAACCAGGGATGCCCCTAAGACAACGCACTATTTGCTTGACAACTTGTTTCTCAAAAGCGACGATGTCTGACATAGAAAAACCCCAACGCGTATGATCCGGCGCCCTCGCCCGGCCATGCGTTTGCAGCACCGCCCGACATCAGGAGCGAGACACGCCATGACAAAACTCTGCGCCAATCTGACGATGCTCTTCACCGAGCATGATTTCCCGGAGCGTTTTGCCGCTGCGTCGAAGGCCGGTTTTAAGGGCGTCGAGTATCTGTTCCCGTACGCTTACGAAAAGGACCAACTCGCTGCGCTGCTTCACCAGCACGGCCTCGAACAGGTGCTGCATAACCTGCCGGCGGGCGACTGGGCTAGCGGCGAGCGCGGCATCGCGTGTCTGCCGGAGCGCGTCGGTGAGTTTCAGGAAGGCGTCGGCACCGCGATCGACTACGCGCGCGCCCTGGGTTGCAAGCAGCTGAACGTGCTGGCGGGCATCGCGCCAGCGGGCGTCGATCAGGACATGATTCGCGAGACATTCGTCGGCAACCTGCGCTTCGCCGCGGCAAAGTTGAAACAGGCGGGCATCCGCCTGCTGGTCGAGCCGATCAATACGTTCGATATCCCAGGTTTCTACATGAACCGCACGCAACAGGCACTCGATCTGATCGACGAGGCTGGCGGCGACAACATCTATTTGCAGTACGACATCTATCACATGCAGCGGATGGAAGGCGAAGTCGCCGCGACCATCCAGAAGCATCTGCCGCGTATCGCGCATATCCAGCTCGCGGATAACCCCGGCCGCCACGAACCCGGTACGGGCGAGATCAACTACCCGTTCCTGTTCAGCCATCTCGACACGATCGGCTATGACGGCTGGGTCGGTTGCGAGTACAAGCCCGCCACGACCACGGCAGCGGGCCTCGGCTGGACGGCTGCCTACCTCTGATTGCCTGATCACGCTGCTGCGGCGCGGCGCAAGCCGCAGCAGTCACAACCTCGCGCCAACCATACACAGACTCATCCAGACGGCATCGCAAGCGACACGCGATGGCCGTCATCCGTAGGAGACATGCAGTGCAACGCCATACGATCAAAGGTTTACGCTGGTGGATCATCGGGCTCATCATGCTCGGGACCGTCTTCAACTATCTCGCGCGCAGCTCGCTGTCCGTCGCCGCCCCGACGCTCACCGAAAAGCTGCACATGACGACGCAGCAATACTCGTATGTCGTCGCGGCGTTCCAGGGCGCGTACACGGTGATGCAGCCCGTTGCGGGTTATATCCTCGACTTCGTCGGTCTCAAGATCGGCTTTGCGATTTTCGCGATCGCCTGGGCCGCGTCGAACATGCTGCACGGTCTTGCCACCGGCTGGACGTCGCTGGCGTTCTTCCGCGGCCTGCTCGGCATGAGCGAAGCGGCCATTTTTCCGGCGGGCATGAAGACGATCAGCCAATGGTTCCCGGCGAAAGAACGTTCGATCGCGACAGGCTGGCTCAACACGGGCACGTCGATCGGTGCGATGCTCGCACCGCCTCTCGTCGTGTACTGCATCCTCACGTTCAACTGGCAAATGGCCTTTGTGGTCACGGGCGGCTCGGCGTTTATCTGGGTGGCGCTGTGGCTCGTGTTCTTCCGCAAGCCCGAAGATCATCCGAATCTCTCGACGGACGAGCGTCAATACATTCTGTCTGGCCAGGAGCGGCCCACGCAGGACGCGACGATGCGTCCGTCGTGGCGTCACGTGCTGTCGACGCGCCGCTTCTGGGGTATCGCGATTCCGCGTTTTCTCGCCGAACCGGCATGGCAAACCTTCAACTTCTGGATTCCGCTCTACCTGTTCACCGTGCGTCACATGAACCTGAAGGAGATCGCGCTGTTCGGCTGGATGCCGTTCCTCGCCGCGGACCTCGGGTGCCTGGTCGGCGGCTACCTCGCGCCGTTCTTCATTCGCCGCTTCAACGCGTCGCTGATCACGTCGCGCAAGCTGGTCATCATCTGCGGCGCGGTGCTGATGGTCGGCCCTGCGTGCATCGGCCTCGCGGCCAGCCCGTATGTCGCGATCGCGCTGTTCTGCATGGGCGCCTTCGCTCACCAGGCGATTTCCGGCGCGCTGTTCACGCTCGCGTCCGACGTGTTCGGCCAGCACGAAGTCGGCACCGCGACGGGCCTCTCCGGCATGTTCGGCTGGCTGGGCGGGATGATCTTCTCGTTGATCGTCGGCGCGTTGGCGGCTACTCTCGGCTATAACCCGCTGTTCGTCTGTCTGATGCTGTTCGACATCATCGGCGCGACGGTCGCGTGGAAGCTGATCACCCACGGCGAGTCGTCCGCGCATGTCGGCGTGCCCGCGGAACTGGCGGAGCAGCCGACATCGGGCCGCTGATCTTCTGGATACCTGCTACCTCCCATAAGGCTTCATCATGACGAAAAAGATTGCGTTGAGCGGTGCGGGCGGTCAGCTAGGCCGCTTCCTGCGCGCCGCGCTGAACCAGCGTGGCGTGAACTTGCGGTCCGCGGCAGGCTCGCGCGCACTGGAACCGCTGTTCGATGGCGAGGACGTGATGCACGGCGATCTGCGCGATTCCGCCGTGGTCGACCGGCTGATGCAAGGCGTCGACGTGCTGATCCACATGGCGGGCACGAGCGTCGAACGGCCGCTGCCCGAAATCATCGAAAACAATCTGCGCGGCCTCGTCGAAGTGTATGAAGGCGCGCGGCGGCATGGCGTGCGCCGCATCATCTTCGCGAGCTCGAATCATGCGATCGGCATGTATCCCGTCGAAGACAAGCTCACGCTCGACTGCGCGTTTCGCCCCGATGGTTTTTACGGGCTCAGCAAGGCGTGGGGCGAATCGCTCGCGCGCATGTACTGGGACAAGCATGGCATCGAGAGCGTGTGCATCCGCATCGGCAGTTGCATCGAAAAGCCGACGGAGTTCCGGCACCTCAGCACCTGGCTTGGTCACGACGATTTTCTGCATCTCATCGACCGTTGCATCAATGTGCCCGACCTTGGTTTTCAGGCGGTCTGGGGCGTGTCGAACAACACGCGCAGCTACTGGGACAATTCCGCGGCAGCGCCGCTCGGCTATCAACCGAAGCAGAACGCCGAAGATTACGCCGACGAAATCCTGAAGCAGCCGAATCCGCTCGACCCCGTCGCGCAGCGTTTTCAGGGCGGCGGCTTCGTGACGATCGACTACACGCCGCCCGAACAACGCAACGTCCGGCGCTGATCGACGCGCCGCCCGGCGCACTCTGTGTTGCAACTCCCTGCGGTTCCCTTCTATGGAGAACACGATGAAGCTTCCGGAGAATCCATTCAAACGCGCGCTGCAGGCCGGGCGTCAGCAGATCGGCTTGTGGTCGAGCCTTGCTAGCAACGTGTCGGTCGAAATCCTGGCGGGTTCGGGTTTCGACTGGCTGCTGCTCGACATGGAACATTCGCCCAACGAACTGCCGATGGTTCACAGCCAGTTGCAAGCGTGCGCGGGCACGCCGACGCATCCCGTCGTGCGGCCGCCGTGGAACGACATGGTGACGATCAAGCGCCTGCTCGACAGCGGCGCGCAAACGCTGCTGATTCCCTACGTCGAAACCGAAGACGAAGCGCGCGATGCCGTGTCGTTCACCCGCTATCCGCCGGAAGGCGTGCGCGGCTATGCATCGACGGCGCGAGCGTCGGACTTTGGGCGCATCAAGGATTATCCGAAGCTTTGCGCGAGCGAACTATGCGTGCTCGTGCAGATCGAGAGCCGGCTCGGCTTGCAGAATCTGGAGCGGATTGCGGCCGTCGAAGGTGTCGACGGCATCTTTATCGGGCCGGGCGATCTGTCGGCGGCACTCGGGCACGTGGGCGATCTCAAGCATCCCGATGTGCAGGCAGCCGTCGACGAGGCGATCAAACGCATTGTCGCGACGGGCAAGCCTGCGGGCATTCTGATCGGCGATGAAGCGCTTGCGCGGCACTATATCGATCTCGGCTGTCTGTTCACTGCCGTTGGGTCCGACATCGGCCTGCTTGCGCGTAACGCCGAGCAGCTTGCGGCGAGGTTTAAGTCGGCTGGCTAAACGCGTTGCATGTTCCGAAAAACCCGCCCGCTCGCTTCATGCATCGGGCGGGTTTTGTTTTGTGCTTCAGCTATCCCGCACACTCCATAAAAAAAGCGCCGCAAGCGCGGCGCCCTGTCCTGCTTTAGCTACGTCGTACAGCGTCAGAACCGATGCACCATGCCGACGCCCACACCGACCATGCTGCGCGATGACGACGGCGTCGAATTGAAGCCGTCGCCGATCGTTGCCGTGGCGTTGATGATGCTGCGGCCGCCCGTGCCGAGCGTCTGGCCGTTCGCGCGCTGATACGCCTGCAACGCATACAGACCCGTACGCTTGGACAGCGAGTAGTACTCGGACAGGTTGACCTGCGAATACGACGCGCTGCTCGTGATGCCGTTGGCCTTCGTCGCGCGCGTGTAAGCGTAGCCCGTTGCGAGATCCCATGCGGCCGTCGGCTTCCAGTGCAGCACGACGCCGCCCGAGTTCCAGATCGACAGGTCGTGGAAGCCCGAACCGATGCCCGGAATGTACTGCACGTTCGAATACGTCGCCGTGATGTCGAACTGGCTGTTGAACGTATAACCCCCGCCGACGGCGAAGCGCTGCTGCGCGCGTGCCGACTGGTAGCCGTTGGTCACGGCCGAAACGCCCGCCTGCGCGCCCGCGTTCGACGTCGTCGTATCGGTGCCGAACGTGCCGCCATTCACGTTCGAGTTGTTGATCTTCGAAAAGCCCACCGCGATGCCGATCGGGCCTTGCGAATACTGGACCGCCGTGCTCCACGTCGAGCCCTGATACGCGCTGCCCGCCACGCCGCCAAACGAATACGAGCCGCTGAACTTGAAGCCGTAAAGCTGCGGCGACATGTACAGCAGCGTATTGTTCGCGCGATAGATCGTATCGAGACCGTCGACGTCGCCCGCGTGCGCGCCGTAGAAACCGGTCAGCCACGTCGTCGGGCTATACGGCGACAGCAGCTGGTAGTACGACGCGTACTGGCGGCCAGCCGTCAGCGAGCCATAGGTGCTGTTCGACACGCCGACGAACGCCTGGCGGCTGAACATCAGGTTGCTCGTCGACATCGCGCCGTTGTTCGCGCTGAAGCCCTCTTCCAGTGTGAAGATCGCCTTCGTACCGCCACCGAGGTCTTCTGCGCCCTTCAGGCCGAAGCGGCTGCCCGCCCATACGCCCGTGACCATCTTGAAGGCCGAATGTCCGCCCGTGGTCGAACCGAGCGTCGTCGAGCTCGACTGATAACCGATGCCGTTATCGACGATGCCGTACAGCGTCACGCTGCTTTGCGCGAACGCGGGCGCCGCCGTCGCCAGCGACGCGCCGATCACCAGCACCGCCTTGACGCCTGCATAGTGTTTCTTCTCCATCCGTATCCCCTCCTGGGCTTGGTTATTGATGTTGTTGCGTGGTTTCTTCGCGCTGCGCGCGTTCTTGTTGCTCTGTTCTTGTCTCCAGACACGGATGGCGTTGCGCCTCTATCGTCAGATGCGGAGCAGTTCAATGAATCTCCGGCTCACCCGCCGATTCGCTCGCGCCATCGCGTTGCAGGAAGTCGAAGTCGCAGCCCTTGTCGGCCTGCAGCACATGCACCTGATGCATCGCGCCGTAGCCGCGTGAGAATCTCGGCGCGGGCGCGACCCACTCTGCCTTGCGCCGCGCGAGTTCTTCATCCGATACCAGCACGTTCAGCTTGCGCTGTGGCACGTCGAGTTCGATCATGTCGCCGTCGCGCACCAGCGCAAACGGCCCGCCGATAAACGACTCCGGCGCCACGTGCAGCACGCAGGCGCCATAGCTCGTGCCGCTCATGCGTGCATCGGAAATGCGCAGCATGTCGCGCACGCCCTTTTGCAGTACCTTCTTCGGCAGTGGCAGTTGGCCCCATTCAGGCATGCCCGGGGCACCGACAGGCCCCGCGTGCTGCAACACGATCACGCAGTTCTCGTCGATATCGAGCGCGTCGTCGTCGATGCGCGCGGCCATGTCGTTGTAGTCCTTGAACACCACCGCGCGGCCCGTGTGCACCATCAGATACGGCTCGGCCGCGCCCGGCTTGATGACGGCCCCATCGGGCGCGATGTTGCCGCGCAGGACAGCCAGACCGTTGTCCGGCATCAGCGGATTGGTGCGGCGGCGGATCACGTCGTCGTTGAAGATCTGCGCGCCTTCGAGGTTCTCGCCAAGCGAGCGGCCATTCACCGTCTTCTGCGAGCGGTCGATCAGATCGCCCAGTTCTGCGAGCATCGCCTGCAGGCCGCCCGCGTAATAGAAGTCTTCCATCAGGTACGCGCCCGTCGGCCGGATGTTCGCGAGCACCGGCGTGCGGCGCGAAATGCTGTCGTAACGGTCGAGCGTCAGTTCGATCCCGGCACGGCGCGCGAGCGCAATCATGTGCACGATTGCGTTGGTCGAGCCCGACAGCGCGAGGCACGTCGTCACCGCGTTGTCGATTGACTTCACGGTGAGGATGTCCGATGGCTTCAGGTCTTCCCACACCATCTCGACGATACGCATGCCCGTTTTTGCGGACATCTGCGCGTGGCGCGAATCCGGCGCGGGGATCGACGCGAAACCCGGCAGCGTGAAGCCGAGTGCTTCGGCGGCGCTCGTCATGGTGGACGCCGTGCCCATCGTCATGCAATGGCCCGGCGAGCGCGCAATGCCGCCTTCGACGCCCTGCCAGTCCTCTTCCGTGATCTTGCCCGCGCGCAGGTCGGCCCAGTACTTCCACGTGTCCGAACCGGAGCCGAGCGTCGCGCCGTTCCAGTTACCGCGCAGCATCGGGCCGGCGGGCAGAAAGATTGTTGGCAGGTCCATGCTGATCGCGCCCATCAGCAGCGCGGGCGTGGTCTTGTCGCAGCCGCCCATCAGCACGACGCCGTCGGCGGGATACGAGCGCAGCGTCTCTTCCGCTTCCATCGCGAGGAAGTTGCGGTAGAGCATCGTGGTGGGTTTCTGGAACGGCTCCGACAAGGTCTGCACCGGCAACTCGATCGGAAAGCCGCCCGCCTGCCAGATGCCGCGCTTGACCTCTTCCACACGCTGCTTGAAGTGCGTGTGACACGGGTTCATCTCGCTCCACGTGTTGAGGATCGCGATGACGGGCTTTCCCGCGTATTCCTCGCGGCTGTAGCCCATTTGCGCCGTGCGCGAGCGATGGCCGAACGAACGCAGGTCGTTTACGCCATACCAGCGGTGGCTGCGCAGTTCGTCGGGGGACTTCTTCTTGCGTTCGTTGCCGTTGTTGCTCACGTCGTCTCACTCCAGGTATTGCTTCAATTCCACTTCGATGCCACCTCAAATGCACCGCGATGCGAGCCGCGCAGCGTGCCCGGCACGCTGCGCGGCTCATGCGTTCAAACCGGTCACGCGTACGCCCGCTCGAACGCAAGCAGTTCACGCGCAGCCTGAGCAACGGCGGCATGATGCTCGACGGGTGTTTCGCTCAGCAGCGGCAGGATCGAACCCATGTCGGCGATACCGGAGAACGTGACGGCATCGTGCAGCACGCGGATCAGCGAGATGTTGTCGCGCAGCGTTTCGAGCGGCATGAACGCGTCGTAGAGACGCTGTGCTTCGGCGTCGCGGCCTTGCTTCACGGCGGCCAGCAGCCCCATCACGGCATGCGACGCGATACAGCCGCTGCCCGTGGTCCACGCGGCGAGGCCGAAGTCGCGCACATGCGTGAGCGCGGGACGCTCGCCCATGCCGGAGATCACACGCGACGGGCTCACGCTTTCGAGCAGGCGCCGCAGGTAAGGATCGTTCGCCGGATTCTCGCGGACGATCGCGTACTTGACGGCGATCAGCGTGCCGCGGTCGACGAGGCGCGCCAGCGTGTCGACGTCCACGTAGTCTTCGCTCTTGATATAGAGCGTGAGCGGTATGCCCGCTGCGTCGGCGATACGCGTCAGGCCTGCTTCGACGCCCGCCGGCGTCGTGAAGCCGGACAGCGGCAACACCATCGCGGTGCGATAGGACGTCTGCGCGAGGACGCGCGCCTGGTCGAGCATCTTGCCGAAGTCCGGACCGATGGCGGGGATCACGCGCGTGGTGAGCGCCGCACTTTCTGCCAGCATGTCGAGCAACTCGCGGTATTCGCTGACGGCCACGTGATAGAAATTCGCGTTGCCGCCGTACAGCAGCGTACGCACGCCGCCCGCTTCGATATGGCGGATCAGTTTCTGGTTGGCGTCGACATCGAGCGACAAATCCGCGCGGCGCGCGAGCGGCGGGACTGCCATCACGGTCGACGCAAACTCGCGCTCGACGATCTGGGACTCGTTCATAAGATCTCGTGGTTCGGATGGGTGGCTGACAAGCCAGAAAATTAGCACCCGCGTCGCAACGTTGTCAAACAACTTGTTGATGACTTGGTGTTTTCCATGAAATCGTTTGACAACGATTGTCGCGTGCGCCTGACCGAAGTCGCCATTGCCACCGACATACGGTTACATTGGAAGACCCGCAGCAAGCCACATCGAAAGGAGACAGACGATGATCAAGTACGCATTGTTCGCGCGATTCGAGGCCAAGCCCGGCAAGGAAGCCGACGTCGAGGCGTTTCTGCAGAAGGGACTGGAACTGGCGAACCAGGAAACCACCACGCCCATCTGGTTCGCGCTGAAGATTGCCGAGCGGACCTACGGCGTGTTCGATGCCTTCCCCGACGAGGCCGGCCGCCAGGCGCATCTGGACGGTCCGATCGCGAAGGCGCTGATGGGTGTCGCGGACGACCTGTTCACGGGGCCGCCGCAGATCGGCCGGATCGACGTGCTGGGGATGAAGAACACGCTCGGTTGAGCGTCATAACAGTTCACACAACTAAAAAGGAGACCGCATCCCATGGCCATACGCATCGTTCGACTCGGATCGGAACGCGCGCCGGATGAAGGCGTGCGCATCGGCACGGTGCGGCGTCCGCCGCGCGGCGTGCCGAAGGCCGAGTTCGGCAGCCGCAATTTCTACGACGTCTGGCTGCCGACGCTGTCGCCCACGCCGGAACTCGTTCACGAAGCGCTGTCGGCCACAACCGATGCCGAGTGGAAGGACTTCGTGCGCAAGTTTCGCGCGGAGATGAACCACGGCGACGCGCCGAAAGTGCTCGACACGCTCGCCGCGCTGTCCGCCACCGCGAATTTTTCGGTCGGCTGTTATTGCGAGCACGAAAACCGCTGCCATCGCAGCGTGCTACGCGAGTTGCTCGCCGACCGGGGCGCGACGCTCGCGTAACGGGCCTTCAACCGTTCAGGCGATCGCACCGCCGCCATCGACCAGCACTGTCGAACCCTCGCGTAAGGCGTCGTCGCCAGATAGACGATCGCGTTTGCGACGTCTTCGGGCTGGCCGACGCGCCGTGCGGGCAACCGGTTCGCCGCGCCTTCGAACATGCTGTCGCGCGCCTCGTCGGTGAGCTTCGACCACAGCGGCGTCGCGATCAATCCCGGCGACACCGTGTTCACCCGTACGGGCGACAACTCAAGCGCGAGACCGCGCGCGAGCGCTTCGAGCGCCGCGTTGATCGCGCCTTGCAGGACCGACATCTTGCTCGGCCGCACGGCGAGAAAACCCGACACGAAAGTCAGCGACCCGCCTTCTGCGATCTTCACCGCACGCGCCACGCGGTAGGCGCCCCAGAACTTGCTGTCCATCGCCTTGTAGGCGTCGTCGAGCGGCAACTGGCGCACGGGACCGGACGGCGTCTGCGCAGCCGAAATCACGACGTGATCGAAAGGCTGCTGCGCGGTGAAGAACGCTTCGACGGCTGCGGCGTCCGTCGTGTCGATCTCAGCCGTTTGCACACCGTGGCCAATTTCCTGTGCCGCCGCCGACAGCTTTTGCGCATTGCGCGACGCAATCGTCACCTGCGCGCCGAGCGCTGCGAAAGCCTTCGCTGCCGCCGCACCAATGCCCGAACTGCCGCCAACGATCAGCACGCGTTTCGATTCAAGCGAATTCATGTTTGTCTCCTTGCTCAAGAAAGGGAATGAATCGCGCCGTCACTTCGCGACGACGCCAAGTTGCTGCAAAAACGTCAGGTTGTCTTCGAGATGCCAGTTTTCGGCAATCTGGCCGTTCGCCACCCGGTAAATATCCGTCGCGATGAAATCGACGTTCTGGCCCTGCCCCTGCACGCCCTTGAATTCGCCCGTGAAGTGGCCGTGAAAGCGCAGATGCACGACGACGCGATCGCCGCTGACCACCATCTGCTCGATATCCGCCTGTAGATCAGGCACGGCGGCCCGCACGAACTTCGACGCGGCAAGCGGCCCTTCGATTCCCTGCGCACGGCCCGGCGGCAACGTGCGATCGGTGAAGCCGGGCGCGAGCGCGGCGCGGGCGAGCGCTTCGTCGCCTGTGCTCCAGAACGTGTCGTAGCGGCGCGCGGCGAGAATCTGCGCGTCGCGTTGCGCTTTGGGCAGGCTGTGATCGACGGTCAACTGATGCGACTGAACGAGCGAGTCGTGCCCGACAGCGGCAAAAGCCGGCACAGCCGCCATTGACATGACAGCCAGCGCGGCGGACAGCGCGCGACGCAACGGGGAAGCAGGACGAAACGACATGATGGGCTCCTTGAAGAAAAGCAACGGATCGGATTGATGGGTATGCTAGTCTTCGCGCCTTGGAAGAAATACCACTTCCAGATTGATGAATCCTTTCTTTTTTGAGAAGAATGAGCGACACCCGCATCGACAGCCTGCCGGCCCTGATTGCCTTCTCCCGCGTGGTTTCGGCGGGAAGCCTGTCGGCGGCGGCACGTGAAATGGACCTGCCACTGTCCGTCGTCAGCAAGCGGCTCGCGCAACTGGAGAAAAGCGTCGGCGTGCGGCTGATCCAGCGCACCACGCGCCGTCAGACGCTGACAGAAGAAGGCGCGCTGTTTCATGCGCGCGTCGTGCGCATACTCGACGAGATCGAGCAGGCGGAAGAACTGCTTTCGCAACGCCGCCAGGAAGTGAGCGGCCTGTTGCGCGTCACGGCGCCCGGCCAGCTCGGCCGGCAGAAGATCGCGCCGCTGATCGCCGATTTTCAGCGGCTTCATCCGCAGCTCACTGTCCAGCTCGAATTGACGGATGCCGTCGTCGATCTCGTCGAAAGCGGGTTCGATCTCGCGATTCGCTTCGGCAGTCTCGCCGATTCATCGCTGATCGCGCGCACGCTCGCGCCGAACTTTCGCGTGCTGTGCGCGTCGCCCGCGTATCTGCAGGCGCACGGCACGCCGAAGCATCCCGACGAACTGACCTCGCACCGCTGCATCCTGATCGGCGACCAGCGGCGCGCGGAATGGCGCTTCGAAGGCGACGAAAGCATCGCTGTGCGCGTCGATGCCGCGATCGTCACGAACGACGGCGAAGCGGCACATCTGTTCGCGCTCGCCGATGCCGGCATCGCCGTGAAGTCGATCTGGGACGTGGGCGACGACATACTCGCGGGCAAGCTGCGCCGCGTGCTGCCGCAACATTCGATGTCCGCCGCGCCGCTGCACGCGATCTATCCGCACAGCCAGCATCTCGCACCGCGCGTGCGCGCGTTCGTCGACTATCTGCGCGAGCGGCTCGCGCAAGCCTGGCGGTGGGAAACGCTGTAGGCCGCGCGCGCTCACGCCGCGCGGCTGCGGCTTGATGATTTCTTCATGCTCTGTCGATAGCGCCATCCTCCTGCGGCTTGCACCATGTAAGCAGCGAATCCCGCCACGCCCCGCCGCTTTGCCGAGGACGGCGCGAATCCTCCGGCTTCGCCTTCCGGCCAGTCAGCGCTGACCGTATCCGATTCGTTTCGAAGGAGTCAGATTATGAAGACGCTTCGCATCGCGGCGACCTGCGCGGTCGCTCTGTCAGTGGGATATGTTGGGCACGCATGGGCACAGGATAAGCCCGCAGCCGTGCCTGTCGCGCAATCGGCGCAGGACGTCGGCGGCATGCCCGACGCGTCGGTGGGCCAGTCCGGACGCGCGATGGGTACGACACGCTCCGACGTCTATCAGGATCTGCTGCGGTCCGAGCAGTCGGGTGAGCAGCATCGGCTGAACGCCAGCCTCTATCACGGCAAGTGAGTGCCACGCATGCGATGCGCCGTCGCCTCCACGGCGCATCGCGCCTGCACGCGGCGCGCTTCAATAACCGATCCGCTTCTCGACACTCCTGAACTTTCCCTGCGACCGATAGTGGTTGAACCACGGATTCGTGCGCAGCTCGCACAGTCGCGGCGAGCGTTCAGCCAGCGACACCTCGAGCCAGCGGAACATCTCGTCGGCCTGTCCCAGCCGGGCGTAGAGTTCCGCGAACAGGAACGGCGACGTATAACGCGTCTGACGCCGCGCCTGCAGGTCCTGCAGATACCACTGCAACACCCGGTCATAACCACCCGCGTCCCACGCCGCGCGCACGCTTTCCGCGCGCGTGAATTCGTTGCAGCGCGTGAGCGCATCGACGGTTGCCTCGACGGCGCGCTCGTAGTCGCCGCGCACTTCGAACGCGATGGCCAGCAACTGATACACGAGCGGCGAACGGTTGCCGTGCCCCGCGCTCAGATAGTCGCGGGTGACTTCTTCGTAACGCCCCGACTGCACGAGACCGAAAATGCGCGAGCCTTCGAACCCGAGCGGATCGGCCCGTTCCGCACGTTCGAACTGCGCGCGTCCCTCGGCTTCGCGGCCGAGCACGAGCAGGAGCCGCGCATATAAACGACTCGTTTCCGCGTGCTCGGGGTTCAGGCGCAGCGCCTCCAGAAACTCTTCTTCCGCGCGACGCCAGTCCCAGTCGAAGAAGTAATGCACGCCGGCCAGCGCCTGATGCGCCTCAGGCAGGCCGTTGTCGAGTTCGAGCGCGCGCAGCGCGGTTTCGCGCGCCCGTGGATAGCCTTGCAGCGAAGGATAGAAGCCATGCGCCGCCGTGCCGCCGAACACGTTCGACAGCCCGACATAGCCGAGCGCGTAGGTCGGATCGCGCTCGACGGCCTCTTCGAAATAGCCGCGCGCGCGGATGAAGTCCTCGTCGCTCAGCAGGTGATGCGCGGCGAAGCCCGCATCGAAATGCACGCGGCGCGTCCAGAAGTAACGGCCGCGCAGATACGCGTCGTGCGCACGCGGATCGACGGGCAGACGGCGCGCGAGCCGCAATTGAAACTGCTCGCCGAGCGCCGGCGACACTTCGCGCGCGAGCGCCGCGCCCACTTCCATCTGGATGTCGAGCGCACCCTTTGCGACGGGCTCGTAAGCGTGGCGCCACACCTGCACCTGATCGAAGCAGCGAATCAGCTGCACGAGAATGCGCAGACGTCCGCCATCGCGCGCGAGCGAGCCTTCCAGCACGTAATCGACGGAAAGCTCGAAGGCGATCTCCGCGATGCTCTTCTTCGCGCTCCGGTAATGCGCCGCCGTCGTGCGCGCGACGACGAGAATACGGTTCGCGTCCAGCATGCCGATGTTCGCCGAGGTCTCGTCGGCGAGTGCGTCGCAGAAGCTGTCGAGCGCCGGGTCGCCCGTCTGGTTGCCGAACGGCAGCACGAGCAGGCGCGCCGCCGCCGACGGCGCGGGCGATGCCTCCACGGCTGCCGCCGTCCGGATGCCTTCCAGCCGGTAACCCTTGCCTTTGACCGTCAGCAGATAGCGCGGCGCATCCGGGTTCTCGCCAAGCGCGATGCGGATCTTGCGGATCGCGGTATTGATGCTGTTATCGGTTTGCCGGTACGCATTGCCGCCCCACAACGCGCGCACGATATCGGCGCGGGTCACCAGCTGGCCGTTGCGCGACGCCATCAGGATCAGCAGTTCCATCGGCAAGCGTTCGAGCCGGATCTGCTCGCCGCCGCGGCGCAACGCATAGCGCCCGATATCGAGTTCGACGTCGGCGATCCATACGGGCTCTGTGGGTTCCATCTCCGCTCCTGCCACCGCGTGACCAGGCTTGCGACACTACTCGTGCCGGACCATCGGCGCGC
Organism: Paraburkholderia hospita; assembly: GCF_002902965.1. Lineage (GTDB taxonomy): Bacteria > Pseudomonadota > Gammaproteobacteria > Burkholderiales > Burkholderiaceae > Paraburkholderia > Paraburkholderia hospita. Next base: position 1,578,580 of record NZ_CP026106.1, on the reverse strand, counting down.
GCAGCCTGCCGCGCTTCATGCCGAAGGTCGATGCGAATGCGACCAGCGCGCCCGCCAGCATCACGAGCGCGGGCGCGAGTGTCCAATGCAGATCCGCGACCAGAAAGCTCACGGTCAGCGGCGTCAGCCCCATCGTCACGGCAAGGCCAAAGTTCATCGCAGCCGCGACGCCGCTAAAGCGCACGTCGACAGGAAAGAGTTCGGCGATCGCGCAGCCGTAGGTGCCATTGATCAACGATGCAATCGTCCCCGCGACAAAAAACAGCAGCACGAGATTGGCGTGCTCACGTGAGGCGGCGATAAAAAACACGGGCGCGAACAAGGCCGTCATGACGGCACCCACGCGGAACACGCGGTGGCGCGAGAAACGGTCGCCCGCTGCCGCCGTCAACGGAATGCACGCGGCGATCGTGATCACATAGAGCGTCTGCGCCCACGCCACGTCGTTTGCGCCGTGGCCCAGCGCCTGCAGCCAGCTCGGCATGTACGCGATGAACAGTCCGCCCGTGACGCCCGTCATCACGCCCGCGCCGATTCCCGTGACGATGGCCGCAAGGTGATGACGGAACAGCACGGCAAGCGGTTCGCGGTGCCGCCGCGCAATCGCGCGCGCGTACTCCGCCGATTCATCGAGCGTGCGGCGCAGCGCGAAGATGCCGAGACCGCAGATTCCGCCCAGCAAAAACGCGATCCGCCATCCGAACGCATCGATCTGCGCCACATCGAGCAACAGATGCACCGCGAGATTCACGCTCGACGCGAGCAACAAGGACAGATTGACGGCCACGAACACGAAGCCGCACATCAGCCCCGGACGCGCGGAGCCCGTCTCGATCGCGTACACGAGCGCGCCCGGCAACTCGCCGCCGAGGCACAAACCCTGCACGAGACGCAACGTGAGCAGCGCGATGGGCGCGGCGATGCCGAGCGCGGCGTATGAAGGAAGCATTCCAATGGCGAGCGTCGCGAGCGCGGCAACGAGCGCGGACGACATGAAGACGATGCGCCGCCCGTACTTGTCACCGAGCCGGCCGAGAAAAAGGCCGCCGAGCGGGCGCGACAGATGTCCGATGGCGAGCACGGCAAACGACAGCGTGGCAGGCGCAAGCCCGATGCCGGGCGGAAAGAACACGCGCCCGATGTGCTGCGCGAAGAAGCCATAGATGACGAAATCGAAAACCTCGAGCGCGCCGCCCGTGCTGGCGACGAAGATCGTCCAGCGTTGGCGTGCGGCCAGCGACGCCGACGGCAGCGAAAGCGTATCGTCGAGCATGACAACTCCAGATATCGCCAGGCACATCGGCCACGCCCGCTTCGCAAATCGACGGGAAGGCATTTCGCGGTCGACACCCGGCCAGAGTGCGTTTCCGACAGCGCATGCTGTGTTACGGAACATTCTGGGCGACAAAGCCTCGCTCGCAAAGCTTTCTTATGCGTTTTGCAGCATCAATGCGACGGCACAGGCGTTTTCGGGTTGCGCGTGGGCATCGCCCGCTGCGCCGCAATGTGGCCTCCATCGTTGTCAAGTAAGGCGCAATCCGTCCAGGTCCTGCTTGTTCTTTGCTGGAAACCGTCTAGCCTCCCTTTCAAAACGTCGATCTGGCACAGGTTTCGCAAGCTTTTTGGGATAATGATTCGCGAGGGAATCATGTAATTTCCCGTTAGCGTCGGCGAGGACCGTCCGGATGATCGACATCCGACGCGCCGCCTCACACCATCAAACACCGGAAGAGTCATCGACAATGGTCACAGCGACGCCCCGCACCAGCGACACCACCCTGCTCGATCCGAAGCACGCGGCCCGCTTCACGCTCGGCAACCGGATCATGCTGAGCTTCGGCGCGCTGTTCGTGCTGATGCTGGTGATGGCCGCGATCTCCTGGAGCCGGCTGCGCGTGATGGACGACGAAGCGCTCAGCATGGGCCACGACTCGGTGCCCGGCCTCTACCTCGCGACGACCTTGCGCGCGGCGGCCAACGAGGGCTATTCGACGCTCGAACGCGCGCTCTTCGTCGAGAGCAGCGATGCCGCGACGAAGCAGGATCTCGAACGGATGCCGGCTTTGCTGCAAAAGTTCGATCAGGTGTCGGCCGAGTACCAGGCAACGCTCTTTCGTGACGCGGACCGCGAGCACTTCCGCGCGTTCCGCGCTGCCTGGGATCAATACCTGCCGCAACTGAACGACGCCATGCGCACCGCGCCGACCTCGAAGGCGGATGCACAAGCCACCTTCGTCAAGCTCGCGCCCGCCTGGGAAAGCGTGATCCGCACGGCAAACGAACTGGTCAACGAAAACCGCACCCAGGCGGACGATTCCGCGAAATCGATCCGCGATTCGGTGACGGGCACGGAAATCACACTCGCGACGGCGCTCGGCGTCACGCTGCTCGTCGCGCTCTACACCGGCTTCTCGCTGTACCGCGCGATCACGGTGCCGATGGCAAGCCTCGTCGACGTGCACAACGTGATGCGCACGGGCAACCTGACGCAGCGTTTGAAGCTGGGCCGCCGCGACGAATTCGGCACGCTGGAGGACGGCTTCAACCGGATGGCCGAGGAACTGAACAGCCTCGTTGGGCAGGCGCAGAAATCGTCGCTGCAGGTGACGACGTCGGTGGCCGAGATTGCGGCGACGTCGAAAGAACAACAGGCGACGGCGACGGAAACCGCTGCGACCACGACGGAGATCGGCGCGACCTCGCGCGAAATTTTCGCGACCTCGCGCGATCTGCTGCGCACGATGAACGAAGTGTCGGCCGTCGCGGATCAGTCGGCGACGCTTGCGGGCGCGAGCCAGAACGGCCTCACGCGCATGGAAGACACGATGCGCAGTGTGATGGAAGCGGCCGGCTCCGTGAACGCGAAGCTCGCGATCCTCAACGAGAAGGCCGTCAACATCAATCAGGTGGTCGCGACGATCACCAAGGTCGCCGACCAGACCAACCTGCTGTCGCTGAACGCGGCCATCGAAGCCGAGAAAGCGGGCGAATACGGCCGCGGCTTTGCCGTCGTCGCGACGGAAATCCGCCGTCTCGCGGACCAGACTGCCGTCGCCACCTTCGATATCGAACAGACCGTGAAGGAGATCCAGTCGGCTGTCTCGGCGGGCGTGATGGGCATGGACAAGTTCTCCGAGGAAGTGCGGCGCGGCATGCGCGACGTGCAGCAGGTCAGCGAGCAGCTGTCGCAGATCATTCACGAAGTGCAGACGCTCGCGCCGCGCTTCCAGCTCGTCAACGAAGGCATGCACACGCAGGCGACGAGCGCCGAGCAGATCACACAGGCGCTGTCGCAGCTGTCGGAGGCGGCGCAGCAGACGGCAGAGTCGCTGCGCCAGTCGTCGCAGGCGATCGACGATCTCACGCTCGTCGCGAACCAGCTGCGCACGGGTGTGTCGCGCTTCAAGATCGAAGCGTGAGCCCGCTCGCGCTGGCAGGCCCAACACGGCTGATACGGTGACGGCGATGCTCTTCCTTCTGTTCGAACTCGACCGCGACCGCTATGCGCTCGATGCCGCCGACATCGTCGAAGTGCAGACGCTGACGGCCACCAAGGCGATTCCCGGCGCGCCCGCGTGGGTCGCGGGCGTGATCGAGCGGCACGGCGAACCTGTGCCCGTGATCGATCTCGCGCAACTCGCGCTTGGGCGTCCGTCGCAGTACTGGCGCTCGACCCGGCTCGTGTTCGTCCACTATCGTGACACGCGCGAACCCGCTGACGCGGACACGCCGCCGCGGCTGCTCGGCCTGATCGTCGAACGGGCGACGCAGACGCGCCGGATCGAGCGCGAACATTTCGCCGACAGCGGCATCGCGACGCCGCACGCGCGCTGGCTCGGCCCCGTCGCAAGCGACGAGTCCGGCTTGATCCAATGGATCGACGTGCAGCAGATGCTCGACGACGAGGTGAAAGCGCTGCTCTTCCCGCAACCCCAACCTCATACGCGATGAACGCCGCGACCGCTTTCGTGCCGCGCTTCGAAGCCTGGCTCCTGCGGGAGACGGGGATCGACGCGTCGTCGCTGGGCATCAACGCGGTGGAGCGCGCGGTACTCGAACGCGTGCGCGTGACGCGCCTTGGCCTCGCGGCGCACGACACGAGCGTCGCCGTCGATCCCGCCGAGATCGATGCGTACTGGCAGCAACTGACCGTGTCGCGCGACGAACGGCAGGGGCTGATTGAGGCGCTCGTCGTGCCCGAAACATGGTTCTATCGCGATCGCGAGGCGTATGTCGCACTCGCGCGGCTCGCGAACGAGCGGCTCGTGCGCGATCCGATGCACGTGCTGCGCGTGCTGAGCCTGCCGTGCTCGACGGGCGAGGAACCGTACACGATCGCGATGACGCTGCTCGACGACGGCATCGGCGAGAACCGCTTCACCGTCGATGCCTTCGATATCAGTGCGCGCGTGATCGAGCATGCGCGCGCGGGCCTCTACGGGCGCAATTCGTTTCGCGGCCATCCGCTCGCGTTTCGTGACCGGCATTTCACGGCGCTAAACGACAGCTGGCAACTGAGCGAACGCGTGCGCGAGACGGTGCGCTTCTCGCACGCGAACCTGTTCGACCTGCAGGCGGGCGCGCAGGCACCGTACGACTTCATTTTCTGCCGCAACGTGCTGATCTATTTCGACCGCGAAGCGCAGGACCGTGCCATCCGCGTGCTCGACGCGAATCTCGCCAACGGCGGCACGATCTTCGTCGGCCCCGCCGAAACGGGCCTGATGATGCGGCACGCGATGACATCCGCGCGCATTCCGCTCGCGTTTGCTTTCCGGCGCAGCACGCCCGAGGAAACGAATGCGGCGCGCGCGGTCAAACCGCTTGCCTTGAGCGCGGCAAACGTGACGACGACGCAAGCTGCGCGTACGCCCGCGTTCACGGCGGCAACTCGCGAAACCACGAAACCGCCGTTTGCGAACCGCGCCCTCACGCCGCCGCCCGTGCGCACGCAACAGACCGTGCGAGCGCCCACGCCGCAACCCGCCGCGGAACCATCGCTCGCTGCCGCGCGCCGTCACGCCGATGCCGGTGAATTCGACGAAGCCGAGCGCCTCGCGCATCAGCATGCGATCGTGCATGGGCCGAATGTCGACGCGTTCCATCTGCTCGGCCTGATCGCCGATGCGCGCGGCCGCAGCGCCGACGCCGCCGACTTCTATCGTAAGGCGCTCTATCTGGACCCCGCGCATTACGAAGCGCTCACGCATCTGGCCGCGCTGCTCGACATCGGCGGCGATCGGGCGGGCGCGCAGAATCTGATGCAGCGCGCGCAACGCTCGGCGGCGCGCGCGGCTCAATCGACACAATCGACACAATCGGCTCAGGCGCCAACGGACGATGCGCAACGTTCACGAGGATTCCATGCTGCACGACGCTCCTGATCATTCAAGCGCGTCCGTGCGCGTCGACGACTGCTGGAACCGCATCGGCACGCGCGGCGACAACACGTGCCCGCGCCTCGTCGAGTATTTTCGCTGCCTGAACTGCCCGGTCTTCGCGCAGGGCGCAGCGCAGTTGTTCGACCGGCCTTTGCGCGACACGGACCTCGTTGCGCGTGCGGAGCCGGTCGGGTCGCCAGCCGAAATGCGTGAAGCGTCCGCGCAGACGCAGTCCGCCCTCGCCTTTCGCGTCGCGGGCGAATGGCTTGCGCTGCCGACCCGCGTGCTGCGCGAGATCGACGATATCCGCGCGATCCATTCGCTGCCGCATCAGCGCTCGCGCGCCGTGCTCGGCGTCGTCAACGTGCGCGGCGCGCTGACCGTTGCGGTTTCGCTCGGCGAACTGCTGAACATGGACCGCGCCGCCGACACGAAACAGGCCGCGCGCAATGGCTATGCGCGGATGCTGGTCGCCGCGCACGACAGCGAGCCCGCCGCACCGCCCGTTGCCTTGCCCGTCGACGAGGTCGAAGGCGTGATCCGTTGTGCCGACGCCGAACTGCTGCCCGTGCCCGCGACGCTCGCGCACGCCACCGCGTCGCATGCGCGCGGCGTGCTCGCGTGGCGCGGCGGAACCGTCGGCCTGATCGACCCGGCGCGGCTGTTTGAATCGATTGCCCGGAGCCTGCGATGACGGATGACGATCAGTCGCTGCTCGAACTGTTCCGCGAGGAAGCCGCCGTGCAAACGCGCGTGCTGTCCGACGGGCTGCTCGCGCTCGAACATCGCCCAGCCGACGCCGCCGCGCTCGAAGCGTGCATGCGCGCCGCGCATTCGCTCAAGGGCGCGGCGCGCATCATCGGCTTGCAGGACGGCGTCGATATCGCGCATGTGATGGAAGAGTGCTTCGTCGGCGCGCAACGCGGCGAACTGCAACTGACGCCCGCGCATATCGACGTGCTGTTGCGCGGCGTCGATCTGCTGATGCGCGTGGGCGATGCGAAGCCGGACGCGCCCGTTACGCGCACCGATATCGACGGGTTCGTGAGGCGGATGTTGTCGCCTGAAAGCGCCCCGCGTGAGACGGCAGTCGGTGACGGAGCGAGCATCGAGCCGGACGTCGACGTGTATGCGCAACTCCAGGCGCAGTTGCAGGCCGAGGCGCTCGCGCAACGGCAGGAAGCGCCTGCAAGCGACACAACTGACCAGCCCGGCGCCCCCACGCAACAAGACACCCATGCCTCGGCTCGTACCCCGGACCGCATGCTCCGTGTGCGCGCCGCGAACCTCGACCGCGTGTTGAGCCTGTCGGGCGAAGTGCTGGTGGAGTCGCGCTGGCTCAAACCGTTCGCGACGTCGATGCTGCGCATCAAGCGCACGCAGCGCGAAACCTCGCGCGCGCTCGACGCGCTCTACGACACACTCGCCGAACATCTCGACGATGCCGCGCTATCGGCGCTCGCCGACGTGCGCACCACGCTCAACAGCATGCAGCACACGCTCGGTGCGCGTCTCGACGAACTCGACCACTACGACCGCAGCAGTGCCAACCTCGCGCAACTGCTGTACGACGAAGCGCTGCAATGCCGGATGCGCCCATTCGGCGACGCGACGCATGCGTATCCGCGCGTCGTGCGCGATCTGGCGCGCTCGCTCGGCAAGCGCGTGAAGTTCGAGATCGTCGGCACGTCGACGCAGGTGGACCGCGACATTCTCGACATGCTCGACGCGCCGCTCGGCCATCTGCTGCGCAACGCGCTCGATCACGGCATCGAGACGCCCGACGCGCGAATCGCGCGCGGCAAGCCCGCCGAAGCGCACGTCACGCTCGAAGCGCGCCACAGCGCGGGCAAACTGCTGATCAGCGTCAGCGACGACGGCGCGGGCATCGATCTCGACAACGTGCGCGCGTCGGTGATCCGCCGCAAGCTCGCCGATGAAGACACGGCCGCGCGCCTGTCCGAACCGGAACTGCTCGACTTCCTGCTGCTGCCGGGTTTTTCGATGCGCGAGCAGGTCACGGACGTCTCGGGCCGCGGTGTCGGCCTCGACGCCGTGCATGAAATGGTCAAGGCCGTGCGCGGCACCGTGCGCATCTTCAACGAGCCGGGCCGCGGTTCGCGCTTCGTGATGCAGTTGCCGTTGACGCTCTCGGTGGTGCGCAGTCTGCTCGTCGATGTGGGCGGCGAGGCGTACGCGTTTCCGCTCGCGCATGTGCGCCGCACGCTCGAACTCGCGCGCGCCGACATCGACATGCTCGAAGGCCAGCAGCACTTCGCGTTCGACGGCAAGCCCGTTGGGCTCGTCACCGCGCATCAGTTGCTCGGCGCGCAGGCGGGCGTGACGCGCGAGTCGGTGTCCGTCGTCGTGATCGGCGACGAGCGGGTGACGTATGGGATCGCCGTCGACCGCTTTCTCGGCGAGCGGATGCTCGTCGTGCAACCGCTCGACCCGCGCCTCGGCAAGATCCGCGACATCGCGGCGGCTGCGCTGATGGAGAACGGCGACGCCGTGCTGATCGTCGATGTCGACGACCTGCTGCGCTCCGTCGACAAGCTCGTGCGCGGCGGCCAGCTCGACCGGATCGGCCGCGCGCACGACGTCGCCGCGCGACAGCGCAAGCATGTGCTGGTCGTCGAAGACTCGTTGACGGTGCGTGAACTGGAACGCAAGCTGCTGGAAAAACGCGGCTATGCGGTGACGGTCGCCGTCGACGGAATGGACGGCTGGAACGCCCTGCGCAGTGGGACGTTCGATCTCGTCGTCACCGATATCGACATGCCGCGCATGGACGGCATCGAGCTCGTCACGCTGATCAAGCGCGACCCGCTGTTCAAGCCCGTGCCCGTGATGATCGTGTCGTACAAGGACCGCGACGAGGACCGCCGGCGCGGGCTCGAAGCCGGCGCGGACTACTATCTCGCGAAGGGCAGCTTCCATGACGAAGCCCTGCTCGATGCCGTGCGCGACCTGATCGGAGAGGCATCAGCATGAATATCGGCATCGCCAACGACCTGCCGCTCGCCGTCGAAGCGCTGCGCCGCGTGATTGCGCTGCGCCCCGAGCATCGCGTGCTGTGGGTCGCCGCCAATGGCGAAGAAGCCGTCGACTTCTGCGCCGCGCAGACGCCGGACGTCGTGCTGATGGACCTCATCATGCCGAAGATCGACGGCGTGGAAGCGACGCGCCGCATCATGGCGCGCACGCCCTGCCCGATCCTGATCGTGACGAGCAGCGTCGGTGCGAACACGTGGCGCGTCTACGAGGCAATGGGTGCAGGCGCGCTCGACGCCGTCGATACACCGACGCTCGCCGCGCGCGGCATCGGCGAGTCCGCGCTACTGATGCTGCAGAAGATCGACCAGATCGGCCAACTGATGGACAAGCCCTGGGCGCCGCGGCAAACGGCCATCGCGCCGCTCACACGCGATGCGCAGCGGCTGGTGGTGATCGGCGCGTCGGCAGGCGGTCCGGCCGCGCTGGCGACGGTGCTGGGCAGCCTGCCCGCGGACTTCGCCGCGCCCATCGTGATCGTGCAGCACGTCGACCAGGTGTTCGCCGACGGCATGGCGCAATGGCTCGACGGGCAGACGTCCGTTGCCGTGCGCACCGCGCGCGAGGGCGAGTTGCCGACGGCGGGCGTCGCGCTGCTCGCGGCGACCAACGATCACATGCTGCTGACACAGAACGGCGCGCTGCACTACACTCGCGAACCGGCCGAGATGCCCTACCGTCCTTCCGTCGATGTGTTCTTTCATAGCGTCGTCGAGCATTGGCCCGGCGAAGCACTCGGCGTACTGTTGACGGGCATGGGCCGCGACGGCGCGATCGGGTTGAAGGCGATGCGCGCAAAAGGCTACGACACGATCGCGCAGGACGAAGCGACGAGCGCCGTCTACGGCATGCCGAAGGCGGCCGCGACGCTTGGCGCGGCGCGCCGGATTCTGCCGCTGGGCGGCATCGCCGGTCAGTTGGCGGCGTTCGCGCGACGTTGACTGAGCGGATGATAATTTAGCGCAAGGCAGCAGGGGCAAAGACTGGAGCAACGAGGCATTCGATGCAAGAGCGGCACGCAATGAAACACCGAGACAACGCATGACCAGCACTTCCGACAGGGGTACGCACATGGACTTCGATCAAATCGGGGCACGGGACCAGGGGGGTTCCACATCGACGTCGGCCGATCGCGCGAATGCCGCGCTCGAAGCCGCGCGCGCCGCGCTGGAAACGGCCGCGCTGTCCGACGTGCCGATCATGGTGTTGCTGGTCGACGACCAGGCGATCGTCGCGGAAGCGGTGCGGCGCGCGCTCGCGAACGAAGATGGCATCGACCTGCACTACTGTGCGAGCGCCGACGAAGCCATCTACGCGGCCACCCACACGCGCCCCACGGTGATCCTGCAAGACCTCGTGATGCCCGGCATCGACGGTCTCACGCTCGTCAAGGCGTACCGCACGAACACGAAGCTGCGCGACGTGCCGATCATCGTGCTGTCGACCAAGGAAGAGCCGACCATCAAGAGCGCGGCCTTCGCGGCGGGCGCGAACGACTACCTCGTCAAGCTGCCCGACCGGATGGAACTGGTTGCGCGCATCCGCTATCACTCGCGCTCGTATGTGAACCTGCTGCAACGCGACGAGGCCTACCGCGCGCTGCGCGAGTCGCAGCAGCAACTGCTGGAAGCGAATCTCGAACTGCGCAAGCTGACGCAATCGGATGGACTGACGGGGCTGTCGAACCGCCGTTATCTGGACGAATATCTGAACGCCGAATGGCGGCGTGGCATGCGCGCACAAACGGAAGTGTCGATCCTGATGATCGACGTCGACAACTTCAAGCCGTACAACGACACCTACGGCCATGTTGCGGGCGACGAAGTGCTCAAGCAGATTGCGTCGACGGTGGAAGGCTGCCTCGGGCGGCCCGGCGATCTCGCCGCGCGGTTCGGCGGCGAGGAGTTCGCGGTCGTGCTGCCGGGCACGTCGGCGGGCGGCACGCGCCTGCTCGCCGAGAAGGTCCGGCTCGAAGTCGAAGCGCTGCGCATTCCGCATGCGGGCTCGTCGTCGGGACAGTACGTGACGATCAGTGTCGGCTGCGCGACGCAGGTGCCCGCGCCCGACGCGCCGATGACGACGCTGATCGAAGCCGCCGACCTCGCGCTCTATCGCGCGAAACGCGATGGGAAGAATCGCGTGTCGGCGATGGAAAGCGGTCGGAGCGAAACGCGCTCGACGGCGGAATGAGCGAGCGCTGTTTAGCGCTCGATTGATGCGTTCGCGCTAACCCGGCTTGCCGTCCGCGCGCGGGCGCATCAACGGCAGCGCGTATGCGCCTGCATAGATCGCGAACGCGGCGATCCAGCACACGCCCGCGCTCCAGATCCACATCTGATAGTGGCCCGGCGCAACGAGCGGCCCGACGATCCGCAATGCCGAGCCCAGCGTGACCAGCGCGTAGCTCGCGACATCGCGCGTATCGGCAACGAGCGGTCTGCCCGTATGACCGCGCGCCGTGCGTGTGATCATCGAGATGATCGCCCCGCCGATCACGCCCGCCGTGAACGCGTGCATGGCGACGGAATGCGTCACGAATCCGAGCGCGCTCAGGCCGAGCAGCGCGAAGCCGACGGGCATCCAGGCATAGGCGACGTGCAGGATCAGCAGAATCGCCGGGCCGCGCACCTTGTACGAACGCCAGCCGATCAGCCGCGCGCAATGGATCGCGCACGCCGCGAATGCGAGCGTCGCGACAATGGCTGACGGCACAGCGGCGGCATCGGCGAACAGCGCGCACAGCGTCAACGGCGCGGCGCTCCATTCGACCAGCTTCCAGCGGCGCGTGACAAAACCCGGAATCGCATTCGACGTGAACATCGGAATCACACGCGCGCCGATCACCGAGACCAGCAGCACGACAATGCCTGCTGCGGCATAAAGACAGCGCAGCGCGAGATCGGGATGCCCCATTTGCGTCAGCACATGGAACGCAGCGTTGAGCGCGGCGAACGTCAACAGCATGGGCACCAGAAAATAGTTACGCCGGTTGTCCGCTTTCATCAGCACGCGCAGCAGCGCGAACGCGACGGCGGGCAGAAACGCGCTGTCGATCAGCGCAGCGGGCACGGCGGGCCCGCTCCACACCAGCACGCGTGCGGCGAGCCACAGCAATGCGAGCGCGGCGAGCGTGTGATGGCTCGTCGTCTGCATGCCCGTCCATGCGCGCACAGCAGTCAGCAGAAAGCCCGCGACGATCGATGCCGCAAAGCCGAACATCATCTCGTGTGCGTGCCAGCCGATGGGATCGAGCTTCAGCAGATAGTTGCCCATCACCGGTACGCCTGCGAGCACCAGCAGCCACATGGTCAGCGCGAGCGCGGCGAAACCCGCGCCCGCCAGGTAGAACGGACGAAAGCCGAGATTGAACAACGCGAAGCGCTGCTCGGGCCGGTAACGTCCGGGAGGCGGCACGAAGGTGGCGCGGGGCTCGATGGTTTTCATGATTCGCTCGCTGATGGGCAATACAGTCAGGAAAGCGATCTCGCCGCTTTCCTGCCGGGTATGAAGTACGTTACTCGCAGTGCGCTTCGAACGCCGGATAAAGACGCACTTCCTCGCGCGTCATCCGTTGCCGCAGATGCGAAATCACGCGGCCGATTTCGCGCGCGAATTCGATGCCCGCGCGCCCGCTGTCGAGCGAATCGAAGAAGCCGATAATTTCCGCCGACATCGCCCGCATTTCCTGTGCGTACATATCGCCGAGCGCGCGCGTCGCGTCGTGCTTCTGCATCGCGGGGTAAAGCTTGTGGTCCTCGCGCGCCAGATGCGCGACGACGACGCCACGCACCTGCTTGAGCTTGCGGCGGCCTTCGTCGGTGGCGACGCCGAGCGCGCGGCATTCATCGAGCAAACGGAAAATCTCTTCGTGGTCGTGCTTGAGCGTGGTGATCAGTGACATATTGTTGAACCTGCACATTGCTTCGTGTTGATTGGATTCGCGGTTTTCTTGCGACCGCGTTAACCCTTACACACGTTCCGTGCCAACACACAATGTGCAGAAAAACAGTCACTTGCAAAGGACGTTAGTCGTTTGGACCGGAGTCTATTTGACTAGTCAGAGAGTTAAAGCGACTCGAAGCAAGACGGCGTTTTATGCCGATTCCCGCTCCGCCACGCTGAACCTGACATCGACGAACGCGCGCTCGGACACGCCGTTCAACGGGTCGAACTCAGCTTAATCCAGTACGACAGCTAACTCAGACATAGCCTTTAGAAACACTCTCATGCGACCTGCGCAAGGCCGGCAGGCATACCACATAGAGCGCAGCGCCAACGATCCAGATCCAACCGCTCCAGGCTTTCGCTGTCACTGTATAAAGCATCGTGAAGCCGAGCGGACCAATGATGGCGCTCAGGTTCGTCAGACTGGTAAGGGTTCCCTGCAACGAACCTTGTCTTTCGTCCGGGGCGGCTTTTGAGAGCATCGCCTGCAATGCGGGCATGGCAACACCGCCGGCGGCCAGCAGGAACAGGATCGCGAATACCATCCACCCCTGTGTGGCAAAGGCCATCAACACAAAGCCCGTTCCGTCTGCCGTCATCCCAAGTAGCAGCGCGCGCTTCTCTCCCAACCGCGACGAAACTGGCCCGGTGACGAAGGCCTGGAACAGGGCATGGACGGCACCAAAACCAGCGAGCGACGCCCCCGCCGCAGTGGTGTTCCAATGGAAGCGATCTTCGCCATAAATGATCCACAGGCTCGCAGGAATCTGGCCAATGAACTGGAGGATGAAGAAGACGCTGAAGAGTGTCATGAGTGCGCGTAACGCACTATCGAGCCTGAACCCGTCGAAGGGGTTGATGCTGATCGGTGTCGGCACCGCGTTGGCGACGGACTGGGTCTCCTTGAGGAAGACGCAGGCCAACAGGAATCCAGCACCGTTGAGAAGCGCTGCCGCCATAAAAGGGGCATGGGCGGAAACACCGCCGAATGCACCTCCGATGGCCGGGCCAGCAATCATGCCCGCGCCGTAGCACGCCCCCATGTAGCCAAACCACCGAGCACGTTCGTCTTCCTGCGTTGTGTCGGCAATGGTGGAAGCGGCTACCGCCCCTGTGGCGCCAGTCACCCCTGAGATGACCCGTCCTATATAAAGCACCCAGAGCGCCGGCGCCATCGCCATGACGGCATAGTCGACGGCCGCCCCGGCGAGTGAGAGCAGCAGCACGGGCCGTCGACCACGACGATCCGACAGCCTTCCAAGCAGTGGTGCGAAGAAGACCTGCATCAGCGCATAGAGCGCGAGGAAGGTTCCGTAGTGCCAGGCCACTTGCGTGCCGGGAACGAACCCGCGCAGCAGCGTCGGCAGGACCGGCATGACCAGACCGAGACCCATGGCATCTAGCGTGACCACCGTCAGCGCGATAAAGCGTGGCTTGTTCATCGACAACTTCAAATCTCATCTGTTCCAGAAAATTTATCAGCGATAAATTTTAGCCGTTAAACTATCGGTGATAAATTGTCAAAAAGCAAAGGTTGGAGTGGTGATGGCTAAGCTGGATCGGGAAGCCGTGGTTGGCACCGCACTGGAACTCCTCAACGAAGTTGGCGTCGATGGCCTGACGACGCGCAAGCTCGCCGACCGCCTTGGCGTTCAGCAACCGGCCCTTTACTGGCACTTCCGTAACAAACGCGCATTGCTCGACGCGTTGGCCGAAGCGATGCTGGCGCAGACGCACAGGCGCTCCTTGCCGGTGCAAGGCGAGGACTGGCGTGCGTTCCTGAAAGCGAACGCCCTCAGTTTCCGAAAGGCATTGCTCGCCTACCGCGATGGCGCGCGCATCCATGCCGGTACGCGACCAGCGCCTTCCCAATTTAGCGTGGCAGAGGCGCAAATTCGCTTCTTGTGCGATGCCGGGTTCTCTCCGAAGGACGCCCTTCGAGCGCTGGTGGCGATCAGCCACTACGTTGTGGGCTCCGCTCTGGAACATCAGGCGTCCGAACCAGACTTGACGGAACGCCAGGACGCCGCAATGCCACATGCGTCAACTCCGTCTGCTTTTCTGCAGGACGTTTTCGATGCGTTGAAGGGCGATGGACTGGATGCGGCCTTCGACTATGGCCTGGACTGTCTGATCGCAGGTCTCGAACAGAAACTGCTGACCGCGCAACGTCTTTGACTGATTCCTGAAAGCGAGACAGAGGCTCGACAGTCCCTCACGATGGAGTGGTACGACCGTCCATGCAGCGGACGAAGCGATTAAGTCCGCCTTGGGCGATGCCGCCGAAAAGCATCGTCGAAGCCGGTCGGTGATGCACTTGATGGTCTGGCACACCACGGCAAACCGCCGAGCGCACCGACAGATCTGTCGGCACACGTGGCCGTCGCCCGAACTGAACCGCCGGCCTCGCCGAAAGGCTGGCCAGCGCGTCATCTGGCCGTGACTGCCTGCCGCGGTGACGGTCCTGGCAACTGCAGCAACACGGGCTCGCGCCGCGACACCTCCCGACTCGTGCGCGTGACGATGGCCCGGCAAACTGGCTTCGCAGCCACAAGGCGACTCAACACCCGCCGTCCAGGCGCAGGACATCATGCGCCAATTACGCCGACTCGCGCCCCACCACGCTGAAGCCGACATCGACGAACGCAGGCTCGTGTACGCCGTTCAACCGGTCGAGCAGCGCCCGGGCCGCGCTCACGCCGATACGCGTGCCATCGACACGCACCGTCGTCAGTTGCGGCGTGGTTTCCGTCGCGAATTCGAGGTCGCCGAAGCCGCAAATCGCAAGACGCGCCGGCACGTCGAGGCCCATGCGCTTCGCCGCGCCGAGCGCGCCGATCGCAAGCAGGTCCGAGCCGCAAAACACGGCATCGACATTGGGCGTCTCTTGCAGCAATCGAGGCAACGCAGTCTTGCCCGTCGCCACCGAACTAGGCGGCGCGACGATCGCTTCCGCCACGTCCGTCATGCCCGCCTGCGCGAGCCGGTCGCGAAAGCCCGCGCGGCGCGCGAGCGCGCGCACATCGCTCGCCGAGATCAACGCGGGCTGTTTCACGCCGCGTGCGAGGAAACGCTCCGCCACCGCGACGCCGATCTGGTAATGCGAGAAGCCGACCAGCATGTCGATCGGCGTTTCCGTCATGTCCCACGTTTCGACCACAGGAATGCCAACGTTGCGCAGCCGCTCGCGCAGCGAATCCGTGTGCGCGACGCCCGTCAGCAGCACGCCTTCGGGACGGCGGCTCAATACCGTATCGAGCAGGCTTTCTTCGTTCGTGTCGCTGTAGCCGCTCAGCGCGAGCAGCACTTCATAGCCCGCGCGCGACATCGTTTCGCTGAACACCTGAATGGTCTCGGAGAACAGCGAGTGCGCGACAGTCGGCACGATGGCCGCGATCAGCCGCGAGCGCGCCGACGACAAACCGCCCGCGAGACGGTTCGGCACATAGCCGAGTTTCTGCACGACCTGGCGCACGCGTTCGAGCGTTTCCGGCGCGACGGACGCCGGATTGTTGAACACGCGCGATACGGTGATGGGCGACACGCCCGCCTGCGCCGCGACATCCGTGATGCGCAAGCCCTTCGGCCCGCCGCGCGTGCGACGCGCGGGCGTGGCCTTGAGATCGATCGATGCGTCGGTTGGCTTGGCGGTCGGCATGAGTGAATGTACGGATGACGTTGCGTGGCTATTGTAGCCAATGGCCCAATCGCGGCTTATTCCGTGACAGGTGTGCCGTTGACGCTTTGCGCAGCACGCCCGTTGCGCCGCAGAACGAACATCGTCACGCACGCGAAGATCAGCATGCAGGCGGCGGGAATCAGCATCGGCGCCTGCGTGCTGCCCGTGGTCTGCTTGACGAACGGCACGAGGTTCTGCGCGATAAAGCCGCCGATATTCCCGAGCGAGTTGATCGCCGCGATGCCCGCTGCGGCGCGCGCGCCGAACAGGAACTTCGGCGGCAGCGTCCAGAAGCACGGAATCAGCAGATACATGCACGGCGCGCCGAAGCACAGCGCGACGAAGCGCAGCGTGTTGGTCGGCAGGAACACCGACGACAGGAAGAACACCATGCCGAGCAGCGCCGATGCGAGCATCGCGATGATCGCGCGATTGCCCGCGCGCAGTTTCGACGGCAGCCACGCCAGCACGATCGTCGCCATCAGCCACGGAATGATGTTGAGAAAGCCATTCGTCGTGTTGCTGACACCGAAGCCCTTCACGAGCGTCGGCAGCCAGTAGCTGACGCCGTAGACGGAGATCGACAGCATCATGTAGTAGAGCGCCATGCCGATCACGCGCGGCTCGGTGAGCACGCTCAAGAGTGTGCCGTGACGCGCGGCGCTCTTGCGCGCCTGCGCGCTTTCACTGTCCAGCGTGCGCGCGAGCCAGTTCTTCTCGTCGTCGTTGAGGAACTTCGCTTCTCGCGGCGATGCGGGCAGGCAGAACAGCACGACGAGCGTCAGCAGCACGGAAGGAATGCCCGTCACGATGAACACGAGCTGCCAGCCTTGCAGCCCGAGCAAGCCGCCCTTGTCGAGCAGCCAGCCGCATATCGGCGCGCCGACCATGTTGCCGAGACTGCTGCCCACCGTGAAATAACCGAGCATCCGCACGCGATGCCGCTGCGGAAACCACAGCGTCAGGTAGTAGATCACGCCGGGATAAAGCCCTGCTTCCGATGCGCCCAGCAGAAAGCGAAGCACATAGAACATCGTCGCGTTCTGCGTGAACGCGAGCAGGATCGTCACGACGCCCCACGTGAACATGATGCGGGCCATCCACTTCGGCGCGCCGTACTTGTGCAACAGCACGTTGCTCGGCACTTCGAAGATCAGATAGCCGATGAAGAACAGCGACGCGCCCAACCCATACGCCACTTCCGACAACCCGAGGCTCCCAAGCATCTGCAGCTTCGCGAAGCTGATGTTCGAGCGGTCGATATACGCGACCAGATACAGCAGGCCGAGCAACGGCATGAGCCGCAAGCCGAGGCGATTGATAAGGCGCGATTCGTCGATCGCGGAAGTGACGGTGTTCACGGTGTCTCCCGGGCCCGGCTGCGTGCGCGCGGGCCTCGTTGTGCAGGTTGCGGTCGTGACATTCGGGGTGACGCTGGGCGCGTTACTGCTTCTGCGCTTCTCGCCACGCCTTGTAGGCGGCCAGCGTTTCCTCGTTCGGCGGATACGTGCCGCGCAGCGGACTGCCTTCGGCGACGCGCTGCTGGATGAACACTTCGAGCTGCTCCTGCTCGGTCGCATCGCGCGCGACTTCTTCGGCCATTTCGCGCGGCACGATCACCACGCCGTCCACATCGGCGACGACGATATCGCCCGGATACACGGCTACGCCGCCGCAGGCGATGGGGACGTTCATGTCGACGGCGTGATGCTTCGCGAGATTGAGCGGCGCGCTCGCGCCCGCGCACCAGATCGGCAGCCCGAGTTCGGAGATCGTGCCGCTGTCGCGCACGGCACCGTCGGACACCATGCCCGCGACGCCGCGCTTGGCGAGACGCAACGTGAGGATCGAACCCGTCGAAGCCACCGTGCGGTCGCCGCGACAGTCCTGCACCAGAACGCTGCCGGGCGGAGCCGTTTCCACCGCTTTGCGCTGTGGATGGTCCGGGTCCTGAAACACACCGACATGATCGAGGTCCTCACGCGCGGGGATATTGCGCAGCGTGAACGCAGGACCGACCAGGTTCGGCGCGCCCGGCGCGGGCTTCACGAGCGGCGCGACGCCTTGCAGGAACACGTTGCGCAGGCCGCGCTTGAAGAGTTGCGTGGTGAGCGTCGCGGTGCTCACGTGACGGAGTTGTTCGAGCGTCTCGGCGCTCACGGTCGTTTCGGATGCGGTCATTTTGTGTCGGCTGTGACGAAGTTCGTGTTAATGGATTTCCGGCTCATTGCTGTTCGCTTCATGGGCTTCGGGCGAAGGCGTCGTCAGTTTCTCTTCGAGGAAGTCGAAGTCGCAACCCTTGTTTGCCTGGGTCACGTGCAATTGATGCATTACGCCGAAGCCGCGTTCGAACGGACGCTTCGGCGGCTTCCACGCTTCCTTGCGCGTCGCGAGTTCCGCGTCGCTGACGTCGAGATGCAGGCGGCGGGCCGTCACGTCGAGCTCGATGATGTCGCCGTCCTTCACGAGCGCAAGCGGCCCGCCCACGAACGATTCAGGCGCCACGTGCAGCACGCACGCGCCGTAACTGGTGCCGCTCATGCGCGCATCGGAGATCCGCAGCATGTCGCGCACGCCCTGCTTCAGCAGCTTCTGCGGGATCGGCAGCTGGCCCCATTCGGGCATGCCCGGCGCGCCGACGGGTCCGGCGTGTTGCAGCACGATCACCGAATCGGCTGTCACGTCGAGGTCTTCGCTGTCGATGCGCGCGGCCATGTCGCTGTAGTCCTTGAACACGACGGCAGGTCCACGGTGCTTCTGTAGATGCGACTCCATCGCGGCGGGCTTGATCACTGCGCCGTCGGGCGCGAGGTTGCCCGTCAGCACGGCGAGGCCGTCGCGTTCGACAACGGGATTGCCGCGCTTGCGGATCACGTCGTCATTGAAGATTTCCGCGCCCGCGATATTCTCGCCGAGCGTCTGACCGTTCACCGTCATCTGCGTGCCGTCGATCAGTTCGCCAAGTTCCGCCAGTAGCGCGCGCAAGCCACCCGCGTAATAGAAGTCTTCCATCAGATACTGGCCCGCCGGACGGATATTGCCGAGCACGGGCGTCACGCGCGCGAGTTCGTCGAAGCGCGCCGTGGTCAGATCGATGCCCGCGCGGCGCGCAACGGCGACAAGATGCACGATCGCGTTCGTCGAACCGGACATCGCCAGCACGGTGGTGACGGCGTTATCGAAGGATTTCGCGGTCAGAAGATCCGACGGCTTCTGATCGGTCCACACCATCTCGACGATCCGCTGGCCCGTCAGCGACGCAAACTGGGCGTGACGCGAATCGGCGGCTGGGATCGACGAGAAGCCCGGCAGCGTGAGACCGAGCGCTTCCGTCGCGCTCGTCATCGTCGAGGCCGTGCCCATCGTCATGCAGTGGCCCGGCGAGCGCGCAATGCCGCTTTCGATGCCCTTCCATTCGTCCTCGGTGATCTTGCCAGCGCGCAATTCCGCCCAGTATTTCCACGTATCCGAGCCGCTGCCGAGCGTGCGGCCGTTCCAATTGCCGCGCAGCATCGGGCCGGCGGGCAGATAGATGGCCGGCAAGTCCATGCTGATCGCGCCCATCAGCAAACCGGGCGTGGTCTTGTCGCAGCCGCCCATCAGCACGCAGCCGTCGAACGGATACGACTTCAGCAACTCTTCCGTCTCCATTGCGAGGAAGTTGCGGTAGAGCATCGTGGTCGGCTTCTGGAACGGCTCGGCGAGCGTCATCACGGGCATTTCGACGGGAAAACCGCCCGCCTGCCAGATGCCGCGCTTCACTTCCTCGACGCGCTGCTTGAAGTGCGTGTGGCACGAGTTGATCTCGCTCCACGTATTGACGACGGCGATCACCGGCTTGCCCATGTAGTCCGACGAGTGATAGCCCATCTGCGCGGTGCGCGAGCGGTGGCCGAACGAACGGAGATCGTTGACGCCATACCAGCGGTAGCTGCGCAACTCTTCAGGCTTCTTGCGATTCGAGGGCAAATCAGTCTCCTTGGTAACGCTATCATTTCCAGCCGCAAGCGCGCGCGGCGGGACATGACGGGTAGTCGTTCGCGACGGCGAAACGATGATGGGATAACGGATGGTAGCGTTATCATTGCGCTCCGTCCGCTAGGGATAGTACGGAGAGGCGAAGGAAAATCAGACCGGAAAGGACCCGCGCAGGGAACGCCCTGCCCGCGTCAGACGTCTTTCGAGTCGAACACGAGCAGCTCGACACCCGCCTGCGCGAAGTTCTGCAGATCGGCGGTCGTGGCGGCGGCTTCGGGCGTGCCCATCGCCTGCTGCAGCGAGTCGAAGCTGTCGAAGCTGAGGATGGCCGCCAGCGCATAAGGCGATTCGCCCTTCGCGCTCGCCACCGGGCCGACACTCACTTCGTAGCGGCGCAGGCCGGGGATCGACTTCGCGAGCGGCACATGTTTGTCGAAGTAATGGGCGTCGAATGCGTTGCGGTCGGCGGGGGTCTTGTAGAGCGCGATGAGCTTTGCCATGTGAGGCCTCCTGAAACGGATGTTCAGTGCAATGTTGCGTGATGCCACATGCTGCCAGTTCAACGGTCCGTGGATTTTACGCTCGACATTTGTAGTTCCCGTGTCGAAGGGACGCGTTTCAAACGCGGCGCCCTCGTCACCCCGCCCCTCATCGCGCCCATCACGCCGACGGACGCCGGCGCAACGCCCACCAGCCGGCCAGCACGGTAAAGCTCACGACCAGCAGCACCATCACCCAGAAACCGTGCTTGTTTTCCGCGAGGGGCACGCCGCCCACGTTCATCCCGAACAGACCGGCGATGATGTTGATAGGCAGCGCGAGCACCGTCACGATGGTCAGCGTGAACAGCGTGCGGTTGGTCTGCTCGTTCAGGCGCGCGGCGATCTCTTCCTGCAGCAGCTTGATGCGCTCCGCGAGGCCTGACAGGTCGCCAAGCACCAGCGAGAACTCTTCCGTCGAATCGCGCAGGCTTTGCACATCGACCGGCGACAGCCACGCGGGCGGCCGCACCAGCAGACGGAAGATCGAGCCGGGCTCCGGCGCGAGCAACCTTTGCAGACGCACGAGCACGCGCCGCATCGCGCCGAGGTCGCGCCGGCTTTGCCTCGCGCGCTGCGACAGGAAGTGATCTTCGATGCGGTCCACTTCGATGCTGGTTCTGCGCACGATCTCCACCATCAGATCGGCCTGGTCGCGCAGCAGATGGATCAACAGCTCGGCCGCCGTATCGAAGCTCTCGCCGTTGCGCACCGACGCGCGCAGCCGGTCGACCGAGCGTAGCTGCTTCAGGCGCGCAGTCACCATGATCCGCTTGTGCGTGTAGACCCACAGCGTCGCGATTTCAGAAGGCGTCTGCTCGAAGTCGTACATCACGTCGTTGACGACGGCCAGCAGCGCGCCGTGCTGGTGCTCGATACGCGTCGAATGCGAGCCTTCGCGCAGGGCTTCGAAGAAGGTGTCGGGCAGATCGAGATGCGTACGCATCCAGCGCTCGCTCGATACATGCGCGAGATTGAAATGCAGCCAGAGGAACTCGCCCGGATGGGCGCCTGACGCTTTCACGTCGTGTTGACATTCAGCGAGCCACTCGGCCGCTGTGTCGGTATCGACGGCCAGGCCGGGCTTGTCGGGTGAAAAACGGAATCCGCAGACGAGGCCGGAGCGGTCGGCCCCATAGGTGGCGGGCGCCAGGTTCAAGGTCATGTGCGTTTCGACGTGGGTTCCGCGAAAGCGCCATTCTGACATGAGCAAACGGCAGAAACGTTACGTGACAGCTGCTTGACGTTTATTTGTCGAAGCTTTGACAGCTTTTTGACAGGTTCTCGCAATGCCTGCCTGCAAGCATCGCGATGAACCTGTTCATAAAGCGCAGCCCTTAAGCGCTGAAGCCGCCATCGATCATCAGGTTCGCGCCCGTCACGAAGCCTGCTTCCGGGCTAGCGACATACGCGACCATGCCGGCAATTTCGTCGGCCGCCGCGTGACGCGGGATCGCCATCAGGCCATGCAGCGACGCCGCGAATTCACCTGCCTCCGGGTTCATGTCGGTATTGACGGGACCGGGCTGCACGTTGTTGACCGTGATGCCCTTCGGACCCAGATCGCGTGCGAGACCTTGCACGAACCCTTGCAGTGCCGACTTGCTCATCGCATAGACAGCGCCGCCCGCGAACGGCATGCGATCGGCATTCGTGCTGCCGATGTTGATGATCCGTCCGCCCTTGCCCATATGCGCAAGCACGGCCTTCGACGCCACGAACACGGCACGCACGTTGACTTGCACGGTCGCGTCGAAGTCTTCGAGCGAGAAGACGTCGAGCGTACCCAGGCGCAGCACGCCGGCGTTGTTCACGAGAATGTCGATCTTGCCGAGCTGGCGCGCCGTCTCGTTGATTGCGTTGGTCAGCGCTGCCGCATCCGCGACGTCCGCCTTCACGGCGACGGCACGGCCGCCCACCTTCTCGACGCTCGCGACGAGGTCGTTCGCGCCCGCAGCCGAGCTGTGATACGTGAAAGCGACCGTCGCGCCTTCGCTGGCGAGCCGGCGCACAACCGCCGCTCCGATGCCGCGCGCGCCGCCCGTGACGAAAGCTACCTTGCCTTGCAGATTCGAGTTCATGTTGTGCTCCAGTGGGTTTGTTGATCAGGTGAGGCCAGTATGGCGAGCGGATTACATTGCCGGTAGTATCGAATCACGACTAACAGTTTCAACCACAGATATAAGATTCAGGAAACCGCCCGGAGCACGACGGACACCACATGGAAGCGCTGAACCTCATCGAATCGTTCATACAGTCCGCCGAAACGGGCAGCTTTTCGGCGGCGGCGCGGCGCCTCGGCCTCACGCCTGCCGCCGTCAGCAAGAACGTCGCGCGGCTCGAAACGCATCTGGGCGTGCGGCTCTTTCATCGCAGCACGCGCAAGCTCACCATGACGCCAGGCGGCGAACAGCTCTGGGCCGACGCGGGCGTCCCGTTCGCCAGCCTGCAGGACGCGTTTGCGCGCGCCGCGCAGCATGACGGCAAGCCGTCGGGCGTGCTGAAGGTCAGCATGGCCGTCGCGTTCGGGCGCGAGTATCTGGTGCCGTTGCTCGGCAGCTTTCTCGAACGCTATCCCGACATCGTGCCCGACTGGCACTTCGACAACCGCGCCGTCGACCTGATCGCGGGCGGCTTCGACGCGGCGATCGGCGGCGGGATCGAGCTGACGCAAGGCGTGGTCGCGCGCGATCTGGCGCGGCCCTGCGTGATCGTCGCGGCGTCGCCGGCTTATATGGCGGGCCGGCCGCTGCCCGCGCATCCGTCCGATCTCGCGGAACTGGACGGCATCGCGCGCCGCTCCAGCAGCACGGGCCGCCTGCGCGCGTGGACGATGCGCAATCAGGTCGGCGAAGAAGCACTCGCCGAATGCAAGACGCGGATGATCTTCGACGATCCCGAAGCGATGGCGCACGCGGCGCTGGCCGGTCTCGGCGTCGCGTTCCTGCCGACGCCGCACGCCGCGCCATGGCTCGAAAACGGCCGGCTGATGCGGCTCTTGCCCGGCTGGTACGCGGAAGTCAGCCCGATCACAATCTACTATCCGAACCGCAAGCTGCTGCCCGCCAAGACACGCGTGTTCATCGACTTCATCGTTGACGCATTCCGCGAACGGCGGCTCGCGGCACGCTTCGACGCGCGCTGAGATTCGTTCTCCGCACAATCCATGACAGGGTTTCCCTGTACGCAAGCCCACGCCACATTGGTCGATATATCAGGTGGAGACATGCGTGCCGCATTGCAGCGCGGCACGTCCACATTTCAATATATCGCCCACGTAGCGAGGCGTCCGGATGCTGAAGCTGAGTTTTACCCAGAAGCTGTGGTTGCCGCTCGTTATTAGCCTGATCGCGTTACTGCTGGTGTCGGTGTCGGCGGCGTATCTGTCGCGCGAAACCCGCATCGAGGAACGCAAGAACGACCTCGTGAACGTCGCCCATGTCGGGCTGTCGCTGGTCGAGGAATACGCGAAGCTCGCGCAGAGCGGCAAGCTGCGCGAAGCGGACGCGCGCACGGAGGCGCTCGCCCGGTTGCGCGAGATCCGCTACGGCGAGGACGGCTACTTCCTCGTGATCGATTCGACGCCGCGCATGATCATGCATCCGATCAAGCCCGCGACGAACGGCAAGGATCTCGCCGGCACCGCCGACGCGGACGGCCGCCATCACTATGCTGCTTTCGCGAAGGTCGCGCAGTCGCCCGATGGCGGCTTCGTCGATTACGTGTTTCCGCATTCGCGCCCGGCGTCCGCAGCGGGGCCGGCATCGGGGCCCGCTGAAGCCGTCGACAAGATCGGCTACGTGGTGCGCTACGCGCCGTGGGACTGGATCATCGCGACGGGCGCGTATGTCGACGATATCGACGCTGCGTTCATGCGCTCGCTGTATCTGATCGGTGGCGTGTTCGCGGGCATTGCGTTGCTGCTGGCCACGCTCGTCGCGCTGACCAACCGCAGCATCCAGCGCACGATAGGCGGCGATCCCGGCTACGCGGCGGATGTTGCGAACGCGATTGCCGTCGGCGATCTCACTGTGTCGATCGACACACGCACCGACGACGATCACAGCCTGCTGCGCGAAATGCGCCGCATGCGCGACACGCTGACGGACACCATCCGCGCCATCAAACACGCCGCCGATCACGTCGCGACGGGCGCGGGAGAAATCGCGAGCGGCAACGCGGACCTGTCGTCTCGCACCGAGAATCAGGCCGCTTCATTGCAGGAGACGGCGGCGAGCATGGAACAGATGACGTCGATGGTGCGGCAAACGGCCGAGAATGCGCGCACCGCGAGCGAGCTGGCCGAAAGCGCCGCGCAGATCGCGAACCAGGGCAGCGTGATGGTCGGCGAGGCGGTCACGACGATGCGCGATATCTCGACGGAATCGCAAAAGATGGTCGAAGTGATCGAGGTAATCGAGAGCATCGCGTTCCAGACCAATATCCTCGCGTTGAATGCCGCTGTCGAAGCGGCACGCGCGGGCGAACAGGGTCGCGGCTTCGCCGTCGTCGCGGGCGAAGTGCGCACGCTCGCGCATCGCAGCGCGGGCGCCGCCAAGGAAGTGCGGCAACTGATCAGCCGCGCCGTCGACAGGGTCGGCAACGGCGCGGGCCTCGTCGAACGCACGGGCACGACGATCCAGCAGGCGCGCGATGCGATTGCGAGCGTCACGGGCGTGATGCAGGAAATCGCCGCAGCCGCGGCCGAACAGAGCGCGGGTATCGATCAGGTGAATCTCGCCGTCACGCAGATGGACAGCCTCACGCAGGAAAACGCGGCGCTCGTCGAACAGGCCGCCGCCGCTGCGCATTCGCTGACCGAGCAGGCCGGGCGGCTGAAGACCTCGGTTGACGCCTTCCAGGTTTCCGACGCCGTGGTCTGATGTTTCGTCGCGTGGATCTGGTTGGACCACTTCGGAGCCGCTGACTGCGGCTCAGCTCTGCCGTTCGCGGATGCTGCGCACGAAGTCGATATGCGTGTGCATCGCTGTGCGGGCTTCTTCCGGACGCCGCGAACAGATTGCGTCGCTCACGGCGCGATGCTGGATCAGCAGTTGCCCTGATTCCGCCGGACCTTGCAGGCGCACGTCCGTGCCGCTGATCGTGATGTGCTCGCGCAGCATACCGAGCACGCTCGTATGCAGATGCAGGAACATCGTGTTGTGCGACGCGAGCGCGATGGCGTCGTGTAGCTGCGCATCGGCAGTAGCTTCGCTGTCCTGGTCGTCGCAAGCGTGCGAGCGTTCCAGCTCACGCATCAATGAACGGATGCGCTTGATATCCGCCTGAGTCGCGCGCATCGCCGCGAAGTAGGCTGTCGCGCCTTCCAGCACGCGGCGAAATTCGAGGATGTCGTCGCGTAATACAGGGTGATCCGCCACCAGTTGCCCCCACGGCGACGCGATGCCCGCGCGCAATTGATCCGTCGCGAACACGCCCGCGCCGCGCCGGCTCTGCAACAGCCCGCGCGCCGCCAGCCGCTGGATTGCCTCGCGCACCGTGTTGCGCGACACGTCGTATTGTTCGGCCAGCGCGCGCTCGGCGGGCAGCCGCGAACCCGGCGGCCACGTGCCGTCCAGTAGCGACGTTTCCATCTGGCGCATCACGCCCTCTACCCTGCCCCGCTCTCTCGTTCCTGTTGCCATACGCTTCCTCTGCTGCGTCGATCGTGCTTCAGTGGTCCAACCAATTTGTATTCTCGCGCACATTTGGGAATCATGCGTCAACGATTCAAGCGATCCGCGCGAGCCGCATCCAATGCGAAAAGCGCACAAAGCGGACGAACAAACGGACGCATTCTGGAGCGAGATATGAAGGAAAGGCACTATCCGGCGGCCGCACGCGATGTCTATCTGTTCGCGACTTGCCTCGTCGATCTGTTCGTCCCCGAAGCCGGGCTCGACGCGGTGAAGCTGCTCGAACGCGAAGGGCTGGTCGTGCACTTTCCTCAGGAGCAAAGCTGTTGCGGGCAACCCGCGTATAGCAGCGGAAATCCCGAACAGGCGCGTGACGTCGCGCGCGCCCAACTCGAGATCTTCTCCAAGCCCTGGCCTGTGATCGTGCCGTCCGGTTCGTGCGCGGGCATGATGCTCCATCACTGGCCAAAGCTCTTTGCCGACGATCCCGCGATGGCGCAAAAAGCGCAAGCGCTCAGCGAACGCGTGTACGAACTGAGCGAATTCCTGCTGCGCGTGCTGCACATCGAATTGCCTGCTTCCACCGATGAGCCGGACGAACGCGTCGTGCTGCACACGTCATGCGCGGCGCGGCGCGAAATGGGCACGCGCGTACATGGCGTCGAACTCGTCGATGCATTGCCGGGCGTCACACGCATCGAACACGAGCGCGAATCGGAATGCTGCGGTTTTGGCGGCACGTTTTCGCTGAAGCATCCCGACATTTCTGGCGCGATGGTGCGAGACAAGGTCGCATCCGCTTGCGCGACAGGCTGCGAGCGCATCGTTTCCGCCGACTGCGGTTGCCTGCTGAACATCGGACATGCGGCACGTCATCAAGGCGCGCCCGTCGAAGTCGAACATATCGCGAGTTTTCTGTGGCGGCGCACGCAACGCGCCGACGCGAAAAACAAGGGAAGCAAAGCATGAACGCACGCGAACGCATGCTCGGACGGTTGCGCGCCGCTGCGCCCGCTCAGGTTTCAGCCGACGACCTGAAACGCCTCGACCAACAGATCGACCTGCATTACGACAGCCGCCGCGTCGCGCTGCCGACGCAAGCCCTCATCGAATCGATGCAGGCGGCGCTCGCCGCCTCGCATGCCGAAGTGTTTCGCGCGACGGAGCGCACGTGGCCCGCGTTGATCGCACAACGTCTGCTCGACGCAAACGTGAAGCGCCTGCTGCTCGACACATCGCGCGCGGAAGGCGCTGCATTGAAGGATGTGTTGCCCTCTTCCGTGGCGACGAGCAACTACGATCAGCCGATCGAAAACTGGAAAGCCGAACTGTTCGACACCGTCGACGCCGGCTTCACGGTCGCGCGCTCAGGTCTCGCCTCGACGGGCACGTTGATCGTCGCGCCCGACGCGGGTTCGCCGCGCACGATGTCGCTCGTGCCGCCGCTGCATATCGCGCTCGTCTACGCGCATTCGTTGCACGCGGACCTGCACGCCGCGATGCGCGCGGAGCACTGGCAGGCGGGCATGCCGACCAATCTCGTGATGATCTCCGGACCGTCGAAGACTTCCGATATCCAGCAGACGCTCGCCTATGGCGCGCATGGCCCGCGCGAACTGTGGGTCGTGATCGTCGAACATCAAACCGACGCAGCCGTCGCTACGGATGGAGACGCAGCATGAACGCCACCCCGATGCACTTCGTGCCGTCGCAGGATTTCAAGGCGCGCGCCCGCGCCGCGCTCGACGACCCGAAACTGCGCAGCAGCTTTCGCGGCGCGATGGACTTTCTGCAAACGAAGCGCCGCACGCAGTTTCCCGACGACGACGAGTTGCAGCATCTGCGCGATCTCGGCGAAGCGGTGCGGCGTCATGCGCTGTCGCGCCTGCCCGATCTGCTCGTGCAGCTTGAAGCCAATCTCACGGCGCGCGGCGTCCACGTGCATTGGGCCGAAACAGCCGCTGACGCGAACGCGATCATCCACGGCATCGTGCAATCGCATGACGCGAAGCGCGTGATCAAGGGCAAGTCGATGGCGAGCGAGGAGATCGAGCTCAACCATTACCTCGAAGCGCGCGGCATCGACTGCATCGAATCGGATATGGGCGAGTACATCGTGCAGCTTGCGCACGAAAAACCCTCGCATATCGTGATGCCCGCGATCCACAAGACAAAGGCCGATATCGCCGAATTGTTCGAGCAGAACATACCCGACACACGCTATACGGAAGACGTCGACGAGCTGATCCAGACGGGACGGCGCGCGCTGCGCCGCGCATTCGTCGACGCCGATATCGGCCTGTCCGGCGTCAACTTCGCGGCAGCGGATACGGGCACGCTCTGGCTCGTCGAGAACGAAGGCAACGGACGCCTGTCGACCACCGTGCCCGACGTGCATATCGCGATCATGGGCATGGAGAAAGTGGTCGAGAAGCTGTCGCATGTCGTGCCGCTGTCTAGCCTCCTGACGCGCTCCGCCACGGGCCAGGCGATCACGACGTACTTCAATCTGATCACCGGGCCGCGCCGCGAAGGCGAGCGCGACGGTCCGCGTGAAATGCATGTGGTGCTGCTCGACAACGGCCGCACGCAGGCCTATGCGGACGAGCAACTGCGCGCGACATTGCAATGCATCCGCTGCGGCGCGTGCATGAACCATTGCCCCGTGTACACGCGTATCGGCGGACACGCGTATGGCACGACGTATCCGGGCCCGATCGGCAAGATCATTTCGCCGCATCTGCTCGGGCTCGAAGAAACGGCCGACCTGCCGACGGCATCGAGCCTGTGCGGCGCATGCGGTGAAGTCTGCCCGGTACGCATTCCAATTCCCGAACTGCTGGTGCGCCTGCGTACGGAAGCGAATCGCAATCCGGACGAAGTGGTCGCGCATCCGCTGCGCGGACAAGGCGCGAAGTTCAGCCGCGAGGAACAGTTCGTGTGGCGCTTCTGGAGCGGCGCGTTCGCGCATCCGCGCGCGTACAAGGTGTTGCGCTGGGCGGCGACGCGGCTGCGCGCATTCGCGCCGAAGAACCAGATGGGCTGGACCCGTCACCGCGAGCCGCTGAAACCAGCAGCGCGCAGCCTGCATGACCTGATGCGCGAGCGCGGCCAGCCCGAGTAACGCGCTTTCAATCCCGTAGATCACACGCGTGCATCGCCTCAATGGCGATGCACCGGGGGCGGCCGCGCGCCGCCGACAAGAATTCATTGATCGCATATTCGGAGGAGACCGACATGCACCCTTGGTATCAGACCTACCTGCCCCTCGGCAGCCTCTGGCTATCCGCGCTCGCGGCCAGCATCCCCATCATCTTTTTCTTCGTCGCGCTGGCGGGACTCCGCCTGAAGGGGCATGTCGCGGCGGCAGGTACGCTGGCGTTGTCGCTGGCCGTTGCGATCTTCGCGTATGGCATGCCAGCGCAGCAGGCGTTCGCGGCGGCGGGCTTCGGCTTTGCATACGGCTTGTGGCCGATCGCGTGGATCATCGTCACGGCCGTGTTCCTTTACAAGCTCGTCGTCAAGACGGGACAGTTCGACGTCATCCGCGCATCGGTGCTCGCGCTGACCGACGACCAGCGCCTGCAACTGCTGCTGATCGGCTTTTCGTTCGGCGCGTTTCTCGAAGGTGCGGCCGGTTTCGGCGCGCCCGTTGCGATCACGGCGGCGCTGCTCGTCGGGCTGGGTTTCGATCCGCTGAAAGCAGCGGGTCTGTGCCTGATCGCGAACACCGCGCCTGTTGCGTTCGGCGCGATGGGTATTCCCATCATCGTCGCGGGCCAGGTGACGGGCATTGATCCGTTCCTGATCGGCGCGACGGCAGGCCGTCAGTTGCCGCTGCTTTCGCTTGCCGTGCCGTTCTGGCTCGTGTTCATGATGGACGGCAAGCGCGGCCTCAAGGAAACGTGGCCGGCTGCACTGGTCGCGGGCGGCAGCTTTGCCGTCACGCAATACTTCACGTCGAATCACATCGGGCCTGAACTCCCCGACATCACGTCGGCGCTCGTCAGCCTCGTTGCGCTCGCGTCGTTCCTGAAGGTCTGGCAACCGCGCCGCGCTCGCGATACGGCACGCGGTGGCGTAAGCGGCGGTGCAGCCGCGTTGTCGGGGTTCGGTGGCGTCGGCGGCGGTTCGAATGGCGCTGCGGGCGTGAGCCGTCGCGCATCGCCTTATACGCTTGCGCAGACCATTCGCGCATGGGCGCCGTTCGGCATTCTGACTGCCGTCGTCACCGTCTGGAGCCTGCAGCCATTCAAGGCGTTGTTCGCCGCGAAGGGCGCGCTCGCGTGGAGCATCCTCAAGTTCAAGGTGCCCGCGCTCGATCAACTCGTGATGAAGACAGCGCCCATCGTCGCGACGCCGAAAGCGTACGAAGCCGTGCTCAAGATCGATCTGCTCTCGGCAGTCGGCACGGCGATCTTCGCGACGGCGCTGATCTCGATGGTGTTGCTGCGCGTGAAGCCGCGCGACGCATTCACGACGTTCGGCGAAACGCTGAAGGAACTGCGCCGCCCGGTGCTGTCGATCGGTCTGGTTCTCTCGTTCGCCTTCGTCGCGAACTACTCGGGGATGTCGTCGACGCTCGCGTTGCTGCTCGCCGGAACGGGCGCCGCGTTCCCGTTCTTCTCGCCCGTGCTCGGCTGGCTTGGCGTGTTCCTGACGGGCTCGGACACGTCGTCGAATGCGCTTTTCTGCTCGCTTCAGCACGCGACCGCGCATCAGATCGGCGTGTCGGACACCTTGCTCGTGGCTGCGAACACGACGGGCGGCGTGACGGGCAAGATGATCTCGCCGCAGTCGATCGCTGTCGCCTGCGCGGCGACGGGGCTCGTCGGACGCGAGTCGGAGCTGTTCCGCTTCACGGTGCGGCATAGCTTGCTGTTCGCGATGATCGTCGG
This sequence comes from Paraburkholderia hospita, assembly GCF_002902965.1. GTDB lineage: Bacteria > Pseudomonadota > Gammaproteobacteria > Burkholderiales > Burkholderiaceae > Paraburkholderia > Paraburkholderia hospita. Next base: position 1,547,470 of record NZ_CP026106.1, on the reverse strand, counting down.
TCTGATCACGCTGTTGCAGGCTTATGTGCTGCCGGGCATGTTGCCGGGTTGATATTCTGCTCGCACCGCAACTGATGAACGCCCGCTCTCTAAAGCGGGCGTTCTGCTTATGGCTCGCCGATAAACCACGCCCTCAAGGTCGCCGCACCTGGCTTGAGTTCGATCGACTTTGGATGTACGAGGTAGTACGCGGTCTTCAAAGGCAGACTCTGACCGAATGGATCGATCAGCGAATTCGCCGCCGTCTCCGCTTCCGTCAATACCGCGCTCGTCAGCACGACACCCTGTCCCCGCGCGGCGGCCTCGATCGCCATCAGCGACTGGTCGAAATGAATGCCCGCCATGCCGTCGATCTGCCGCGCGGACAGCTTGCTGAATTTCTTCAGCCACGTCGTCCAGTGCGGATGCAGCGTGTTGTGCAACAGCGTTGCGCGTTGCAGATCGTCGGGGGCTTTCAGCTTCAGCCGCCTCGCATACGATGGGCTGCAATAGACGCGCGCTTCATCGGCATGCAACAGTTGCACGTGCAGATCGGGCGCGTTGCCGTCGAAATAGCGCACGGCCAGATCGATCGACTGCAATTCGAAATCGACCATCGCGGTCGTCGTATTCAGCTCCAGCGCGATGTCCGGATGCGCGATCAGAAAGTCCGTCATGCGCGGCGCGAACCATTTGGCCGCGAAGCTGGGCGGCATCGACACGCGCACGCCCTTGCTCTGGTTCTCGCGCACGCGGCGGCTCGCATGCATGATCTGCGCGAGCGCGGGTTGAATCTGTGCGTAGTAGGCGCGCGCTTCATCCGTTGGGATGATCTGCCGCACCTGACGCGCGAACAGTGCGACGCCGAGCCACGCCTCGAGCTTCTGGATCTGCTGGCCAACTGCGCCAGGTGTCACGTGCAGTTCATCGGAAGCTGCAGAAAAACTGTTTAGACGCATCGCAGACTCGAACGCGATCAGCGCCTTTAGAGGTGGCATTCCGGACATAGGATAGTTTTTCTGCAGTATCGACGAGAACAAATCGTTTGTACCGCATCCGTGCGCGCAGCACAATCGGCGCATCGTCCTTGCATCCGATGGTGTTTGCCATGAATCCCGCTTATCTCGCGTTCGCGCTGCTCGGCCTGATCTGGGGCAGCAATTTTCTTTTTATGAAGTGGGCCAGCCTATGGATCACGCCCGCGCAGATCGTGTTCTTGCGCGTGCTGTTCGGGTTTTTACCGCTGCTCGTCTACGCGTTCGCGACGAAAGCGCTCGCATGGAAACAGCTGCGCCATGCACACCACTTCGTCGTGATGTCGCTGCTCGCGACGAGCGTTTACTACTATGCGTTTGCCAAAGGCGCGTCGCTGTTGCTGTCGAGCGTGGCGGGCATGTTGAGCGGCGCCATTCCGCTTTTCTCGTTCGTCTGCGCGTGGGCGCTGTTGCGCGCGGAACGACCCAGCCCACGCATGATGGTCGGCGTGGTGTGCGGTTTCGTTGGCGTGTTGATGATCGCGCGGCCGTGGAATGGCGCCGTCGCGAGCGTCGATCTGAGCGGCGTCGCGTATATGGCGGCGGGCTCGCTGAGCGTGGGCTGCTCATTCGTCTACGCACGGCGCTTTCTGTCGAAGCTCGACATGTCGCCCGTCGCGCTGTCCACGTGGCAAATCGGCTTTGCGCTGTTGACGATTGCCTGCGTGACGCCATTCGACGGCATCACCCGCATCGCGCACGACGCGCGCGCCACCGTCGGCCTCGTGCTCGGGCTCGGACTGCTCGGCACGGGCGTCGCGTATATCCTGTACTACTTCATCGTGCAACGGCTCGGCGCGCTCGCGGCTTCGAGCGTCACGTATATTCCGCCCGTCATTGCGCTGGGAATCGGCGTGCTGCTCGCGCATGAACCGATTCATCCGCTCGATCTGCTCGCGATGGCCTGCATTCTCGGCGGTGTGTTCCTGCTGCAAAGCGGGCGCAGTCCGCAAAAGACGACGACCGTGGCGCGACGGCCGGCGTAACGCTCAGGTCTCGCTCCACATGCGCAGCAGGTTGTGGTAACAGCCCACCAGTGTGCGGCGCGCCGCTTCATCGCCGTTCGATGCATTGAGGCGTTGTATCGCGCCGTCGAGATCGAACAGCATCGCGCGTTGCGTGTCGTCGCGCACGAGGCTTTGCGCCCAGAAGAAACTCGACACGCGTGCACCACGCGTCACGGGCCGCACCTGATGCAGGCTCGTGCCCGGATACACAATGGCGTGTCCGGCAGGCAGCTTCACTTCCTGCACGCCGAAGGTATCTTCGACCAGCAGTTCGCCGCCGTCGTATTCGTCCGGCGGCGTGAGAAACAGCGTGATCGAAATATCGGTGCGTACGCGCACGCCGCTGCCCGGCACGAGCCGGATCGCGCCGTCGACATGACTGCCGAAGTGCATCCCGCCTTCGTAGCGGTTGAAGAGCGGCGGATACACCTTGTTCGGCAGCGCGGCGCTGATGAACAGCGGATGACGCTCCAGCGACGCGACAATCCGGTCACCCATTTCCAGAGCGATCTGCGAGCCTTCCGCGATCTGCTGGTTGCGCTTGACGGGCGCGCCCTGGTAGCTGGCCGTCGCGCGGCCATCCACCCATGCGTCGCTGGCTTCGAGCGCCGCGCGCATCGCGGCGGCTTCGGCGGGACTCAGTACGTCCGGGATCGAGACAATCATGGTTCAACGTTCCTGCATAAGCAGCAGCGCCGCGCGCCTCCGCATGAATCGCTTCATGCGGGCGAGCGCGCGGCGTGCCGTGGGCTATCGCTTCGTGCGATCAGAAGAAGCGATAGTTTAGCGTCGCGAGGAACGTACGGCCGTAACCCGGCACCGCGCGTCCGCCGTCGGACGGAATCAGCGCGTCGTAGTAGTTCTTGTCGGTCAGGTTCAACACGTTGATCTGGACGTCGTAACGCTTCGCGTGATACGCGGCCATCGCATCCCAGCGCGTGTAGCCGCCAACCTGCACGAAGTTGTTGTTCGCCGCATAGCGCGACGACATGTACGTCGGACCGCCGCCGATTTCCCAATGCGGCGTGAACTGATACGTCGTCCACAACGTCAGCGTATTGCGCGGCGTATTCGCGGGCGTCTTGCCTTGTGTGCCGTCGAACGCCTGCAGAATCACGCCGTCCATGTACGTATAGCCGCCGAACACCTGCCAGTTGCTCGTGATGTGGCCGGCCAGGCCGAGCTGATAGCCGCGCACGCGAATATCGCCGTCGAGCGTGTAGCTGCCGTCGGGGTTTGCGGTACGTGCATTCGTCTTCTCGATGCTGAACAGCGATTGCGTCACCGACAGGCCGCCGCCGAGCAGATCCAGCTTCGCGCCGACTTCATACGACTTGTTGTGCTCCGGCGGCAGGTTCTGCTGGCCGTTGGTCAGCGTCAGCGCTTCGAGCGACGGATCGAACGACGTGCCATACGACACGTAGTACGACTGCCAGTCGGCCGGTTGATAAATGATGCCGCCGCGCACGCTGGTGAAGTAATTGGTCTGCGTCGCGTAACCCGGCAGGTTGATCGAGTTCTTGATCGACGCTTCGTAGCGGTCCCAGCGCACGCCGCCCACCACCTTCCAGTGCTCGCCAAGCGAGATCGTGTCGTTCAAATACAGGCCCACGTCATTCGCGCTCGATTCCGCGAGATTGGTCGCCACTTCCTTCACGTTCGCGGGACGCGTCGTGTACGGCGGATTGATCAGCGGCACGACACCGATCGTGTTCGACGTCATGCCCGGCGAAGTCGCCGTGAAGCTCTGGTTGCTGTACGTTTCGTGGCTCAGATCGACGCCGGCGAGCAGGTCATGTTTGACCGGCCCCGTGTTGAACTTCCACTCGACGTCGGTCGAGTTGTAGACCGAATGGTCGTTAATGTTGCGGTCCTTGCCCTGCAGCTTCACGAACAGCTTCGACGGATCGATGTTCGTGAAGTTGCCGTTGGCGAGCGCCGTCGACGTCGAGAGCGGCCCCGTCAGCACCGACGCCGCATTGGTCGCGCGTGCTTCCGTGCTGTAGTGGCTGAACTGCGTCTGGTTGCGCACTGTCACGTCTTCGTTGAAGCGGTGCTTGATGCGCGCGCTGAACGTCTGCACGTCCTGAATCGTGCGGTCGTCGGTGTAGCCGTAGAACGTGCCGCGATTCACCGGTGCGGGATGGCCGTTCAGCGGCGGAACGCCGTAGTCGGGCTGATCGCGGTTGTGCTGGATCAGCGCGGACAGCGTGATTTCCGTCGGCGTGCCGATGCCGAACTTCACTTCGGGCGCGACGCCATAGTCCTTGTTCTTCATCACATCGCGCGACGAACCGAGGCTCTGGCCGAATGCGTTGATACGGAACGCGGAGGTATCGGTGATCGGCGTGTCGAGGTCGACCGTGGTGCGGTAACGGTCATGCGTACCCGCCTGCACCGAGACGTCGGCGCGCTTTTTCAGCTGCGGCTCCTTGCTGACCTGATTGATCACGCCGCCCGTCGAACCGCGTCCGAAGTACAGCGACGAAGGACCGTACAGCACGTCGATCGAGTCGAGGTTGAACGTGTCGCGATAGTACTGGCCGCGATCGCGGAAACCGTCGAGGTAGATGTCGGTACGCGCCGAGAAGCCGCGCAGGTTGATGTTGTTGCCGATCTGGCCGCCTTCGGCGGCGCCGATCGTGATGCCGGGCACGTTGCGCAGCGCGTCGGAGAACGAGTTCGCAGCCTGCGACTGGAGCACGGCCTTCGGTATGACGGTGACGGCCTGCGGAATATCGCGCAGCGCGGTCGGTACCTTGGCGCCGACACTGGATGTGTCGGACTGGAAGTCGGTGGCGTTGTCGACCTGCCCCGTCACCTTGACGGCGGGCAGTGTGTTGCTTTCGGAAGGCTGGCTGGCCGAGGGCTGGCTGGCGGGAGAAGCGGACGTTGCAGCCTGGGCAACCTGTGCTGCCGGTGTGGCCGGCGTCGTCGTTTGAGCAAAGAGCGGCGTCGCAAAGACGGCCATGACGGCCGCTGCGAGTGGCGTGGTTCGAAGCATCACGATTCCCTGTCGTTGTAACTGAATTTTTTATGTGTAACGAGCGGTGCCTGCCCGTCAGGTTCGCAAATTTCGCGAACTGGCCCGCCTGGCAACGGATTCCGGCCGGTCACATCTAAATGAGAATCGGTATCATTACATGAACAGTAATGGTTCGCAATCATCCGTAAGGCATATGTGGTCTTTATGCATCAAACGTTTAAATGACAATTTGCTTTCGATTGATGAACGGGTCGCGCCTGTTTAATCGCGCGCTCTTGCGGCATAAAACCAATAAAAAACGGGCGGCGTCTTTCGACACCGCCCGCCTCAACCTTCCCGCTTTTCTACGTCAAATAATTAGCGAACCTTGCCCGCCTTCCATGCCGCGAGCAGCTGGTCGTACTTGACCGTTTCGCCCTTCGGCTTTTCGTTCGCGAGCTTCTTCCAGGGCGCATGCTGATCCGAGAGCCATTTCGACGGATCGCTTTCCGGGTTCAATTCCGGCGCGCACACCTTCATGCCGGCGCGCTGCAAACGGCCCAGCACCTGGTCCATTTCCTTCGCGAGGCTGTCCATCGCGGCTTGCGGCGTCTTCTCGCCAGCAGCCGCTGTCGCGACGTTCTTCCACCAGAGCTGCGCCATCTTCGGATAATCCGGCACGTTGTTGCCCGTCGGCGTCCACGCGACACGCGCCGGGCTGCGATAGAACTCGATCAGGCCGCCGTACTTGTCGGCGTTCTTCGTGAAGTAATCGCTATGAATGTCTGAGTCGCGAATGAACGTGAGACCGACAATCGACTTCTTCAACGACACCGACTTTGACGTCACGAATTGCGCGTAAAGCCATGCGGCAGCACGCTGGTTCGCGGGCGTCGACTTGAAGAAGGTCCACGAGCCGACGTCCTGATAGCCGTTCTGCATGCCGTCCTTCCAGTACGGGCCATGCGGCGACGGCGCCATGCGCCACTTCGGCGTGCCATCTGCATTCGTCACGTTTCCGGGCTTGAGCATCGACGCCGTGAACGCCGTGTACCAGAAGATCTGCTGCGCGATCTTGCCTTGCGCGGGAACCGGGCCCGCCTCGCTGAACGTCATGCCGGACGCTTCCGGCGGCGCATATTTTTTCAGCCAGTCGACGTACTTGGTGGTCGCGAAGACGGCAGCCGGGCTATTCGTGCCGCCGCCGCGCGACACGGATGCACCAACGGGATGGCAACCATCCGGCGTCACGCGAATGCCCCATTCGTCGACGGGTATGCCGTTCGGAATGCCTTTATCGGCTTCGCCCGCCATCGAAAGCCACGCGTCTGTGAAGCGCCATCCAAGCGACGGGTCTTTCTTGCCGTAGTCCATGTGGCCGTAGACCTTTTCACCGTCGACGGTCTTCACGTCGTTCGTGAAGAAGTCGGCAATATCTTCATACGCGGACCAGTTCACGGGCACGCCGAGATCGTAGCCATACTTCGCCTTGAACTTGTCCTGCAGATCTTTGCGCGCAAACCAGTCCGCGCGGAACCAGTACAGATTGGCGAACTGCTGGTCGGGCAACTGATAGAGCTTTTTATCCGGCGCGGTCGTGAAGCTCGTGCCAATGAAGTCCTTCAGATCGAGGCCCGGATTCGTGTACTCCTTGCCCTCGCCCGCCATGTAATCGGACAGCGGCACAATCACGCCATAACGATAGTGCGTGCCGATCAGATCCGAGTCCGAAATCCAGCCGTCGTAAATACTTTGACCGGATTGCATCGACGTCTGCAGCTTTTCGACGACATCGCCTTCCTGAATGATGTCGTGCTTGACCTGAATACCCGTGATTTCCGTGAATGCCTTGGCAAGCGTCTTCGATTCATACATATGCGTGTCGATCGTTTCCGACACCACGTGCACTTCCTTGACGCCTTGCGATTTGAGTTTTGCAGCCGTATCGATGAACCATTTCATTTCGTCCATCTGCTGCTGCTTGCTCAGCGTGCTGGGCTGGAATTCGCTATCGACCCATTTCTGCGCTTCTGGCGTACCCGCCAGTGCAGCGTGATTCGCACAAGCCCCCGCGACCACTCCTGCCACTGCGAGCGCGACGATCCGTCTCCTGTGTTGCATGGTCTTCTCCTGTGTCTCCACACCCCTTTGGATCATCAGCCGGTTGCCGCCCGGGGCATCAACGAAACCGGTTTATTCTTGACGCTTTATCCCTTCCACATGATCACGAGCAGCACGACGACAGACGCCGCAAAGCCCGGCCATGCGCTGGCGCCTTCGCCGCTAATCGCAATCCACGCGAGATTCACATAGGCCGCCGTCAACAGTCCGATAAAGAGCCTGTCGCCACGCGTGGTCGCAATCGGCAAAAAGCCTTTGCGTTCGATAGTCGGCGCGCGAAACTCCCACAGCGTCATGCCTGCGAGCATCGCGACGACGCAGCCAAAGAAGATCCCGACTTCGGGTGTCCAGTACATCCACGTGAACATCACACTCTCCCCATCGCAAAGCCCTTCGCGATGTAGTTGCGCACGAAGTAAATAACGAGCGCGCCGGGAATGATGGTCAGCACACCGGCTGCGGACAGCACGCCCCAATCCATACCCGCCGCCGATACCGTGCGCGTCATCACAGCGGCAATCGGCTTTGCGTTGACGGTGGTCAGCGTGCGCGCAAGCAGCAACTCGACCCAGCTGAACATGAAGCAGAAGAACGCCGTCACGCCGACACCCGCCTTGATCAAAGGCAGAAAGATCTTGATGAAGAATGCAGGGAACGAATAGCCGTCGATATACGCGGTCTCATCGATTTCACGCGAAACGCCCGACATGAAGCCTTCGAGTATCCATACCGCGAGCGGCACATTGAACAGCATGTGCGCGAGCGCGACGGCGACATACGTGTCCATCAGCCCGACGCTCGAATACAGCTGGAAGAACGGCAAAAGGAACACGGCGGGCGGCGTCATCCGGTTGGTGAGCAACCAGAAGAACATGTGCTTGTCGCCGAGAAAGCGATAACGCGAGAACGCGTACGCGGCCGGTAACGCGACGAGCACCGACATCACCGTATTCATCAATACATAAATGATCGAATTGATGTAACCCCAGTACCACGACGGGTCCGTGAAGATCACCTTGAAGTTGTCGAATGTCACGTGATGCGGCCAGATCGAGAACGCCGACATCGTTTCTTCGTTCGTGCGCAGCGAGATCGACAGCATCCAGTACAGCGGAATCAACGCGAACGCGATATAGCCGAGCAAGACGAGCCCGCGTATCCAGCGGCGGTTATCACGCATTGTCTTCTCCCGTCGTTGCAGGACCGCCCTTGCCGACGCGCTCCATCCAGTTGTAGAGAATGAAACAGAGCAACAGGATGATCAGGAAGTAGATCAGCGAAAAAGCCGCCGCAGGGCCGAGATCGAATTGACCGACGGCCTTTTGCGTCAGGTACTGGCTCAGAAATGTGGTCGAGTCGCCCGGACCGCCCCCCGTCAGCACGAATGGCTCCGTATAGATCATGAAGCTGTCCATGAAGCGCAATAGCACCGCGATCATCAGTACGCCGCGCATCTTCGGCAGCTGGATATAGCGAAACACCGCAAAGCGGCTTGCACCGTCGATTTCCGCGGCCTGATAAAACGCATCGGGAATCGCGCGCAACCCTGCATAGCAGAGCAATGCAACGAGCGGCGTCCAGTGCCAGATATCCATTACGAGCACGGTGACCCATGCGTCGGTGGGACTCGCCGTGTAGTTGTAGTCGACGCCGATGCGATTGAGTACGTAGCCGAGCAGACCGATATCGGGCCGGCCGAAGATCTGCCAGATCGTGCCGACCACATTCCATGGAATCAGCAGCGGCATCGCGAGCACGACGAGGGCCGCCGATGCGCGCCAGCCGGAGGCCGGCATCGCGAGTGCAAGCCCAACGCCGAGCGGAATTTCGAACAGCAATACACACGCCGAGAAAATGATCTGCCTGCCCAATGCGCCGCGCAGATCGGGATCGGTCATGATGTTGCGAAACCATTCGGTACCGACGAACACATGCTGCGTCGGGCTGATGATGTCCTGCACCGAGTAGTTGACGACCGTCATCAGCGGCAGGATCGCGGAGAACGCGACGCAAATGAAAACAGGCACGACGAGCAGCCACGCCTTCTGGTTGAGCGGCTTCATCACGCGCCTCCTGCGGCTCGCACCGCAATGCGTTCGTCGTTGCTGAAATAGACGGTTTCGGGCGCAGCGACGCGCAACCACACGGGGCCATCCACGACGCGCAAATTCGGCTCCATCTTTGCGTTGAAGATGTGACCTTCGCAGTTCGCCGTCACGAGCTGATAGTTGCCGAGCTGCTGCGCGCGCGTGACTTGCGCGCGGACTGCGCCCGCTTCGCCGTCGCTAGCGAGACGCACGAACTCGGGCCGAATGCCGAGCTTCAGATCGCCGTTCGTGCCCTTGAGGGTCGCGAGCGTATTCGCGTCGACGGCGACGCGCTGCGAGCCCAGCTTGATCGCGCCTTCATCGAGACTCACGGGGCACAGGTTCATCCCCGGACTGCCGATGAAATAGCCGACAAACGCATGATCGGGGCGAAGAAACAGCGCTTCAGGCCCGCCCTTTTGCACGACGCGCCCATTCGTCATCACGACCACTTCATCCGCGAATGTCAGCGCTTCGACCTGATCGTGCGTCACGTAGATCAGCGTGAGCTTCAATTGCTGGTGGATCTTCTTCAGCTGACGCCGCAGCATCCATTTCATGTGCGGATCGATGACGGTCAGCGGTTCGTCGAAAAGAATCGCCGCCACATCCTTGCGCACGAGTCCGCGTCCAAGCGAAATCTTCTGCTTCGCATCCGCCGACAGGTTGCTCGCCTTGCGCGGCAACTCACGCGCCATGTCGAGAATGTCGGCCACTTCATGTACGCGCGTGCGGACTTCGGCGGCAGGCAGCCCGCGATTGCGCAGCGGAAAGGCGAGATTGTCGAACACGGTCATCGTGTCGTAGATCACCGGAAACTGGAACACCTGCGCGATATTGCGTTCGCGCGCGCCTTGTACGGTGACATCGCGTCCATTGAAAAGCACTTTGCCTTCCGATGGCGTCAACAGGCCCGACACGATATTGAGCAACGTCGATTTGCCGCAACCCGAAGGACCGAGCAGCGCGTATGCGCCGCCGTCTTCCCACACCATGCTCATCGGCTGCAGTGCGTAGTCGTCGAGCGAGGCGGGGTTTGGCCGGTACGCGTGACCGAGATTCTGAAACTCAATGCGCGCCATATGCCACCTCCTGCACCTTGGGACGCGCGACAAGATTGGCGTCCGCGCCGAACACGAACAGTTCGTCGGGGTCGATATAGACGTCGAGCTGCGTGCCGAGCGCGATCTGATGCACGCCTTGCAATTGCGCGACGAGATCGATGCCGCCGTGACGTGTATGCAAGTGAAGGTACGTTTCCGAGCCGCTCAGTTCGGCGAGTTCGAGCAGACAGGGCACGGCAATCGAATGCGCGTTGCGCGGCGCAAGACGCAAATGGCCAGGCCGGATGCCGATCCGGCAGGTGCCCGTTCCGACAGCCGTGGCCGCGGCGCGGCGCACGGGCACGTCGATGCCGATGGGCAGACGCGCGTCGCCGCTCTCGAGCAGTTCGCTCGTCAGCATGTTCATGGGCGGATCGTTGAAAACGGCGGCGACATCGACATTCGCGGGCGCGTTGTAGACGTCGAGGGTCGGGCCGAACTGCAGCACGCGGCCCTTGTCGACGACGGCCGTGTAGCCGCCTAGCAGCAGCGCTTCGAGCGGATCCGTCGTCGCATAGACGACCGTGGTCTTGCCGTCGGAAAAGAGTGTCGTGAGTTCGGCGCGCAATTCCTCGCGCAACTTGTAGTCGAGATTCACGAGCGGTTCGTCGAGCAGCACGAGCGACGTGCGCTTGACGAGCGCGCGCGCCAATGCGCAACGCTGCTGCTGGCCACCCGACAGCTCGCCGGGACGCCGGTCGAGCAGATGCTCGATGTGCAGCTTCGACGCGACCTCGTTCACGCGGCGGCGTATTTCGCCCGCTTCCGTCTTTTGCAGCTTGAGCGGCGACGCGATGTTGTCGAACACCGTCATCGCGGGATAGTTGATGAACTGCTGATAGACCATGGCGAGGTTGCGCTGACGCACGCTCACGCCCGTCACGTCCTGGCCGTCGGCCAGCACGCGCCCCGTCGTGGGCCTGTCGAGTCCTGCCATAACGCGCATCAACGTGGTCTTGCCTGCCTGAGTGGGACCCAGCAGCACATTGATCGCCCCCGGGACGAGCCGCAGATCGACGCCGTACAGATGCGTCAGCCCGCCCGAAACGACGGTGACCCGCTCGAGTTCCAAAACCAAATTGCTCTCCTTTGTTCGATGCTTCTGATGCAGCTTCGCTTTTCTTCTGCTTGTTCTTTGTTCAACCGCGGCTTCGACGCAAATGCAGATGCTTTGGTACGGCGACAGCAGTAATTCGACTACGGGCGTTCACATACGCCGGGCACCGCAAGGCGCGGCCCGGTTTGCTGACGAGAGGCAGGGCAAGGGATAGCGCCGCACGGGCGCCGGAGAAGCTGTTATCGATCCATTGTCCCGATGGTTTTTATTCGGGCACTTCAAAAACAGGCCACACGGCCCATGTTCAAAAAGGAAATCAAAACAACAGCAACAATGTTCTCTTTTGTTCGTTTACGTTTAAATCGGGGTTAACCATACAAAACGTGAACAATCACCATCTACTGTACTTACGGACAGTAGAACAATCTATTACGCATTGATGCTGGTTTACTTACAGTGAGCAAGTTGGCGGTCAGCGTAACAGAAGAAATGCGGTGCACCGGGCGGCAGTGCAATTCGTCTGAGCTGTCGAAACCGCCGGTCCGGAAAACCGCAATCCGCGTGCGCGAGTCAATCGCATGCGTTTGATGTTCGCGCGATGAAACGACAGCAGGCTTAGTGTTTCTGATGGTTCGTCCGGCACAGTTGAAAAACGTCGCTGCGTGAGCGAGCACGAGCGAGAACTCACTATTTACGAAGCACTCCATCCGCGAGTCTTTTCAGAAAGGGCCCTGTTTTTCGGGCTTTTCACGTGTGCTAGCCCGTATTCAAAGGAACCTGGATGAAACGCGAAGGCGTGCGGGTATACGTTAATTTGTGAGCGCCGGTCAGCCTCGTTTACTGAACGAAAGCCAGGTCGTCCGAACTACTTTGATCAGACATGATCGAGGGGTTCGGACGTTGTTTGTCCGTACCGGAGGTGTAGCATGGCGAATCTGTCCAGCAGTGCAATCGACGAATTCAAAGCTCTCACGCGGGGCCAGGTCGTATTGCCCGGCGATCCAACGTTCGATGAAGCACGCAGTATCTGGAATGGGATGATCGACCGTCGACCCGCGATCATCGTTCGCTGCGCGGGCACGGCCGATGTCCGTCGCGCCGTCAATTTCGCGCGCGACAATAAATTGCTGCTCGCCGTGCGCGGCGGCGGCCACAACATCGCGGGTAGCGCCATGTGCGAAGGCGGCATGGTGCTCGACCTGTCGCAGATGAAGTCCGCGCGCATCGATCCCGTCGCGCGCCGCGCCTATGTCGAGCCGGGCTGTCTGTTGCGCGACTTCGATCACGAAGCGCAAGCCTTCGGGCTCGCCACGCCGCTCGGCATCAATTCGACGACGGGCGTCGCGGGCCTCACGCTTGGCGGCGGGTTCGGCTGGATCAGCCGGCGCTTCGGGATGACGGTGGACAACCTGATTTCAGCCGATGTCGTCACCGCCGACGGCGAATCGATCCGCTGCAGCGCCGATTCGCATGAAGATCTGTTCTGGGCGATTCGCGGCGGCGGCGGCAATTTCGGCGTCGTCACGATGTTCGAGTTCAAGTTGCATGAAGTGGGACCCGAGGTCTATGGCGGTCTCTACGTGCTGCCGATGGATCAGGCGCGCGACGCGCTCGTCAAATACCGCGCCGCGCTCGAAACCTGGCCGGACGAACTGACCGTCTGGGCCGTCGCGCGCTTCGCGCCACCGCTGCCCTTCCTGCCCGCCGACGTGCACGGCAAGCCGATCATCGCGTTTGCGGTCTGCTACACGGGCCCTGTCGCGAACGGTCCGGCCGTGGTCGAAGAAGTGCGCAAGTTCGGCACACCCTACGGCGAACATCTCGGGCCGATGCCGTTCACCGCCTGGCAACAGGCATTCGATCCGCTACTGACGCCGGGCGAGCGCAACTACTGGAAGTCGCACAATCTCGCCACGCTCGACGACGGCCTGATCGACGCGTTCGTCGATGCCATCGGCAATCTGCCGTCGCCGCAGTGCGAGATCTTTTTCGGCGCAATTGGCGGCCAGACGATGCGCGTGGCACCCGATGCAATGGCTTACTCGAATCGCGACGCGAAGTACGTGATGAACGTGCACGGCCGCTGGACGGAAGCCGCCGACGACGAGCGCTGCATTGCATGGTCGCGCGCGTTCTTCAATGCATCGGCGCCGTTCGCGCTCGGCAGCGTGTACGTGAACTTCATGACGGAAGAAGAATCCGCGCGCGTGGGCGACGCATACGGTCCGAACTACGCGCGGCTCGTCGCAGTGAAAGACCGATACGATCCGCAGAACCTGTTCCGCCATAACCAGAACATCAAGCCATCCGCAATGGCCTGAACGCTGCGCCTCCGACATGCCGGATAGCAATCGTTGTCTTGTTGCTATCCGGCATTGTTTTTCAACGCCCCGCTTCCATCGATTCACGTTGCACCGCGCCATGCGTAGACGCATCGCCTCACGCTAAAGTATCGTGCACGCCCACGACGCCACCCCTTCCGCCAAACGCACCATGCCGCGCATGCGCATCGCCTTGCTGACGATCGTCGCCATGTTCGCCTTCGCGGGCAATTCGCTGCTATGCCGCATCGCGTTGAAAGGCACGTCGATCGATCCCGCAACGTTTACGTCTGTGCGCATCGTGTCGGCTGCCATCGTGTTGTGGATCATTCTGCGCAGCCGCGGCCAGTCGCAACCCTTCGCCGGCACCTGGCTTTCCGCTTTCGCGCTTTTCACGTACGCAGCGGCGTTCTCGTTTGCCTATGTATCTCTGGCGGCGGGAACGGGCGCACTGCTGCTGTTCGGTGCGGTACAGGCGACGATGATCGGCTATGCGCTCTGGCACGGCGAACGTCTGCGCATGCTGCAATGGACGGGTCTCGCATGCGCGCTCGCCGGCCTCGTCGCGCTCGTGCTGCCCGGCGTGAGCGCGCCGCCTCTGCTCGCGTCGCTGCTGATGCTGTACGCCGGCATCGCGTGGGGCGCGTATTCGCTGCGCGGAAAACGCGCCGCCGATCCGACGGCCACCACGGCAGGCAACTTCATCCGCGCCATTCCCTTCGCCGCGGCGATCAGCATCGCGATGTTTGCGCGCGCATCGATCGACAGAACGGGCCTGCTTTTCGCGGCGATATCCGGCGCGTTGACGTCGGGTGTCGGCTATGTGATCTGGTACGCCGCGTTGAAGGAGATCAAGGCCACCACGGCCGCGACGGTGCAATTGAGCGTGCCGCTGATCGCCGCCATCGGCGGCATCGTGCTGCTCGGCGAACCACTGACCACGCGCCTCGCGTTGAGCGCGGCCGCGATACTCGGCGGCATCGCGCTCGTGATCGGCCGCCGCTGACTATCGAACGAATGAACGAACGAACGATCGAATCGCGACGTGACAAGCGGACCGATATATACGGTAGAATACATCGATCGTTCTAATCTCGGGAGAGTCGGGGTGGGCAGCACTCGTCGCGATGCGCCAACGGATGCGCTATCCGGGAAAATCAGCACGCTCAAGCCGATGTCGGCCGACGTGCGCGCGCAGCAGATCCGTGACGTAGTCGATGCGTTCAGGCGTCTGCGCAGCAGCGTCACGCGCTTCGTCCAGATGTTCGCGGCTACGCGAGACGCGGCGTTGGCGGCCGAAGGCCTGTCTTCCGCGTCGCTTCGTGAATTGCTGTCGATGCTCGGCAACGAAGCGCAAGCCGCTCGTTTTGCGCGGCTGCGCGAGCTGAAGATCGCGATCCGCCAGGCACGCGTGCTCGAACGTACACGCGACGCGGTGTTTTCCGAGTCCTTCAGCACGAACCCGACGGCGATGCGCGAAACGGTGACGGCGCTGGAGCGCGTCGATGCGATCCTCGTCGGACTGTGCGTCGAGCACGTGCTGGAGCGGCACAGACCCACGCCGCCGCGCACGGTGGCCCTCAAGCCCGCACCGCTGCCAACGCGCAGGCGTCAACCCGAACCGGTGCACTGATTTTCGCCCCGGCGCGCACTCGATATATTCGATGGTATATTTCGATAACCCGTTCGCGCATCCACCCCGGTCCGCCGTCATGTCCGGATAGAGGTCTTCATGCACGCTCCGCCCTTTCGTCTCGCCCGCCCGGGCATCGACACGTCCATCGGTTCCGCACAACGCGCCGATCCCTGCTGCGCGCCGTCGAAGGCGCAGCTCGCCGATCTGAAACGACGTACGCGGCTCGCGGAACTCGATGCGCATCTGCACTGCTCGATCATCGGCACGTGTCTGAGCACGCATGAACTGCGCAAGCTCGTTCCGAAGTTCACCGACCTCGACCGTCAGCGCGCCACCGACCTCGAAATTCATCACACGGCTGTAGAGCTTGCGATCGAAGGCGGCGCGGGTGGCAAGGCGCTGCAAAAGGCACTGGACGAGCGTTATGCGGGCGCGCTCCGGTTGTTCGACAAGGCGAAAGACCCCGACGCGGTGCTCGCGCTATGGAAAGAAGCGCTCAAGAGCGGCGACATTCCGCCCGCCTACTGGGCGCTGATGACGCATCCGCAGACCACCATGAGCGTGCGGCAATCGGCGTTCGGCGATCTGCACATGCTGTCGCATCTGGTGGGTGCCGCGAATCGCGCGGATATCCGGCGGCTCGTCGCGCTGGAAGAAGACAATGCCACGTTGCGCACCAAGATCGATCGCCAGCAAAGCCGTCTGCAGGAGATGAGCTTGCAGCGCGACGCCGCCGCACAGGAACTGGAAACACGCGCGGCGCACGCCAAGGCGCAGGATGCCGGCACCGACGACGCACTGCGCGCCGAAGTGCACCTGCTGCGCGAAGCGTTGACGGCACGCGATGAGCGTCTCGCGCTGCATACGAACCGTCGAGAAGCCGCCGAACAGCGTGTCGCCGCCGAACAGGAAAGCGCCCGTGCGTTGCGCGCACGGCTCGATGAAATGGATGCGCTCGTGAAAACGCTGCAAGCCGAAGCGAGCGCGCTGGAACGCACACTTCAGGCCACGGCGGGCGACGACCCGTCCGGGCGTTCGGCCTCGCTGGCGATCCTGGAACGCATGCGCATCGTGTATGTCGGCGGAAGGCCGGGTTCGAATGCGGCGATCAGGCGGATCGTCGAATCGGCGGGCGGCGAGATGGCCGTGCACGACGGCGGCATCGAGGATCGTAAGGGACTGCTGGCGGCTGCATTGCCGGGCGCGGATATTGTGGTGTTTCCCGTCGACTGCATCGATCACGACTCGATGAACATGCTCAAGCGTGTCTGCGAACGCGGCCACATTGCGTGGTATCCGCTGCGCACCGCGAGCGTCGCGAGTTTTGTCGAACTGATCGGGCGCCTCAATGCCGACGCGCAGACGAACACCCAATCCGGTGGAGCGCCGCGCTTCTGTTTGCGTCACGGTTAGGCGTCACGCGCAAACAGTTCAAGATCTACCGCCGCACCATCTTCGTAAGCGCGGCGATATCGTCGGCACATGCGGCGTACGCCTGCGCTTCGATGCCGCGATAGAGCCGGATGATCTCCTCGCCGACGGGCGTGAGCGCGCTGCCGCCGCCGCTCTGGCCGCCGTGCTCGGATATCGTCGCCGGCGATTTCAGCGAACGGTTCAATTCATCCATCAACAGCCACGCGCGCCGATACGACATGTTCAGACTGCGCGCCGCCGCCGAAATCGAACCATGCTCGCGCACCGCTTCGAGCAGCGCGACCTTTCCCGGTCCCAGCGCGATCGTGCCTTCCTGCTGAATGCGCATTCTGAAGCGCACCTCGGGCTTTGGATGTGCCGATGTCTTCATGTTGTTTGCCGGTTGACTCATGCGCGCAAGCATACACGATGCCATACGCAGGACTTCAATCGGCACTTGCACCAGTGCGCGGCGGCCAGCTCACGCCGGCAAACACCACCACGTTGATCGCATCAAAGCTCGAGCACGCGCGCAACCACACCCGCCAGCCGTTTCACATGACGCGGCGCGGGCAGAATGTCAGCGGCTGAAAACAGAATGGGCGCGCCTTCGTCGACGGAAAGCGGCTGGTCGCCGCGCTCGAACGCGACCAGTACGCGTTCGCCGATCGGCGTGTTGAACAGCTCATGCCATGAGAAGGTCACCGCGTAGCCGTCGTGAGCGTGCACGATGAAAATGGTCCGCTTGAAATCGCCCGGCCGGTCGTTGCGCAGGCCCGCCATGTCGATCAGATCCTTCAGCAGCACGCCGCGATACTGATCGACCTTGCGGATGAAGCGGTTCGTCGTGTAGCAGCGCAGGTCGAAGGGATCGGCCGTCACGCTCGCGTGCTGCCGCAGATCGTCGATCGTCACCTGCATCGGACGCAGAAAATCGCCCGCCAGCATGACGGCGCCTGCCGTCGTCTCCTGCAGCGGCAGCGCCGCCGAGCCAGTCATTCCCATCGTCCATCTCCATTGCGTTGCGACGCTGTCATGCCGCACGATGTATCGGTGGGTATATTACGCTGCTAACTGGCTGGCTGCCGAAGGGAAACGCGACATAGGCGGCATATCGCACGGCTTATGACATGCGAGGCGTGTGCCGCCGCCCGCGCCCGGCGTCGGCGCTCAATCGACGCCGACGATCACGCTCGAAGCCTTGAAGATCGCCGCAGCCGCCTTGCCGCTGGCGAGGCCGAGACGGTCGACGCTGTCGTTGGTGACGATCGCAGCGACCTGGGCGCCGCCCGCCGCCGAAATGATGACCTCGCTGTTGACGGCGCCCTTCGTGACCGACGCGACCGTGCCCGCGATGCAGTTGCGCGCCGACACCTTGCTGCTGTCGGCATCGACCATCACGATCACCGACGAAGCCTTGACGAGCGCGAACGCCGGCTTGCCCGCCGCGAGCCCTAGCGACGACGCGCTGCCGTGCGTGATTACCGCGACGATTTCGAGTCCGTCCTGGGTGCGGAGCGTGATTTCGTCGTTGACGGCGCCGGCCTTGACGGCCGTGACCTGACCGGCGAAATGATTACGGGCGCTGGTACGCATGCGACTCTCCTTCGGGTTGCCCCTGTGTGTTGTTCAGTATGGACGAACGGCAAGTCCGCAGTGTACCGCGCGGCCTGTGACAGCCCGCCATCGGCGCTGTCGGCCCTTCGCGGCGCGCAATGTCACGCGTGCCTGACGGGACAGTGGCATCCCGGTTGCTCATACATATTTCAGAGGAAAACCGATAAAGGAGCAGCCATGGACACGATTGGATTGTCGCAGCGCATCGAGGAAATCGAACTGGCCCTCGTCGGGACCTTTGAATCGCCGAAAGCGCCCACTGTCAGCGCCTATCAGGAAGGCCCGACGACCTATCTGATGCTCTCCTGGGTCGTTGAAACGGCCCGCGACACGACGCTCGATGCGCGCTGCGTCGTGACGCTCAAGCTCGGCGATGCCCAGATCGACCGCTATACCGCGCTCGATACGGCCAAACGCCGCGTCGTGCAGGATCGTCTGAGGGATCTCGTGCGTCAGCATGTCGAAGTGTCGAGGGCGCAGCCGGCGTCGACGGACAGCTGTTCGATCGAACTCGACGTGGACGACACCGTCTTCGACGTGCCCGACGATCCGTACGACATGCCGTAGCACCCCCAGCGAAGCGACGGCCGGAACGCTTCCAGTCCCGCCGCCAACGGCAATAGACTATGCTAACGCGCGAGCCTGTGCGCTCGCGCCGTCGCACACGCGGCTTTCTATCGAGTCTATTGCCCATGAATTCCACCACCGACGATACCCCGCGCCCCGCCATGCGGGCGCTCACGCCGCTCGAAGCCCGCGTGCTGGGCGTGCTGTTCGAGAAGCAGCACACCGTGCCCGACACCTACCCGCTGTCGCTCAATTCGCTCGCGTCGGGCTGCAATCAGAAGACCTCGCGCTCGCCCGTGATGAACGTCAGCGAATCCGAGATTCTCGACGCGATCAACTCCATGAAGCGCCTTTCGCTGGTGCTCGAAGGCAGCAGCAGCCGCGTGCCGCGCTTCGAGCACAACATGGAGCGCGTGCTCGGCCTGCCGCGCCAGTCGGCGGCGCTGCTGACGGCACTGCTGCTGCGCGGCCCGCAGACGGCAGCCGAGCTGCGGCTCGCCACCGCCCGCCTGCACGGCTTCGCCGATACGTCGTCCGTCGAGGCGTTTCTCGAAGAGCTTGCCGACAATGATCCGCCGCGCGTCGTCAAGCTGGGGCGCACGCCGGGCGAGCGCGAGAGCCGCTGGATGCATTTGCTGTGCGGCGAGCCCACGCCCGAACAGATCGGCGCCGCGGCACTCTCCGACGAGCCGCTGCCGCCCGGCGAACTCGAAGCGCTGCGCGCGCAGCAGCGCGAGTTGAGCGAGCGCGTCGAGCGGCTCGAAGCGCTCGTGACGCACCTCGCGGGCGAGCTTGGCGTGTCGCTCGATGAGCTGAAGGGAAGCCTGTAGCCGCTGCCACCGGGCAGGTTTGCCGCGCGTGATTTGCGGCAAACCGCCAGCGCGCCATCATCCGTGACCACGCCCGACGCATGGCCGGGCCAAGCCAGATCAGCAAACTATCCAAAACGCAACCGCCTTGCCAAACAGGGCGCAAAACAAGCCGCCAAACGGGTTGCTAACCGCCCTTGACGAATGCGACGATGCGGTTGGCGCGCGGCCGACGCCAAGGCGCGCCGCCTTTCGCCCTGCCCCGCTGTGCCTCTTTTGCGATTCACTGTGCCAGGAGACTGACCGATGAACGAGCACGACGACCCCAATCTGCCCACCGCTTCCGATCTCCCCGCCGACGACCGCCCCGACGATCCCGACCGCCGCCGCGTCCTGACGGGCCTTGCCGCAGCGGGCCTCGGCCTCGCGCTGGCGGGCTGCCAGTCGGTGGACAGCGCCTCGACGGGCGCGCCGCGCAGCGCGGCCGACGCACGGCTCGACAACGCGTTGCGCGATCAGGTCAAGCGCATCGTCGTGATCTACGCGGAGAACCGCAGCTTCGCGAACCTGTTCGGCAACTTCCCCGGCGTGCAGTATCCGCTCTCCGCCGTCACGCCCGAGCGCTACGTGCAACTGGACCGCGACGGCAACACGCCGCTCGCCACGCTGCCGAAAATCTGGGGCGGCCTCGTGCCGCAAGCGCAGGAAGTCGACGGCAAGCGCTACATGATTGCCGAACGCGATATCGCCGGATTGCGCAACCAGCCGTTCCATCTGACCGACGCGCACGGCGCGCCGCTGCCGAACAGCGTGATCACCCGCGATCTCGTGCACCGCTTCTATCAGAACCAGATGCAGATCAACGCAGGCCGCAACAACCAGTTCGCCGCATGGGGCGATTCGGGCGGCCTCGTGATGGGCCATTACCGCAGCTCCGGCGAATCGCTGAAGCTGTGGGCGCTCGCGCAGCAGTACACGCTGTGCGACAACTTCTTCATGGCCGCGTTCGGTGGCTCGTGGCTCAACCACATCTTTCTGATTTCCGCGCAGGCGCCGCTCGTGCCGGACATCGGCAGCGGGCCGGGGAAGAAGCTCGTATCCGTCGTCGAAGGCGACGACCCGACGGGCACGCGGCTGAAGCAGGCGCCCAATTCGCCGAAGACGGCCCTCGAAGGCCCACCCGTGTTCGTCAGCGACGGCCCGTTCACACCCGACGGCTACGCGGTCAACACGATGGCGCCGCCCTATCAGCCGAGCATGGTGCGCCCCGCCGAGGGCGGCGATCCCGCGCTCGCCAATCCAGGTGACCCGAAGGTGCTGCCGCCGCAGCGTTACGCGACGATCGGCGACCGGCTGAGCGACAAGGGCGTCGACTGGGCGTGGTATAGCGGCGCCTGGCAATACGCGCTCGATCATCGCGATACGGGCGCCGTGCCCGACTTCCAGTATCACCATCAGCCGTTCAACTACTTCGCGAACTTCGCGCCCGGCACGGCGGCGCGCGCGCGGCATCTGCGCGACGGCGGCGTCGGCGACGACGCATCGACCAACCGCTTCATCGCCGATATCGACGCTGGGCGCCTGCCCGCCGTGACGTTCTACAAGCCGCAGGGCAATCTGAACATGCATGCGGGCTACGCGGACGTCGAGTCCGGCGACCGGCATATCACGAACGTCATTGAGCATATCCAGCGCGGCCCACAATGGCAGAACACAGTGATCGTCGTCACGCACGACGAGAACGGCGGCTGGTGGGATCACGTCGCGCCGCCCAGAGGCGACCGCTGGGGACCGGGCTCGCGCATTCCCGCGCTGATCATTTCGCCGCTCGCGAAGAAGGGCTATGTCGATCACTCGGTGTACGACACCAACTCGATCCTGCGCCTGATCAGCCGCGTGCATGGGCTAGCGCCACTGGATGGCGTCGCGCTGCGTGACCGTGCGCTGGTGCAGAACGGGCTGACGCCCATCGGCGATCTGACGGGGGCGCTCGATCTCGCGTGATGCCGTTGTCGAAGTTGATTGAAGGAAACACATGTTCGTCGTGTATTGGCTGGAAGAAGGCACGTCGACGGGAACCGCTCGCTTCGAGCGGTTCGCCGCCGACGAAATGACCAAAGCGCTCGCGTTCACCGAAACGCTGCGCAAGAAGCAGGCTGCCGGCGATGACGTGAGCTTCGTCACGCTCTGCAGCGAGAACCCGCGCTCCGTCGGCAAGGCCGGCGCGTCCGATCCGCCCGCCGATTACGCGTGGAAAAAGCGCCGCCCGTGATCGCGGCTGTGTGGCACACATGCCACACAGCAGTCGACGCTTCGCAACACAATTGCGCGCGTAAAAAGCAAAAACGCGAAGTACCGTAAAACATTCAGGATTCCAGAAACATCCGTCACGGCTGTCTGTCAGATTTCCGTTCTGCGCTGCCCGGTCCGCGCCACGCCGTTCGCCCGGCACGCGCGAACCGATGCCGCGGCATCGCAGAACGACAAGAGGAAGACCGACATGACACCTACGCAACCGAAGCGCCGCACGCATGCGCGCGCGAGCGCGGGCCTCGCCCTGCTATCGCTCATCGGCGGCTGCACGACGCTGCCCTGGCAGATGACGCCCGAAGATCGGTCGCTCCAGCAGCCTCCGCAGCAGGCAGCGTCGCCCGCTTCGACCGAACGTCCGGCACGGCGCCCGCCCGTCAATGCCGACAAGCCGCTGTCCGACGGCTACTACCGCGTGAAGCCCGGCGACACGCTCTATCGCATCGCGACGAGCCACGGGCAACGCAGCGAAGACATCATCAAGTGGAATAACCTCACCGACCCGGGCCACATCGAAACAGGCGGCGTGCTGCGCGTCACGCCGCCATCCGACGCAGTCAGCGGCAGCGATGCCCCTGCGTCATCCGCTCAGGCAAAGCAACAGCGCACGAGCGCGCCCGCAAAGCCCGACGACGCCGCGAAGATCAATCCAAAAACGGACAAGGCCGATAGCACCGACAAGAAGGACGACAAGAGCGCGGACACCGGCAAGCCGAGCTTCGTCTGGCCTGCGCGCGGCACGCTGAGCGCGGCGTATAGACAGGGCAAGTCAAAGGGGATCGTGATTGCGGCCAAAGCCGGCGATCCCGTCAAAGCGGCGACGTCGGGCCGCGTGGTGTTCGCGGGCGACGGCGGCAAGCCCTATGGCAAGCTGATCGTCATCAAGCACGACGACACGCTCGTGACCGCGTACGGACACAACCGCAAGCTGCTCGTCAAGGAAGGCACGAGCGTCAAACGCGGCGAAACGATCGCCGAGATGGCGGCGACGGACCACGGCAACGGCTCGATGCAATTCGAAGTCCGCAAGGACGGCAAGCCCATCAATCCCGCGACGTATCTGCCGCGCGTCGGTTCGTGACGCGCGAGCACAAAGTAAAAAGCCGCGAACGACGCGCTGCCGTTCGCGGCTGAGTCTTTCCAGACTCGCGCGTCGCGCTCAACGCACCGCGTTGGACTCGACCAGTGGATCGAGATTCCCCGCGGTTTCCAGCGCGTTGAGATCGTCGAATCCGCCCACATGCGTTTCGCCGATGAAAATCTGCGGCACCGTGCGGCGTCCCGTGCGTTCCATCAACGCGAGCGCCGTGGCACGGTCGCTCTGCACGTTGATTTCCTCGTACGACAGACCCTTCTTCTTGAGCAGCGCCTTCGCGGCGAGACAGTAGGGGCACGTCGGTGTCGTGTAGATCGTGATTGCGGACATGATTATCTCCGTGAGCGTAGTGAATGCGGCGCGTTACTGGCCGCGATAGATGTCGTCGAATGCGGACGATGCGCCTGCCAGCGAGCGGGCGCGCGTCGTGCGGAAACCCGAGCCAGCGCTGCCGCTGACCGACGGACCATACGAAGTCGCGATCAGATCATGCGAGCGATGGAACACGTGAGGCGCAGCGGCCGAGTAATTTGCCGGCTCCGGATAGTTCGTGTCGCTTTGCGGGTACTGGCCGGATTGCTGCGCGCCGATCAGCTCGGCGCGAACCTGCGCGCGCGTCGCCGTCGATTGAGATTCAGCGTGGCTTGCGAGCGGCAGACCCAATGCCGCCGCGAGAACGAGAGCTTGATAGACGCGTTTCATGTTGAGCACCTTCGAGAAGCATTGCCGTCGGCGACGGGATGGCTCAACTGTAGGTGCGCATCGGATGGCCGTTAATGTCGGCGCGTCTCATGAAGATGCTCGATCGGCTCACCGCTTTTAGGCGCAGGCGTCGTGAAGCGTCACGCGCGGCTTCTGCGTGATGGCTCGACGCCTTGTGCGGCAAGGGTTTCCGAGAGATGCACACGGCCGGTCGCAAGGGCCCCGGCGCATGCTGTGCGGTTTATGAAATTCTCTATTGCTCTGCGTCCGCCGCAGCTTCATCCGCCGCGGCATCCTGCGCCGACTGCAAGTGCCCGCCCGATGCACGCCAGCGCGCGGGCGTCACGCCGATCTGCTTCTTGAACACGCGCTGGAACGCCGCTTCTGACTGATAGCCGACCGTCTCGCCGATATCGCCGACGGGCGTCGTCGATTCGAGCAGGATGCGGCCCGCGATCGTCATGCGGACTTCCGTGAGCACGTCGGTCGCCGAGCGGCCAATCGCCTCCTGGAACTGCCGAACGAAGGTCGCACGTGACATGTTGCACAGCGCGGCGAACTGATCGAGCGTCCACGGCTTGCCGGGCGATTCGAACATCGCCGAGACGGCCGCCTGCAGGCGCGGACGCCCCGCCAGCGCCAGCAGCCCGTGCGGCGGATGCGCCGCTTCGCTTGCGAAGCGCAGCGTCAACGCGAACAGAGCCGCCGACAGATGATTAACGAGGGTTTCGCTGCCGGGGCATTCGTCCGTTGCCTCTTCGCGCATCAGTTGAATGAGCCGCGCGAGCCGCGAGCCCGCGACGCCGTCCGGTTGTTCGCCATTCGCCGCCGCGTCGGCATGGGTCTTCGTCTGCGCGCCGCTGCGCACCACCAGCCGCGACGGCAAATGATCGCGCAGCAGCCGGTCCGGCACGGCGCCGAGCAGGAAGCGGCCGCACAGGATGTCGACCGTGTCGCCCGTGCCGCTATTCTCCGCGACCGTCAGCATGATGTTGCGCCGCTCCGTGACGGGGACGGGCTGCGCGCCGCTGCCGTCGTGGATGCGGTGCGGGCTGCCCGTTGGAAACACGATGATGTCGCCCGCGGCCAGATGCTCGGGCGGCCCGTTACCGTCTTCGAGCACCGCGCGCCCCGACAGCAGCACGTGATACGGAATCTCCCGTACGCCCGCAGGGCCTTCTTCGATTGCCCATGGCGCGCCGAAGTGGCAACGGACATCGACACGCCCGCTCACGGGCATCAGCGACAGGAAGCGGCTTAACAGATCCATTTGAGCCGCCGTTTGAGCCGCGAGTTGAGCCGCGAGTTGAGCCGATTAAGCATGTTTTTGAATCGTTCGAGGATTAGCAACGCGCACGCAGGACCGTAAAGTGGAACCGTGCAATGCAAACCGATTCTACTGGACGGCAGCGATGCGCGCGGCACAGCACACTGATTCCGCCACCGCCCCGTCAGAACGAGGAACATCATGAAGACGCTTCATATCGATGTTGCAGTGATTGGCGCGGGCAGCGCGGGCTTGTCCGCCTTCCGCGCCGCGAAGGCCGCGGGCGCGAGTGTCGTGCTGATCGAAGGCGGCGCGTACGGGACGACCTGTGCGCGCGTCGGCTGTATGCCGTCGAAGCTGCTGATCGCCGCCGCCGAAGCCGCGCATGCGGCGCGCAGCATGGCACCGTTCGGCGTGCATGTCGATGGCGCCGTGCGGGTCGACGGACGTGAAGTGATGGCGCGCGTCAAGGGCGAGCGCGACCGCTTTGTTGGGTTCGTCGTCGAATCGACGGAAAGCATTCCCGATGAAGAGCGGCTGATCGGCTACGCGCAATTCATCGACGATAACGTGCTGCAGGTCGGCGAGCACACCCGCGTGCACGCGAAGCGCGTCGTGATCGCGACGGGCTCATCGCCGTATGTGCCCGCGATGTACCAGGCGCTCGGCGACCGCGCGATCGTCAACGACGACGTCTTTGCGTGGGACGATCTGCCGCGCAAGGTCGCGGTGGTAGGCGCGGGCGTGATCGGGCTTGAACTCGGCCAGGCGCTCGCGTGGCTTGGCGCCGACGTGACGATGCTCGGTGCGCGTGGGCGCGTTGGGCCGTTGAGCGATCCGGCGATCAAGGATTATGCGCGTGATGTGTTCAGGGATTCTTTTCACTTCGAGACGCATGCGCAGGTGGAAGCGGCAACGCGCGAAGGTGACAGCGTGCGTTTGCGTTATCGCGATGGAGCGGGGGAATTGCACGAAGACACGTTCGATTATGTGCTGGTGACGGCAGGCCGTCGGCCGAATATGGACAAGCTTGCGTTGCATAACACGACGCTCGAGGTCGATGCGCGCGGTGTGCCTGTGTTTGATCCGCTGACTTTGCAGGCGGGCAAGCATCCCGTGTTTATCGCGGGCGATGCGAATGATGTGCTGCCGCTCTTGCACGAAGCCGCCGATGAAGGTCGCGCTGCGGGCGACAATGCCGCGCGGTATCCCGATGTGAAGCCGCTTGTGCGGCGGGCCGCGATTTCAGTTGTGTTTTCTGAGCCTGGGATTGCGATGGTTGGGGCGCGGTTCCTGGATCTTGCTGATGGGTCGTTTGTGACGGGTGAAGTGAGCTTTGAGGATCAGGGTCGTAGCCGCGTGATGCTGCGGAATCGCGGGTTGATGCATGTGTATGTGGATCGCGATACGCGACGGTTTGTGGGTGCTGAGTGGATCGGGCCGGATGCTGAGCATATTGCGCATTTGCTGTCGTGGGCGTTGCAGATGGGGCTTACCGTTGATGCGATGCTCGCGATGCCTTTTTATCATCCTGTTGTTGAGGAGGGTTTGCGGAGCGCGTTGAGGAGTGCTGCTGCGCAGCTTGCCGTTATGTGATTTGGGTTTGGTTTTTGGCTTCGGCGGGGGCTGTGATTTGCCTTCGCAGTGCTGGTTCGGTGTGTTGGCCTCTGCGCTGGCATCCGGTTTGGTGTTTTTGCTTTTGCGCTGGCATCCGCGTTATGGTGTTTGCCGTTCAAGCGTCGCCCCTGTGCGGGGCGGCACCTACTTTTCTTTGCCGCCGCAAAGAAAAGTAGGCAAAAGAAAGCGGCTAACACCGCCAGCTCTTGTGTTTGCCTGAGGGCCCCCAACCGGTCCCTCACTTCACGCGGCAATCACGTGACTCATGTTCGTTGCCAACGCTCCGAATTGACGCCTCACCCGCTTCACGCACCCGCGTCGGAGCACGCCATGCCAGATATTCCACGGCCGCCCAGGTGGCAAACTGTGTGTAGGCCGTAGTGCCTCGCACGCCTCACTTCGGACCGATAGCACGCGCATACCTCCATGTAAGAGCGCCAGGCTATACGACGCGACAACCTACACACAGTTTGCCACCTGGGCGGCGCAAACCATTCGCTGCCGCTAGCCCGTGCACAGGCATTCGAAGCGGGTGAGGCGTTCATTCAAAGCGTTGGCAACGCACGCGAACAAGGACGTTGCCGTGCGAAGCATAAGACCGGTTGGGGGCCCTCAGGCAAACACAAGAGCTGGCGGTGTGAGCCGCTTTCTTTTGCCTACTTTTCTTTGCGGCGGCAAAGAAAAGTAGGTGCCGCCCCGCACAGGGGCGACGCTTGAACGGCAAACACCATAACGCGGATGCCAGCGCAAAAGCAAAAACACCAAACCGCTTGCGCAGCAAACATCACACCGCGGATGCCAGCGAAAAACTAAAGAAGGGCTACGCCCAACATCGCACAATGCACCGGCACAATTCCCGAAGGCGTTATGAAACGTTTCTTTAATCAATGTTGTTATCGATTACTCAACGAGCTGTAAGCACTGCCTTGCAACATCCATCAGCGACGTGTGACGCAAAACATTCACAGATATATCACAACATGTGATAACGGCGCCGGAACGCCCACCCCACCTGCTTGCCCCCGTTACTATCTTCATTCCTCGACAATCGAGGATTTGGCCAGCTAGGCCCGGCATGATTCTCGCCCCCAGTCGCAGTCATGATCCGGGGGGTGTTGTCACCGGGCCTGGTGGGTGGCTGGTGATCGCTAATAGGGGCTCGGCCAGGATATCTTGAGGCCGTCCGTAACGTGGATGCCGAGACTTGCCACCGATGTTGCAGGCCAAACCGTTCAACCTGCAAAGCCTTCGATGCAAGAAAACCAACAACATAGCTCTGTCGATGTATTCGTCGGCGTCGATGTCGGCAAAGGCCACCATCACGCCGTCGCCCTCGATCGGCGCGG
The DNA here is from genome assembly GCF_002902965.1 of Paraburkholderia hospita. Taxonomy (GTDB): domain Bacteria; phylum Pseudomonadota; class Gammaproteobacteria; order Burkholderiales; family Burkholderiaceae; genus Paraburkholderia; species Paraburkholderia hospita. The sequence continues at coordinate 1,519,416 of NZ_CP026106.1, read as the reverse complement.
AAAGCGCCTTTACAACAAGGCGCTGCCCAACGATGAGGCCAAGCTGCGCGCCCTCATTACCGAACTCAAGACGCACGGCCAGCTCCTGTTCGTCGTCGATCAACCCGCCACCATCGGCGCGTTGCCCGTGGCAGTCGCCCGTGATGAAGATGTTCTGGTCGCATATCTACCGGGTCTGGCTATGCGCCGCATCGCCGACCTGCACGCCGGTGAAGCCAAGACTGATGCTCGCGATGCCGCCATCATTGCTGAAGCCGCGCGCTCAATGCCGCATACGCTGCGCTCACTTCGGCTGGCTGACGAACCACTCGCCGAACTCACCATGCTGTGCGGCTTCGACGACGATCTGGCGGCCCAGATCACGCAGACCAGCAACCGCATTCGAGGTCTGCTCACCCAGATCCATCCGGCGCTGGAAAGGGTCGTGGGGCCGCGGCTCGACCATCCGGCCGTGCTCGATCTGCTTGAGCGATACCCGTCACCCGCCGAGCTCGCCTCAGCCAGCGAGAAAACACTCGCCAACCGCCTCACCAAACTCGCACCTCGCATGGGCAAGAGCCTGGCTTCCGACATCGTCCAGGCGCTCAGCGAACAGGCTGTGATCGTGCCCGGTACTCAGGCCGCAACCATCGTCATGCCGCGTCTTGCCCAGCAACTCGCATCCTTGCGCAAGCAACGCGAGGAGGTTGCCAGCGAAGTTGAACGTCTGGTGCACGCACACCCTCTTTGGCCGGTCCTGACCAGCATGCCGGGAGTCGGCGTCAGGACCGCCGCCAGACTCCTCACTGAAGTCGCTCACAAAGCCTTCGCATCGGCTGCGCATCTCGCCGCCTACGCCGGCCTCGCCCCGGTGACCCGACGCTCGGGCTCGTCCATCCGTGGCGAACACCCGTCCAGACGGGGCAACAAGGTACTCAAGAGAGCGCTCTTCCTCTCGGCCTTTGCTGCCCTGCGAGACCCGATCTCAAGGGACTATTACACGCGCAAGGTCCAGCAGGGCAAGCGCCACAATCAGGCGCTCATCGCTCTCGCTCGACGACGCTGCGACGTGCTGTTCGCCATGCTGCGCGACGGCACCCTCTACCAACCAAAATCCGCCCCTACCGCTTGACGAATCACATAGGGGCACCCCACCCTGCCTAGTCAAGTCATCCCCCGTCAGCGAGCAGCTTCAATTGCGACCTTCACGGGAAAAATTGATAAAGATCAGTACGGCGACGCAAAACATGTGTCAACTTTACTTATTGAGGTTCGCATACTTTAATGCTTAAAAACGTCCCCCGATAGAACCAGGATCTCCATGAGCCACTTTCTGGACAGGTTGCGCTATTTCACAACGGCCCGGCCGCAATTCTCTGATGGTCACGGCGCCGTTACCGACGAAGACAGAAAGTGGGAGGACGCCTATCGGCAACGATGGCAGCACGACAAGATCGTACGCTCGACACATGGCGTGAACTGCACCGGCTCATGTTCATGGAAGATCTATGTCAAGGGTGGCATCGTCACATGGGAAACGCAGCAAACCGACTATCCGCGCACGCGTCCCGATATGCCGAACCACGAGCCGCGCGGATGCTCTCGTGGCGCCTCGTACTCGTGGTATCTCTATAGCGCGAACCGACTCAAGTATCCGCTCGTGCGCAGCGCGCTCGTCAAACTGTGGCGCGAACGGCGCCGCACAATGGAACCCGTGCAGGCATGGCTATCCATCGTCGAAGACGACGCGGCGCGGCGCAGCTATCAAAGCCGACGCGGGCTCGGCGGCTTCATCCGCGCCACATGGGACGAGGTCAACGAGATCGTCGCCGCGGCCAATGTCTATACCATCAAGCGGCACGGCCCCGACCGCGTGGTGGGCTTCTCGCCTATCCCCGCGATGTCGATGGTGTCGTATGCAGCCGGCTCGCGCTATCTGTCGCTGATCGGCGGTGTCTGCCTGAGCTTCTACGACTGGTATTGCGATCTGCCGCCGGCATCGCCGCAAACATGGGGCGAGCAGACCGATGTGCCCGAATCCGCCGACTGGTACAACTCCACGTTCATCATGATGTGGGGCTCCAATGTGCCGCAGACGCGCACGCCCGATGCGCATTTCATGACCGAGGTGCGCTACAAGGGTACGAAGATCGTGTCGATATTCCCAGACTACGCGGAAGGCGCGAAATTCGGCGACATCTGGCTTCACCCGAAACAAGGCACCGATGCGGCGCTCGCACTCGCAATGGGCCATGTCATTCTCAAGGAGTTTCACCTCGCCGGAAAAAGCGACTATTTCATCGACTATTGCCGTCGCTTCACCGACATGCCGTGTCTCGTGCGCCTCGTCGCACGTGGCGACCGCTATGTGCCCGAGCGGCTCGTGCGCGCTTCGGATTTCGACGACGCACTCGGCCAGGCCAACAACCCCGAGTGGAAAACGGTCGTTATCGACGCCGTCACTAACGAGACCGTCGTGCCCGTCGGCTCCGCGGGCTTCCGCTGGGGCCAGAAGGAAGGCGAGGACAAGGGCAAGTGGAATCTGAAGGAGGAGTCGGCATCAGGCACGCCCATCGAGCCGCGCCTTTCCTTCGTCGACGCGCACGATGAAGTCGCCGATGTACTCTTCCCCTACTTTGGCAATATCCGGCATCCGCACTTCAATCACACGTCGCATGCTTCGGAACTGTCGCGCAAAATCGGCGCGCGGAGAATCGCGACGCGCAACGGCGACATGCTGGTCGCCACCGTCTACGATCTGTTCATCGCGAACTACGGCCTCGATCAGGGCCTGGGCGGCGAGCACATCGCCGCGAGCTACGACGACGATCTGCCCTATACCCCCGCGTGGCAGGAAGCGATCACCGGCGTCAAGCGCGCCGACGTGATCAACGTCGCGCGCCAGTTCGCCGAGAACGCGCACAAGACGCAGGGCAAGTCGATGGTGATCATCGGCGCGGGCATCAATCACTGGTTCCATATGGACATGTCGTACCGCGCGATCATCAACATGCTGATCATGTGCGGCTGCGTCGGCAAATCGGGCGGCGGCTGGTCGCATTACGTGGGCCAGGAAAAGCTGCGTCCGCAGACGGGCTGGACGCCGCTCGCGTTCGCGCTCGACTGGAGCCGGCCGCCGCGCCAGATGAATTCGACGTCATTCTTCTACGCGCATACGGACCAGTGGCGTTACGACCCGATGGACCCGAGCGCCCTGCTTTCCCCCCTTGCCGACAAGACGCACTTTCACGGCGCGCCCATCGACTACAACGTGCGCGCCGAACGCATGGGCTGGCTGCCGTCCGCGCCGCAACTCCACGCCAATCCGCTCGATGTCGGCCGCGCGTTGAACGATCCGGCGCAAGCGGGCGCGACGATCGCGCAGGAGCTGAAATCGGGCAGTCTGCGCATGGCCTGCGAAGACCCCGACAATCCGGCGAACTTTCCGCGCAACCTGTTCGTGTGGCGCTCCAACCTGCTTGGCTCGTCGGGCAAAGGCCACGAATACTTCCTCAAGCATCTGCTCGGCACGACCAACGGCGTGCAAGGCGAAGAGGTCTTCAAGTCGGGGCATCCGCGTCCGGAAGAAATCACGTGGCATGACGATGCACCACGCGGCAAGCTCGATCTGCTCGTCACGCTCGACTTCCGCATGTCGACCACCTGCATGTACTCCGATGTCGTTCTGCCCACCGCGACGTGGTACGAGAAGGACGACATGAACACGTCGGACATGCACCCGTTCATTCATCCGCTGTCGGCCGCCGTCGATCCCGCGTGGCAATCGAAAAGCGACTGGGAAATCTTCAAGGGCATTGCAAAGCGCTTTTCGGAACTGAGCGTCGGCCATCTAGGCGTGGAACGCGATGTCGTGCTCGCGCCGATCGCACACGACAGCCCCGCCGAACTCGCGCAACCGTTCGACGTGCTCGACTGGAAACGGGGGGAATGCGAACCCGTACCGGGCAAGACGATGCCTTCTGTAATCGTCGTCGAGCGCGACTATCCCGCCACGTATGACAGATTTACGTCGCTCGGTCCGCTGATGGATAAGCTCGGCAACGGCGGCAAAGGCATCACGTGGGACACGAAGGAAGAAGTCGCGTTGCTCGGCGAACTCAACTATCGCGTCGCGAATGGTCAAGGCGGTGGTCAAGGCGGCACGACCGTCAACGGCACAGCGGGACGCCCGCGTATCGACACCGCGCTCGACGCCGCCGAAGTCATCTTGTCGCTTGCCCCCGAAACCAATGGCGCCGTCGCGGTAAAGGCATGGCATGCCGTATCGTCGCTGACGGGCATCGAGCATGCGCATCTGGCGGATGCGCGCGCGGACGAGAAGATCCGCTTTCGCGACATCCAGGCGCAGCCGCGCAAGATCATCTCGTCGCCGACGTGGAGCGGCATCGAGTCCGAGCACGTGTCGTACAACGCGGGTTATACGAACGTTCACGAACTGATTCCGTGGCGCACGCTCAGCGGCCGCCAGCAGCTCTATCAGGACCACGTTTGGATGCAGGCATTCGGCGAAGCATTGTGCGTCTACAAGCCGCCTATCGAAACTGGCAACTACGAGAAGATGCTCGGCGCACGCTCGAACGGCAACCCGGAGATCGTGCTGAATTTCATCACGCCGCATCAGAAGTGGGGCATTCACAGCACCTACACGGACAATCTGCTGATGCTCACGCTGTCGCGCGGCGGGCCGATCGTGTGGTTGTCGGAGATCGACGCGCGGACCATCGGCGTATCGGACAACGACTGGATCGAGTGCTACAACGTCAATGGCGCGTTGTGCGCACGCGCCGTCGTCAGCCAGCGAATACCGCACGGCATGGTGATGATGTATCACGCGCAGGAGAAGATCGTGAACACGCCCGGTTCCGAAATCACGGGCACGCGCGGCGGCATCCACAACTCGGTCACTCGCATCGCGCTCAAGCCCACGCATATGATCGGCGGCTACGCGCAACTGGCGTATGGCTTCAACTACTACGGCACCGTCGGCTCGAACCGCGACGAATTCCTGATCGTACGCAAGATGAAGCATATCGACTGGCTCGACGACGCCCCGCCCGATCCCGTCAACCCCGCCACCGAGCATAAACACCGTCAAGGAGAAACCTCATGAAGGTGCGTGCGCAGATCGCGATGGTGCTCAACCTCGACAAATGCATCGGTTGCCACACGTGCTCGGTGACCTGCAAGAACGTGTGGACGAGCCGCGAAGGGATGGAGTACGCGTGGTTCAACAATGTCGAGACGAAACCGGGCATCGGTTATCCGAAGGACTGGGAGAACCAGGACCGCTGGCACGGCGGATGGAAACGCAAGGCCGACGGCAAGATCGAGCCGCGCCTGGGCAGCAAGTGGCGGCTGCTCGCGCAAATCTTCGCCAATCCGCATCTGCCTGAGATCGACGACTACTATGAGCCGTTCACGTTCGACTATGCGCATCTGCAGGACTCCCGCGATACGAAGGCAATGCCCGTTGCGCGGCCACGTTCGCTGATCAGCGGCGAGCGGCTCGAAAAGATCGAGTGGGGGCCGAACTGGGAAGAGATTCTTGGCGGCGAGTTCGACAAGCGCTCGAAGGACTACAACTTCGAGAATGTGCAGAAAGACATCTACGGGCAGTTCGAGAACACCTTCATGATGTATCTGCCGCGACTGTGCGAGCACTGCCTGAATCCGGCGTGTGTCGCGTCGTGTCCATCCGGTTCGATCTACAAGCGCGAGGAAGACGGCATCGTGCTGATCGATCAGGACAAGTGCCGCGGCTGGCGCATGTGCGTGTCCGGTTGCCCGTACAAAAAAATCTATTTCAACTGGCACAGCGGCAAGGCGGAGAAATGCATCTTCTGCTATCCGCGCATCGAAGTGGGACAGCCCACGGTCTGCTCGGAAACCTGCGTGGGCCGCATCCGCTATCTCGGCGTAATGCTGTATGACGCGGATCGCATCAGCGATGCAGCCAGCGTCGAAAACGAAACCGATCTGTATGAGGCACAACTGTCCGTGTTCCTCGACCCGAACGATCCCGAAGTGATCGCGCAGGCCGAACGCGACGGCGTACCCGCGGCATGGCTCGACGGCGCGCGCCGGTCGCCCGTCTACAAGATGGCGATCGACTGGAAAATCGCCTTCCCGCTGCATCCGGAATACCGGACGCTTCCGATGGTCTGGTACGTCCCGCCCCTCTCGCCGATCAACGCGGCCGCCAATAGCGGCGAACTCGGCATGAACGGCTATTTGCCCGACATCGAATCGCTGCGCATTCCGCTGCGCTATCTCGCGAATCTGCTGACGGCTGGCAAGGAAGAACCCGTCAAGCTCGCACTGGAACGGCTGCTTGCGATGCGCGCGTTCATGCGTGCGCGCCACGTCGACGGGATCGAGGCGCCCGAGGTGCTGAAGCAGGCCGGACTGAACATCGCGCAGGTCGAGGACATGTACCGCTATCTGGCGATCGCCAACTACGAGGATCGTTTCGTCATCCCGACGTCGCATCGCGAATATGCGGAAGACGCGTTCGATCTGCGCTCGTCGTGCGGCTTCTCGTTCGGCAATGGCTGCTCGGATGGCCGTTCCGAAGCGAGTCTCTTCACGACGAAGAAGAGCAACCGCAAGATTCCCATCCGCCAGGAGTTTTAACATGGGTTCGCATGCCCCGATTCCGCCCGGCGCGGCGTATGCCGTGCTGGGCGCGTTGCTGAGCTACCCGGACGCGCCGCTGCTCGACGCATTGCCGGAAGCCCGCGATCTGCTGCAAGACGAACGCGGGCTGACGCGCGACGCGCGCGCGGGCCTCGACCAGTTCATCGACTACTACGCGCAGCGCGATCTGTTCACGCTACAGGAGAACTACGTCGCGCTGTTCGACCGTGGACGCGCGACGTCGCTGTATCTATTCGAGCATGTGCACGGCGAATCGCGCGATCGCGGCCAGGCGATGGTCGATCTGCTGCGAATGTACGAGGAGCATGGACTGCATCTCGCTGCCGGCGAACTGCCCGACTATCTGCCCGTGTTCCTCGAATATCTGTCGCGTCTTCCGCCCGCGGATGCACGCGCGTTGCTCGCGGAGACGGGCGAAATACTGCAATCGATCACCACGCAGCTCGCGAAACGGGGCAGCCCCTACAGCTTCGTCGTGGGCGCATTGCTGCCCCTTGCTGGCATCGGCAAGGGCGAGAAGCCCGATACGCTGCACGACGACGACGCGCAACAGGTCCCGACGCCCGCCGACTATCGCGCGCTCGACGCCGCATGGGCCGACGAGCCGGTTCGGTTCGTCGGCGCGGCAACGCCCGCGCAAGCGCCCATCCACTTCTACGACAGCCGCACAGGTACCCGGGAGAACAGGTCATGAGCGACTATTTCCATCAGTTCGTGTTCGGCATCTATCCGTACATCTGTCTTGCCGTACTCCTGCTCGGCAGTCTCGTGCGTTTTGACCGCGAGCAGTACACGTGGAAAAGCGATTCGTCACAAATGCTGCGGCATGGCGCGCTGCGCCTGGGCAGCAACCTGTTCCACTTCGGCATCCTCGTCGTGGTGGGTGGCCATTTCGTCGGTTTTCTCGCGCCGCACTGGCTTGTGTCGCCCTTTCTATCGGCGTCGATGCATCAGTTGCTTGCGATGGTCGCGGGCGGTGCAGCGGGCGTGGTCGCCATCATCGGCCTGACGATCCTGATTCACCGGCGTCTCACCGACGTACGCATCCGCCGCAACAGCCGCGTGTCCGACATCGTGATCGTGCTGGTGCTATGGGTACAGCTTGCGCTCGGCCTCGGCACGGTCGCGTTGTCGATGCGTCATATGGACGGCGCGATGTTCGAACAGCTGACCGACTACGTCAAAGGCGTCGTCACATTCCAGCCGAATATTGCGAGCCTGCTGGTGGGCGTGCCGCTGACGTATCAGCTACATATCGCGCTTGGCTTCACGATCTTCCTCATCGCGCCTTTTACGCGGATGGTGCATATCTGGAGCGGATTCGCGGCGATTGCCTACTTGATCCGCCCGTACCAGCTCGTGCGCAAGCGTTGAGGACCATGCGATGAGTACGATAGCCCCTTCCACATCGGCGGATCATGATCGTGCGTTGCGCGTGAACGGCATCACCATCGACGCAGCCTCCATCGACAACGAACTCGAGCATCAAGCGGGCGCGCCCGATCCGCACGAAGCCGCGCGGCATGCACTCGTGATCCGCGAATTACTACGGCAGCGCGCCGTCGAACTGAAGCTGATCGCGGACAGCGCCCCGTTGGACGACGCATCGCTCGACCGGCTTCTGGAATCCGAGCTGAGCGTGCCGACGGCGACCCGCGCGGACTGCGAGCGCTATTACGAAAGCCACCTTGTCCGCTTTCGTCACAACGACATCGTGTTCGCCAGCCACGTTCTCTTTGCCGTTACCGAACACGCACCGCTTGCGCTGATCCGGCACAAGGCGGAGGCCACGTTACAGCAGATTCTCGCCGCGCCCGAAACGTTCGAAAGCACTGCCCGTGAAGTGTCGAACTGTCCTTCGGCCGGTGTCGGCGGCAGCCTTGGACAATTGCTGCGCGGCGACAGCGTGGCCGAGTTCGAACGCGCCGTGTTCGACACGCAGGAAACCGGCGTGCTGCCGAGGCTCGTCAATACGCGCTTCGGCTTTCACATCGTTCGCATCGAGCGGCGTGTCGACGGCGAGCAGCTTGCGTTCGACACAGTCCACGCCGATATCGCGCGCTTTCTTGACGAACGCGTCCGGCACAAGGCGATCCAGCAGTACGTGACAGTGCTCGCGTCGCGCGCGCGAATCGAAGGTGCACATCTCGGCGAGGCCAATGGGCCGCTGCTTCAATAACAAAGGAAACAGGTATGAACGCACACAGCGGTGCGAAGAATCTGGGCTCGGCGCCCGCCATCACCATGCAGGCGTGGTCGGTGTTGCTCGCGAGCACGCTCGCATTTCTCGTCTGCTTCGTCGTCTGGATGATGTTCGGCGTGCTCGGCGTGCAATTGCGGGAGGACTTGAACCTCAACAGCACAGAGTTCGGCCTGCTGACCTCGACGCCCGTGTTGACGGGCGCGTTGATGCGTCTGCCGCTCGGCGCATGGACCGACCGCTTCGGTGGACGTATCGTGATGACCGTGCTGCTGGCCGTCTGCGCGATTCCCGTCTACATCGTGAGCTACGCGACGGCTTTGTGGCAGTTCTTGTTGATCGGGCTCTTTCTGGGCTGCGTCGGCGCGTCCTTCGCTGTGGGCACGCCCTACGTCGCACGCTTTTTCCCACCGAAACGGCGCGGCTTTGCAATGGGATTTTTCGGCGCGGGCACATGCGGCGCGGCAGTGAATCTCTTCGTTACGCCGTCTTTGCAAGCTGCTTATGGCTGGCGCTTCGTGCCGCGCGTCTATGCCGTCGCGCTGCTGGTCACCGCGTTGATCTTCTGGTTCGCGTCGGCACGCGACCCCGGCGCCGGGAAGACACAAGGATCGTTGCTCGACTCGTTCAAGGTGCTGCGCAATCCGCACGTATGGCGCCTGTGCCAGTATTACTCGATCACTTTCGGCGGCTTCACGGCACTGTCGCTGTGGATACCGCAGTATCTGAAGGCCGAATACGGAATGTCGCTGGTAATGGCGTCTGCATTTGCCGCCGGCTTTTCGCTGCCGGGGTCGGTCCTGCGCGCGGTGGGCGGCGGACTCGCGGACCGCTTCGGTGCACACAGCGTGACCTGGTGGGGACTTTGGGTCGCGTGGATCTGCCTGTTCCTGCTATCGTATCCGTCCACCGATTTCGTGGTTCACACGATAAACGGCACCATGACGCTGCATATCGAGGTCACACTCATTGCTTTCGTGCTGCTGACATTCGTGCTCGGCGCGGTGTTCGCATTCGGCATGGCCTCGACCTTCAAATATGTGGCCGACGACTTCGCCGACAACATGGGCGTGGTGACGGGTATCGTCGGGCTTGCAGGCGGAATGGGCGGCTTTCTGTTGCCGATCCTGTTTGGCGTGCTGCTCGACTTCTTCAAGATCCGCTCGACGTGCTTTATGTTTCTCTATGGCATCGTCTGGGTCTCGCTGATTCTGATCTATCTATCGGAAGTCAAACGGACGCCCGTTACGGGGTGAGCCGCGAATGCCTGAAAACCGATGCGTGACGACGCGTGTGAATCACCAAAGCGCACCGTCACGCACCTTCCGAATGCGGCGGCAGATACTCGATCTTCGCCTCGTGATAAGCCGTGCTGCCCGTGGGTGGCGGCGATCAGGGCTGACGTCTCCAGCGCAAATCAACACGCGAAAAAAGAACGCGGCGCGAGGCCGCGTTCAAGCGTGTTGTCCGCTGCGTGCAGACTGGATGAAACGCAGCCAAGTCTAAAGCATTGCGCGAAACGATAAACCCCGCAATAGACAATTCATTATCGTCGTTCCCGCAATATTCCCAGATGCATCATGATGCCGCGAAATTTTTGCGGCAATACGCGTTAATTTTCGTTTGCCAAAAACAATCCGCTAAGACATCCCTAAAGAAAGATGATCGCAGAAATACTGTTTGTATGAAGCCGCAATAATCGCGTCATTGCGTGTTGTGAATTTCACTAATGCGTTTTTTTGGCGTTTTTACATTTGTTGTGTGCGCCTTTAGTCTCTCGCTCATTCAACGCTTTACCACACGCAGGAGAAGAGAAGAATGAAGCGCACTGCCCTCTCGATGATCTCACTGGCCGCACTGGCCACGGCCACCAGCGCCGCTCACGCACAAACCAGCGTCACGCTGTATGGCACGATCGACACGGGGATCACTTATGTTCACAACGCATCGGGCAATAACAGCCTGTGGTCGCTCGGCAATACCAGCGCAGGCAATCTGTCAGGCACGCGTTGGGGCCTCAAAGGCAGCGAAGATCTGGGCGCAGGCCTGAAGGCGATCTTCCAGCTCGAAAGCGGCTTCGATTCGAGCACGGGCAAGTTGGGCCAGGGCAGCCGCCTGTTCGGCCGTCAGGCATTCGTCGGCCTTTCGCAGGATCAATACGGTTCCATTACGCTCGGCCGTCAATACGATCCGCTGATCGACCTCGTGCAAGGCATCACCGCCGACAACTACTTCGGCAGCGCATTCGCTACAGCAGGCGACGTCGACAACTACGACAACAGCTTCCGCGTCAACAACGCAGTGAAGTACACGTCGCCCGTTTTCGCGGGACTGCAGTTCGAAGCGATGTACTCGCTCGGCGGCGTCGCGGGCAGCACGGGTTCGGAGCAATCGTATTCGGGCGCAGTCGCGTATAACAACGGCCCGATCGGTCTTGCGGCAGGCTACTACTACGCGTCCAACAGCCCGGCATCGGAAGGCATTCGCACCACCTGGAACAGTACCTCCGACGGCACCTTCGACGGCCCCGTCAATCTCGGCTATCAGACAGCGCATTCGATCGGCATTGCACGCGTGGCAGGCCAGTACACGGCCGGTTCATTCACGTTCGGCCTTGGCTACAGCAATGCGCAATACCGCCGCGACGACAGCTCGGTGTTCGGCACGAACGAACGCTATAACACGGGCCAGGGCTTCGTGAACTATCAGGCCACGCCCGCGATGCTGCTCGGTGTCGGCTACAGCTACACGCATTCGAACGGCGACACGTCGGCGACGTACCATCAGGTCTCGCTGGGCGCCGACTACAACCTCTCCAAGCGCACCGACCTCTACATGACGGCCGCGTATCAGCATGCGAGCGGCCAGACGCGCGACGCGGACACCAACACGATCACGGACGCGCAGGCATCGATCGGCTCGTATGGCTATGCGGGCACGAGCCATCAGGAGATGGTGAACCTCGGCATTCGTCACAAGTTCTAAAGCGCTTCGCTGATCGTCATAGACGGCGGTTTCGTTCCGGCACGCAGATCCTGTCGGTTCGAAGCCGCCGTTTTTCATTTCCCGCACCCATCGATAATGGCCTAATCATTCTGTCGATAATGGATCTTTGTGTGGACCATTATCAGCTTTACTCTCCGGAACGTGGGCTCCAGGGCCCGGCATACACGGAGATCATTGGATGGAAACGAAAGTTTTTCTGGCTGGCGCGGCGGGCGCGATCGGCAGCGCGCTGGTGCCGCTACTGGTCGATGCGGGATACACCGTTTACGGCAGCACGCGCCGCGCCGAGCGCGCGTCGCAGATCGAACGTGCGGGCGCAACACCCGTGATCGTCGACGTGTTCGACGAGCGCGCGTTGACCGAGGCGCTGCGGCGCATCGAACCCGCCTGCGTGATCCATCAGTTGACCGACCTGCCGCCTGCCCTCGATCCCGCGCAAATGCAGCAAGCGATCGCAGGCAACGCGCGCATTCGCGACGAAGGCACGCGCAACCTGATCGCAGCGGCGCGCGCGGCGGGCAGCAAGCGCTTCGTCGCGCAAAGCATCGCGTGGGCGTATCGCGAAGGCGTGCACCCCTATGACGAAACGCAGCCACTCGATACGGAAGCCGAAGGTAATCGCCTCGTTACGGTGCGCGGCGTCGTATCGCTCGAAACACAGGTTCTGAGGGCGCCGCTGATCGGCACGGTGCTGCGTTATGGGCAACTGTACGGTCCCGGCACAGGCAGCGACCACGCGAAAGGCGCAAGCCCCGTCCATGTCGACGCGGCCGCGCACGCCGCCGTGCTCGCGTTGCGGCATGCACGAGCCGGCGCATTCAACATCGCCGAGGACAATCCCGTCGTATCGACGGACAAGGCGAAGCGCCAGCTTGGCTGGTCGGCGGACTGGCGGCGCAGCACAGCGAACGCGCAGCACGCCGTGCAATGAACCCCGCTCACCTGTTCGCAAGCGCGAACGTGCGGCATGCGCGCACGTTCGCCACGGTCGCCGTCCTTGCGCTCGCCCCGCTTGCCGTGCTGCCGACGCGCCCCGCCATTCAATGGCTCGACGCGATGTGCAGTACGCCGCTGCTCAGCGACGCATCGTCGTCCTCCGATGCCGCCGCCCAGCGCCCAACGACGACCTCGCGCGTACTGTCGTGCGAGCCGCTCGCGAATGTGCCGGGCAAATCCGTGACGACGGTCGTGGTCGACTTTCCGCCGCGCGCCTACACGGGCGCGCACCGGCATCCCGGCTCGGTGACGGCCTACGTCATCTCCGGGACGCTGCGTTCGCGGCTAGACAGCGGCCCGGCCGTCGACTATCGCAGCGGCCAGACATGGTTCGAACCACCTGGCACACTGCACGACTTCGCCGAGAATCCGGACACCGCGCAGCCCGCGAAACTGCTCGCCGTGTTCGTCACCGATTCCAACTGCGGTCCGCTCGTACTGCCGCCTTGATCGACAGGTATCAGGTCTTGTAGAGCATCTTCTGCAGAACACGCGCGAGCGTCCGGGCGCCTGCGTCGATCTCGTCCGCGCCGACGCCCGCAAAGCCCAGCACCAGGCCGGCGGGCGCCGCGCGCTGGACCGCGTACGACGACAACGGCCGTGTTTCGATGCCGGCTTCGGCGGCGAGGCGCGCGGCCAGCGCATCGTCGGCACCCGCTGGCAGAAACGCAGGCGCATCCAGCCCCGCGACGATCGGCGGCAACGCGAGGAGTCCCGTCCAATGGCGGCGCGCCGCTTCGCGCAGCGCTTCGGCGCGTTCGCCATACATCTCGCGCATGCGCCGCACGTGCCGGCCCGCATGCCCTTCCGCGATGAACGCGTGCAGCGTCGCCTGCTGATCGAGCGGTACGTGCCGGCCCGTCAGCGACCAGGCGGCGACGAACGGATCGACCAGTCGCTCCGGCAGCACCGCATAAGCGATGCGCAGCGCGGGAAACAGCAGCTTGCTGAACGTGCCGCAATAGATCACGTGGCCCGCGCTGTCGAGACTCTTCAGCGCAGCAAGCGGCCTTCCTTCAAAGCGGTACTCGCTGTCGTAGTCGTCCTCGATTACCAGCGCGCCGCGCGCGTGCGCCCAGTCGAGCAACGCGAGTCGCCGTTCGAGCGACAGCGCGGGACCGAGCGGCGCCTGGCGCCCGGCCGTCACGTACGCGAGCCGCGCATCGGGTGCGAGCGCACGGCCCGCTACCACGTCGATGCCGTTGGTATCGACGGGCACGGCGGCAATGCGCGCGCCCGCCGCTTCGAGCACGAGCCGCGCGCCCTGATAGCCGGGGTCTTCCATCCACGCGGCGTCGCCCGGGTCGAGCCACAGACGCGCGGCCAGATCGATCACCTGCTGCGCGCTGCCGACGATCGCAACTTGATCCGCCGTGCAAGCGATGCCGCGCGTCATACGCACATGCTCCGCGATCACTTCACGCAACGGACGGTAGCCTTGCGCTTCGCCGTCGGCGAGCATCGAGCGGTTCGACAGCCGCGAGCGGCGCGCCGCGACGCGCGCCCACAGCGCGAACGGAAAGAACTGCAAATCGGGCTGGCTCGGACGAAATGCGCGCGTCGGAAACGAACGACCTTCGACGGCGAACGCGCTGCGCGCCAGCAAGCGGCCGCGCGCGGACAGCGCGATACCTTCATTGCGGCCCGCGTCCGCTTTCTCGCGTGTATGTCGCGCGGTATCGGACACGGGTGCGGATTCGAAGCGCCCGTCCGGCAATTCGCTCGCAACGAAACTGCCGCGCCCGACCGCGCCGGACAGATATCCCTCCGCCGCGAGTTGCGCGAACACGCCCAGCACCGTGCCGCGCGACACGCCATGACGCGCGGCGAGGTCGCGCGTCGCTGGCAGGCGCGCGCCCGGGCCGAGCCGCCCTTCGAGAATGGCCGCACGCAGTTCGCCATAGAGCCAGCGCTGTAACGGCACACCGTCGGGCCGTGCGTTCAATGCCAGGTCGATTTCCGTTGCGCGGCGCATGCCGTTACCTCGTAATTGGATCAGCGCCCGGAAGGACAACTAGAAATTAGACCAGGCCAATTTCGCAATTATGCCTGCCGCCGCCTCGCCGCCTTCATACAAATTCGCGCGACGCAGTTGATACACTGAACTGAACGGGCTGATATGCACCCGCCCGTTTTACGCCCGGGTCTGCGTCTTGCTTACAATAGCTGCCCCTTGTATCGATCGCACGGCCAACACCGGCACACGCCATGAAAGCTCCGCTCGCCCCGCACCGCCCTTCGTCCAACCGTGTCTACCCGCCGGGAACGCCGGGGCTGCACGGCCTGACGTCGGTGATTACATTCGTCGTGGTGGTCAGCGGGTTGTACTTTGCGCGCGAGGTGCTGATTCCGATCACGCTCGCCGTGCTGCTGAGTTTCCTGCTCGCGCCGCTCGTCGGCCTGTTGCGGCGCCTTCATTTCGGCCAGCTGCCGTCGATCTTCGTCGCGGTGCTCCTTGCCGTCGTCACGCTGCTCGCCGTCAGCACGCTGATCGGCGCACAGATCGCGCAGCTTGCGGGCTCGCTGCCGCAGTACCAGGCGGCCATCGAGCGCAAGGTCGAGACCGTGCAGGAGAAAACGGTGGGACGCGCCGATGCGCTGCTGTCGCGCGCCGCGACTGCGCTTGCGCGCGTCACACCCGACCGACCCAACACGCGGCACGAAGCGGGCCGCTCGCAGAAACCGACTGTCTCCGCGCCGTTGCCCGTCGAAGTGCACGAGCCGATTCCGTCGCCGCTGCAACTCGCGCAGCGCGTGTTCTCACCCGTCGTCGGGCCGCTCGAAACGATGTTCATCGTGCTGGTCGTGACGATCTTCATCCTGCTGCAGCGCGAAGACCTGCGCGACCGCCTGATACGCCTGTTCGGTGCGCGCGACCTGCATCGCACGACCACCGCGATCAACGATGCGGCGAGCCGCCTGTCGCGCTACTTCGTCGCGCAGCTCGGCGTGAACCTCGGCGCGGGCGCGACGATCGCCATCGGCCTCGCGATCATCGGCGTGCCGGGCGCGCTGCTGTTCGGCGTGCTGACCGCGCTGCTGCGCTTCGTGCCGTATATCGGCACGTGGATCGCGGCGCTGCTCGCCGTGATACTCGCGGCCGCGATCCAGCCGCAATGGACGATGGCCGTGTGGACGATCGTGCTGTTCGTGACCATCGATGTCGTCGCGGGCCAGGTGGTCGAGCCGCTGTTGTATGGGCATAGTTCAGGGCTGTCGCCGCTCGCCGTGGTCGTCGCGGCGATTTTTTGGAGCTGGCTGTGGGGGCCGATCGGCCTCGTGCTGTCGACGCCGCTCACGCTGTGCCTCGTCACGCTGGGCCGTTACGCGGAGCGCCTGAAATTCCTGACGGTGCTGCTCGGCGATCAGCCCGCGCTCACGCCCGCGCAGAACTTCTATCAGCGCCTGCTCGCCGACGATCCGCACGAGGCCATCGTGCAGGCCGACCGGTTCCTCAGGGAAATGGCGCTCACTCGCTATTACGACGACGTCGCGCGCGAAGGCCTGCGGCTCGCGCGCAACGACACGCTGCGTGGCGTGTTCGCGCCCGAACAGCTCGCGCGCATGAACGAGACCTTGCTCGATATCATCGAGAACCTCGAGCAATTCGACGGCATGCCCGAAGAGAAGCCCGATCCGAACGCACCCGATGCGCCGCCTGCCGTGCTGCCGGAAGACGCCGCGCAGTTGCGCGTCGTGTGTGTCGCGGGCCGTGGCGCTTTCGACGAAGTCACGACGGCCATCGCCGTGCAGTTGCTGACGCGCCGCGGCTTCGCGCCCGTCACGGCGAACTACGCGCAGTTCCGCCGTGGCCACACGGACACGCTTGGCATCGACGGCGCGGCCATCGTCTGCGTGGTCACGCTCGACGCCCCCGAAGCGCCGCCCTATCTGCGCAATCTGCTGCGGCGCATCCGCGATCGCGCGCCCGGCGCGCAACTGATCGTCGGGATTGGCGGGCAATCGGAGCGCGTCGATGAAGTCGGCGCATTGAGCGATACGCAAAACGCCAACGCGTTCAGCGACCTCGTCAATCAGTGCGTGCAGGCGGCGAACGCGGTATCCGCGCCGCTCGTCGAGAAGGCGCCGCGCAGCGTCGGCGCTTGAATGTGCATGAATGCGCGTGCCGCGGCTTTTCGCGCGAATACACCATCCACTTCATACGTTCGACCGCACGCGCGCGGATGAAGCGTCGTTTGTCTGCATCTTCGTGCAGCAAAGCCCTCCCGCGGTGATAAGCTGAATGAAAGCGCGCGTCATGCGGCCCGCAAGCTGACGGGCGCTTCTTCCATCGCCGCCGGGAGGCTCATGTCCGCGACCGCCCCGAAGTGGAGGCAGCAAATCCGGCTGTGCACCGCGCACGACGGCGCGCGAATCGCGTACGCGACCTGCGGCAGCGGGCCGCCCATCGTCAAGGCCGCGAACTGGCTGAGCCATCTGGAGTTCGATCTCGCGAGCCCGGTATGGAGTCACATGATTGCCGAGATGTGCCGCGACCATACGTTGATCCGCTACGATCAGCGCGGCTGCGGCCTGTCGGATCACGACGTCGCCGATATTTCGTTCGATGCATGGAAGCAGGACCTGATCGCCGTCATCGATGCGAGCGGCGCCGACCGCTTTGCGCTGCTCGGCATTTCGCAGGGGGCGTCGATTGCCATCAGCTATGCCGTCGCGTTTCCGGAACGCGTCTCGCATCTGATCCTGCATGGCGGCTACGCGCGCGGACGGCTGGTCCGCTCGCGCACCGAGCAGGCGCGCGATGAAGCCGAAACGCTCGCCAAGCTCGCCGAGATCGGCTGGGGCCAGCACAACCCCGCCTTCCGGCAGTTCTTCACGACGCAGTTCATTCCGGGCGGCACGCCCGACCAGCACCGCTGGTTCAACGAACTCGAACGCATTTCGACGACACCGCAAAACGCCGCGCGCATCATGCGTGTTTTCAACTGCATCGACGTGGTCGATCTGCTGCCGCACGTGCAATGTCCGACACTCGTGCTGCACGCGGTGCGCGACGCACGCGTGCCGTTCGAAGAAAGCCGGCTGCTGGCGAGCCTGATTCCCAACGCGCGCTTCGTGCCGCTCGAAAGCGAGAATCATCTGACGCTCGAATCCGAGAACGCGTGGCAGCGCTGGCGCGACGAAGTACGCGCCTTCCTGCCGCCCGCGAGGCACGCCAATCCCGTGTTCTCGTCACTCACGCGGCGCGAGCGCGAGATCGTCGAACTGATCGCGGGCGGCCGCGACAACGCGCAGATCGCTGCGCGGCTCGGTCTGTCAGAGAAGACCGTGCGCAATCACATCACGAGCATCTTCGCGAAGCTCGAAGTGGAAAGCCGCGCGCAGGCCATCGTGATGGCGCGCAAGGCGGGCTTCGACGCGCCCGCTGCCTGATTGTCCCCTTGACGCGCTGCATGACGGGGCGCATGTCCCGGCTTTTCCCGGCTTTGTTGCAGTGCTCACAGCGAGTACCGGGACTCGCGTCTCATGTCCGATCAAACGTCGATTCGCACAATGCGGATTAGCGTTTCGCTACTGCATGCAACACGCCATGGCGCAGCGCTTTGAGTCGGCGCCGCCTCTCTTCGTTCTTCTTTCGGCGCCACCCCACTGCAATCCCGCCGAAATGGAGTTCTCAGATGCAAGCTGTAGAGTATCAACTGCCTTCCCATCGCTACGCCAAATGCGTCGAAGTGTCCAAGCGAATCCGCTGGGATATCGACAACGACGTGATCCGCGGACGTACGCTCGATATCGATCAGAAGTTTCTGCCCGACGGGCTGTCCCAGGTGTATCGCCTGCCGTTTCTGAATGACGCTGAGCGCCGCTTCTATTCGCAGGTTCAGGGTCGCACGTACGCGAACATGTTCAAACTCGTCGAACGCTTCATCGGCGCAAAGATGCTCGAACTAGGACGCGATCATGCGCTCGGCGACCAGATCGCACTCGAAGCCGTCGTGCGTCTGACCGACGAAGAACTGAAGCACCAGGAACTGTTCCGCCGCATCGAGTTGCTCGCGGGCGCGGACATGCCCGCAGGTTATCGCTTCCTGCCCGATGCCGACGACATCGCCATGTTCGTGCTAGGCAAATCGACGTGGGGGATTCTCGCGCTGACGTGTTTCATCGAGATCTTCTCGCAGGTGCATTACCGTCAGAGCATCGAAGCAGACGACACGCTCTCGCCGCTGTTCAAGGACGTGTTCATGTACCACTGGAAGGAGGAGTCGCAGCACGCGATCATCGACGAACTCGAATGGATGCGCGAGGACGTGAAGCTCGACAAGCCCGCGCGCGATGCTGCCGTCGACGATCTGATCGCGCTGGTGGCTGGCGTCGATGGCGTGGTGCAGATGCAGGCGACGGAAGATGCCACGTACTTCTGCCAGCATGTGGACCGTACGCTGTTGCACGCCGAAATTGCGGAGGTGCAGGCGGCGATGCTCGACGCGTATCGCTGGCAGTACATCGTTTCCGGCGTCGAAGAGCCGCGCTTTCGCTCGCTGCTCACGAGCATGATTGACGAGGAGCAGGGTCAGCGTATTTTCGCGGCGCTGGCGCCGATCATGAAACCGACACTTGATCGGCAGACGTTGCCGCTTGTCTAAAGCGAGCGACAAAAGGATGAGCAAACGCGATACGTTTTTCGCGTTTGCTCATTCGAAGAATTGGCCCCGCAGTACGCGGGCCATGCGCAACGCTATCGGCGCGAGGCCCTGACACCACCAGCGATCGAAGCCAAAAGAACTATTGCGAACCATAGCGCAAAAAAACGGTTCGCCGCTTCCGGATTCGTATCGAACAAACTACCGGAACCTCGAACCATTCCAAAAAGATAAAGACCGCCCCAAGCGACTACTGTCGCCCCGACGGCGCCGAGCACGGCTCCGAGAAAAATTCGTAGCAACTTCATTTGTCCCAGCATACCTGGTCTCCCATACGAATCGGGTTCTCGACTGAAATGGTGCTCCTGACGAGAGTAACCGCTGTCCCTCATATCATTTGTCAAAAATCGTCGCACCGCGGCAGACGGTAAACTGCTGCCAGAATATGCCCGTCATGCCACAAAATGAAAAACCGATTTTTGCGGCCGAGATGCGGCGACGGCCGCCTTGCCGGTTTCTTGATTCTTTGATACTTAAGCATGTAACCTCCGAACGATCGGAAGACATGCTGCCAAACGCAGAACCACAGCACCGCTAGCGCAGAGGGCGTATGAAGGTTCCGTACCGATACCTGTCCGCGATGGTCATCAATGTCGCGCTGCCGTGGCTCGCGTACCGGCTTGCGCTGCCGCATTGGGGCACGACGGGCGCGCTCGCCGCATCGGCCGCGCCGTTGATCGCGTGGATCGCATGGGACCTGTACCACTCGCGGCATTTCGATGCATTGAGCGCCATCGTGCTGGCGGGCATCCTGCCGCTGCTCGCATGGGCGCTGATAGACCGGGGCGAGCACCGGCGCGCGCTCGAAGACCCGATGGTGGCGGGCGTCATCGGCATCACGTTTCTGCTGTCGCTGCTGCTGCGCAAGCCGATGGTCTACTACCTCGCGCGTTCGACGGCGTCGCGTGAATCGCTTGAAGGTGTCGAAGAGTTCGAGTGCCACTATCGCGAACGTCCCAAGCTCGTCGCGCAGATCCGCCGGATGACGGTAGTCTGGGGCATCGGTCTGACAGCCGAGAATGCCGCGCGCTACTGGGTCGTGACGAACTTGAGCGACGCGCAACTGGCGTTGTATATTTCGACGGCGCTGCGCTGGGGCGTCTACGGCTCGCTCACGCTATGGACCCTCTGGACGCGGCGCCGCCTCAAACGCATTGACGCTGAAAGAAAAATGGAGTCCGCATGAAAGAGCCGCTGTTGATCGCCGATGCACGGTTGCCCGATGGAACGCGCGTGGACGTATCGATCGTCAATGGCCGCATCGATGCGATCGGCCCTGATTTACGGGTCGAAAACGACGTCGTGCGCGAAAATGGCAACGGTGCGCTACTGTTGCCTGGCTTCGTCGAAGGCCACACGCATCTCGACAAGACGATGTGGGGCATGCGCTGGTATCGCAACGAAGTGGGACCGAAGCTCACCGATCGCATCGAAAACGAGCGCCGCTTTCGCGCGCAAAGCGGACACGACGCGGCCACTGCATCGCTCGCATTGGCCCGCGCTTTTTTGCAGGCGGGCACGACGCGCTTGCGCACGCACGTCGATATCGATACCGACGCTGGCCTGAAGCACCTCGAAGGCGTGCTGAAGACGCGAGACACACTACGCGACGTGCTCGACATGCAGACGGTTGCGTTTCCACAATCGGGCATGCTCAAACGTGAGGGCACTGTCACGTTGCTCGACGAGGCGCTGCGCGCGGGCGCCGACGTGCTCGGCGCGCTGGACCCGGCCTTGATCGACGGCGATCCCGTCGCGTCGCTGAACGCGACTTTTGATCTGGCCACACGCCATCAGAAGCCGATCGATATCCATCTACACGAACCCGCCGAGATCGGCGCATTCACCTTGAAGCTGCTGCTCGATCGCGTCGAGGCGCTCGGCATGCAGGGGCGAGTCGTGATCAGCCACGCGTTCTGTCTCGGCGCACTCGCGCCGCGCGAGCGCGACCCGCTGCTCGATCGGCTCGCGTTGCTGAACGTCGCGCTACTCACGACAGCGCCCGCTTCCGTGTCCGTGCCGCCGCTTGCCGCGTGTATCGAGAAAGGCGTCACGCTCTTCGGCGGCAACGACGGCATCCGCGATACATGGAATCCGTTCGGCTCGCCGGACATGCTGGAGCGCGCGATGCTGATCGGCATGCGCTACGACTTACGCCGCGACGATGCGCTCGCCATTGCGTTCGATTGCGTGAGCCACACTGCTGCACGCGGATGCGGGTTCGCCGATTATGGCCTGCACGTGGGCGCGCGCGCGGACCTCGTGCTTGTCGACGCGGAAACCGTCGCGCATGCCGTTGCGGCACGTCCTGTACGCAAGCTGGTCGTGGCGAATGGGCGGATCGTTGCACGCGACGGCGTGCTCGTCGAAGGCGTGTGAACCGCCTTTGCTGATCAACAAATAAAAAAGAGCCCCGGCATGTGAACCATGCCGGGGCCAAGCTTTGCGCTGTTTTACACGTTCTGGATCAGGCCACTTACGACGCCGTCATGACGGGCACGACAGCCGCCGGATCACTGATGCTCGTCTTACCCGTTTCGACGTGACCGGCAAGCCGACGCTGGAACGACGCGTCGTCGTTGTCACTCACCGTCAAGTCGTACCAGTGGTGGCTCGCCGACAGCACCCAGGCCTCTTCGATCGACGCGTTCGGCGGCACGATCACAGGGCGCGGATGCGCGCCATACGCGTTATCGACCACCGACAGCCGCGCGATGCTGTCGCCGTGATTCGTGAACTTCAGATACACGTTGCCGTTGCCGACGTCGTAATGCGTCTTCACTTCCGGCAACGCCGGCTTGCGGTTATGGCCGAACAGGCCCTGCGCATTGGCCTGGTTCGACTGCGGCTGCGCGTTGCCCGCAAAGCGGCGCACGAAACCATTCGGGCCGTACACGGTGAACGCATACACGCCGTTCGTCGACGACAGGTTGAACACGTCCTTCAGCGTCTTACCCGCTTCCACCGTATAACGCCACGGTCCATCCGTGCGGTTGGTCGAGTACACATAGAAGTGCGCGCCCTGATCGCCCGTATTGCCGATTTCGATCGTCAGCGAGTTGGCCTTCTCATCGACCTTGCCGTTCACATGCAATTCATACGGCAACGCACGCGCGAAACGGATGCCCGCTTCCTGCGGATCGATCGCGCCCGGCACGGCAGGCACCGTCGGCGCGGGCTGCGTCGCGCACTGGTTGTCGGCCATGCTCTTGTAGTTGCTCGTGTCCGGCAGCGGCGGCATCTTCGCGTCCGGCGTGCGGAAATCGAATGCCGTCGTGAGGTCGCCGCACACCGCGCGGCGCCATGCCGTGATGTTCGGCTCATGCACGCCAAAGCGCGTTTCGATGAAGCGGATCACCGACGTGTGATCGAACACCTGCGAGCACACGAAGCCGCCCTTCGTCCACGGCGAGACGATCGTCATCGGCACGCGCGGTCCGAGACCGTACGGCAGGTTGTCGGCCGTATAGCTGCCGCCGCGGCCCGGATTGACGACATCGTGAATCTCGCCGTCCGCCGTCACCGTCGAAAGCCCCTGCGCGCGCGACGTCGCCACTTGCGGCGGCACGACGTGATCGAAGAAGCCGTCGTTCTCGTCATACATGATGAAGAGCACTGTCTTGCTCCACACCTCGGGGTTCGACGTCAGTGCGTCGAGAATCTGCGACGTGTACTCCGCGCCGTACGCGGGCGTGTACTTCGGGTGCTCCGAGTACGCGGCGGGCGGGCACAACCACGACACTTGCGGCAGGCGGTTGGCCTGCACGTCGGCCTTCAGGTCGTCGATCGTGCGCACCGTCTGCGCGCGCTGGAACAGCGACGAGCCCGGTTGTGCATTGATGAAGTTCTCGAAGTTCTGCAGGATGTTCGTGCCGTAGTTGCCATTCAGCGGGTCCGAGCCGTCCGTGCCCTGCTGATAGATCTGCCACGAGATGCCGGCCGTTTCCAGACGCTCCGGATAGGTCGTCCACGACAGCAGCTGATACTTCGGCGGCACGTCGCCGTCCACGAAGTCGTTGTTGTCGAGCAGCGGGCCGCCCTTCGTGCCCGTCGGATCGACCATGCCCGTCATCAGGTACGAGCGGTTCGGGTGCGTCGGTCCCGGCAGCGAGCAGAAGTACGCATCGCAGACCGTGAACGCATCGGCCAGCGCGTAGTGGAACGGAATGTCCGAGCGCAGGTGATAGCCCATCGTCATGTCCGTCTTGTTCGCGGGCCACTGGTCGTAGCGGCCACCGTCGATCGCGCCGTGCGTCTTGTACCACGAGTGATCCAGATCGCCGACGCATTGCGCGCTCGTGGTCTGCGTGTTCAGGTGGAACGGCAGCACGGGCTTGGTCGGATCGGCTTTCGACGGCTGATACCAGACGGGCTTGCCATTGGGCAGCGGAATCGGAAAGCGGTCGTTGTAGCCGCGCACGCCGCGCATATGGCCGAAGTAATGATCGAACGAACGGTTCTCCTGCATGAACACGACAATGTGCTCGACGTCACGGATCGAGCCCGTGCGCGAATTGGCGGGGACCGCGAGCGCATTGCGGATCGATTCCGGCAGCATCGTCACGGCGGCGGCTGCGCCCGCGGACGTTGCTGCGGTCTTTAGAAAACGGCGACGGCTATTGGATGTCATGATGTTATTGCCTTCTTCTCGGGGGGAAAGGAATTAACAAGGGAATAACCGCGCGTATTCACGCGCGTTTCTTTGTTTCTTTGTTTCTTTATTGCCTGAACGTCGATTCAATGGCTCTCTTCGCCTGGCGCGTAGCGAAGAACGGGCGCGACCTGCTGGTTGTCGGCGGCAAGGCTGGCCTGCGCGCTGAGAATGGCGGCGCTGTCCTGCGCGTCGCTTCGCGTGTTGTCGGCTGCGTTCATGCCGCTCGCGGCCGGCGTATTGAACGCGTTGGCCGAATTGCCCGTCGTCGAAGACGGCAGCGGTAATCCAGACGGCGATGCGGAAGGCGCAGCCGTATTGGCTTGCGACGCGCCAGGCGTCGAGCTGCTAACCGTGGCGGCATCGTCCGCGCCACATGCGGCGAGGGCGAACGATGCGAGCGCAACGATTGCGCTCACGCGCAAGGAAGAGAGAGGGAGTCCGTTCATTCGAGCGTCCAGGTTCCAGCGGAATCGACCGATGACGGCTTACCCGGGAAGGCTTGCCGTCGCTGGAAACGCAGTCTGAAGTCGAATGAAGAACTTATTGTGAAACGTTTGATAAGGAAAAGAAATACCTTGAAATACTTCTTATCGGAAAGCCATTAGAAAGCGAAAAGAAACACGAAAGTCATCATGCTATTGTCTTTAAAGTAATTCGGCATTAACTGCCACATTGCTTTCCTTTCGCTTCGCATACGCGGCATATTCGACCGGCAACGCTTCATGTCTTGCGCTCATCGGTATGACGCGCGGCGTGCCTCGCGCGAACTCGACGCAACACCTTGCGAGCACGTCCGTCGGATCGACGAGATGCGCGCTGCGGCCTTTGCGCGTCACCGTCGCCGCTTGCGGGAAAAGAAGCGGCAGCTCGGTGCAGGCAAGCAGAATGACTTCGACCTGCTGCAACAACAGACTTTCGACGGCCGCGATGATGTCATCAGCGCACTCGCCGTTCGTGAAGCCCGCCTTCACGCCCCGCGCGCCGTAGATCGCATTCATCACGCGCGCCTGCATGGCGAGCGGCGGCAGGACCTGCGTCATGCCGCGCGCTTCGAGCGCCGTGCGATAGACACCGCTTGCAATCGTGCCGTCCGTGGCGAGCAGGCCGATGCGATCGACGGCGGGGAACGCCGTGCGCAGATAGTCGGCCGTCACGTTCATCATGTTGATGATGGGCACGCGCAAGCGCGCTTCGATCGGCCCGATGAACGCATGCGCGGTATTGCACGGAATCGCGATCAGATCGGCGCCGCCGTCTTCGAGCTTTTTGCACGTCGCGTAGAGCGCGAGCGTCGGGTCCGCGCCATCGCCCGTCAGATGATCGGTGCGGTCGGGAATCTGCGGGTTCTGTTCGACGATGACCTTGATGTGATCCTGATCGCGCGCAGCGGGCGTATTGCGCACGACCTTGTGCATGAAGTCGACTGTCGCAGCGGGTCCTACGCCGCCGACCACGCCGAGCTTGATCTGGTGCGCTGGCTTGCGATGATCGGCGAACAACAGATGTTGCGCGTACACCGAATAGCTGTCGACGATGGGCACGGCCAGAGCGCCGAGTCGCCGCAGCGACAATGCGCTATCAGTGCTGCCCGGCAGCAGCACATCGACGCCCTGCCCGATCAGCGTTTCGCATGCTTCTCGCAGCCCCTCCACGCCCTTCAAGGCGACGCTCACGACTTCGACATGCGCGCTCTCGCCGTATCGCTCGAACAGCCGGCGCTCGCATAGCACCGGCGACGTCAGCACGCCGACGCGGCGCGCAAGCGGATAACGCTGGCGAATATGCGCAAACAGCGCAGCGACCATATCGACGATTGCAAGCGTCGTGTTCTGCTGTAATTCCTCGATAAACAAATGACTTTCGAAGCATGGCAGCGCAACAGCGGGCAAGCCGCGCTGTTCAAAATCGCGTATCGCATCGAATACGCGCAACTTATGTTGCGCTGAACCCGCGGCATAAGAAATTGACGCACGGCGCTCGATATCCGATACGCGTTCGACAGCAATATCCAATGGCTGAAACGTACGCGCAGCGGCATTGGCGTCATGCATTTTGCGCAACACATCCACGCTCGCGAGACGCGCCGCGCCGCCGACAACGCCGAGCGCACGGCGTCCCATCCCAGACGATGTATCCATAGTCCCTCGCTTGCTGTCTTATTGGAAGCGCGCATTCCGACGACGCCAATTGCAGGTCGCCGGCGCCTTACAGCGAATCCCGTATCGCGGCGCCGATCAGAATATAAATCCGAATGCGCATTTATGTCGCATGAATAAAACGGAAAGTCTTCCTATAAACAACAGG
This sequence comes from Paraburkholderia hospita, assembly GCF_002902965.1. Classification (GTDB taxonomy): domain Bacteria; phylum Pseudomonadota; class Gammaproteobacteria; order Burkholderiales; family Burkholderiaceae; genus Paraburkholderia; species Paraburkholderia hospita. The sequence continues at coordinate 1,492,934 of NZ_CP026106.1, read as the reverse complement.
CTTAGCTAATTCGCCCTTTTTAACGGTTGCCAATTGCGTCTGGTTAACCCCTACATGCGCCGAAATTGTTAATTAACGGCAATTGATTCCATTCCGAACGGCAACCCTATGCTCGCTTGTCCCACTTGTTTCGGGTCCAACCTTTGCTGACCTTGCAGCCTTGGGGAGGCAGAAAGACGCCAAGGCGCCAATTGGAGACCAGCGAAAATGGCAACAAAAAATGTACACGACAGTGATGACGAACTGCAATGGCGCGCCATCGGCGCGCATATGACCGACAACCGGCGCGTGCTGGTCGTCGACGATTACGCCGATGCCGCCGACGCGTTGCAACTGCTGCTATTTGCAAACGGCTTCGAATGCCGCGCGATGCACCGCGCCGAGGACGTCTGCGAACTCGCGTCCCAATGGCAGCCATTTGCGGTCGTGCTCGACATCGCGATGCCGGGCGTCGACGGGCTCGAGCTTGCGCGCCGCCTGCGCGCCTCTGAATCGACTTCGGATATGTTGCTGATCGCGTGTACGGGCTACGCGTCGCAGCTCGATCGCGAGCGGGCGCGCGAAGCCGGCTTCGATGCGCATTGCGCGAAGCCGCTGACGCCCCAACGTCTGCTCGAACTGTTGAAGCGGGCGACATCGGATGACGCATAGCGCGTGTGTAATTCATACAGTCACGCCTGCGCAGCCCAGTCGCGTCCATACCGTCAAGGATTAGTCACGCCGCTTCACGCATCCTGGGCGACGACGGCGACAGGGCCAGGCACGCGAACTGCTGTCGCATTGTCAGCCCTCGCCGCACAAAGGTTTAGCGCGCCCGGGCGGCTGCGGCGAAGCACCAAGGGAGGCGCTAGCCGGGGATCTCGCGTTGACAGACAGGAGAACAACGATGCATAGAAGAAATTTCATACTGAGCACCAGCGCCGCACTCGCTGCGGGCGGTCTCGCCCTCTCGGGCTGCACGATGACGGGTTCGCATTCCACGACGAGCACCAGCAACTCGGACAAGCGCCGCGCGATCGATTCGAGTGTCGATGAAACGCTCTCGCGGCTCTACACGACCGCGAACGGCTCACGCGAACTGGTCGCGAAAGCGCGCGGCGTGCTGGTGTTCCCATCCGTCGTGCAGGCAGGCTTCTGGATCGGCGGACAATATGGCCAAGGGTCGCTGCGCGTTGGCGGGCAAACGGTGGGTTACTACAGCACGGCAGCAGGCTCGTTCGGCCTGCAGATCGGTGCGCAGTCCAAGGGCGTGATCTTCCTGTTCATGGCGCAGGATGCACTCGACAGCTTCCGCAACAGCCAGGGCTGGTCGGTTGGCGGCGATGCGACGGTCGCGCTCGTAAAGGTCGGGGCTAACGGCAACATCGATACGACGACGGCTACGAAGCCCGTGCAGGCATTCGTGTTGACCAACGCAGGCCTGATGGCGGGCGTATCGCTTGAAGGCGCGAAGATTTCGCGGCTCGATATCTGAGCGCGATAGAGCACCGATGTACGCGGGGCGCGCAATGCGCCCCGTATGAAGTCAATCAAAGTGTCGAACGCTCGTGCGGGATCATCGCACCTGTGTAAAACCCTCGCCCTTTTCTCGACGAGTTTTACGTTCGCACGGCAGCGCCCGTCCATCGCGCACGTTCACCAAGTTGACGCATTTCATCCTCTACAGTGCTTCATGCACCGCAGTCCCGCGTCGCTCAAAGATCTGAAGAAAACGCCGAGCCGCGCTGCAGAAGCTTCACGATATGCGCGTGCCTATGGCACACCGCTTGCTGCTCACCGAAGCCGTCGCCCCTCGCCTCTCTCGCCGACCCGATCCGCCGCACGGATCGCGCCAGCCATCTGCGGCGGCAATTCAAGCGTCTCATTCAATCTACTCTTTCACCGGGAGTCACAACCTTGACGCTGAACGTCCTTCTCGTCGCCTCGGAGGCGATGCCGTTGGCGAAGTCCGGCGGTTTGGGCGATATGGTGAGTGCGTACGCCGCCGCGTTGCGCGACGCGGGCGTCGCTTCGACCATTCTGTTGCCTGCGTATCCTGCGGCGCTCGAGCGCGCGGTGGGCGTGACGCCCCTCTGCCGCATCAGCGGCCTGCCGGGCGGGGACGCGCGACTGTTGCGCGCGCACATGCCCGATACGGGCGTGCCCGTCCTGCTCCTGCAGATGGACCATCTGTTCAAACGCGACAACCTCTATCAGGACGAGCAGGGCCGCGATTATCTCGACAACGCGATCCGCTTCGCGTCGCTTGCCGCTGCCGCGACGCGCATTGCGCGCGGCGTGCGCGGCGTGGAGATGCCCGACATCGTGCATGCGCACGACTGGCACACGGGCCTTACGCCGCTTTTGATGAAGCTCGCAGGCGTCGCGGCGAAAAGCGTGTTCACCGTGCACAACCTTGCGTTTCAGGGCAACTATCCGCTCGCGCTGGGTAGCTGGATGGGCGTGCCGCCCGAACTGCTCGCGCCCGCGTTGACGGACCCGCGCAGCATCGAGTTCTATGGCGCGCTCAGCATGATGAAAGCGGGCATCGTGCACGCGGACCAGGTCGTCACCGTCAGCGAGAACTACGCGCGCGAAATTCTCACGCCGCATTTCGGGCATCTGATGGAAGGCGTGCTGCAAGCGTGCTCGCACAAACTGTCGGGTATCACGAACGGCATCGACAGCGCGACATGGAATCCCGCTACCGACCCGCAGATCGCGCGCGCCTATTCCGCCGACGACGTGCGAGGCAAGCAGGCCTGCAAGCGCGATCTGCAGCAGACCTTCGGCCTGACGGTCGATCCATTCGCGCCACTGGTTGCGATAGGCAGCCGTCTGACGTCGCAAAAGCTTGCGGACGTCGTGGTCGAAGCATTGCCGTTACTGCTCGCGCGCGATCCGCGGCTACAGGTGGCGATTCTCGGCAAGGGAGACGCGTATCTCGAAGCCGCAGTGCGCGATCTCGCCGCCGCATGGCCGCAGCGCGTCGGCGCGTATATCGGCTATGACGAACGGCGCGCGCACATGCTGCACGCGGGCGCCGACCTGTTGCTGCACGGCAGCCGTTTCGAGCCGTGCGGCCTCACGCAGCTCTATGCGCTGCGCTACGGCACGATCCCCGTCGCATCGCGAGTCGGCGGGCTGCGCGACACGATCGTCGATTACACGCCCGAGCGTTCGCCCGAACTCGGCTTGCCCGAAGAAGGCGCAACGGGCTTTCTGTTCGACGGCGAGACACCCGAGGACGTCGCGGCGGCATTGCAGCGCGCGCTCGACGCGTTCATGCGGCCTTCGTCATGGCATGCACTGCAGCGCAATGCGATGCGGTGCGATTTCAGCTGGCGCAAGCCGGTGCAGGCATATCTGAAACTCTATGGCCTGTTGACGGATGCACGCCCGGCGCAACCGCGTGTCGATGTCGAACGCGTTGCAGCGGCGTCGGCGCAACGTCGCGCGAATGCGAGCGGCGCAGCGAGCGCGCAGACTGCGTGGAGCAATGGCGCGGCGTCGCAGGAGACGGTGGCGCGAAGCGCGTGAGTGTGACGCGACAGCCCGCATGCGGGCTGTGCAAATAATGAATAGCAAATAGCAACGGACCTCTTCTCGCGAAGAGGTCCGGTTTTTCTTTTTTCACTGCCACTTCCTCTCAGGTCCGCCACTACGCCGACAAAATCGCGCCTTCAAGAAAGCTCACGCCGTCAAACGCTCTTCGAGCCGCTGGAAGATCCGCTTCGTCTCGCCCTTTGCATGCAACGAGAACAGCAACAGCGAACGGCCCGTCACCTGATACACGTCGCCCGATCCGAAATCAGGCAATTCGTCGCGCTCAGGCGCGTTCGTGTCGATCATGCAGCTCCACTGATCGCTGCCCGGTATCTCCGGCAACATGAAGTCGACGACGTCGTGATACGCGTTGATGACGAGCAACAGCGTCGCGTCGGAGGCCGGACGCCGGATACCGCTCGCCTGCGCACGCCCGTCGATCACGAGGCCGAAGCAGCGCATCGCCGAATCGTCCCATTGCTCGTCCGTCAGCACGACGCCGACGGGACTCAGCCATTTCACATCCATCACGCCGATGTCTTCGCGCATCTCGCCCGTGAGAAAGCGATTGCGCCTCAGCACGGGTAACGCGTGGCGCAGCGTCGTCAGCTTGCGCACGAACTCCGTGAGCGCGCGGCCGTTGTCGTCGATACCCGCCCAATCGATCCAGCTGACCTCGTTGTCCTGGCAGTACGCGTTGTTATTGCCCTTCTGCGTGCGGCCGAATTCATCGCCTGCAAGCACCATCGGCGTGCCTTGCGAAAACAGCAGCGTCGCGAGCAGATTGCGTTTCTGGCGCTCGCGCAATGCGATGATTTCGGCGTCGTCGGATGGCCCTTCCTCGCCGCAATTCCATGAGCGGTTGTCGCTATGGCCGTCGTTGTTGTCTTCGCCGTTCGCCTCGTTATGGCGCTCGTTGTACGAGACGAGATCGTTCAGTGTGAAGCCGTCGTGCGCAGTGATGAAGTTCACGCTCGCCCAGGGGCGTCTGCCCCGCCGGTTGAAGAAATCGCCTGAAGCGGTGAGGCGTTTGGCGAGATCGGCGGCGGACGCTTCGTCGCCCTTCCAGAACGAGCGCACCGTGTCGCGAAAGCGATCGTTCCATTCGGCCCAGCCAGGCGGGAAGCCACCCACCTGATAGCCGCCCGGCCCGCAGTCCCAAGGTTCGGCGATCAGCTTCACACTGGAGATGATCGGGTCCTGCCGGCAACTGTCCAGAAAGCCGCCGCCTTCGTCGAAGCCATACGGCTCGCGCCCGAGGATGGTCGCGAGATCGAAGCGGAAGCCGTCGACGTTCATCTCCGTCACCCAGTAGCGCAGACTGTCCGTGACCATCTGCAGCACGCGCGGGTGTGAGAGGTTCAGCGTGTTGCCCGTGCCCGTGTCGTTGATGTAATAGCGGCTTTCTTCAGGCATCAGCCGGTAGTAGGACGCGTTGTCGATACCGCGAAACGACAGCGTCGGCCCACGTTCGTTGCCTTCGGCCGTGTGGTTGTACACGACGTCGAGTATCAGTTCGAGACCGGCGTCGTGCAACCGGTCGATCATCTCCTTGAACTCTTCGATCACGCCGGGGCCGCGCGCGAAGTAACGCGGATCGGCCGCGAAAAAGCCGATCGTGTTGTACCCCCAGTAGTTCGTCAGCCCTTTGTCGAGCAGGTATGAATCGTTGACGAACGAATGAATGGGCAACAGTTCGAGCGTCGTCACGCCCACGCGTTTGATATGGTCGATCACGGCTTTCTGCGCCAGGCCGTCGAAGGTGCCACGCATCTTTTCTGGCACACCGGGATGCATCTTCGTATAGCCGCGCACATGCGTCTCGTAGACGATCGTGCGATCCCACGGTACGCGCACGCGCGTCGGATGTGTCCAGTTGAACGTCTGGTCGACCACCTGGCACTTCGGCATGAACGACGCGCTGTCGCGCTCGTCGAACGTGAGATCGTCTTCCGTTTCGAGCGTATAGCCGAACAGCGACGGGTCCCAGTGCAACGACCCGACATGCGCCTTCGCATACGGATCGAGCAGCAGCTTGTTCGGATTGAAGCGATGACCGGCCTCGGGCTCATACGGACCATGCACGCGATAGCCATATACCGTGCCCGGCTTCAGGCCTGCCATGTGCACATGCCACACTTCGTCGGTGTATTCGGGTAATTCGATGCGCTCGAGTTCCTTCTTCCCTTCGTCGTCGAACAGGCACAACTCGACCTTCGTCGCATGCGCGGAAAAGAGCGCGAAATTGACCCCTCTGCCATCCCAGGTCGCGCCGAGTGGAAACGGCAAGCCCTCGGAAATGCGGGAATCGGTTGGCATGGTTGTGTTCCTCAGGCGAATTGGACGGGCGTGGCGCGTGATGTCTGCGTGCACACAACAACCATATACCTTTAGCAATCGTTGTGCCTGACAGGTCAACGAAATCCAGCAAGCGCCTGCGCGCAGAACCCGCAACGCGTATGCGAGAATGGCGCGACCGTCACATGGAGAAAGCATGTCGAACGTATCGCGCGTCAACGAAGAGCCCACCGCAGACATGGAACGCGCGATGGTCGATTGCGCCCGCGAACCGATCCATATTCCGGGCGGCATCCAGCCGCATGGTTTTCTCTTCTGCGTGACGGACGACGGCATCGTCATACAGGTCAGCGCGAACGTTGCGTCGCTCGTGCAAACGCCGCTCGACGGTGTGCTCGGCAAGCCCTTGTCAGGCGTGCTCGGCGAAGCAGCGTCACTCGCCATCACCGCGCTCGCATCGCTCGATACGGAAGGCGTGCCGCTCTATGTCGGCTCGATCGACGACCCGCGCCGCGCCGCGCAGCACGACGCACATCACTCGCCGCTCGCCATCGTCGTGCATCGCTATCAGGGCATCGCCTTCGTCGAACTGGAACCGGCGCGCGGCACGGCCGATGTGTTCTGGTCGATGTATCCGCTGGTGCGCACCTTCATCAACCGCTTGCAGGAAGTACACGGCGTCGCCGATCTGGCCGCGCTCGCCGCGCAGGAAGTGCAGCGCATCACGGGCTACGGGCGCACGCTCGTCTACGACTTCGACGACGAAGGCAACGGCCACGTGATCGCCGAGGCGCTTGAAGGAGGCTACCCGTCGTACATGGACCAGCGCTTTCCCGGCTCCGATATTCCGCCGCAAGCGCGCGCGCTCTACGTGCGCAACCGCATCCGCCTGATCGCCGATGCGGATTACGCGCCCGCCCCGCTCGTGCCGGCACTGAATCCCGTCACGCACGCGCCGACCGATCTCACTTACGCGTCGCTGCGCAGCGTGTCGCCTGTGCACGTGCAATACATGAAGAACATGGGCACCTGGTCGTCGATGTCGATGTCGATCGTCGTGCGCGGCAAGCTGTGGGGGCTAATCTCATGCCACCACGCGAGCGCGCGCGTGCCGCCTTTCGAAGTGCGCACCGCATGCGAGCACATCGCGCAGGTGCTGTCGCTGCAAGTTGAAGCGAAGGAAGATTACGCGGAAGCCGAGCACCGGCTCGAACTGCGCCGCCGCCAGTCGCGCCTGCTCGCGACGATGGCGAACACCGATCACTTCATCGACGCGCTCACGAACGATCCACGCGAACTGCTCGCGCTGACCAATTCGACGGGCGCGGCGATCGTGTTCGACGGACGCATCGTGCCCATCGGCAACGCACCCGACGGAGCGACCATCGAACAGCTCGTCGCGTGGCTCGACACGCAAAGCGACGACATCTGGTCGACCGACGATCTCGCGCATGCATGGGGACGCCCGGCGAACGCCGAGTACGCGGGCATGCTCGCGCTGTCCATCTCGAAGCTGTTTCGCAACTACGTGATCTGGTTTCGCGCGGAGGTCGTGCGCACGCTCAAATGGGCAGGCGATCCGCGCACAAAACTGTCGTCGCTGTCGGCGTCGCTATCGCCGCGCGAGAGCTTCGAAACATGGACAGAAACCGTGCGCGGCCGCTCTTCGCCGTGGCGGCAGGCCGAGCTCGAAATCGCCGGCGAGTTTCGCACCGCGCTGCTCGGCATCGTGCTCGGGCGCGCCGAAGAACTGGCGCAGCTCGCGCTGGAACTCGGTCGCGCGAACCAGGAGCTCGAAGGCTTTTCGTACACTGTGTCGCACGATCTGCGTGCGCCGCTGCGGCATATCGTCGGCTTCGCCGATCTGCTGCGCGAGATGGACAGCGCGAAGCTCTCAGAACGCGGACGGCATTTCGTTGAGCGGATCATCGGGGCCGCGCGCTTCGGCGGCAAGCTGGTCGACGATCTGCTCGCGTTCTCGCAAATGGGCCGCGCCGCGCTGCGCCCGCAAAGCATCGATCTGCGCACGCTCGCGCAAACGCTGGCCGCCGACGAGCAACGCAACACGGGCGAGCGCCCTATCGAATGGCGCATCGGCGATCTGCCGGAAGTCACGGCGGACCCCGTGCTGCTCCATGTCGTGCTGCGGAACCTGATCGAGAATGCAGTAAAATTCAGCCGCCTTCGCGACGATCCCAAAGCCCCTGCCATCATCGAGATTTCGAGCAAGGCGGGCGTTGGCGAGCTTGCGGGCCAGCGCGTCGTGTTCGTGCGCGACAACGGCGTCGGCTTCGACATGCGCTATGTCGACAAGCTGTTCGGCGTGTTCCAGCGGCTGCATCGCGCGGAAGAATTCGAGGGGACGGGCATCGGGCTTGCAAGCGTGCGACGTATTGTCGAACGTCATGGCGGCAAGACATGGGCCGAAGGGAAATTGAACGAAGGCGCGACCATCTATTTCTCGTTGCCGCTGACGTTTACGCCCGACATGTATCCGCGCGACGAGAGCGCGACAGCGGCCGTGGCACGGCTCGCGGCGCTTTCGCCGGGACAACCGTTCAGGCCGGTGCCAAAGGAACTCAACGCCGAGTTCAACACGGAACCGGCTCCAGATGGCGCGAACGACACCAGGCGCGAATGACGCGCTCATGCTAACGAGGAACTACGCGTGCTAAGACCCATCCTGCTGGTGGAAGACAACGTCAACGACATCGAGCTGACGCTCATCGCGCTCGAAAAGACGCGCCTGGCGAACCCCGTCGTATCGATTCGCGACGGCGCGGAAGCGCTCGATTATCTGCGGCGCGAAGGTCAGTACGCTGACCGCAAGGACGAGAATCCCGCCGTCATTCTGCTCGACAAGAAGCTGCCGAAAATCGACGGTCATGAAGTGCTGAAACACGTGCGCGCCGACGACAAGCTCAAGCGCATTCCCGTCGTGATGCTCACGTCGTCGCGCGAAGAGAAGGATTTACTGCGCAGCTACGATCTCGGTGTAAATGCCTACGTGGTGAAGCCCGTCGAATTCGACGACTTCATGGGTGCGATCAATGATCTGGGCATGTTCTGGGCCGTGCTCAACGAGCCGCCGCCCTATCGCTAACGATAAAGCGGCAGCGTCACCTTGAATGTGGCGCCCTGCCCGTGCCCCGCGCTTTCGGCCGTCACGCTGCCTTGATGCAGATCGACGAGATGCTTGACGAGCCACAGCCCAAGCCCGAGGCCCGCGACGCGTCCGCCGCTTTCGGGGTTGATCTGCTCGAAGCGCTCGAAAATGCGCGCCAGCGCATCGGGCTCGATGCCGCAGCCCGTATCGCGCACGCTCAGTTCCGCCTGCTGGCCGTTCACCGTCACGCTGAGTTCGACTTCGCCCTGCGCGCAGAACTTCACGGCGTTCGACAGCAGATTCCACGCGACCTGCTTCATCCGGCTTTCGTCGGCCATCACGACGCACGGCGCGAGTTCGCCTACCCGCAGCCGCAGCCCTTTCGTTTCCGCCGTCATGCGAATGTCTTCGACGACGTTGCCCGCGAGCGCGCCGAGGTCGACAGGTTGCAGGCTCACCGACAGCTTGCCCGTCGCGATCGCGCCGCTGTCGAGAAGATCGTCGACCATGTGCGACAGCTGATGCGCATTGCGTTCGATCACGCCCGCCGCGCGTGTAACATGTGACAGATCGGCCGCGCGCTGCAGCAGCAGCGTCCACGACAAGATCGCCCCGAGCGGTGAACGCAGTTCGTGACTCACGGCCGTGACGAAGTGATCCATGGCGCGCGCCACTTCGTCGCTATGCTCTCTCGCGCGCTTCTCGGATTCGGCGATCGCGCGCTGTTCGAGTTCGGCCTCCTTGCGCGACGTGATATCGAGCGTGAAGCCGACGATCGCCTTCAGGGTTTCGTCTGCCTGGTAACGGCCGAGGCCGCGCAGCAAAATCCAGTGCACCGAGCGGTCGGGCCATGTGACGCGGAACTCCACTTCGAAGTGCTCGCGCTGCGCGAGCGCGCGATCCATCGCCTCTTTCACGCGTGCACGGTCGGCTTCATCGACGAGTTCATCGAACAGCAGCGTCTGCGTCAACGTGTCTGACGGTGCAAGACCGAGGTTCACCTTGCATTGATCGGTGCCTTCGATCATGCCTGTGGCCTGATCCAACTCCCACGCGCCGACATGCGCGAACGCGAGCGCCTGACGCAACTGCTCGCGATGCGCGCGCAATTCCGCATTCGCCTCGTCGACCAGCACCTGACGCAAGCGTGCCTGTGAACGAAGCTTGGCGCGCTCGCGCTGATCGCGCTCGGTGACGGCAATCGAATCGCTGACATCCATCACGCACAGGCCGATCATCGGCGCACTGCCGTCGCCGGCATCGATCATCGATGTGCGCACCTGCCAGTAACGTGGCGTGAGCGTGTCGTCGCGATGGTCCGGGGCGGGTGTGTCGTAGCGCAGCTGCGGTGAGAGGCGGGTTTCGCCTGGCGCGAGACCGGGCAGCATCGAATCGAGCCAGTTGCGTCGCAAATCGCGTTGCGATTGCGAGCCGAACTGGTTGATGTCGTAGACGGAACGGCCCCGGATATCGGACAGCGTGACGCCATGCATCTGGCGATAACGCGCGTTCGCCATCACAACTTCGAACTGCCCGTCGAGGATCAGCCATGCATCCGGCAACAGTTCGAACACCTGCGTGGTGTTCACCGGCAACGCGGCGCGCTGTTGGCTGGTTAGTCTCTCCATAGATTCGCAGTCTACCTGAAAGAAACCGGACACATGCCGACCAACGGCAAGCTCGCGGCGCGTTTTGTGCGCGTTTCCCGCTACGTCGGAGCAGGAATAATCGACACCGCAGCGCGTCAGAACTTACAACGACGCGGATATTTTTTGCTAAACGCTCTTACTTGCAAGACAGCCGCGTCGGGCGCGCCATTCGTGCTCGCACGGTGAGCGACGGCTGGCTGGAAGTCCCGCTGCGCTTGGCAGCGGGCTATGTTCGGCAGCGCGGCAAACCGTCCGCGCAGCGGCGTCAAACGTGACGCTGATTGGATTGGCACGGGTCATGCGTGCGTGCAAACCAGTTGACGATGACGTTTCGCGCGCACCCGAGCCCGGCTGCGCGATCAGAAGTTTGCCTGTACATATGGATTCGAACGCACTATCGGACAGCCGCCTTCCTACCATCCTGCTCATCGACGACGAGCCGGACCTGTTAATCGCGTGGGCGCTTCTGCTCGAACTGGAGGGTTTCCACGTACTCACGGCCTTCGAGCCGCGCAAGGGCGTCGAGCTTGCGCAGCGCGTGCACCCCGCCCGTGTCATCACGGATCTGATGATGCCCGGCATGGATGGCGCCGAGGTATGCCGCACGCTCAAGAACGACCCCGCTCTCGACGGCATGCCCGTGATCCTGTGGAGCGCATCGACCGACATTCCAACCGACCTGGATTGCGAATGCACGCTGCACAAGCCCGTTGCGCGCGAGACCTTGCTGGATCAGGTCGATCTGCTGCTGGGCCGTCTGCACGACGGCGCCAGGCCCGTACGCGGCGGGGGCGATGCGTCGTTGAACTAGCGCCACGCGCCGTTTCAATCCTCCCTGATCAGGCCGCACGCGTCTCCGGAAGCAATCCCAGCAACCGATCGAACGCCACCTTCGCGCCTTCACATGCACGCGCGATCTCGTGCGGCGTGACGACCTGCGCGCGCATGGCGTCGATGAAACTTTTCCAGCGCGGCCCCGGCGGCACGCCGTCGCCGCTCAGATAGCGCAACGGATGCGGTGCGAGCGTCTCGCTCAAACGCCGGTACAGCACGGTGCCGCCCAGTTGCGACCCTTCGATCACATAGCACACGCCCCAGCGGAAAGCGGCATCGTCGACATCCGGCGGCATTGCCTGTTCGAGAGGCTCATCCGCGATCTGTTCGGTACGCAATGAAGACTCAGCGAGATCGCGCACGATCAACGGCATCCGCGCAACGAAGGGCAATGCGCGTTGCGGTCCATCGTCGAAGTTCGCCAGCCATTGCTCCAGCGGCGCGAGCCATGCAGCAACTAGTTGCACGTGCAAGCGATAGTCGCGTAGCGTCGGTGCGTCGGCTGAGAGCGGCATCGCCGAATCGATCAGTGCATGGCGGCTGCCCGTCGCTTCGCGCAGCGCGGCGAGCACATCGGGCGTATCGGTAGAAAGCGTTGCAGGCGGCAGACTCACGCGGGGTTCCGGAATGGGTTGAATGGACCGTTCATTTTCATTTTAATGGCGATGAACCGCACGCACCCGCGCGATCCGGCATTAACTCGACACAAAACGGGCCGCGCTTTCACGCGGCCCAGCGGGCTTCGCCCGTCTGCTTGTTCGCTCCCTGTGATCGAACGGCCGGGCGGCCATTAACACAACAGAAGCGCCGCCCGGCAACGCCGCGATCAGTGATGCTTGCGGTTTTCGCGTGCGATGTCCTTTGCGTTTTCCTTTGCGTCTTCCTTCGCATCGCCATACGACTTCTGTATTTCGCCGGCGCCTTGCTGCAGGTCGCCCTTCAGTTCCTGGCTACGGTTGCCAGTGGCCTTGCCGACAGCCTCGTTGACCTTGCCCTTCACCTTTTCGACCGTACCCTTCACTTGATCCTTGTTCATGGCTGACTCCGTCTGGTTACGCCGACGCAACGGTTGCGCCAGTCATCGGGAATCGAGCATTCGCTGTGCCTGACCCGCACCGCACAGCCGCCGTACAGCATTAACAACCGACGGTGGGTGCGCGCGTTTCGAGCGCCCGCAGCAATTCGTCGAGCCTGCTGGCACGCGAGCGTTGCGACGGCACCAGCCGTGCCGCCAGCACGGCGTTGAGCCGGGTGCGCCAGTATGAAAGCGGGAAACGATGTTCGGCGGCCATACGGGCGAGTACCCGCTCGAGATGTTGCAACTCGCTTTCCAGTTGATAGTTGTCCATTGTCGGTCCCCTGATATTGTTTCAGCCCGAGGGGCATAGGCGTGGCGTTCGTCATGTCGATCGCGCCTGAAACGAGCCACGCATGCGCTGGCCCTTATACAGCACCCGCCATACCCGGATGCACTGCGCATCGCGGGCGCGCTAGACGTACGGGCGCTCACGCATCCATTTCGTCATGATCCACTTGTCGCCGCTCGTGACGGGCGCGCCGCCGTGCAGCGTCAGCGGATCGAGCTGGCGGCGCCCGTTCATGTAGCGGAAGTAGATCGCGCCGCCTTGCCGCGCCATCACCGCGAGCCCCGCGTCCGGAAACACCGTTTCACCGCCGCCCTCGACGTCGCTTAGGTAGACGATCAGCGTCGCGACACGCTGGCCGCCGCGCGCCGTGTGCAGCACGCTGCCGTTCTGGCCTGGCGGGAAATAGTCGAAGTGCGGACGGTACTCGCCGCCTTGCCTGTAGTGCAAAATCTGCAGGCCTTCGCCGTGTTCGAGCGGCCAGTTCATCAACGCGGAGATGCGGTGGTCCAGCCGTTCGATGAACGCGTCCTCGCAGCGCTGGAACCAGAAGCCTTCGCTGGTGCGCAGCTGGATCACGTCTTCGCTGCCATTCTCGGGATTGACGGTGGTCGAACGCTTCAGCCGGTGCCGTGCGCGTTCGATCAACTCTGCGCATTCTTCGCCCGACAACACGTCGTCGAATGCGATCACCTGCGGGCGCTCGAAGCGTATGCGCACCGTCACGTCGCGGTCGTGCGCGTGCACCGTGTTGCCCGCCGCGACGGGACAGGCATCGTAGTGATAGGCGCGCGCTTCGTCTTCCGGCGAAGCAATGACGGCCGCCACCGCGCCCGTCTCCGATGTCGCGCGGCGCACGATTTCACGCGCTGCGTCGATCTCGAAGCCGCCCTGCACCATCGCCTCGATCATCGATTCCTGCGTACACCCGCGGCTCACGTTGGTCGCGAGCCATTCCCGCCATGCAGCATCCATCTCGCGCATCCCATCCCCCGCTGCTTCGTTGTCGCGCTCGCCGGGGCCCGGTCAGGACCGGCTCAACGCGCGTTCATGCTCCGTTCATGCCGCTTTCGCGCGAAACGCGGCCAGCCCGCGTTTTGCCTGCGCGCGGATCGCGTTCTGCACGAAAGGCGTCCAGCCGAGCAGCGCGCCCTTCGCGCCCAACGCCTGACTGGCCCAGCGCCACAGATCGAAACGGTCGTGATGCTCGACGATCAGTCCGTCGCGAAACACGAAACGCGCGTCGATCTGGTTGACCACCGTCCTGCCTGTCTGGCTGAACACATAGCTCGCGACCCAATGCGCGCTGCCGCTGTCGCCATCGGCAACGACATGGCTGAAGGCCAGCGTGAACTTCTGCGCACGCGACACCAGCATGCGCCACATGTCGGTCACTTCGCCGCCGTGCAGCTCGACGAACACGGGGTCGCTGAAGGTCACGTCGGGCGCGTAGCACGCTGCCATCGCGTCGACATCGCGCCGCTGGAATGCTTCGTAGAATCTCTCGATCAATGCCGCATTCGGATGAGTCATCTCGGTCTTGTGCTCGCCGTTTTCGTTTTTGCCAGCCTATATCAGGCTATACCAGGCTATAAGAGCCTGTGTCTTCCGGCACCTGCCGCTCCGACAGCGCCGCATCGCGGCGCGTCGTTCCGGACGTCAGTGCCATTCACCCAAGGTACAACACGCTCACGCGATTGCGCAATCGTTCAGATATGTCGCCGTCTTACGCCGCTTCCGGGTCCGAGCGATGAATCGCGATGCCTTCCATCGGGTCCGGCTCCTCGCGCCACGGCGCGCGTTCGATCATCCGTTGCGCGTCGGCATAGCCCGCTTCCCAGCGCCGCCGGATGCCGTCCTTCGAAAAGTCGATGTCCTTGTGCATATCGTCGCGCCCGAAGTTCGGCGCATCGAGCTCGATCACCTGCATCGTGGTGCCGCAACCCCAGTTCAGCAGTTCCTTGACGGCAGCCGTGTCGCGCTGGTCTTCGGGCAGATGCTTGCCGAGTTCGCGGATCACGTGCCGCAGCCGGTGAATCTGCCGCTGCCGTTCGAGATGGCTCTCGGCGCGGCTCGAATACTGGATGTCGCGCTGTCGGCTCATCGCTTGCTGGATCGACGCGGGTTCGTCGCCATGCGCGGGCCACAGTTGCACGGTGAAGATCACGGAACTGTTCCGCGGCCGGTCGTCGAGCACGGCTTCGAGCGGCGTGTTCGAGTAGATGCCGCCGTCCCAGTACGCCTCGCCGTCGATGCGCACGGAAGGAAAGCCCGGCGGAAACGCCG
The DNA here is from genome assembly GCF_002902965.1 of Paraburkholderia hospita. Classification (GTDB taxonomy): domain Bacteria; phylum Pseudomonadota; class Gammaproteobacteria; order Burkholderiales; family Burkholderiaceae; genus Paraburkholderia; species Paraburkholderia hospita. The sequence goes on along the minus strand of NZ_CP026106.1, from coordinate 1,477,872 downwards.
CCGACGCCATCACATGCTCGACATCGAGTGGTGCGTCGCGATTGGTGAAATAGCGCATATGGCCACTGCCCACGCTGACCGTGCCGACCGTCAGCCGCGTCTGCTTGCGGTTCAGATAATCGAAATCGATCAGCGACGCGAGCGTCTCGCGCAGCGGCTCCGTGTGATAGAACGCCGCCTGCTCGATGCCGACGGGCGCATGCAGCGCGAGCCATGCGTCGGCGCGCGGCGTGAAGAAGGCGGGCAAGCCTTGCGCCATGATCGACAGGTTGCGCAGCCACTGCTCGTAGCCGGGAATCCATGCGGCCCACGCAGTGGTCAGATACGCGGGCAGACCGAGCGCAGCGCAGCCGGGCGCGCAGGCAGAAAGCCAGTCCGGCGCATGCTGGCCCGTCCACGTGACACGGTCCCAGAATGTGCGCAGGCGGCTCATCCGGTCTTCGGGACGGTTGCCCGCGATGATCGCGCCGTTGATCGCGCCGATCGACGTGCCGATCACCCAGTCGGGTTCGATCCCGGCGTCGTGCAGCGCTTCAAATACGCCCGCCTGATAGGCGCCCAGCGCGCCGCCGCCTTGCAGCACAAGCACGACCTGGGCGTCGATCCCGGGACGCGCGGACGCGCCGCGCGTTTCCTCGCTCTTGCGTACCCCCGTGGCGGCGCGCGAGGCCTGTGCAGAAGGCTGCGCCGCCGCGTGCGCCGCGGTTTTCTTGACCATCGTGCTTCTCCGTCGAGAAACGAAGCGTTCATCTGGAGACCTGCGGCCGCGCCGCAGGCAATCACACGATAGCGCACCTTTATTGCGCGCGCACTTCAAGGCGCGCCTGTCACGGCAACGCCACATGTCCCCGCTCCCGCCGCTACTTCGCGATGCGCAGGATGGCCGAGGCCAGTTGCGCGTAGCACGGCTTGATGTCGTCGGTTGTCGCCGCGTAGCAGTACACGCCCACGGGCTGCTTCGCGTCGTAGCAGCGGCTCGGGCCATCCGCCACGTTGGCGATGCATTTGAGAATGTCCTGGCCAAGCTCGCCGCTGCCCGCGCCCGTCTTGGTCAACAGCGACGGGCCGTAGCCGAGCGCAAATACAAAGATGCCTTCCGCGCGCGCTTTCGCCGCCATCATTTCCATCAGATTGCGCGCCGCGTTGTTCACGTTGTTGAACTTCGTCGTCATGGCGGTGACTTGCGCGGGGGTCGGCTTGCCATTATTCACCGTGCCGACAATGGGCATCTGGCCGTCGACCGGCCGCGTCAGCGTGCCCGCGGCGGGCGACGCCGATGTAATGGGCAAGGTGGCTGAAGCATCCGATGCAGCGTGCACGTCGTAGGTGGCGGGCAGGCTCTTCACGTTGTCCGCATACTTGTCGTAGCAGCTGCTCTGCTGGTTTTGCGCCGTCATGCTGTCGAATGCGCCAGGGTTGCCATTCCAGCTGTTCGTATCCTTGCCCGTCGTGGACGGCGGACCGTCGCTCGTGATGATCGTGTATTTGCCCGCTGCGCACGTCGTGTTTGCTGCCGCGAACGAAGCCGCGAAGCTGTTCGGCGCGCCGTCCGAAAAGAACACGATCACGCGCAGGCTGGACGGCTGCGTGATGACGTGGTCGAGCTGGTACTTCGCATTCCAGATCGCATCCACGGATGCCGTATTGCCACCGAAGCTGTAATTCGTGATCTTGTTCGTCATCGTCGTGCGGTCGAAGCCGCGGCTCTGGTCGCTCTTGAACGGCACGTCGACGACCGTGCCCGCCGCGAAGTGCATCAGCGAGACGCGGTCGGTCGACGTATTGAAGTTGTTGAGAAACGCCGTCGACCCGGAGCGCACGGCCGCCTGCGTCTTCGTGTCGCTCATCGAGCCCGTCACATCGACCACGAACGACATATCCAGATCGCGCCGGATCGCCTCGCCTGTAGTCGCCACATTGAGCAGCTTGAAACCCTGAACCTGCATCAGCGTGAGCGGTACGCTCGCCTGCGCGGCGAGATCGATGGTCACCGTGCCCTTGTTGATGTTGACCGACGGCGCACTGAGCGTTGCCGTCGAACCGAGAAAGCCCTGCGGATAGTTCGCGGCAAAGAACGCATTCGCGGCCGTGGTCGCGTTGCTGATCTGCTCGTCCTGGGTCGAGCCGCGCGTGACAGCCTGGCCCGCCGCGACCAGCGCGCCGTCCACCGCCGAATCCAGCCGCGCCTTGACCATGTAGCCGAGACCCGAGTCGATCGCGAGCCCCGCGATGCCCAGCAGCGCGATCAGCGACACCGCGACGAGTATGCTCACCGAACCTTGCTGCCGCCTGAGCGCGTGTGTGTTTCTTTTGAATGTTTTCATTGCTTCCCCCGGTGCTTCGAACTGCTTGACCTTCAGAACACGCTCATCGAATACAGGTTCGGCGACAGCGCGGGCGTCGTGATGCCGCCGCCCAGGTTGATCGCGCCGATCAGCGGCTGCTGCACATAGAAGCTTTCGACGGCATACGCGATCTGTCCGTCGGACAGCTTGCCCTTGAGCAGATCGACCGCTTGCGCCGGCGTCTTGCCGCCGAGGCCGTTGCACGCGCCGCTGCCGTCCGTGGCCCACGAGGTGCCCGCTGACGAGCAGTTCCAGATCTTGCTGGCCGCGCTGCCGTCGCTGCCGCCCGTCCATTTCCATTGCGCGACGACCGTCCCCGTGCAGCCGTTGCCTTTCGCGTCGCAGCCTTGCGAGCCCATGATCTGCGTGATGTAGATCATGCCGTTCGCGCTCATGTTGAGCGGCGGCGTCGTGGACGCGAGCGACGACATGATGGTCTGCATCGGATACGTGGCCGCCGCGCGCGACGACAGGTTCGCGCCTTCGCGGCTCACGTTGATGAGGATCATCTGCGCCTGAATGTTGCGCGCGATGTCGTAGAGCGGCAGAGCGATGCCCAGCAGCAGCGGCAGCAGCAACGCAAACTCGACACTGACGATCCCTTTGGCATTGCCTCGTGCGTAACGGCGCCCCTCGAGCCGTGGTCTCGTCTTCATGTCAGAAGCCCTCGTTACGCATGGTCGCGGCGACGCTGAAGTTGAAGAAGCCGCCGGGAAAGAACGAGCGGATCATCGGCGTGATCATCGGCCACGCACAGTTGACCTGCAGCACGACGATGTCGCCGGGATTGCCGAACATGCTCGACGTGTAGCTCGCGTCGCTCGCATAGCTTTGCGCCTTGCCGCTGTTGACCGTGATCGCGTAGCTCGGATTGACGAGGGGATACAGGCCCATCGACTGCTCCCTGATCTCCTGAATCACGGCGAGATAGCGCTGCGGACTCTTCTGGTTCGGGTCGAGCCCCGTCTGTCCCGTCACCGCGTAGCGCGCACCCTCGCGCACCGCGTATTGCATGGTCAGGTTCACCCACAGTGCGACGCCGAGATCCATCACCATGCACAGCAGAAAGAACAGTATGGGCGCGATAAACGCGAATTCGAGCGTCGCGACGCCAAGTTGCCTGCGGCGGCGGCCTTGAGAACGGCTCGCGCATGGCACTCGCAGATGAGGACGCGTGGTTTTCATCGTGTCTCTCCCGCAATGGGTTCAGTGCATGCCGCCCATCGTCGGCAGCAGTTGCCGCGCGACCTGCATCGCAGCGGGCCCGATCAGCACCATGATCAGCGTCGGAAAGATGCAGAACATCAGCGGAAAGAGCAGCTTGAGCGCGATCTTCGCCGCCTGTTCTTCGGCGCGCATCCGGCGTTTGGTGCGCAGCGTGTCGATGAACACACGCAGCGAATCGCCCACGCTCGTGCCGAAGCGGTCCGCCTGAATCAGCATCGACGTGAGCGTGTCGATGTCCTCGATGCCCGTGCGCAGCGCGAGATTGCGCAGCGCCTTGTCGCGCCCCGCGCCGGCGCGCAGTTCGAGCAGCACCAGCTCCAGCTCTTCCTTCAACGCGTGGCTCTTCACGCCGATTTCCTCGGCGACGCGCTGCATCGCCGCGTCCAGCCCGAGTCCTGCTTCGACGCAGACGGTCATCAGATCGAGCGCATCGGGCAGGTCTTCGAAGAGGCTGCGCTGGCGCTTCTCGACGAGACGGCTCAACACCACGTTCGGCAGATAGAAGCCGAGCGCCGCCATCAAGAGCGTCGCCATCAGCAGGAATTTCTGCGCGTCGGGGCCCGCGAACAGCGTGACGCCGAGCAGCGCGAGCGCGGGCAGCACGAGCGCGAGCAGCGTCTTCGCGGCGAAGTAGATCGCGGGCGCGACTTCGCTGCGCATGCCCGCATTCGCGAAGCGCCGCCGCAACGCGGACTTGTCCCAATCGTCCTTCGGCAGCGACAACTTTGCGACGTGTTGCGAGACCTTCGTGACTGTTTCCATCCACGCCGGGCTGTCGTCGGCGTCCGCACCCGGCGTGCCTGCTGCAGCCCCCATCGCACCCGCCGCCGACGACGCCGCAATGCCGTCGATACGGCGCTTCAGCGGATCGGGACGCAGCAGCGACATGGCCTTCCACGCTGCGCCGAACACGATCGCAAACATCGCGGCCAGCACGGCAAGCTGTTCGGTTTCCATGATTTCCCCGTTGTGTTGCGTTCGTTATTTGTTCGCGTCGTTGGTCGGCTGCTAGACGTGGATGCGCACCGTTTTGCGCAGCCACAGAATGCCGAAGAACATCATCCCCAGCCCGAGGCCCGCAATCTGCTGGCCGGTGGGGTCTTCCCAGAACACCTTGCAGTAGCTGGGGTTCAGCACCGACAACGCGGCGATCACAATGAACGGCAGCAGCCCCAGAATCCACGCGGACAGCCGCCCTTCCGCCGACAGCACGCGCACCTTGGCGAGCAGCTTGAGCCGTTCGCGGATGATGCCGGCGATGTTGCCGAGAATCTCCGCGAGATTGCCGCCCGCCTCGCGCTGGATCAGCACGGCAATCACGAAGTAGCGCACGTCGTCGACGGGCACGCGGTTCACGAGATTCAACAGCGCGTCGTTCATCGAGACGCCGTAGTTGATTTCGTCGAAGGCGATGCGGAACTCGCCGCCGAGCGGATTCGGCAGCTCGTCGCCCACCATGCCGAGCGCGGCGGGAAACGAATGGCCGGCGCGCAGCGCGCGGGCGATCAGATCTGCGGCATCGGGCAGCTGACGTTCAAGCTTGACGATGCGCTTTGCGCGCTTGCCGCGCAGATACACGAGCGGCAGCAGCGCAGCCGCGCCCGCTACCACGAGCGCGATGGCGAACGGCAGATGCATCGCGCCCACGCCGAACACGAGCCCCGCGCCCCCGAAGGCGACCGTGTAGCCGACGAAGCGCCCGACCGACCACGTCAACCCCGACTGCTGCAGATACAGATCGAGCCGATGCACGCGCGGCATGCGCATCAGCATGCGCGTGAGCGTGGGCGATTCGCTCAGCATGCGCTGCTTGAGAATCGACATCTGTTCGCCGCTGACGTGGCCGCCCGCCGACATCGCGCGAATCCGCGCGTCCGTGCGCTTGACGACCGGGCCATGCCGGCTGTTCCAGTACAGGTACACGCTCTCGATCAGCAGCACGATCGCGACGAAGCCGAGAACAGCAAAAGCCAGCAGTGTCGTATCCATTTCCGCCTCCTTGGTATCAGACCCGGCGTCAGACTTCGAAACGCCGCGACGGATCGAACACTTGATCCGGCAATGCGAGACCGAACGAAGCGAGGCGGTCGGCGAACTTGGGCCGCACGCCCGTCGCGCAGAAGTAGCCCTTGACCGTGCCGTCTTCTGCCACACCCGTGCGTTTGAACGTGAAGATTTCCTGCATGTTGATGATCTCGCCTTCCATCCCGGTGATTTCGGAGATGCTCATCAGCTTGCGGCGTCCATCCGTCAGACGCGACGCCTGCACGACCACCGTAATTGCCGAGGCGATCTGCTGACGCATCGCCTTGATCGGCATCGTCAGGCCCGCCATGCCGACCATGTTTTCGAGGCGCGTCAACGCATCGCGCGGCGTGTTCGCGTGCAGCGTCGCCATCGATCCTTCGTGGCCCGTGTTCATCGCGTGCAGCATGTCAAGCGCTTCCGCGCCGCGCACTTCGCCGAGCACGATGCGGTCGGGGCGCATCCGCAGTGCGTTGCGCACCAGCGAGCGCTGCGAGATTTCGCCCTTGCCTTCGATATTGGGCGGCCTCGTTTCCAGCCGCAGCACGTGCTCCTGGCGCAGTTGCAGTTCGGCGGCGTCCTCGATCGTGACGATGCGTTCGTCGTTGGGAATGAAGCCCGACAGCAGGTTCAGCATGGTCGTCTTGCCGCTGCCCGTGCCGCCTGAGATCAGCACGTTGAGCTTGGCCTTGATGAGCGCCTCGAGCAGTTGCGCCATGGCGGGCGTGAAGCTCTGGTTCTTCACCATGTCGTCCACTGTCAGCGGATTCACGGCGAAGCGCCGGATCGATACGAGCGGCCCGTCGATCGCGGAAGGCGGAATGATCGCGTTCACACGCGATCCGTCGGGCAGGCGCGCGTCGACCATCGGCGTCGATTCGTCGATCCGCCGCCCGACGCGCGACACGATGCGCTCGATGATCTTCATCAGATGCGCGTCGTCGAAGAACGTGATGTCGGTGTGTTCGAGCTTGCCGCGCCGCTCCACGTACACGTGGCGCGGCGTGTTGACGAGTATGTCCGACACGGTCGGGTCGGCGAGCAGCGGTTCGAGCGGGCCGAGGCCGAACATTTCGTCGTGCACGTCCTGCGCGAGACGGCGGCGTTCGAGCTCGTTCATCGGAATCTTGTCTTCGTCGACGATGCGCTCGACCAGTTGCGCGAGCTCGCGTTTGATCTGCTCGGGCGTGAGGCGTTGCAGCTTGTCGAGTTCGACACGGTCGATGATCTTCTCATGCACGGTCATCTTCAGTTGCTGATACGCGCGGCGCGCGGCGATGCTTTCGGCGCTGTTGCCGGCTGCGGCCGCAGTCGCCGCGTCGGACGGCATCGATCCGCTCTGCAGTTTCAGTTGATCGCGCAATGACATGGTGTCGCTCCCCGGTTCCTGTTGTGTGGCGCCTCTCGTCAATGACCCGGCGTCAATAGTTCGGCGTCAATGATTCGTCTTCAGTTGCGGCACGTCGCGCGGCTTCTGCGCAAAGAGGCGCGCGAGGCCGCTCTTCTTCTCTTTCTGCGGCGCGGGCCACAACGTGTGCGCGAACGCGACGATGTCCTGCGCGAGCGCGCTGCCCTTTGCGACGCTCATGATGGGCAGCCCCTGGTCGAGCGCCGCACCTGCATGTTTGTCGTCGCGCGCGAAGCGATGCGCGACGCCCATGCCGAAGCTCTGCTCGAACGCCTGCAGGTTGACGGGCGCGTGCTTGTCGTACTGGTTCACGAGCACGCTGACCTTGCCCGTCGCGTAGCCGAGTTCGTGAAAAATGTCGAGCATGCGGCGGCCCGTGCGCAGATACAGCACGCTCTGGCGCACCAGCATGCAGATGCGGTCGCTCTGGTCGAGCACGTGGATCGCGAGCGGATTGATGCCGAGGCCAAGGTCGACGATCACCGCGTCGTATTGCGAGCGCGCGAGCGTCAGCACGCGTTCGAGCTGCGCGGGGCGCAACTCGCCTGCGCGGATCGGATCGCCCGCGCCCGCGAGCACGTCGAGGTTGTCGTTCACATGCATCACGCAGGAATCGAAAAACGCGTTGTCGAGCCGGTCGATCTGCCCGCACAGATCGGCGAGCGTCGCGGCGGGCGTCTGATCGGACATCAGCAGGCTCGCGTCGGCGAACTGCTGGTTCGCATCGACGAGCAGTACGCGCTTGCCGCGCTGCGTCGCGAGCGCATGCGCGAGGTTCATCGCGATGAAGCTCGTGCCCGTGCCGCCTTTGCACGACGTCAGCGCCACGACGCGTCCCTCGCGGCGCGCGCCCGCCGTCTTCTTGCCCCACACATGCGAAAGCTCGGCGGCGAACGCCTGCGCGTCGAGCGGCCACGGCAGCACATGGCGCACGCCTGCGCGCATCGCGGCCATCAGCAGCGCGGTCGAAGGCGCGGGCGTCACCAGCATGCAGTTCAGTTGCGGCACGTGCGAGACGGCTTCTTCGATCGACGCCATGTCTTGTGGTTCAAGACCGACATCGTCGACGATCAGCAGGTCCGCCGACTTGATCGATGCCGCATGCGTGCGCAGGTGCCGCACCGAGCCGTGCACGGACCGCACGCGATGCGCGACGCCGCATCCTTCCAGCAGTTGCTCGATATGGTGCGAGCGGTCTGGGCCCGATGAGATGAGGAGGATGTCGATCATGTTCAGTCTCCGCGTGCGGGGAGTGGGGTGTCGTGCGTCGTTTCTGTTGCGGTTACGAGCGCGCCGCGCGTGCGGCGCGCCCGATCAGTTCGAGCCGGGCAGGCCGACCGCGAACACGTTGATGGGCGGCGGCGGCGTCGTGAACGACTTCGCGTAGCTCTTCTGGATCGCGTGGGCCGTCGGGCCGTCGACGCCCGCCACCGGGTCGGTGTTCATGCCCGCGTTCGGGTTCAGCGTCTGCATTTCCTTCAACTGCGAGACGGAACTGCCGAACGTCTCGTCCCAGTGCGGCGTCGAGGTCAGGCAGCCGGCGAGCGTCAGGCTCGCCGCTGCGCACAGCGACGCGCGGATCAATGTCTGGATGGTTTTCATATCGGTCTCCCGGAGTTCGTCAGATGCGCGTCGCGTTCACTGCGTGCGGCGGTCGTCGTTGCTTTCGCGTGCTTCCTGCGTGCCGGACGGCACGGCTTGCGCCGCGAGCGGCTGCGCGCTCACGCTCACCGTCTGCACTGCGGCCGTATGCACGTTGCCGTCGGTAGGTTCGGTGCGTGTGACGGGCGCCGTTCCGTCGCCGTCGCTGCCGCTCCCGGTCGAGCGCGGCGTGGCGGGCGCACGGATCGCGTCGGACGCGGGCTGGGTGCGCTCGGGCGCCGGCACGGGCGACGGCGCCGTCGTGCCTTGCGACGTGATGATGGGCGTCAGCACCACGGGCGCGGCCGTGCCGCCAGCCGCTGCAATCGAGCCACCCTTGACGGGGATCGGCGACGGGATCGCGGCACCCGTCGACGGCGTCGCCGGCTCGGCGGCAGGCTGCGGCTTCTTGCCTTCCATGTTGCCCGTGAAGAGCACGCCTGCTTCCGTGACCTTGCCGAAGTGATCGGTGGGCAGCGGATAGTTCTGCGGCAGCGGTTTCGCGAGACGCGGCGTCACGACGAACACGAGTTCCGTCTTGTCCTCCTGGAAGTTCGTGCTGCGGAACAGCGCGCCGAGCACGGGCACTTCGCCGAGGCCCGGAAGGCCCTTGAGCGTGCCCGTCACGTTGCTCTTCATCAGGCCGCCGATCGCGAAGCTCTGGCCGTCGTAGACCTGCAGCGTGGTCGACGCGCGGCGTGTCGTGATGAGGGGCAGCACGGCCGTTGTGCTGACGGTGCCCGCCGTCACGGCGACGCCCGTCGGCGACAGCTCCGACACTTCCGGCGAGACCTTGAGATTGATGCGGCCGTTATCGAGCACGGTCGGCGTGAAGGTCAAACCGACGCCGAACGTTTCTTCCTGCAGGATGATCGTCGAGCCCCCTGTGCCGTTGCTTTGCGGCACAGGGATAAAGACCTTGCCGCCCGCGAGGAAGCTCGCTTCCTGGCCGCTGATCGCCATCAGGTTAGGCTCGGCGAGCACCTTGACGAGCTGGTCGGTCTTCTGTGCGTCGAACGCGAAGTTCAGCGGCTTGTTGTTCGCCTTCGAGCCGATCAGCGCACCCATGCCGCCCGACAGGAAATCGGCGAGCAGGCCGAAGCTCCAGCTGCCCGTGCCGCCCTGGATGTTGGCGGCCATGCCGAGCTGGTCGATCAGCGTCTTCGACACTTCGGCCACCTTCACTTCGAGCATCACTTGCTGCGGCGCGGCGACATGCATCATGTTGACGATGCGTTCGTTGTTGCCGTTACCCGATGCGCCCGCCGTCTTCATCACGGCGGGAATCATCGCGCCACCCTGGGCGCCTGCCCCGTTGGCGGGCGCGGCGACGGGCACGGGCGCAGTCTGGCGCGACACATAAGCGTGGGCCAGTTCGACGATGCGCTCGGCTTTCACCGAGTCGGACACGGTGCCCGTCAGCACGAGCGTGTCGGCGGCGGCCTTGACCTGCACGCCTGTTTCTTCGGGCATCAATACGGCGAGCGTCTGCTGCAGGCCGCCCGGATCGGCGCCGACGGCGACGTCGATGATCGTGCACGAGCCGCTTCTGCCCTGCACGATCATATTGGTCGTGCCGACATCGGTGCCGAGCAGATAGAGCGTTTGCGGCGACACGAGCATCGCCTGCACGATCGACGGATTGCCGACCGTGCGCGTCTTCACCGACTCGCGGATGTTGACCATGAGCGACTTGCCGACGGGAATCGTCACGCTCTGGTGATCGGCGATCGTGCCCGTACAGTTCGGGCCGCGGCCGCCTTGCGTCACGCCTGCCGCGGCCGCTTGCGCGGCGCCGCTCATGCCGATCGTCAGATGCACGGCGCCGCCGTTCGACGCCATGCTCATCGGCAGCGGCGCCTGGCCCGGCAAACCGGCTTCCTGGCTCACGGCCTGCGCGGCGGGCAGCGCCCACAATGCGGCGCCGATCAGACCGCAGGCGCTGGCCTGCGCGAGACGCGAGCGGCGCGGAAACGTTGCGGCTTGCGTCGTATCGCGCTCACGCCTTGCATGCGCGCGCTGGTTCTCTGTGGCATTCATGTCCTTCCCCCGTATTGGCGCCGTTGTCTGGTCTCGTCACGGCTTGCGGTTCGCGCCAGGTTCTGTGCCCGCGCGGTTTTCACGCTGGTCTCACGCGCCGGTCTCGCGCGCAGTGCTCACTCGTTGTTCTCAAGAATTACGTGCCGCTCAAAAGCATTCCTGTCTGGCCTGCGATCCGTCGATCACGCTCACGCAGTTCGCCGGCGCCCGCGCAACGATCTTGCGCACCACGGGCTTCGGCGCGGGCGCGGCTGGCGCGGGCGGCACGGCGACGGGAATCTTCAGCAGCGACGCCTTGGTCGCGCCCGCCGTCGTCGTGTCCTGCGGATCGATCTGGTTGCGCAGCACGAGCGATAGCGAACCGATGCTGCGCGCGAGGTCGATCTTCTCGGCCTGCTCGGGCGTGACTTCGAGCGTCACGGCATCGACGACCTTCGGTTTGGTTTCGTCGCGGCCCACTTCCTGCGCGACGGCGAGCACGAGGATCTTTTCGAGCACGATCTTCGAGATGTTCTGGTCGCGTCCCGTTACGCCGCCGTCCTTGTTGTCCTTCTCGGTGTTGACGAGGATGTCGACGTAATTGCCCGGCAGCGCGAAGCCCGCGACGCCGATCACGTCGTTCACGCGCACGGTGATCGCGCGCTTGCCTTCGTTGATGACGGCCGACAGCCCGCCGACCGTGCCGACGGGCGAGAGCTTCGCCTCGAGCACGGGCTCGCCGCGCGCCAGGCTCGTCTTCAGCACGCGTCCTTCGAGCTTTTTCACGTCGTTGAAGGTGCCCGTCGGCACGCTGCCGGCGGGCCAGTCGGATACCTTCAGCATGTCGGGCGAAACGCGCTGACCGAGACTCATATCGGCCGATGCGATCACCACCTTGGTTGTCGTCGTCGACGACTGCTGGATCATCCAGCGCGACGCGAACACCACGGCCGCAAGACCGGCCGCCGTCGCGACGACCAACATCACCAACGCGCGAGCGTTCTTCATGTCGTTCTCCTGACTCTCGCCGTCGGCGACGGCGCTCTAGGGATCGTGTTGCAGGGATTGGGCAGTGAGTCTGTCCGTCAGTCCATCAGATCGCGGTCGCGGTCCGGCGGGCTGTGCGCGTCGTCATCGTCTGCGCTTGCGACTGGCTGATGTGCGGGCAGCTGCAACGCGGCGCGCAACGGCGCGGCTTGCTGCGCGCGGCGTTCCGCTTCGCGCTTCGCCACCCACCGCGCGACGACGAGCTCCTCGAGCAGCGCTTGCAGCGCGTATTCGCGCTCCAGCCGGCCCGCCGGCGTGAGCAGCGCGCGCTGGCGCAGATAGATGGCGGGATCGGTCGTGTAGAGCAGTTCCGGCGCCGCGTCCACGTAGTACATTGCGTACGCCGTGGACGCGGCCTCCGTGCGGTGTGGCCGGTTCATAGTGCCGGCCTCGATGCCGCTGCCGTTGTCCGCCGATGCGGAACGGCTCCCCCGTGTTGCCGATGTATTGGCATTGGCCGTCTTGCGGCCTGAATCGTTCGTCTTCATCACTTCCCCCGTATCTGGCCGGCCTTCCTGCGAAGGCTCTTTCCAGGTGGACGACCCCGCGTCCACACCCCGTTCCTGGATTTGCTTCAAGCCTCTCTGCGAAGGCTCAGTGCTGCTGTTTCTCTTGTCACTGCCGCTGTGTTTTTTTGCTGCGTTCTGGTGGGCTTCGGCTGTTGTCCGCCGTTCGCCTCTTGTTGTCGGTCGCTAACGCTGTTTGTCGTTATGAACTGCCGTCCTGCCCTGATTCACCTGCTGGCCCCGTCGCTGCTTCCCCGTAGAAATCCGTTTATTCGCTTCTTGCCCCGTGCTGCGTTATTCGTTGTTCTTTTTGCTTGCCGCTTCGTCACACGTTCACGAACAGCGACAGCATCGTGCCGATCGCGATGGCCACGCCGTATGGCAGCGTGCCTGTTGTCGGCCGTCTTGTTCTCGTGTTGCTCGTACCCTGCTCGCTGCCGCCCGGCGCGCCGCCCGAAGGCATCGACACGTCGATCAGCACGGCAGCCATGTTGTGCAGTCCGGCGCGCATCTGCCGGTGCCGCAGCATCTCCACCAGCGCCCAGACGCCACCGGCCATGCACACCATCAACGCGGCTTCGAATGCACCGCTCGCCCCGCAGAAACAACCGACAGCCGCCATCAGCTTCACGTCGCCCGCGCCCATCATCCGTAACAGATAACCGGGCAAAAGCACCGCGCCGCCGACGAGCAGGCCGCCACCCCACAACTGCATCCCGTCGATCGCGCCATGCAGCGCGCACTGCACGACGAGTCCCGCGCCCAGACCAATGACGACCAGCCAGTTCGGAATGCGCCGCGCGTGGATGTCGTAGATCGCGGCAATCACGACCAGCGCCAACACGCAGGGACCCACCGGAAAAGGCACACCGTTCATCGAAAGCTCCGCTGGTTGAATGGACTTTTCTGTTTGCCGCTGCCTGCCTCGAACGACCGTATTTCGAGGCCAGGCGGCGGTCAGGTGACGCGAACGCGAAACAGCCTGGATCAGGTCGGTTGGGTGATGCCAACCAGCTTGTCCTTGACGTAGCCGAAGACGCGATCGAGATTGGTGCCTATCAGCCCGACCGTCGTGACGATCGCCACTGCGATCAGGCCTGCAAGCAACCCGTATTCGATGGCCGATACGCCGTCTTCTTCGCGCAGAAAGTTCTGAACTGCATTTTTCATGGTCTTCCCCGTAGAGATTTGGACTGGTGCGGACTGGATCTCGCCAAGCTCAGGTCGGTTGCGTGATGCCAACCAGCTTGTCTTTGACGTAACCAAAGACGCGGTTGAGATTGGTGCCGATCAAGCCCACCGTCGTAACGATCGCCACCGCAATCAGCCCAGCCAGCAGGCCGTATTCGATTGCCGATACGCCGTCTTCTTCGCGCAGAAATTGTTGGATTGCGTTCTTCATATGTCCCCCGTAGGAAATAAGATGTCACATGGCCGCCGCGCCCCATGCGCATTGACCAATAAAACCGCCCTTTCGGACGGGTACAACCGGCAAGTGCCGCCGAAGGTGTCGTCATGGTCGCGAATGGCCGTACGTCGTACGAACCATTCGCGCCACTTTCTGCCGACGTCCGCCCCCCATTGGCTCCGCCGCCCCCACAGTCGCATGTGGCAAACCCCGGCCGCGACTGCGAAGTTCTGTGCTGCTGCCGGAGACTTCCTTTGGCCCTGCTTTCCGGCAGCAACGTTTTCGTCGTGACAGCCATATCGCAACGGGTGTGCCATGTACCCGCAAACCCTTGTCGCGCCGTGATCGGGCTTGCGCGCCACGCAGTTTTTCAGAGGCCCGCGGTTCGCGATGTTGCGAACCCGTAACGTGATTTCGAAGCGCGGGGCGCGCGTTCGCCAGGCCACATAGCCGTCGGCGCGCGCTCAAAGATGCGATGAATCGGGCCGCGAAGCCCGGTGCCAATGGCTTCCGGTCAGATCTACCGTTCGCCGGCAGCTGCCGTTCGGTCTGAAGAACCGATTGTCAAATGTGTCGCAGAGTTGAGACGGCGGGAAAAGGCCGGCGGCAAAGGAGGCGCGGCCTTGTGCAGCAAGGCGACGCGTGCGACACCCACTTGCACGTGCCTGTCAGGTGCCGCGATCCGCAAACGATTTAAGCGCCGGTAGAAATTGCAGAAGGGTGTATCTGCATCCAGATTTACGCTTATATAAAGCCCCTACCCTTTCATTTATCTTTGTTTTCACCGTGCATTTCATGCGACGATAACTTCGTGTTGCGAAGCATGTACGCAGCGCAAAGGCATGGCGACATTGCGGCATTCATGACCCGCATATAGAAGAAAATGAAAAATGCTCGGGTTCGCGCATGCGGACCCTCAAAAGACCACACCGTTTTGCCGTAGTACAAGGATCACTGACCTTGCTGCACGATGCGCAAGGGCGACGTCCACTACCGGGGGTAACATGAATTCCACTTCCACAACGGGCGCTTCCGACCGCACCGTGCTTTGTGTGGCCTCGACGCCCGACGAAGCGCTCGCAGCCTTTCTGGGCGCGGCCGGATGGCAGGTCGTACACGCCAGGACCACGGCCGCTGCGGAAAAACTGCTCGATCGGGGCGACATCAAGGTCGGCCTCGTCACGCTGCCCGACGACGTCACGCAGCAGCAGCTCTCGGCGCTCGAGGCCTGCATGCGTCACGGCGAGGCAAACTGGATCGCGCAGATCGCGCCCGGCCACGCCACCGACGACCTCACCAGCCGCTTCATCCTCGACTACTGCTTCGACTTCGTCACCGCGCCGTGCATGAACGACCGGCTGATCTTCGCGCTCGGTCACGCGCACGGCCTGTCGAATCTGCGCCGCGCGAGCTTCCGGCCGCAGCCGTCGCTCGGCGCGCACGGCATGGTCGGCCATTGCGAGCCGATGCAAAAGCTGTATCGCCGGATCGACAAGTGCGCGCAGACGGACGCGCCCGTGTTCATCGCGGGCGAATCGGGCACGGGCAAGGAACTGACCGCGCGCGCGGTGCACGACGGCTCGACGCGCGCGCAGCAGGCCTTCGTCGCGATCAATTGCGCGGCGATTCCGCCTACCCTTTTGCAGGCTGAACTGTTCGGCCATGAGCGCGGCGCGTTCACGGGCGCGCTGCAACGCAAGATCGGCCGCATCGAGCATGCGCACGGCGGCACGCTGTTCCTCGACGAAATCGGCGACATGCCGCACGAATGCCAGGCCGTGCTGCTGCGCTTCCTGCAGGAAGGCACGATCGAGCGCCTGGGCGGCAACGCCTCCGTCAAGGTCGACGTGCGGGTGATCTCGGCGACGCACGTGAATCTCGAAGCCGCCGTGAAGGACGGACGCTTCCGCGCCGACCTGTATCACCGGCTGTGCGTGCTTCGGCTCGATGAGCCGCCGCTGCGCGAACGCGGCAGCGACATTCGCCTGCTCGCCGACTATGCGCTCAGCATGTATCGGCAGGACGGCACGCACAAGATTCGCGGTTTTTCCAGCAGCGCGGTGGTCTCGATGTCGAACTACGACTGGCCTGGCAACGTGCGCGAGCTGATCAACTGCGTGCGGCGCGCCGTCGTGATGACGGAAGGACGCTTCATCACGGAAACCGATCTCGGCTTGCCGGAAATATCGGGCGTGCGCGCGAAGACGCTCGCCGAAATCCGCACGCGGGCGGAAATCGAGGCAATCGAAGAAGCGTTGAAGCGGCACGGCCACAACCTGTCGGGCGCGGCGGCCGATCTCGGCGTGTCGCGCGCGACGCTCTACCGGCTGATGAACGCGAACCGCATGAACCCGGACGCGAACGCGATGCGCTCGATGCGCCGTGCCGGCGGAGAAGGCCGCACCGATGGTGGCACGGACGGCTCATCCGATCCGGGCGGCGCGGACGACGGCGACGACAGCGATGCGGGCTCGCACCGGCCGCGCGCTGTCGCAGCGGTGTCGGTGGGCTGAGTTCGTCTTTTCTTTCTTTGAGTTTCTTCCCTTGAGTCACGCGGCGGCCTTCACGTCGTTCAGTTGATGCTGAACGGCGTGGCGCTAAATGTGTCCATTGCATTGTCGATCGCACCGCAATGGAGTGGACACCCGTCATGTCCGACCGCGCTTCTCTGAACCACGCGCGCGACCAGCCGCACGCCTTCCCTGCCCAGGCCAGCCCCTGCGACGATCTCGCGATCCGCGCGCAACCCGCCGCCGGGATTCCCTGCCGGCGCAAGCGCCTCGCGCTCGGCGCGACGATACTCGGCTCCAGCATGGCGTTCATCGACGGCTCCGTCGTCAACGTCGCGCTGCCCGCCATTCAGACCGAACTCGGCGCGAGCGTCGCGGCGATGCAATGGGTCGTCAACGCGTATCTGTTGCTGCTCGGGTCGCTGGTGCTCGTCGGCGGCGCGCTGGGCGACAAGCTCGGGCGGCGGACCGTATTCGTCGCGGGCATCGTGCTGTTCACGGCCGCATCCGCGGCGTGCGGCCTCGCGCCCGAACCCGCCGCGCTGATCGCGGCGCGCGCCGTGCAAGGCGCGGGCGCGGCGCTGCTGGTGCCGAGCAGTCTCGCGATCATCGGCGCCGTGTTCGACGAACGCGAGCGCGGCCGCGCTATCGGCACATGGGCCGGCTTCGGCGCGATCACATCGGCACTCGGGCCCGTCGCGGGCGGCTGGCTCGTCGACGCGTTCTCGTGGCGCGCCATCTTCTATCTGAACGTGCCGATTGCGGTCGTCACGGTTGCGCTCGCGCTGTCGTCGATACCTGTTAGCCGCGGCTCAAGCGCTGCGCAGCGCCTCGACTGGCCGGGCGCACTGACGGCGGCACTAGGACTCGGCCTGTTGACGTACGGTCTCACGCTCGCTTCGTCGCATGGTTTCACCGATGAGATCGTGATCGGCATGATCGCCGGCGGACTGGCTCTGTGCGCCGCGTTCGTCGCCATCGAGGCGCGCAGCCAGGACCCGATGATGCCGCTCGATGTGTTTCATTCGCGAGATTTCAGCGGCGCGAACCTCGTCACGCTGCTGCTGTATTTCGGTCTGGGCGGCGCGCTGTTCTTTCTGCCGTTCACGCTGATTCGCGCGCACGGCTACACGGCGACGCAAGCGGGCGCCGCGCTGCTGCCCGTGCCAGTGGTGATCGGCGTACTGTCGCGCTTCACGGGCGGGCTGGCCGTGCGTTACGGAACGCGCCGGCTGCTGACGGTCGGCCCTGTGATCGCGGCAGCCGGCTTTGCGCTGCTCGCGCTGCCCGGCTGGCTCGACATCGACCGTGCGCGCTACTGGACGAGCTTCTTCCCTGCCCTCGCCGTGCTCGGCCTCGGGATGACGATCACGGTGGCGCCGCTCACGACGGCCGTGATGACGTCCGTTGCCACCGCGCGTACGGGTGTCGCGTCCGGTATCAACAATGCCGTCGCTCGGATCGCGAGCCTGCTGGCGATCGCGGTGCTCGGCATCGTGTTCGTCTGGTCGCACAACGCGGCGCTGTCGGAGCGGCTCGAACAATTGAACATTCCCGCCGATTTGCATCGCGAGGGTCAGCTTGCGCCAGACATGATGACGGGCGCGCATGCTGTGCCGGCTGAAATTGTCGCCGCGCAGTCCGATGCCATCGACGCGGGGCTGCGCGCCGTCGCGCTGGTGTCGGCGCTGTGCGCGCTGCTGGGCGCGGCGTGCGCGGCGGTGACGATTCGCGGGCAGCAGAAGCCGCAGAGTGAACAATAGCGCAACGCACATCGACACTTCCATCCAGCCTGAAACATCGCGCGCGACGCGTCGCGGATACTGACCTCATCCACTTAACGGCAACCACGACGGGAGTCTCCATGACGATCACCTGTTTCATCCGCTATCAGATCGATCCGTTCCAGCGCGACGCGTTCAGACAGTACGCGGAGAACTGGGGAGAAATCATTCCGCGCTGCGGCGGTCATCTGCTCGGCTATTTTCTGCCGCACGAAGGGACCAACGACATCGCGTGGGGCCTGATTGCGTTCGACAGCCTCGCCGCTTACGAAGCGTATCGCACGCGGCTGCGCACCGATCCCGCAGCGCTTGAGAACTTCGGCATGGCACAGGCCAAGCGCTTCATCCTGCGCGAAGAACGGACGTTCACGGAAGTCGTCGACGGGACGCTCGGCAAGCCCGCCCACCCCGCTCACGCGTAAACGCGCATAACGCGCCAGCGGCGTCGTCGCGCCGTGCGTCAGCACAAAAACGCACGGAAAATGCCCGCATCGCACGCATTCATGCCCGTTGGGTCACGGGATTCGCTGCTTTGCGGAACTTATCGTGCGCCGCCGGGGTCGTTTTATTTTCCAGTCGAATCGTGGTGGCTCCCGGCGCCGCATCGCGTCCAGCCGTGCGCGCATCGCCGCCGACCACCGGCCCTACATGCGCAAATTTCTCCTGATCTGTCTGCTCGCGCTGTTCTGCGCGCCCGCCTTCTCCGCCGTGACGGCTACGACGAGCGCGTCCGGCGCGTCCTCCACCACTGTCACGCTGACGCCCGACCAGGCCCGCCAGGCGTTGCAGGTGCTGAACGACCCCACAAAGCGCGCGCAGATCGAAGACACGCTAACGGCCATCGCCGCCGCAGGCGTGCTCGCGACACCCGCCGCACCGGCCTCGGGCGCATCGGCGACGGCGGCGGACGCCGCGTCGGGCGCGAGCGTGCCCGCCGCGTTCAAGTCGAACGGCCTCGCGTCGCAGCTGGTGCGCCAGGGCGCGCACTGGATCACGCAAGGCGGCATGACGCTCAAGCGCTCGGCCACGGTGCTGCTCGATACGTCGTCGGCCCGTTACTGGTGGAACGTGCAGCTTTCCGATCCGCACGAGCGTGCAAGAGTGTTCGGCGTGCTGCTCGCGCTGATCGGCACGCTGCTGCCCGCGATCGGGCTCGAATGGCTCGCGCGCCGGCTGCTGCGCCGGGCGCGCGCCGCGATCATCTTGCGGCGCGAGGCACGTGAGGCCCGCGAAGCGCACGAGCATGCACGCGAAGCCGCGGCTTCGGATGCCGTTGCGAGCGCCGAGGCCGCCGATACCGCCGAAGCCGCCGAAGCCGCAGCAGCCCAGGCGGCAGCCGGCTTCGCGGCGAGCCCGGCCGCGCCGTCGATGTCGACGCCGCCCAGGTCATCGGCTGCATCGTCCGCGTCCGACGCGTCCTTGCCGAAACCCAACAATCAGCAAAAGGAAGCGCGCAGCAAGCGCCAGGCGGAACATCACTGGACCACGCTGCAGCGTCTGCCGAGCGCGGCGCTGCAACTGCTATTGCGGATGCTGCCGCTCGTCGTGTTCGTCGCGGCCGCGAGCGCGCTGATGTCGATCTTCACCGACGACGGCACGGTTCAGGACGCGGCGCTCAACGGCCTGATCGACCTGTACGTGATCTGCCGCGCGATCGTGATCGCCGCAGGCTTTTTCCTGCAGCCGGATGCGCCGCGGCTGCGTCTGTTGCGGGTGCCCGATGGCTGGGCGCTGTTCATGCAGCGCTGGGTGATTCGCGTGGTCAGCGTGATCGGCGCGGGCGGCGCGCTGATCCAGATCGCCACCGCGCTCGGCCTGAGCGACGCGGCGCATTTGCCCCTCGTCAAGCTGCTGGCGCTGGTCGGGCACGTGATGGTGTCGATCATGATCCTGCAATGCCGCGCGCCGATTTCCGCACTGCTGCGTGAGCGCACCGGCGAGACCGACGCCGACAGCCAGCGCACCGTGACGATGCTGGCGCACGGCCTGATCGACATGTGGGCGTGGGTTGCCGTGTTCATCGTGATGGCGCTGTGGTTCGTGTGGGCGCTCGACGTGCACAACGGCTACCGCACGCTGCTGCATCTGGGTGGTGTGTCGCTCGCCGTGCTGGTGGCCGCGCGCGTGGTGGCGATCGTGCTGTTCGGCGCGCTCGGGCGGCTCTTTCATGTCGAAGACGGCGAGCACCGTTCGCTGATTCATGAGCACGCGTACCGCTACTACCCGTTGATCCGGCGCGCCATCTCAGCGCTCGTGATCGTCGTCACCGCGCTCGTGCTGCTGCAGTTGTGGGGCCTCGACGTGTGGCAGTTCTTCCGGCCCGGCGCGATCGGCCACCGGCTGACGTCGGCCATCGTGACGATCTGCGTGGCCGCCGTGATTGCGCTGGTCGTATGGGAGATCGCGAATGTATCCGTCGAAAAGCGCCTCGCGCAGTGGACCAAAAGCGGCGACCTGATGCGCGCCGCGCGGCTGCGCACGCTGGTGCCGATGCTGCGCTCGGCGCTGTTCGTCGTGATCGCGCTGGTCGTCGTGATGACGTGCCTGAGCGAGCTTGGCGTGAACACGGCGCCGCTGCTCGCGAGCGCGAGCATCTTCGGCGTTGCGCTCGGCTTCGGCTCGCAAAAGCTGGTGCAGGATTTCATCACGGGAATTTTCCTGCTGATGGAAAACGCGATGCAGGTCGGCGACTGGGTAACGCTCGCGGGCGTGTCCGGCACGGTCGAGTATCTGTCGATCCGCACGGTGCGCCTACGCGGCGGCGACGGCTCGCTATACACGGTGCCGTTCAGTTCGGTGTCGACGGTGAACAATACGAATCGCGGGCTCGGCAACGCGGCCGTTCGGGTCAGCATCGCGTACGGCCAGGACGTCGACCTCGCGATCGCGACGCTCAAGGAAATCGGCGCCGCGTTGCGCGAAGACGAGCAGTTCAAGGACGGCATCCTGTCGGACTTCAGCTTCTGGGGCGTCGATGCCGTCGATGGCGCGTCCGTCACGCTCGCCGGCCAGATTCAATGCCGCGACTCGGCACGCTGGCCGGTGCAGCGCGAATTCAACCGGCGCATCTTCGACGCGTTCCGCGCGAAGGGCATCGAGATCTCAAATCCACAGCGCAGCATGCTGGTCGCGGCCAATCCCGCGCAAGGCGGTTCTGATTCCGCTAATGACGAGCTCGAAGGCCCACCGCGTCCGTCGAATGTGCCGGATGGACCGCAACAAGTGCAAAAGCCGACATCGAAGGTGGCGCGGCACTGAGCTTCGACAACTCGGCTGCGCGGCTGCCCGTCTCATGACGAATGCTCGACGCCAAGCAGCCGCGCGTCGAGCAGATCGGCGAGCGCTTCGCCGCCCCGCTGCATCACATAATCGTGATTCCATTTGAAGAACGGACGCGCGAGCGGCGCAAGCAGGTTCATCCAGCCGCGCTTCGTGCGCACGCGCCATTCGTAGCACACCACCGTCGCTTCGCCGTGCGTCGAGAAGTGCCAGCGCCCCGTTCCTTCGACGTCGCCGCACGCTTCGCCTTCGAGCACAGCGAGCGGCTCGACGCGGGTCACGCGCATGTCGAACGCGACGCGATACGGCAAGCGCCCTTTCCACGTGTAGCGATGCAATGCGCCGACGCCGTCGCTCGCGCCCGGCTCCACTTCGATCACGCGCTCGACGCAGGTCCACCATTGCGGCCAGCGCGCCGGATCGTGGATGGCATCCCATACGGCCGGTAACGGCGCGCCGACGCGCCAGATCGTCGTGAAGCGGTATTCGCCTGCGCGCACGGGTTGTCTCCTGTTCTTGTTGCTTCTTGTTGCTATATAGCGACCTTCCACCAGCGCGGCAACAGCCGCTTCACATCCGCGTGCCGATACCGGTCGTCGATCAGATGCACGACGCCCGCGTCCTGCTCGGTGCGAATCACGCGCCCCGCCGCCTGCACGACCTTCTGCATACCCGGATACAGATACGCATAGTCGTAGCCGTTGCCGAACTGCGCATCGAAGGTGCGACGCATCTGTTCGTTGACGTCGTTCATCTGCGGCAAGCCGAGCGTCGCGATGAACGCGCCGATGAGCCGCTCGCCGACCAGATCGATGCCCTCCGAAAACGCGCCGCCCAGCACCGCGAAGCCGACGCCCGCGCCGCTCGTCGTGAAGCGCGCGAGGAACGCGTCGCGCGCGGTCTCGTCCATGCGCGGCTCCTGCGTCCAGATGGGCACCTGCGGATGCCGCTCGCGCATCGATCCGGCGACGCGCTGCAGATAATCGAAGCTGCTCAGAAAGCCGAGGTAGTTGCCCGGACGCGCGGCGTACTGCTGCGCGATCAGATCGACGATCGGTTCGAGCGAGCGCTCGCGGTCGCGCCAGCGCGTCGACACATGATGCGCGACATGCACATCCAGCTGCTCGGCCCTGAACGGCCCTCCGACGTCGAGCCAGCCTGTATCGTCAGGCAGACCGAGCATGTCGCGATAGAAGTGCTGCGGGCTGAGCGTGCCGGAGAACACGATCGTCGCGCGCGCGGCGGCGTAGCGTGGCTTGAGAAACGGCGCGGGAATCACGTTGCGCACGCAAATCTCTGTCGATGACTTCGCGTGGGCCTGGCCGCGATGCGCATCGAGCGTCACATCGACGATCGAATGATGGCCGAACTGCTCGACGAGCGACATGAAATGCAGCGCGTCGAAATAGAAACGCAGCGCGTTTTCATCGACGGATTGCGAGGTTTCCGCAAGCTGATCGCCAATCGATGCGATCAGATTTTGCAGTGCCGACTGCAGCTTTGGCGGCACGCCGGGCAGCACCTCGTACGCGGCATTGCGCTCGCGGTTCAACGCATTCCATTCGCGGTTCAATCGATCGAACGGCTTTTTCAGTGCTACAGGCGCGGCATGGCGCGCGCCGCGAAACGCATGTTGATCGAGCGTCGCGCTGTACATGCGGCGCGCGCGGTCGGGCAGATTGTGCGCTTCGTCGGCGAGCACCGCGACGCGCCAGCCGTTCAGTTGCGTCAGCGCGTACAGCATCGCGCTACTGTCGAAGTAGTAGTTGTAGTCGCCGATCACCACGTCGCACCAGCGCGCCATTTCCTGCGCGAGATAGTACGGACAGATGCCGTGCGCAAGCGCCGCTTCGCGCACGGCTGCGCGGTCGAGCGTGCGCGCCTGCAACGCCGTGTCGCGCGCGGCGGGCAGCCGGTCGTAGAAGCCGCGCGCGAGCGGACAGGAATCACCGTCGCACGATTTGTCGGGATGCTCGCAGGCCTTGTCGCGCGCGACGAGTTCGAGCGTGCGCAACGGCAGCGCGGCTTCGCTGCGATGCAGGGATTCGACGGCTTCGAGCGCGAGCGCGCGGCCCGGCGTTTTTGCCGTCAGGAAGAACACCCGGTCGAGATGATCAGCGCCGCACGCCTTCAGTAGCGGAAAGATCGTGCCGAGCGTCTTGCCGATGCCCGTCGGCGCCTGCGCCATCAGACAGCGCCCGTCGCGCGCCGCGCGAAACACGGCCACGGACAGTTCGCGCTGACCGCTGCGAAACTCGCGGTATGGAAAGCGCAGCGCGTTCAACGCGGCGTTGCGCGCATCGCGATGCGCTTCTTCGCGCGCGGCCCACGCGACGAAGCGCTCGCACTGAACCTCGAAAAACGCGCGCAGCGAAGCGGCCGAGTGCTGCTCCGTCAGCACGGTTTCCTTCTGGTCGGCGATATCGAAGTACACGAGGGCGACCGTCAACTCTTCGAGCGCGCGCGCCTCGCACAGTAGATGCCCATACACCAGCGCCTGCGCCCAATGCAGCGCGCGATGATTCGCGGGCATTCGTTCGAGATCGCCGCGATGTGTCTTGATCTCTTCAAGCCGGTTCAGCGCCCGGTCGTAGCCGTCGGCGCGGCCACGCACCGTGAGGCCACGATGCGTACCCGTCAGCGTGATCTCCGCTTCATAGCCGGATGCGCGGCGCGCCGTCACGGCCTGATGTCCGGCGATGCCTTCGAGCGCCGACGGCGCGGGCGTGAAGCGCAGATCGAGATCGCCGCGCCGCGCGGTGAATTCGCAGAGCGTGCGCACGGCGACGACGTAGGTCATGCCGCCTCCGCGTCCGTTGCACCGACCAGCGCATCGTCGGCGCTTTCGGTCCAGCGGATATCCAGCACGCGCACGGGCATGTCGTGCTGCACGCAGTACGCGAGCCAGCGGATCTGGTTGTCCTGCAGACGGTCGCCCGGCCCTTTCACTTCGATCAGTTCATAGCGCCGCTCGCGCGGCCAGAAGCGGATCAGGTCGGGCAGGCCCGAACGGTTCGCGCGAATATCCAGCAACAGCCGCTCGAACCACAGCTTCAGATGCGCGGCGGGCAGGCAATCGAGCGCGAGCGTCAGCAGCTCGGGCGTGAGCATGCCCCAGAACACGAACGGCGATTGAACCCCGGCTTTGGTTTCGAAGTGACGCAGGATCGTCTCGCGATACGCGCCGCTTTCCAGTTGCGCGAAGCAGACGTCGAACTGCGCGGCACGCCGCGCGCGGAAGTCGGGCGCGAGCAGATCGGCGGGGCCGCGCTGGAACGGGTGAAAGAACGCGCCCGGCACGGCCTCGAAAACGGGCTCCCAGCACAGCAGACCGAACAGCGAATTGATCAGCGCGTTTTCGACGTAATGCACAGGCGCATCTTCCGTCGACAGATGATCGCGCACCGCGTATTCGACGGCAACGGGCTCAAATGGACGCGGCAATTCGAGCATGCCGCGCTGCGCCGCGCGCACGCCAGCGGGTTTCTGCGCCGCGACGCCGAGCCGCCGTTGCAGGCGCGGCAGCATGCGCGCAACGCGCTGCTGCTCCTCTTCGCTCTCGGGAACGGCGGCCGCCTGCAGCGCCAGCGCAAGCGCCGCTTCGTCGCGGCCGTCGCGCTCCAGCACGCGCATGCGCCTGTGTCGCGCACCCGGCCACGCGCAGCGCTCGTAGATGCGCAAGGCAGCATCCCAGTCGCGTCGGCGTTCGGCCTGATAGCCGATCGCGTACAGCAGCTTCGCGCGGCGCAACGCGAGCCAGGGGTTGTGCTGGGTATCGATTGCATCGACGGCTTCGAGCAGCGGGTCGAACGCTTCGTCGTCCGTGAGTTCCAGCGCGTCGCGGCACGCTTGCAGCGCCAGATAGCAGTCGACGTCGCCCCGCTGCTGGAACGCCCGCGACGACGGCCCGAACGCCACGCGCTCGTACTGATACACGCCGAGATCGGCGAGCACGAACTCGGACCAGTCCTGATGCAGATTGCCGAAGAACATCAACCGGAAACGCTCGCAGAGCGGCGCGACGAGCACGCGCAGCGCGGCTTCGTCAGCGGCTGCGTCCCACTCGCGATAACGCCGTGGCAGCGCGTGCGCGGGGTCAGCGACGCGCAGCGCTTCGAGCCATTCGGCCTTGCGCAGGCCCTTGAGCGCGGGAGACGCGGCGAACATGCGTTGAAGTTCGGGGCGCGTCGCGCACGCGAACAGTTCGTCGAGTGACACGCCTGCGTCCGCATCGATCCAGCCGAGTGCGGCCAGCGGCACGGCCGCCTGCACGGGACAACCGATCTCCGCATACGCGAGCCGCCCCGTGCGAAACAGCGTGCCTTTGCGCATCAGCATGCGCACGAGGAGCGCGCGCGATGCTTTCGGCAGGCGCGCGCCGTCGCGCAGGAATGCGTCGAGAAAGGCGCGCTCGCTGTCGTCGAGCAGATCGTCGTAACGGCCGGCGATCCACGCGAGCGCGCGCTCGAAATTCGACAAGTAATAGAACGGATCGGGAGCGTCGGTCGGCACGGCTATCGGACACGGAAGGCTGTATATTTATACAGCCATGATAGCAAACGCGGCAGCCTGCCGAGCCAGAAAGCGCGCACGCCCCTCATGCTCCTCAAGCGCTCCTCAAGCGCCGCGCACTTCCGTCTCGGCATAGGTCACCTGCACGGCGGGCACGAACCACGCGAGGCATAGCCCGATCAACGCGGCGAGCGCCGCGACGGACAAGCCGATGTGAATCGACGCGATGAGCGCTTCGCGCGCCATGTGCATCATCGGATCGCTGGAATGCCCCGCCGCCACCAGATGTTCGATCAGCGCGGACTGCTCGTTGCGGTCAACCAGCAGATCGGGACTCGCGAACGACTTGAGCCATTGCGTCGCCTGATACGAATCGAGCGAGCGGGTCACGCCCTGCGTGTACATATGCCCGAGCAGCGCGCCCGTGATCGCGGTGCCGAGCATGCCGCCAAAAATCCGCAGCGATTGCATCAACGCCGTCACCGCGCCGAGGTGATCGCGCGCGACGATCTGCTGCGAGCAGATCGTCAGATTGGTCGCGACGAGGCCAAGCCCCAGTCCGCTCACGCCCATGCACGCCATCCACACGATATGCGGCTCGTGGCCCTTGAACGAGACGAGCGCAACGCAGCCGATCACGAAGAACGCGAAGCCGGCATACATCACCCCGTTCGCGCGCCGGATACGCGTGACGATGCGATTGTTCAGCACGCTGCCGACTGTCGTACCGAGCAGCAGCGGCGTGATCAGCATGCCGGAATCGTGCGGCGACATCGCGTAGCCGCCCTGGAACAGCAGCGGCACGTAGAACACCATCGAAAACAGCGCAAAGCCGCCGAGCACCGACATCGCGAAGAGCGGCGCGAGCTTGCGGTCGAGCAGCACGTCGACGGGCACGACGGGATAACCCATGCGCTTTTCCCAGAAGTACAGCGTCAGGCTGCACACGGCCGTGATCGCGAAGAGCAGCCCCGTCGTGCCGCTGATGCCCTCGCGCGGAAGCAGTTCGATCAGCAGTTGCAGCGCGCCGAACGTCACGGCGACGACGAATGCACCGAGCCAGTCGAGCTGGATCGGACCGCTCGCTTTCAGATGGCGCAGTTTCGGCACAAACATCTGAACAAAGATCAGCGACACGACGCCGATGGGCACGTTGACGAAGAACACGAGCCGCCAGCCCTGCATCTGCGTGAGCATGCCGCCGAGCGTCGGCCCGACGATGTTCGCAATGCCGAACGACGACGTGACGAACACGAGCCAGCGCAGCCTGAGTTTGGGATCGGGGAACAGATCGGCGACGGTGGCGAACACGGTGCCGATCAGAATGCCGCCGCCGATGCCCTGCAGGCCGCGCGCGGCGATCAGGAACAGCATGCTGTTCGCGAGCCCGCACAGTACCGACGCCAGCGTGAACAGCAGGATCGCGGCGATCAGGAACGGCTTGCGGCCGTACAGATCGCCGAGCCGCCCGAAGATCGGAATGGTGATGACGGACGCGAGCATGTACGAGGTCGCGACCCACGCGTAGAAGTCGAAGCCCTTCAGATCGGCGACGATGCGCGGCAACGCGGTGCCGACGATGGTCTGGTCGAGCGCGACCAGCATGGTGACGAAGGCGATGCCGAGCATCGCGA
The DNA here is from genome assembly GCF_002902965.1 of Paraburkholderia hospita. Lineage (GTDB taxonomy): Bacteria > Pseudomonadota > Gammaproteobacteria > Burkholderiales > Burkholderiaceae > Paraburkholderia > Paraburkholderia hospita. The sequence continues at coordinate 1,450,527 of NZ_CP026106.1, read as the reverse complement.
GCAGCGACTCGCGAAACGGCAGCAGTTGACGGCTGGGATCGTGAACGGCACTGGCGGACCTCATGGCGTGCTCCACCGTAAAGACGTCCGCGTGCGCAGCGGACAGGCTGCCGGTCTTTGACCCGGCATGCGGCTCTATCGAGAGTGATACTCGCGTTTAAAAATAGCAAGGGCATTTCCCTGGCGGGCGCCCGTCATCGCTGCCGGCTTTGCCGCCCGGCTTCCCGCGACATCCGACGCAGCCCGGCCGCCGGAATTCCTGCCTATACTTACCTGGCCGTTTCGGACAAAGGTAAGCGGCCAGCCGCCGCGCAACAGGTGACTCAGGTGACTCTCTCATCCGTTTGCTAACACGAAGGAGACCTCTGGTGAACGACGCCGATCTGGTCGCCGCGGCCAACGCCGCCTTCAATCCCTACGTCCTCGAGCAGTTGAGCAGCCGCATCGGCTTGCCACCCGACGCGATCCGGCAGGTCGTGGAACGCGCGGCGCCCGGCATCGTGCTGACGATGATGGCGAGAGGAGGCAGCGCGGAAAGCGCGCAGCGCCTGTTCGTCGTGATCATGTCCACCGAATCCAATCCGCGCATCGCGGCGCAGCTCGCCGGCCTGACCGCGAGTTCGCACGGGCTGAAGGCCGTCGAGCGCTCAGGTCATGCGCTGGCGACGCGCATCGCCGACAGCCGCGAGATCGCGTTGATCAGCGACCACATCGCCGCCCTGACGACCGTGCCGCCGCAAGCCGCGCATGCGCTGACGGATGTCGCATCGGCCGTGGTGTTCGGTGCCGCCAAGCACCATATGCTGCTCGAACAGGGCAGCGCCGGCGACCTGCCGGGCTTGCTCGCCTATCAATGGCCGATCACTGCGCCGTGGCTTGCAGAGGGATTTGCGACGGCGCTCGGATTCGCGAGTTCCGCTGCGTTCGCGGACAGCGTCCCGCAACGGCTCGTCGAACTCGCGGCGGGCATGCCGCGCGCGCACGCCGTCGCTGGGAACGGGCCACCTGGTTGGGCGACGAACGGGGCGCCGCCATCCGCGGATACAGCGCCGTCCGGCGGATATTCTGGCGGCGATCTTTACGGACTGGCGGGTGGCGCTGCCGGCGCTTCTGCTGCTGCCGCGCCCGGTGCGCCCAAGCAGTTGCTGACGACAGTCGAACCCGTCGCGCCCCGCCCGCGCCGCGTTCCCGTCTGGGCTTGGGGCATACTCGTCGTCATCGTGCTGCTGATCGGTATCATCCTGTACGGCTACCGGCAACGAACGGCCGCGGACGAAGGGGCTCCGCAGCTCACCAGCAGCACGGCATCGGGTACGTTGTCCACGCCGGCGCCCGTGTCCGGCGCATCCGTGCCGCCTGCGGCACAGACGGCAGCCGATTCGGGGGGGTCGGGAACGGCGGCGGCGTCGGAGGCGGTGGCGTCGTCCGAAGCCGCGTCCGCTGCAGGTCCGGCCGCCAATGTGGGCGGTTCGCCTGCCAGCAGCGCGAACCCGGCCTCGGCGGCAAGCCAGTGAAACGGGCATTGCGCGATTGCCGCGCCACGATCCGCCGATCGCGTCTCGCCTTGCGCGTACTCGACGAGACGCCGCTTTCCCTCATGCGAACCTTTGCCCAATTGTGACGACTCGCACCATGGAACCGTCCACTGATCCCGCCGATCGCGAACCTTCCGCCGACACGGCGCGCCGCGAGATACCCGCGAGGCACCCATTTGCCGCGCTCGGCAACTGGCTCGCGCGCGTCGATCCCGGCACGCACCGACGCATCAAGGGGCTGCGCCTCGTGACGGCATACGGCCTCGCCTCGGCGCTCGGCACATTGCAGGACGTCACGCATGGATTGCCACGCGATGCGTCAGTCGGCCTGCTCGCGGCCAACTTCGCGCTGTGGGCAAGCGTGTCGGAGGCGCGCACGACACGGCCCGAATCGAGCCGCGATCTCGCGCTGCTATGCGCGGCGGCCGCGCTCGGCGCGGCGTTGTACGTATGTCTTGCACAGCCATTGCTCTTCTTCGGGCATGCGGGTCCCGAGCTCGTACTGGTCACGGGTGCGTTCCTCGTCGGCTATCTGAAGCGATTCGGCGTGACCGGCGGGGGACTCGGCTCGCAGATCTACATCGGGCAACTGCTGGCCTACGGCGCGAAACTCGTTCCCGCCGATCTGCCCGGCATTGCAATTGCCGGGTTGATCGCGATGCTGGCGTCGATCGTGCCGCGGCTGCTGAGCGGGCCCGCCGAACGGCCAGCCGTCGTCGCCGCGCTGTCGCCCGGACCCGAGCCTGTGGCCGGACGGCCTTCACCCGAGTTCGTGATGGGACTGCAGGCCGCGAGCGGCGCGCTCGTGATCGTCGCGTTGAACGCGTGGCTGAACCTCGCGGAATCGGTGTGGGCGATCACGGCCTGCACGTACGTGGTCGCGGGGTCCGCGACGGGCACCGTGCAGCGCGTGCGGCGGCGGATCATCGGCACGCTCGTTGGGGTGCCGCTAGGACTCATCTGTTTGCCGATTGCGGAGCATGCGCCGTTGCTGATCTGGCTCGCTGCGGCGCTGGCGATGATCGTTTATTCGATGGCGCTGCCCGAGCGATACGACATCGCGTGCGGCGCGTTTGCGTTCACGCTGATCGTCACGCTCGCGGTGAACGGCATCCACTCGATTCCATTTCTCACGGCGCGGGCGTGGGAGACGTTGATTGGTGGGGTGCTGGGGTTGCTGGCGGCGATGGTTATTTTTCCGTTGAGGTTGAGGGAGAAATAGGGGCTGGCTGTTCAAGCATCGTCGTTTGTGCCGTCTTCGGAAGATTCGCTGTGTTCAACATACATGCGCAATCCTTTCCTGTGCCCCGTTACTATCTTCATTCCTCGACAATCGAGGATTTGGCCAGCTAGGCCCGGCATGATTCTCGCCCCCAGTCGCAGTCATGATCCGGGGGGTGTTGTCACCGGGCCTGGTGGGTGGCTGGTGATCGCTAATAGGGGCTCGGCCAGGATATCTTGAGGCCGTCCGTAACGTGGATGCCGAGACTTGCCACCGATGTTGCAGGCCAAACCGTTCAACCTGCAAAGCCTTCGATGCAAGAAAACCAACAACATAGCTCTGTCGATGTATTCGTCGGCGTCGATGTCGGCAAAGGCCACCATCACGCCGTCGCCCTCGATCGGCGCGGAAAGCGCCTTTACAACAAGGCGCTGCCCAACGATGAGGCCAAGCTGCGCGCCCTCATTACCGAACTCAAGACGCACGGCCAGCTCCTGTTCGTCGTCGATCAACCCGCCACCATCGGCGCGTTGCCCGTGGCAGTCGCCCGTGATGAAGATGTTCTGGTCGCATATCTACCGGGTCTGGCTATGCGCCGCATCGCCGACCTGCACGCCGGTGAAGCCAAGACTGATGCTCGCGATGCCGCCATCATTGCTGAAGCCGCGCGCTCAATGCCGCATACGCTGCGCTCACTTCGGCTGGCTGACGAACCACTCGCCGAACTCACCATGCTGTGCGGCTTCGACGACGATCTGGCGGCCCAGATCACGCAGACCAGCAACCGCATTCGAGGTCTGCTCACCCAGATCCATCCGGCGCTGGAAAGGGTCGTGGGGCCGCGGCTCGACCATCCGGCCGTGCTCGATCTGCTTGAGCGATACCCGTCACCCGCCGAGCTCGCCTCAGCCAGCGAGAAAACACTCGCCAACCGCCTCACCAAACTCGCACCTCGCATGGGCAAGAGCCTGGCTTCCGACATCGTCCAGGCGCTCAGCGAACAGGCTGTGATCGTGCCCGGTACTCAGGCCGCAACCATCGTCATGCCGCGTCTTGCCCAGCAACTCGCATCCTTGCGCAAGCAACGCGAGGAGGTTGCCAGCGAAGTTGAACGTCTGGTGCACGCACACCCTCTTTGGCCGGTCCTGACCAGCATGCCGGGAGTCGGCGTCAGGACCGCCGCCAGACTCCTCACTGAAGTCGCTCACAAAGCCTTCGCATCGGCTGCGCATCTCGCCGCCTACGCCGGCCTCGCCCCGGTGACCCGACGCTCGGGCTCGTCCATCCGTGGCGAACACCCGTCCAGACGGGGCAACAAGGTACTCAAGAGAGCGCTCTTCCTCTCGGCCTTTGCTGCCCTGCGAGACCCGATCTCAAGGGACTATTACACGCGCAAGGTCCAGCAGGGCAAGCGCCACAATCAGGCGCTCATCGCTCTCGCTCGACGACGCTGCGACGTGCTGTTCGCCATGCTGCGCGACGGCACCCTCTACCAACCAAAATCCGCCCCTACCGCTTGACGAATCACATAGGGGCACCCCCCAAACTCTCCGGGCGCCTTTGAGGCGGAACGGCTTCTGCCCGGGATGCGCACGCATCCACTCCGCATCCTCGGCCGCATCGCGCGCGTACCGTGCCGTGCGCTCGTGCTCCGTTTCCAGCCCGTCCGGATACGGCGGGATCTTCGCCGCATCGATCGGGTTGCCGGCAGGATCGAACGCAAAGATCTCCGTCAGGTCAGGCGTCACCGCCTTCAGCAACCGGCCCACCGGGTCATAACCGTATTCCGACGCGCCACGCGTGCGGTCGTCGATGCGTGCCAGTTGCCCCGCCCCGTCATAGCGCAGCCGACGCTCCGCAACCCGCTCATGTTAGGAGAGTTAACTATGGCTATTGCCAATCTGAGAGCACGTTCACACGTCACGGAACATTTCGTGACCATCAAGCAGCCGAGACACTTCCAGCGCAACTGGAACCGACCGTTACATCTGCGAACCGAGCCGCCGCTTTATCCGTGGATGAAGCTCGCCGGACGGTGGATCGAGACCGCCGGATTTGCAGCAGGGCAGCGCGTCAGGATCAACGTTGAACACGGACGCCTGAACATTACCGCCGAGTAAAAGCATGAAGGGCCGCGTATGCGGCCCTTCGTGCTAACGCAACGTTTGGGGAACCTGAACGTCAATAGCAACAACGGTTAATAATGGCTCGTCGTTCCATGCGGAAATAAAACTAAACTCCTTGAACCCATCCGCCGGTTCCTCTGCTGCTCTACATGTCTCAACGAGATACGGGCTCTCAGCACTCTCGGCCAAATGCGACAAATCCTGTCCTTCAGGAGAAGTCGCTTTCATGCCAAGAACCGTATGGAAGATAACTTCGAATGCTCCTCCATCAGTCCGTATAAGGACAGTTAGACAATTTCCTCTGTAAGAGAACGTCTCAATCTGACCATCGGCAACAAGTACCTCACTGCTTTTCATTTTTTAACTTCCCGGAACGTTTTCTCCCGGAGTGAAGCCAGTACCGCTTCCTGGCGTGTAGCCATCCGGTTTTGAATGTGCCAGTTAATCCGTGCGGATCGATCCATTGCACCGGGTTGGGCGCATACGCATACAGATTGATGCCGCCGCGCAGCCCAATCGGATCCCTACTTATGAACCGCCCCGCATGCGGATCATAGTACCGATACCGGTTGTAACACAGCCCCAGTTCCTCATCATGATACTGCCCCTGCGCCCGTATCAGATTCCCGGTTTCCGCCGCCTCCCCATTGGCCAGCTTCGCACCCCTGAGCGCGCCCCACGCCCGGTACCGCCCCAGCCACACCACCTTCCTGCGGCGTCCCCAGATGATCGTTCTGGTAAAAGTACGTCGCGTGCCGCGTGCGCGCCTTGAGCGTGCGTCGCCCGAACGCGTCATAGCGCAGCAGCACGGTCACCTCGGGCTGCACGTTGCCCGGCACGAACCGTACACTGTCGGCGGTCCGCACGTGATGATCGACCTCATGCGCCGCGGGCGGTCGCGCATAGCGCCGTGCCTCCTTCAGGCGACCGGCCGCATCCCACCCATACAGCCATGTCAGCTCGCCCGCTTCCCTGCGCCGCGCAAGATTCCCGTCCGCGTCATACTCGTACGTTGCACCGAAATACTCGCCCATTGAGTTGTCGATCCAGCTCGCCTGCGATGGGTCGAGCAAGCGGGATTTGAAGCAGGGCTACACGCAAAGGTCAACGTTGAACAAGGACGTTGACCATTACCGGAGGGCAGACCCACAAAGAACTGCGTCAACGGCCCTCGCATTTACTTCACAAACGATTCAATGTCATCAAGAGCATCTTGCGCTCTTCCTGACAGAGACTCATTACTAAGCTGGTGTTCCAAGACCGGCATCACTTTTTTTCGGTTTATCTGCGAGTACATTCTTGCTACATGCCCAATGCACGTAATACCCAAGCCCCTAACATCCTCATCCTTCCCACTTTCAATCGCTTCAATGCACTTGTCTTGAATCCACTCGGGATCGTCGATGTTGAAGCACAAATACATAAGCGCATCGATAACGATATTCTTATCAGTAGATTTCAACAGCCTGTCAAGCTCTTCCTTGCTGTAATGACTCATTTTATTCTCCCTTTGCTCGTGACCTTCCCGGCCCTTCTCAGCGCAGATTGTTGATCATTATGCAGATCACACCAGCAACGCACGTGTCCGTGGAATTCTTCATCCCCGTTAGCATGCGTTCTTGTCTTGTCCATCACAACAAGCTCATCATTTTCGGTATCAACGCCTACGCGCCTCGGCGACGTGTCTTTGACCTGTACTGAGTTATCAAGGGCAGCTTGTCCATTAGCTGGTGCCTTACTCTTGACGGCGTTATCTGTAGTTCCGTGATACGGCGCGTCTTTGTAAATACGTGCCATGCCAAGCGGATCAATCCACGCGACCGGATTGGGCGCATATTGATAAACGTTGATCCCACCCGCCAACCCAATCAGGTCTTTACTGATAAACCGCCCACTGTGCGGCTCATAATACCGATGGCGATTGTAGTGCAGCCCCAGTTCCTCATCATGATACTGCCCCTGCGACCGTATCAGATTCCCAGTTTCAGCCGCCTCCCCATTGGCCAGCTTCGCGCCCCTGAGCGCTCCCCACGCCCGATACCGCCCCAGCCACACCACCTTGCCCGACTCATCCACCAGTTCCTGAGGCGTGCCCAGATGATCATTCTGGTAAAAGTACGTCGCGCGCCGCGTCCGCGCGGGATATCCGACAAAGCGCCCATCCGTGCCCGTAGCCAGATACGCCGCCTGCTCCAGCGTCTCATCCAGCCGCGCCAGCGGCACGAACGTGCCCGGCTCGTACAGATACACCGACGCCGCCTGCCACTGATACCGCCTCACCCCCAGCGTGTGCTGGCGCTGCGCCACGGGTAACGCGTACGCATCATCGGAGTCCTCACGCACCAGACGCACACCACCATACGTACGCAGCCCCTCATCCCTGCGCCCGGCCGGTGCCTCATGAAACCGCTCCTCGAGCAGCATCAGATCACCGTCCCACGTAAACACCGTGCGATCGATACCGCCGCCCGCGCGCTCCACTTCCTTGAGCGTGCGCCGCCCGAACGCGTCATAGCGCAGCCGCACGCTCACCTCGGGCTGCACCTTGCCCGGCACGAACCGCACACTGTCGGCGGTCCGCACCTGATGATCGACCTCATGCGCCGCAGGCGGCCGCGCATAGCGTCGAGCCTCCTTCAGACGACCGGCCGCATCCCACCCATACAGCCATGTCAGCCCGCCCGGCTCCCTGCGCCGCGCAAGTTTGCCGTGCGCGTCGTATTCGTATGTCACCCCGAGATACTCGCCCATCACGTTATCGAGCCACTTCGGCAGCGACTTACGCCACGCCTCCACCTTCTCGCGATCCTGCACGCCGCGCGCATCGTGGCGCGAGAACGGCTTCTGCCCGGGATGTGCACGCATCCACTCCGCATCCTCGGCCGCTTCGCGTGCGTACCGTGCCGTGCGCTCGCGCTCCGTTTCCAGCCCGTCCGGATACGGCGGGATCTTCGCCGGATCGACCGGGTTGCCGGCAGGATCGAACGCAAAAATCTCCGTCAGATCAGGCGTCACCGCCTTCAGCAACCGGCCCACCGGGTCATAACCGTATTCCGACGCGCCACGCGTGCGGTCGTCGATGCGTGCCAGTTGCCCCGCCGCGTCATAGCGCAGCCGACGCTCCGCAAGCCGCTCATGTTGCGTAGACGGGTGCGCCGCCATCACCGAGAACCGCGTCAGACGCCCGGTGGGATCGTATTCGCGCTGCTGGCTGAAGCCCCCGCATGTACGCGACCCGTCTCGCGATGCAACCGGTCGCGCTCGAAGTCCAGCAGCGGCTGCCCATCGAGCAGCACGCCATGCACATGCCCCGACCCATAGCGAAGCCAGTCAACAGTGCGGGTGTTAGGCAGTGTCGTGCGGATGCGGTTGCCCAGTGCGTCGTACTCATGCCGCGAGACCGTGACGTACGATTCGCCGAGAGCGAGGCTGACGTGCTGCTCCTCGGCAACGAGATGGCCCGCGTCGTCGTAGTGAAGGCGTACGGTGCTGTCTTCCGTCTGCGCCGTGGTGAGTCGCCCGCGCAGGTCATGGAAAAAGCGCTCGCTGACTGCGCCGTTCGGCCCGCGCATATCACGCTGCGTCAACCTGCCCAGCGCATCGCGTGTGTATACCGTCCACGCGTCGCCCTGACGCGACTGTGCGAGCCGACCTGCCGCGTCGTACCCGTACTGCGTGACGCTATCGTCGAATCCCGTCTCCTCGACCAGCCGCCCGAGCGCATCGTAGCGAAACCGCATCGTCTCGCCGTTCTCGTTGCGCAGTTGCGTAAGACGCCATTGACGATCGTAGTTGTACGCAAGCATGCGGCCGGCAGCATCGGTACGCGAATACGGCTGGTGATTGCCGTTATAGCTATAGCGCGTGACCTGGCCCGCGCCGTCCGTATAGGTCGTGAGGTTGCCCTCGGCGTCGTAGGCCAGCCGCTCGCCGATGCCATCCGCACGCGTCACCTGCAGCAACTGGCCGCGGGCATCGTGACGATACGACGTCACCTGCCCAAGCGCGTCCGTACGCGCGAGCAGATAGCCGCGCGCATCGTATTGATAGCGCGTTTCGTAACCCGAACAGTCCCGCGCCGACACGAGACGCCCTGCGCCGTCATAGGCAAACTCGCGCGTGCCGCCCTTCGGGTCCGTCAGCGCGATCAGCCGCCCGCTGTCGCTCCAGCGGTAGCTCGTCGCTCCCGCGGCGTTCGTCACCGATGCGGGACGGCCCAGCGCATCGTAAGCGGTGTGCGTCACGTCGCCTGCCGCGTTCGTGACCTGCACGGGCAGACCTGTCGCGTTGTATTCCGTGCGCGTCGTATTGCCGAGCGCATCGGTGACGGCGGCGATACGGCCCGCTTCGTCATATGCAAACCGCTCGATCTGGCCCGCGCCGTTTTGCATCGCAATCAGCTGGCCGCGATCGTCCCAGGTATAGGTGTCGCGCGATCCGTCGGGCTGCTCGACCCGCACGATCTGGTTGTGATAGTCATAGCGATGAATCGTCGCATGACCATCGGCATCGGTGACCTTCGTGTACCAGTGCTCGCGGTGGTACTCGAAGAACAGTTCGACGTAGCGCTCGTCTGGATAGCGGTCGTTACAGCGCCATTCGTGAACGCACTTCGCATCGGCGGGCGCGGGCGCGCCCGCGCGTCGGGCGGGCCAGTCCCATTCGAGACAGGTCGCAAAGCCGTTGAAATCGGTGTAGTGGGTGAGCAGGTGCTGTTCGTACGCATAGGACCGGCGATGACCGAGCACATCCGTGTGCGCAATCAGGTCGCCTTCGCGACTGTATTCGTAGCGCGCGAGCACATCGAGCGTACCGCCCGCGGCATCCAGACGCCGGATCGCTGTCACCCGTCCGTCGGTGTAATCGAGCGCTACAGCGAGGCCGTGCCCATCCGACAGGCCAGCCAGTTCGCCCGCCGCGTTATAGGCGAGCGTCACGCCCAGGCCGTCGCGTCCCGTGCGAGCCGTCAGGACATAGCGGCGCGCGGCGGGTGTCGCATGCAGTTCGTAGTCTTCACGCGAGCCATCCAGAAAACGCAACTGCACGCGCCGCGCATCCGGGCGGCTGACCGTCATCTGCTCGCGCGGCACGTCGAGCGCCTCGCCGATTGCCACGCGCGGCAGTGCGACCGCGCGGCCATCGGCGTCGAAATAAGTCAGTACGTCGTCCTGCCCGGTCAGCGACAGGTGATATGGGCTGCTCCAGCGCGCGCCCAGCGCGCTGCCGTCGTACGCGACGAGGCTCGAACGATAGAGCCGCGTCCACACAATGGGCACTACACCATCGAGCGCGAAGTCGGTCTGCTCGAGGTTCTCGTCGCCCATCGCGTAGTTGATCGAGCCGCCGCCTTTCACGGGCGGGCAGCCGCAGCCGTTCTTCGCCGGCGTCCGGCTGGCTTCGGCGCCCTGCTGCGTGCGCTGCTCGTGGGTTCCGGGCTTCTGGTCGGGTTCCGTTCGCGCGCCCGTCGACACCTGCGCTTCGTGCGACGGCGCGGGCTGATGCGGCTCAGGGTTTGCGCCGCCCTTGTGCCCGGCGGGAGGGTGCACGCCTTCACCATGCGGCAACGACGCCTGCGGCTCGGACAGCTTGCCTCGGTGGCCGATTGCCTGAGCGATCTGCCATGCCATGCACGCCAGCGATCCGGCCTCCCCGACCGTGCCGATCGCCTGGCCGATCATCGCCGGCGTGTTGCGGTCGAATTCGGCAAGCCACGCCAGGATCTTCGATTTCAGGCCCGTATGACTGAGCAACTGATCGAGCGCCACCAGCGCGATATGTTCCTGCGAGGGCACCCACGAGAAGAATCCATCCTTCTTCCCGACGCGCTCCATCTGATCCTCCACCGAGGTCGGGTCCTCGATGAACCGCGCGAAGCTGCGGCTGATGGTGCGCAGGCCATTGATGATTTCATTCTTCCAGCTCTCCAGATGCTTATCGAGCGTCAACATGAAATCCTGGGCATCGCCTCCCGCCGCCGCCCACAGCATGTCCACCGCGACGCCCAGCCCACCCGACGCAAATGCCAGCAGCACATCCTTGACCACCGCGCGCGCCGGGCGGCTCGCATTGCCCGCGCCGGGAATGACACCGATTGCGTCGATGGCGAGCACGCCCCAGTGCAGCACGTTCTCCGCGTATTTCTTGCCGCTTGCGGGGTCAGGCTCATTCCTGAATAGCCGGTACAGGTCCGTCCCCACATCCGCGAGCGACATCGCGTTGCCCACCAGCGGGACCATATACAGACACTGGATAAAAATCTGCTGCGCGTGATCCTTCACCGATTCGACGGCGACCCGCTTGAGCTCGGGCTGTGCCGCGACGGCTGCGGCCGGGACCTGGCTTATCAACAGACGGCGCTGCTCTGCGTTGCTGTGGAGGACGGCCGGAACCGCGGCGGCCGCGGTAACCGTGCTGGCTGGAACTTGCGATGCCATATTCAAGGTGCGTTGTTGTTCTTTATCGAATTGCGCGAGATGCCGCCAAACGGCCTAGCGCATTGTTCTTGCGAGCGAAACCGGCGATTGGCTATGGATTTCTCCAAAACCGGATGACGGCTGGCCGACCGCGTGGCCCGCTTGAGCAGCAAGCGCGCCGATCGCGGCCTGGCTCGCAGCAGCGCTGCCTCCCATCGCTGCCGTCGCGGCGGCCGACACAATTGGGCCCGCGACATCGGCCGGCACGCCGGCTGAATGCATCGCCGTGCCCGCAACCTGCGCGAGTGCATCGGCGCCAGCGCCTCGACCGTGCTTGATCGCACCATCGATGCCGCCGCCGGCCGCCGCCCCGACCAGGGCAGGCGCCGCAGAAAGGGCTTGAGACGTCATGCTCGGCAGCGCAGGTGTGTCCCCGCTGGTCGTGGTCTGCGGACGCCCGTCGGGGTCCGCGAATCTGCGGCTTTGCGACTCGAACGAACCGTCCTCTTCGAAGTACTGCACGCGACCGCCACCTCGCGGGACGTCTGCAACTGTCGCCTTGCCATTGGCATCGAGACGACCTGCCCGGGAGCTTCCGTCCGGAAAGACAATCTTGTATTTCGCGTTCTTTACCGGGTCGCCATTGGGATACGTGTGCCACAACTGCATGCCTGTGTCCTGCTGCGTCGGCAAAACAGGCAATGCAGCGTGTTGCGTGGCCGAGCCGCCGATGCGCAACGGCCCCTTCAAAGCGATCTCTCCCGCACTGCCAATCTCGACCTGTGAACCCTCGAGCTTGATATACGCGCCACCACACATCAATATCAGCGACTTGCTCGCGTTCAACGTGACCGTATCTTGCGTGCTGGATATGGAAACGCCTTTTAGTGCCGTGAGTTCTAGCGCGTCGGACTGGGACTGCATCTCGACCTTGCCTTTACCCGAAAAAAGCTTCATTCCCTGCGCGTTCGCGTACAGCGACACCGCATTGCCGGCCGCGACCGTGTAGTTGCCGCCAACAGCCGCATCTGCATTCCCGCCCGCCGTCGTGAACAGATGGCCTCCCGCCGCGATCTGCATGTGTTCGCCGCTCGTGAACGCCATGCCGTGCGGGGCGGAAGCGAGAATGACGGCCTGCTGGAGGTTCCTGATCTGACGATCGAGCAAGTTCTGTTGTTCCTCACATGCCGCAACGACCGCCTTTGCCTGGGTCACGGACTCCGAAAGGCTTCGCATCCGGGCATGGGCCGTCGACAGTTGCTGCTGGGCCTGCTGCATGTCGAGCGCCTGTCCCTCTGCCTTGCTCTGGGCGTCCGCGCTGATGAAGATGCCTTTACCGGCGCGTAATACGCCCCAATCGTCCGTGCGCAATTCATATCCGTCGCCGCGCTGTTGCCTGTTGCGATCGACGAGAAACCCCATGTTCAACTGCGTCTTGCCGTACTCGGTGGCAAGCTTGACGCCCTCCTGGCCTTGCCAGTCCTCCATGCGCAGCTTGTTGTTGCTCTGTGTGCGGATAACATTGCGCGAGAGCCATCTGTCGTCGCTCGTCACGTGGTCGGTCGACTGGCTGTTGTGCATCGCGTGCGCTATATAGGGCCGATCAGGATTGCCATCATGAAAGGCAACCGCTACCTCGGTGCCGTCGATGAGCGGAAAGTGAAAACCCGTCTGCAGCGCCCCGGCGAAAGGTTTGGCAAGGCGCAATGGCACGCTCTCTCCGCCCGGACTCCAGGTCGAGAAATCCAGATCGAAACGGACGACGTAATACCCTTGCTGGGTGAGATACGCGTATTTGTATTGCCCCGGCGACGTCACGCGCGCGCTCAGCGTGCCGGTGATCTTCGGCCATCCGGCTTCATCGCATTTCAACCGGAAACGCCGATCGGCTGGAATCGCCTCATACCTGTTGGTGTACGCCTCATCACGCGAGCCACGGTGTGAAACGGCGATAATGACCTGCCCGTTAGGCGCATCCGGCAAGACCTCATCCGTGTGCAGCACGCGCGCCGGCCGTAGTCCGACGACGTTGCTCTCGCCTTCATAGAGAACCTGCCACGCAACTTCGACCTCGTGGCGCAGTTGCGCTTCCCACTGCGCGCCGTTCCCGTTCTGATGATGCGTACCCCAGATGTACTGCGGGCCGTATGTCGTCTTGTCATCGCGCGACACGTTGGCTTCGGCCTTGAATCGCTCGAATGCCTGATCGGGATTGTAGTCAGCTACCGTGACCGATTGCGCGATCGTGCGGGCCGCCGTCCTGAGCGAGAACACGGCCTCGATGCCCGCCTCCAGGCCCGATGTCTCCCGGTATGGCACGTGCAGCGCAGGCGTGTAGATATAGTGGTCGACGTCGTCGCAAAAATTCAGCACGTCGCCGTGCTCACCCTCGTTGATCTGGCAGAAAATGCCTTCCTTCTGCATCAGCATCTGGACGTACGAGAGGTCGTCTATCTGGTAAGCAAAGCGGAATGCGTGCTGCGGGTATTGCCGGCGCAAGGTGAAACTGAACTGGTGGCCCTTGAAGCCATGCTCGCGCAAGATCGATTCAATGATCTCCGGCGCGCTTTGATGCTGGAAGATCCGGCTCGCACGGACCCGCGCGAGCTTTGCAAAATGCGCTTCGACGACCATCTCATAGCTGCTGAAATCGTGCGTCGTCTTCAGTTTCGTGAAACGCGTGAGCCACCCCGAAAACGCCCTACGGTCCCCATCCAAGGGAACGATCGAGAATACGGCATCCTTGCCAAGATAGTCGGCGCGCGGCAGGCCCTCGGGATGCGTGAGCCTGATCGTGACGCGCCACGGTTCGCCAAGCTTTTCCGTGGCTTCGAACGATACGACCGATAGTTGCGATGCGCTTGCCGTCCCGGGCACATCGAGAAAGTAAGTCTGACGTCCCGTCTCTGAGTTGCGGTTCAGCATTTCGCCAACCGTGCCACTGCCCGCTTCGATCATTCCACGTTTCATGACTTCGCTATTTTTGTTACTACTGGTATTGATGCCCGGCGATGCGGCCTCTTCGCCTCACGAATACTGCAGGCGCCCTATCGGACAGACGCGAACGATCCGCCTGCAATCAACGCACAACCGCAGGCACATCGATGTCCATCGAGCGCAACCATCCTGCCGTTGTCCAGCACCATGTCGGAACCTTCGATGATCTCGTTGACTCCGTGCATGGGACACGAAATCAGATCGAACTGCCGTGCCACCTGACGCCCCAGCACGAGCATCGTGCTGGAGCCGGTGATAATGAATCCGCCATGCGTGTTCGCGTCGCCGACGCAAGCAATAGATGTCATCTCAACGCCCTCATAGCTTGCCTGTTGATCCGGGCAGAGGATCACCGATCGTTCATGGCCAGACTCGATCCTGACCGGGCTCGCCTCCCTCGCCCAGAACACTAACCTGGTAGATTTCCGTTGAGTATGGATTTATGTAAAAATTGATTAGGATGATTAATCTATCGAAAGGAATTGCGTCGACCTAGCACGCCTTCCATTGAAACGCGGCGCCGCAAAAACTTTTCGATGCAGCGGAATATTTTCGCGGCTGCCTCGTTGCTCGCCGAAATGTCGAAAACGGCTCGACGACACGGAATAAACCCCACCCCCACCCCGTTCAAAGACCGTCACGACCTTTCGACAAAGCAAGGAGTGCGGTCATGAAGTCTCTATTCGAGGTGTTCGGCATCGCAGCCTGTGGCGCGGCTTTAGCGACGCTCGTTTCATGCGGCGGCGGTTCCGGGTCGAACAATATGAGCACGCCTGCGGTGTCGTCGTTCACCGCGGCGGCTCTCGTCTCCGATGGCGCCGTGTCCGCGCCCCACACCGATCCGAACCTCAAAAACCCCTGGGGCGTTGCATTCAATCCGAAAGGCTTCGTCTGGGTCGCCGACAACGCCACCAACCTCGCAACGCTCTATGACGGCAATGGCGTGCCGCAATCGCTCGTCGTCACGATACCGGCCGGCACCAACGGCGACGCAGCACCCACGGGCATCGTGTTCAACGGCACACAGAGCTTCACCGTCACGCAGAACGGCAAATCAGGCCTCGCGGCCTTCATCTTCGTGGGCGAAGGCGGCACGATCACGGCGTGGGCGCCCGCTGTCGGCCCGACCAATGCCTTCAAGATGTACGACGATGCCGCAGGCGGCGCCGTGTACAAAGGGCTCGCGCTCGCGGCGAACAATGGCAGCAACTTCCTCTATGCGACGGACTTTCATAACAACAAGATCGACGTGTTCGATACGAACTTCACGAAGGTGACGATGCCCGGCGGCTTCAAGGACAGCGCCATTCCAGCCGGTTTTGCACCGTTCGGTATCCAGTTGATCGGCTCGAACCTGTTCGTCACCTACGCGATGCAGGACACGGCCAAACATGACAACGTGGCGGGCGCGGGCCTCGGCATGGTCGATGTATTCGACACGGCGGGCAATCTCAAGCAGCACTTCGCGACGGGCGCACCGTTGAACGCGCCGTGGGGTATCGCGCAGGCACCGAGCAATTTCGGCACGTTCAGCGGCGCGATTCTGATCGGCAATTTCGGCGACGGCACGATCAACGCGTTCGATGTGTCGAGCGGCAAGTCGATGGGACCGCTGAAGTCGTCGAATGGCGGAACGATCATCGAACCAGGCTTGTGGGGCATTGCATTCGGCAACAACCTGAGCAACCAGCCTTCGAACACACTGTTCTTCACAGCCGGGCCGAATGACGAAGCGGACGGCGTCTATGGAAGAATCGATCTGAATCCGGCTTCCAGTTCGGGCACGGGCAACAGTTCGGGCTCCGGCACGGGCACAAGTTCGAGCGGCGGTGTGGGCATCGGCATGTAGCGCTCTGGCCTTTCTTTCTTCACGCAAAACACAATGGCCGCTCCTTCAACGAGCGGCCATTGTGTATCTCACGTATCTCGCGCTTCACGCGCAAGCCAGCGCGGGCATCAAACCTGTCGACGCAACTCCGCAGGTGGCACCTTCATCAGATGGCGGTACTTCGCCACCGTACGTCGCGCGACGAGCACGCCCTGATCGGCGAGCATCTTCGCTAGCGCCACGTCGGACAGCGGATCACGCGCGTTTTCCGCGGCGATCATCTCCTTTAGCAGCGCACGCACCGCCGCTGCCGAACACGTGCCGCCGCTCTCCGTACCCAGCTCGCGCGGGAAGAAATGCTTGAACTCGAAGATGCCTCGCGGCGTCGCCATGTACTTGTTGCCCGTCGCGCGCGAAATCGTCGATTCGTGCAGGCCGAGTTCTTCGGCCACGTCGCGCAATACGAGCGGCTTCAATGCAATCTCGCCGTACTGGAAGAACGGCTTCTGATGCGCAACGATGCACTCGGCTACGCGCTGAATCGTTTCGAAGCGCTGCTGCGCGTTGCGGATCAGCCAGCGCGCTTCCTGCAGTTGCTGCGCGAGCGGCGAGCGGCTCGCGCCTGCCGACTGCGCGAACAGTTCCGCGTACATACGGTGAATGCGCGCGCGCGGCAGCACGGCGGGATTCACGGTCACGACCCACTTGTTGCGCACACTGCGCACGATCACATCCGGCACGATGTAATTGTCATCGGCGCGGCCATATGAATTGCCCGGCTTCGGATCCAGCTTGCGCACGAGCGCGCACGCCACGCGCAATTCCTCGGCATCGCAGCCGATCTGCTTTTGCAACTCGGCGTGCTCGCGGCGCGCGAGACGGTCGAGATGATGCTCGACCACCTGCTTCGCCACGTCGCGGCCCGGCGTATCGGCGGGCAACGCATCGATCTGCAGCGCGAGACACTCCGACAGCGACCGCGCCGCGAGTCCCGGACGGTCGAGCGTTTGCACGAGCCGCAGCGCGACCAGCAAATCGTCTTCCGTCAACGCGGGTTCGATGTCGAATACGTCCGTGAGATCGGCGAGGTCCTGGCGCAGGTAGCCGTCGTCATCGAGTGCTTCGATGATCAGGCGCGCCACTTCGCGGTCGCGGTCCTCGAGCCGATAGAGACGCAACGTGTCGTGCAACTGCTCGTGCAGCGTCGGTTGCACGCGCGCCCATTCGGTCGGGTCGGCGGCATCCGAATCGCCGTTGTAGCGCGACGGGCCACGGCCGTAGGCGTCGCCTGAATAGTCACCGCTTGAATAGTCGCCGCTTGAATAATCTCCGCCGTCATCCGACGAGGACGCAACGCTTTCTGTAGCCGGCTCCGCCGACGTGCCTTCCATCGCGTTGTCGCGTTCGTTGGCAGGCAGTGTTTCGCCGTCGGCGCCGTTGCTCTCGGCCGTCTTGCCTGCCGACAGATCTTCCGAAACAGACGGGTCGTATTCGAGGAAGGGATTGGTGTCGAGCGCGTTGCGCAGTTCCTGCTGGAATTCCAGCGACGACAGTTGAAGCAGACGCACGGACTGCTGCAGACGCGGTGTGAGCGCAAAAGTTTGCTTCGCGCGTAGTTCGATTGTAGGCGGCATACAGACTCTTCCTGTGATTGTTCAAACAGCTTCGCGCCCTACCTACGCAACTGTCGTACCAGTTTCCGCAACTGTCTGTTTTGATTCGCCTTTGTGTTGCCGAGGCGCACGCCGCGTGCCCGTTCCCCGCGCGCATTTTACAAACGCTCTGAAATTCGAACCGAATCATGTGGCATCGGTGCGAACGTCCGGACAACGCGACACGCGACGACATTCAAACCGTGACGGGTACGACGCTTGCTGACCGTCTCACAGGGACGCGCCATTGAGCAGGATCGAAGCGCGGCGCGTCCTGTGTCGGCGACGGACCAGACGGAACCGCGGCGGCAGTGTTCTTTGGTCGGGTCATCGGCGGCATCGAGCCGCGATCGATCGCACGGACAACAGGACCGCAACCCTGATCATCAACCGAGAAGGAGAAACCATGAAAACCATCCAGTTCCTCAAGGCCGCAGGCAGCATCGCATGTGTTGCATTCGCACTGAACGCTACGGCGCAAACGACGGCCTCCGCGCCGCCCGCCACTTCCGAGAGCGTTGGCCAGCATATCGACGACGGCACGGTGACCACCAAGGTCAAGGCCGAGCTGCTCGGCGCGAAGAACGTGAAGTCCACGCACATTCACGTGAAGACCCGCAAGGGCATCGTCTGGTTGTCGGGCTCGGTGCCATCGGCTGACGACAAGACTGCTGCGCAGGATGTCGTGCAAAACGTGTCCGGCGTGAAGGGTGTGAAGAACCATCTGAAGATCGCAGCCGACTAAGCGTTTGACGCTTGCGCGTGTTTAACACGCTCGCGTTAAAGCGTTAAAGCGCCAGAGGCCGCCCTTGATTGGGCGGCCTCTTTTTCTTTGCTGCCGTGTTCAGGCTTTCATCGCTGCGTACTGATCCCGCATCGCGCGAATACGTTCATGGTTTTGCAGCACACCGTGATATAACCGCTCGACCACTGCGCGCACGTCTGCTGGCAGGTCTTTTCCGAGCGCTTCGTGAAAGCGCTTCTTCGCGGCGTCCTCGCCCTTTTCGCAATCGGCGAGAATCGCGTGATCCGCGCGGCTGCCCACGGCCGACTTCACATCGAGCCATCCGCGATGCAATGCGCCAGCGACGCTGCCACCGACCTCCGGTTTGCCGCCCAGTTTCAACACGAGATCCTGCAGTTCACGCGCGCCTTGCGTGCAACGGTCCGCGCTTTCGAGCAACGCGTCCTTGACGCTCGTGTGATTCGCGTCCTCGGCGGTTTTCATGAAGCCGCGCTCGCCGTCCTTCGACGTCTCGATCAGACCGTTCAGCACGGCAATGACATTCGTCGTCATACGTTGCCCCTTTCCGTTATGCGTGGGATGCGAGCTGTTACGCACTCGTCATGCCCGATCTCCAGGCGTGCGTGTCGTCTTTGCCATTGCGGGCGAGTAATTGCTTCCAGTCGAATGCTGGAATTACGCCGTTGCGGCCGCGAATGCAGGCCCCGCGCGTAAATGGCAGAAAGGCATGGATATTGCTCGATAACGATGCTGGACCCTCGCGCACCGCGCAAAGGCTTTAACAAAGCGCGGTCGATACATAACGCGGGCCAGCCATCGACAAGGGAGAACTTCACCATGAGGATCAGGAGCGCCGAATACCTGCTGTTCGTCGCTATTGCCACGTCAGCCATCGTTGCGCAGGTACGCGCACATACGCTGTCATTCAGCCAGACCAACGTGCCGACGCAGACAGTCCCACATACCACTCGCATGCAAGCTTGCGAAGAACCGCACAACGGGATACTGCGGACAGCGTGCGAAGCGCAGAGCGAGCGTCGCCCCATCGAAAGCGACGATCGCCCGACCAACGGCGTCGATACGCCACACGCGGGCAAGCTCTGGGTTTGATCGTTGGGTTTGACGCAGATTAGGCGCGCGGCTGCCTGGTGCATTACGGCAGCCGCCTTTTTTTGCGCGCCCGGTTATGTCTTCAATCGCCGGTCCGACTCCATCCCTTCGACACGGAACAGGCCGCTGTGCAGAATGACGCTTTTGCCAGCGTTCTGATCGAGCGCTTCCGCGCATACGGATCGGATACGCGCGCGGCCACGCTCGTACGCGCCGATCAGTGTGTCTTCGAGTGGCGAGTCCGCGCCGAAATGGTCTTCGAGCGCCTCCGCCGAAATCGCGCAGGCGACAGGCTCACCATCGACGCACGCGTTGAAGCGCACAGTCAGGCTCGACCCATCGAACACGGGAGCATCATCGGTGAATGTGATGTGCATGAGAGAGTCCTCGTACGCCGCACGCGGCATGAACACCTTCCCGTTCATGACGAAGCCTTGCGCGCATTGGCGAGTTGATGTGCCATCGCGAGATGGTGACGAATGGTCGGGTGCGCGCGGGTCGAACACCGCATCGACGTCGACGCGATCGCCCTTGTCCACATGCCTGTATCCCTGGACCTTTCCGGCCCTGGCAGAAATTACGTGTACGGTCGCGCCTGCTTCCGTGAGCGCGCGGCGCGGTTCGATCAGTTCGGCCTGTTCGAATCCGTCCACGGCCAATACCGCAACCTTGCATCCCGCCAGAGTGCTGGTCATGTGCGTGTCCTCCCTTCGCATCTTGTGTATGTGAGCAATCAGCGTTCGTTCACGTTCATATAGCGAGCAAGTTCGATGCCCAACGCGTGCAACGCGTTCGCCTGCAACTGACGCAGGTTCAGGCATTGCTATTGCACAAAGTTAGCGCGTCAACGCATGTCCGTCACAAAAGACCGGAAACCGCGAAATGAAAACGATGACACGCAACGCGATCGATGCGATCGCCAAAGGACTGTCCACCGCGATGCCTGCGGGGCTGCGGCATGCCGACGACACACGGCCGGGCTATACGCGCAGAAAGCTCAGAAGCGTATTCGTTTATTTCGATCTCGACGGCAGACGCATTGACGATGAAACGCAGATCACGCGCATCAACGCACTGGCGATACCGCCCGCCTACACCGATGTCTGGATCTGCCCCGACCCGCGCGGCCACATTCAGGCGACGGGCCGCGATGCGCGGGGCCGCAAGCAGTACCGTTACCACCCGCAATGGCGCGAAACGCGCGACGCCGACAAGTTCGGCCGTATGGCCGCGTTCGGGCGTGCACTGCCAAAGATACGCGCGCGAGTCGCACGCGATCTCGCGCGCGAAGGCATGCCGCGCGAGAAGGTGATCGCGGCCGTCGTGCATCTGCTCGATACGACGCTGATCCGGATCGGCAGCGTCGAATATGCGCGCGACAACCAGTCCTATGGCCTCACCACGCTGCGCAAGAAGCACGTGAAGATTCGCGCGGGCGAAGTGCGTTTCCGGTTCGCGGGAAAGAGCGGCATCGAGCACGACGTGACCGTCGACAATGCGCGCGTCAAGCGCATCGTGCGCAGGTGCGCGGAGTTGCCGGGCCACGATCTGTTCCAGTACATCGACGAGGACGGCGCGCGCCATACGATCGGCTCCGCCGATATCAACGAGTATTTACGCGACATCAGCAGCGCGGACTTCTCGGCGAAGGACTATCGCACGTGGGCGGGCAGCGTGTATGCGATGGCGGCATTGCGTCAGCTGGTGTGCGAGAGCGCTGCGGATACGCGCCGTCATGTCGTTGCGACCGTGAAAGAAGTGGCCACGTTATTGCGCAACACGCCTGCTGTATGCAAGCGCTGTTATATCCACCCTGAAGTGATTGCGGCCTTTGAAGCCGGCGAATTGCAAAGCCTGCTGCCGCAGCGCGCGAAGCGCCACATGAAGGTCGACGAAGCGGCATTCGCCGCGCTGCTCGTTCAAGTGGAAAGGCGCGTGCGGCTCGCAGGCCGCAGCGCGCGCAAGGGCGGCAAGCCGTCTGCGTCGGTGGACGTGGAGAGCGCGCGGCTCGCGACGCTGCTCACAAAGTCGAGCGCGCTGCGCAAGCAGGCGAGCACGCGAAAGCGCGCTGCCCATCCCGCCTGACCCTGTGTCGCCGCCTCACTCTTCGTACGCCGCCATGACCAGCCACATGTCGCGTTCGCTGTTGTAAATCTGTGCGGCCAGCGCGTAGTTTTCGTTTGGCCCGCACGTCTTCGCAAGCGTACGCTGCGCGACTTCCGCATCTTCGAATACGGAGTCGCCCGCAAGTAGCCGAACTTCACGCTTGCCTTCGAACCTGTGCTGGCTCATCCGGTACGCGAGCGGCTGCTGCTTCCACGCATGGAAGCAGTCTTTCGCGTGCTGAAAATCGCCGCCGCCGATGTTGCTCTGATACTGAATCCCCGATCGCATCATCTCCACATGCCGCGCCGTGTGTGTTGCCGCGGCCGATCGTCGTGCCGCAACGGTGGATCGCCGGTCGAACGGAACGCCATTGTGTGCTCCCCGACCGCGAAAATCCTGTTGCTGTCATCGCCGGATCGATCAAGCGGTGTGCCCCGCGAAGGCGCGCCCGCTCTCGCTTTGCGGCCGGAAGACGCTGTTTTCCCGGCGGCTTTCATGCGCGGTCAGATGCCGCAGGGCAGCACGCATGCGCTCGCGGCGTCTGATAATTACAAAGAGGACGTAAATCTTTCGTGCGATAAATGGCGCAATATGAAGTTGCGCTGCACGCCATTCAGACCAAGGAGAACACTTCATGCGTATTTCGACATCTTTTCTGTTCGACCTCGACGGCACGCTCGTCGATAGCGTGTATCAGCATGTGCTCGCATGGAAGGAAGCGCTCGACGAAGAAGGCATCGAGCTGTCGGTATGGCGCATCCATCGCAAGATCGGCATGAGCGGCGGGTTGTTCACGCATCAGTTGCTGCGCGAGACGGGCGGCGACATGAGCGCCGAACGCGTCGAGCGCTTGCGGCGCGCGCATGCTCGCGCTTACAAGCAACTGCATGCACAAGTGCGTCCGCTGCCCGGCGCGCAGGCGCTGCTGGCCGCGCTGACGGAAAGCGGTACGCCGTGGGCGATCGCAACCAGCGGCCGCATGGAGACGGCGGCCGTCAATCTCGAAGCGCTCGGCGTCGATCCGTCGAAGACGGTCGTCGTGACGCGCGACGACGTCAAGTACGCGAAGCCCGATCCCGACCTGTTCGTCGCCGCAGCGCATCGGCTGAAGGTGCAGATCGAGCACGCCGTCGTGGTCGGCGACAGCATCTGGGACATGCTGGCTGCCCGCCGCTGCCGCGCGCTCGGCGTGGGCCTGCTGTCGGGCGGCTACGGCCAGGAAGAACTCGAGCGCGCGGGCGCGCTGCGCGTCTACGAAGACCCTGCTGATCTGCTCGAACATCTCGACGAGATCGCCGCGCGCCCCTGAATCCTCAACACCCTTCGTATTCGTCCGACACTGCAAGGCGTGCCGCGTGGCACGCCACGTGCAGCGCTCCTGTCATGAGCATTCCCACACAGACAGGAGCGACATCATGGCCCGTGACCCAACCTCCCACGACAACTCGACCGCCCGCCCCGACAACGCGCCGCGCGGCGAGCCGGAACCGCCCGACACATCGAAAGACCTGCCCGAATTGCCCGATCCCGTCGAAGTAGGCGAAGACGGTTGATAGGAATAGCAGTTGCTTGAAGGTTGCTTGAACCCAGCGGTACGCATGATCCATCCGGACCAACACAGGGAGAACCATCATGACGTTGCAGAACCAGACACGCGGTGGAGCAGATATAGTCGGCACGAGCCGCGGCAGGAGCCGCGGACCGGGCCCGGAAGTGATGGCGGCCGATACGCTGGACGGCGACAAGGTATTGAGCGCCGACGGCGACGACATCGGCAAGATCAAGGACATCATGCTCGACGTGCGCTCGGGCCGCATCGCGTATGCGGTGCTGTCGAGCGGCGGTTTTCTCGGCATCGGCGACAAGCTGCTCGCTATTCCATGGAGCGCGCTCACGCTCGACGCGGACCGCGAGTGTTTCCTGCTCGACATGCCGACGGAAAGCGTGAAGAACGCGCCTGGCTTCGACAAGGATCATTGGCCGTCGATGGCCGATTCCACATGGGCCACGTCGATCCATCAATACTACGGACGCGAGCCATACTGGGGCCGAGAGGATGAGTTCGGCGTCGGCGACGTCGCGCCCGGATCGTCGAATGCGCCCGAAGCAGGCGGCGTGAAGCTGTAGGAACACGCCGAACGCAATACCGTCCGCTCGCTACGCAACGCCGGCATAGCGGGCGGATTTCCGTTGATGGGGAATACGATGGCCAGCACCAGCAAACGCAGCGGAACATCGCGCGCGAAAAAGCGTACGACGGCCCACGCGTCGACACGCGCCCGAGGCGGCCGTCCGCCGCGCCAGCGTCATTCGCAGGCGAGAGCCGCGCACCACGCGCGAACGGCGGCATCGAGCCGCTCGGGGAAGAACGCGAAGTACTGGTCGCATCGCGTGATGGAGACCAGCGACGCGGTGGACATCGAGAAGGATATCTTCAGAACAGGAACCGCGGACGAAATCGCGCAATCGCTAAAACGCTCGTCGACGCACAGCAAGCGGCGCAAAGGCACGCCATATCAGTCGGCCATGTCGATGCTCAATTTCTATATCAACCGCGCAGGCCGCAATCTGCCGAAATCGCGCAAGAGCACGCTGGAGCAGGCCAAACGCAAGCTGCGCGAAGCGTTCGGCCGCGCGCCATGAACGCGCCGCCGCGCGCCACCTGCTGATGCACGAAGAGACCGTCTGGTGGTATCTGATCGTCGGCGGCGTGCTGATCTTCATGGGCATCGCCGCCACGACGTTCAAGCGTCTGCCGTTATCCGCCGCGATGCTCTACCTCGCCATCGGCTATGCGCTCGGGCCGTCCGGATTCGGGCTGCTGCAACTCGACCTCGCCCGCGACGCGCACATACTGCGCCCCGTCACGGAAGTCGCATTGCTCGTCTCGCTGTTCGCGATCGGGCTGCGTCTGCGGCTCCCGCTCTTCGCGCCGATGTGGACGTTGCCGCTGCGGCTCGGCTTCGTCGCGATGGTGTTGACGATACCGCTTCTCACGCTCGTCGGCGTACTGCTACTCGGTCTCGACTGGGGTCCGTCGTTACTGCTTGCGGCCATCCTTGCACCGACCGACCCCGTGCTCGCGCATGACGTGGGCGTCCAGGATTCCGACGATCTGGACCTGCTGCGCTTTTCGCTATCGGGCGAAGGCGGACTGAACGACGGCATCGCGTTGCCGTTCGTGCTATTGGGACTCGCCCTATGCACGTCCGGCCCGGCGCACGGAAACGAGGCGAGCGGCTGGCGCATCGCATTCGAAGCGATCGCGGGGATTCCGGGCGGCCTCGTGATAGGCGGCTTGCTCGGCTGGATGACCACCAAGTCCGTCGCATGGTTACGCACGCGCCACGCGCAGGCACTCGGCCTCGAAGGCTTCTTTGCGCTCGGACTGATCGGCCTCGCTTACGGCGCTGCCCTGCTTGTGCACTGCAATGGCTTCGTCGCCGTCTTCGCAGCGGGCGTTGCGATGCGCGGCGTCGAGCATCGCGCGAGCGGCAGCCGCTCGGCGCGCGAAGCGATCGGCACTGTCGACTCGGAAGACGTCGTCGCGACGGCCTCCGATCCGCGAAAGGCCCACGCCTTTATGGCCGAATCGGTGCTCGGTTTCACAATCGAACTGGAACGCATCGCGGAAGTCGTCGTGATGATGATCGTCGGCAACGTGCTCGCGACTTCCGGCGCATCGCTCTTCACGTGGCAAAGCGCGATACTGATCGCGGCACTCTTTATCGTGGTGAGGCCACTCGCCGTCGAAGCATCATTGCTCGGGTCGAATGCCGCGCATGCGCAGCGCCGCTTGATGAGCTGGTTCGGCATTCGCGGCATCGGGTCTTTCTATTACCTTGCGCTCGCACTTGAGTCGATGCAGCAACGTCACATGCAAGACCTGCTTCCCCTCGTGCCGTTGACGCTCGCCGTCATCACTTCTTCCGTCATCGTGCATGGCATAAGCGCAACACCATTGATGAACTGGTATCACCGTATCCGAAAACCGGACCGGTAATCTCACTCAAAATAGCTTTAAGCGTTTTATTCGCTTTAGCACAAACCCCTATGTTTCGCGAATTTAAAAGCGCATCACTTTCAAAACACGCGCTTCATTCGCAACAGAGTGCGCTCTCAAGCAAGAATGAGGCTAGGCGCACACCTGAATGTTGTCTATCATAGGCGCTGACGCAATTGAGCAGAACAAGACGTCACAACATCAATCTGCCCGTTCAGATCAGCAGAACACTTTTCTGTCAATGACGCCAAGCGAATTGCATCGTTATTTAAGGAAAATCATTTTCGCATTCATGCGAGTGTGCCTGGCGGTTTGCACCGCGCGTTTGCAGCGAATTGGCACGCCAGGTTTTCTTGTCATTGCACTGGTATTGCCCTTTCATTCTGCCTTTGCCGACGACATTACCCCGTCCGTCACGCAACCTTCATTTGCGCTCTATTACGGCAAGTCACCGCCCGTAGAAATGCTTTCTGCATTCGACGCAGCCGTTGTCGAACCCGATAGCGGTTTCGATCCGCTTGCGCATCGCTTGCCGCATACCACGTGGTTCGCTTATGCGAGCGTCGGCGAAGTGCTGCCCTCGCGCAGCTATTACGCCGATCTGCCGAAGAACTGGCTGGCGGGAAGCAATGAAGCATGGGCATCGCGCGTGATCGATCAAAGCCAGCCCGAATGGCCCGCGTTCTTTGTCGAGCGTGTCATCAAGCCGCTTTGGGACAAAGGCTATCGCGGCTTCTTTCTCGACACGATGGATTCGTGGCAACTCGTCGCGAAGACCGACGAAGCACGCGCCCGGCAGACGCAAGGGCTGGCCAATGTGATTCGCGCGATCAAAACGCGCTATCCCGATGCAAAGCTGATCTTCAATCGCGGCTTCGAGATTCTCCCGCAGGTGCACGACCTCGTGTATGCGGTTGCGTTCGAGTCGCTGTATCGCGGCTGGGATCAATCGCAGCAGCGCTATACGGCAGTCTCCGAACAAGACCGCGCATGGCTGCTCGGACAGGCGAGGACGATACGCGAGCAATATCATCTCCCCGTCATCTCGATCGACTATTGCGCGCCCGCCGATCACGCATGCCAGCAGGACACCGTCGCGAAGATCAGGGCGCAAGGCATCGTGCCTTACGTGACAGACGGCGCGCTGGCGACGATGGGCGTCGGCGCCGTCGAACCCGTCAAACGTCGCATTCTGGTGATCCAGGACCCGCCGCTGCGCACGGACCTGAACGTGTCGCCGGGCGTGCGCTTTCTGGCGATGCCGCTCAACTACCTCGGCTACCGGATCGACTATCGCGATGCGCGCGACCCGATGCCCGAAGGCGATCTGCGCGACCGCTATGCGGGCATCGTGCTATGGCTCGAAGGCCAGGTGCCGAATAGCAAGGCGTATCGCGACTGGCTCACAGCGCAGATCGACGCGAAGATTCCCGTTGCGGTGTTCACGACTTTCGGCACGCAGATGGACGCCGATCTCGCGAAGAAACTCGACCTCGAAACGGTGGCCGGCGCGCCGTCGAACGGCAAGCTCGACGTCGAATCGTACGATCCGAAGATGATGGGCTTCGAAATGAAGCCGCATCCGCTGGCACGCGACTTCACACCCGTCCGCGTCGGTCCGCATAGCCGTTCGCTGCTGCGGCTGCGCTCGGGCGACTTCGTGATCGACGGCGCGGGCATCACGCCTTGGGGCGGCTATGCGATGCGCCCGTTTGGCGTGTACGAGCTGGATGCCGTCAATCAGGCGCGCTGGGTTACGCAACCCATCGAATTTCTGCGCGCCGCGTTGCGCCTGAACCATGACATGCCCGTGCCGGACACGACGACAGAAAACGGCCGGCGTCTGCTGATGTCGCATATCGACGGCGACGGGTTTGCCTCGCGCGCCGAGTACACGAACTACACGCCGCCCAACTCCGACATCACGCCGCAATACTCAGGCGACATGCTGTATGCGCTGTTGCGCGACTCCGGCATGCCCACCACCGTCTCGCTGATCGAGGGCGAGGTAAGCGACGAAGGCCCGTTCAAAAGCTTCGCGCCGCACCTGCGCACGATCGGCAGACAGATCTTCGAGTTGCCGAATGTCGAAGTCGCGACCCATACCTACACGCACCCGCTGCAATGGATGCGCGTCACGGGCCTGGGCGTCTCCGACACACGCGACACGCCGACGGAAGGCAGCAGCCAGACGAACAGCAGCGGCCTGTCCATCGACATTCCCGGCTACCGGTTCAATATCGACCGCGAGGTCAAAGGCTCAATCGACTATATCGACCGCAATGTCGCGCCCGCGTCGAAGCCCGTGCGCATGGTGTTGTGGAGTGGCGATTGCCAGGTGCCCTCGCCGGTTCTCAAGGCGGCGTACGAAGCAGGTGTGCTGAACCTGAACGGCGGCGACACGCTGATCACGAAGCGCTTTCCGAGCTGGGCCGCGATTGCGCCGCTTGGCGTGATGAAGAACGGCTACTTTCAGATCTTCGCGCCCAATCAGAACGAAGAGTTATACACGGACCTCTGGCATGGCCCGTTCTATGGATTTTCTCGCGTGCTCGAAACGTTCGCGATGACGGACAAGCCAATTCGCTTCAAGCCGATGGACATCTACTACCACATGTTCACGGGCACGAAGTACGCTTCGATGAAAGCGCTGCAGCAGATCTTCGATACCGTGCTCAAGCAACCCGTCACGCCCGTCTTCACCTCCGAATACGCGCGCAAGGTGCTCGACTGGCTCGACACCAGCATCTATCAGGAGCCCGGCAGCAACGTCTGGGTCGTGCGCAACGAGGCAAATCTGCGCACCGTGCGACTTCCCGCCGGCAAGGTGCCCGACATGTCGAATGCGACGGGTGTCGCGGGCTATCTGCCGGGACCGGGCGGCACCTATGTGCACCTGACGGGCGACGGCACCGCGCGCTTCGCCGTGATCGACCAATCGGCAGCGCGCCCTGTGCCCTATCTCGCCGAAGCCAACGGCATGCTCGACCACTTCGTGCGCACACGCAACGGCTTTTCGTTCGATCTGCGCTCGCACATCGCACCGATGTTCCGCGTCGCCAACGCCGGCGCATGCCGCGTGACGAAGCGCCCCGTGACCGGTTCCACCAACGCGTATCGCCAATTGCATGTCGACGTCGCCTGCGACACCTGAGCGGCAGCGGCTCTTTTCGCCCGCCGTGATTCTCGTGCTCGGCCTGCTGGTCGGCGTGATGCTGGCGCTCGCCTTTCCGCGCGAGAGGATCGAATCGCGGCTGCTCGAAGGCGCCAAGGTCGACAGTCTCACGATCGCCTATCTGGAAGCCTGGCTGCGCGTCGATCCGAACAACGCGGAAGTACTCTCCGAGCTTACGCGTGAATACCTGAAGGGGCAGCGCATCTCGGATGCGACGCGCATCCTCGACCGTCTGTCGCGCTCCAACGATGCGAACGCACGGCAAAGCGCGCTGGCCATTCGCGTGTCGCTCGCGCAGCAACGACTGTATTCGCTGAAACCGAACGACCCGGCGCGGCCCGCGCGCATTCGCGAACTCGATGCGCTGCTGCACGAAGCACTCAACTACAAGTGGGACATCGAGCAATTGAAGATGCTCGCCCAGCAGGCGCGCGGGTTGAATGACAACGATCTCGCCGCGCGCTACTACACGCTGCTCGCGCAGTCCGATCGGGAGCATGCGCGCAAGTGGCTGGCCGAGCTCGCGCAAACGCAACAGGGGAACCAGCAGCATCGCGCCGCCGCCGACGCGTGGTTCGCGGTACAAGCGCAAGCCACCACGCTTGACGAGAAGCGTGCCGCGTTCATTGCCGGTTTGCGCGCGCTGCAATCGGGCAACGACATGCCGGCGACGATGCAGGCGGCCGACCAGCATATCGGCGATCTTGCCGACGATCCTGAAACGCTGCGCTTTCTCGCCAATCTCGCGTTGGCTGCGGGGCGTCCCGATCTGGCGTCGAAGTACGTGAAGCGATTGATGAAGATGTCCGCGCTGGATCATGAGCAGGCGCTTGCGCGGCGGGCGTCGTTCGCGCCAAAGCGCGAGGCGGACCCAGGCACCGTCGAGCATCGCACGACGCGCGGCGTGTGGCTGCGCGCTGCGTGGTATCGCCCGCACGTTTCGCGCAGCACGGCGCTGCGTCGTGCGCTGAGCAACGCTTCCACCACTCAAACCACAGCCCACGTCGTACGCATTGCGACGACAGCACCCGCTGCTGTCCCGCCGACCCCGACCCCGACCCCGACGCCCGCGAGCGACGCAACCGCGTCCGATTATGAACTCGCGTATCGCGTGTTCCTCGCGAACGGCGACGTCACGAACGCGCAGCGCATCGCGCAAACGGCCGTCGACCGCGATCCGCAGTCGATCCCATGGCGCGAGCGTCTCGCGCAAGTCGCTGAGTGGAACCGGCGTCAGGACATTGCGCTCGCCAACTACGTCACCATCGCGAAGATGCGCGGCACCGACGACGACTGGAAGAAGGTCGCGCGTCTCGCGCCCGGACTCAACGACAACACCGCGATGCTCGCCGTCACGCTGCACCAGGCCGACCAGCAGCCGGGTAATCTGAAGCTGCTCGATGCCGTCGTCTTCTCGTACGAACGCATCGCCGATCCCGATTCCGCGTTGAGCTTTCTACGCACGCGCTTCAATGGCCCGTTGCGCCGCCAGACCATGGAACGTTACGCGCAAGTCGCCGAACGCAAGGGCGACGACGATCTCGCGCTACGCACATGGCGCGATCTCGAACACGAATACGGGCCGAACGCAGCCTACGGATTGAAGATCGGCACGATGCTGTATACGCGCACGCAGTTCGACGCAGCGCTCGCCGCGATGAATGAAGCGAAGCGCGGCGCGCCCGCATCGAACGATGAATTCTGGCGCTTCTACTCGCTGCTTGCCGACTCGAACCAGGACACGCGCGATGCGAGACTTGGCTATCGCCAGTTGATCGCGGGCGGCAAAGCCGACGCGCAAGACTACGAGGCGATGACGAACTTCTTCAACGACTCGCCACTCGACGCGGGCCGCCTCGCGGAATACGCGTATCGTCATGGCGGCCCGCCGCGCATGCTGTCGGAAGCGTTGTACGGCTATCAGCGCGCGCACGCGTGGGGCCGCATCAGGATCCTGCTCGCGTCCCTCACGCCCGAGCAACTCACGGCCGCCGAGCAGTCAGCCACGTTCCTGCTCGCACGCGCCGAATACGAACGGCAGACCGGCGCCAACGATGCCGCGCTGCGCGACATCGAACGCGCTGCCGCTCTCGATCCGAACAACTCGGAAGCGCGCGCGGCCTACATCTGGGTGCTGAACGAGCGCGGCACGGATGCCGCCCTGCTCGCCGCTCTGCGCCGTCATGCGGGCGACGCGGAGAGCGATCCGCAGCTATGGCCCGCGTACGGCGCGGCATGGTTGCGGATCGGCGATGGGCGTAAAGCCCTGCACTACCTGCACAAGCAGGCCGCGCAAGCGCAGCAAAGCCCGTTGTGGCGTCTCACGTTCGCCGACGCACTGGAACTGAACGGCCGCGTCGATGAAGCATGGCGCGTGCGCAAGCAGGTCTGGCTCGAACTGGCGCGCCGCCGGCGCGTTCCGTCGAAAGCAGCGGCGTTGCCCGCCGCCGAGCAGGACGATCTGCGCGGCCGCTATGTCGCGCTCACGCAGCTGTACGCGAGCGGCGACCGCTCGCGCGCGGTGTTGATCGACCTGCTGCGCGCCGATCGCAACGGCGCCGGCGACAACCAGACGGCCGCGTCCGAGCTTGGCGACATCGGCCAGTTGCCGCCCGCGAAGCAGGACGAGATCCGCAAGAGTCAGCGCCTCTATTCGGCCATCGCGCGCGAGGCGGCCATTTCCTGGGCGCAGAACGAAGAGGCGTCGGACATGGAGCGCGCCTGGCTGGAAAAGCAATATATCGACGACAGCCAGCGTCCCATCTACGCCGAAGCACAACTCGCGATCAACGACGGCGACGTCAACGAACTGTCGCGCCTGCTCGACACGCTGCCCGATCTGATTCCGAGGCAGACACGCGTCGATGCGCAGGCGCTCACGGGCCGCACGTCCGCCGCGCAAACCAGCGCGGTCGACTCGCTCACGCGCCAGCCCAACGACGAAGTGATGCAGGCGATGGCGCGCGAGCAACTGCTCAGCAATGCGCAGGCGTTGGCGGGCGCATTCCGCTATGTCGATCAGGGGTCGCTGCGCTTCACCGAGGAATCCGCGACGGGCAGCGTGCGTCTCACACCCTCGCAGAACCTGCAGTTTCGCTACCAGCAGCGCGACCAGACCGTGGACGGCTCGCAGCTCGCCTACGCGCCGAAACACGACCGGCTCGCCGAGGCGATCTATGGCCACAAGGGCCAATACGACGAAGAGCACGTCACGCTAGGCCGCCGCAATGCGCTCGAAGACTTCACGACGGCACGCGTCGAAGGCACGTACAACGTCACGCAACGCCTCACGCTGACCTATGCGCTCGGCTACAACCAGGCCGCGACGGAATCGACGCAACTGACCGTGGGAGGCACCAAGGACCTCGCCACGCTCGGCTTCAACTACCGGCTCGATCCGCACTGGTTCGGCGGCGCACGCTACGAGTACGCGCGCTTTCACGGCCAGGACCGCTCGTACCTCGGCAACGGCAGTCTCGTCGAAGCGAACATCGGCTACAAGATCAAGGCCGATTACCCCGACTACACGATCCGCGCCGTCTTCGCGCACGGCCAGTACAACGCGACGGGCACGCCGGGCGACCCGCTGCGCGTGCTGCTGCCCGAGAACACGCCGTTCACGGCCGCGTCCTTCATGCCGCAGACCTTCACGCAAGGCGGCCTGCTGTTTTCATTCGGCGACGATCTGCCCGAGCAGTATTCGAAAGGATGGCGGCCGATATTCGCGGGCGGCCCGATCCGCGACTCGCGCGCGGGCTGGTCGGGCCAGGCTGAACTCGGCGTGGCGGGCAGCGTGTTCGGCAACGATCAGATGCTGCTGTACGGCGCGTATCAAGGCGTCTCGTCGAATCATTCGACTTCCGTGAAGGAAGTCGGCATGCGCTATCGGTATCTGTATTGAAGAGCCTTTGAGGAGAATGACATGGACCACAGCAAGAACCTTCGCGCACGCGCGTCGACGTTGTTCGCATCAGCGTTGGCGTTGATGGCGCTTACGCTCGCGGGCTGCGCCGTCGTCGATCGCAGCGCGCCGCCCGCGATCGCGAAGACCGACAGCCTCGCGATCCTGCCTATCGCGAACAACACCGAGACGCCGCAGGCGGGGCAGCGTGCGGCGTCGATTGCACAGAGCCTGCTGGCGTCGTACGGCTTCACGAATCTGTCGCGCTATCCGGCGAGCGCCGACGACGAAACGCTGTTCGACGCCGCGAAACCGGACGCGCAGCAGAACGCGCTGAACTGGGCGCGCCAGCAGAACGCGCGCTATGCGCTGACGGGTGCCGTCAACGAATGGCGCTACAAGGTCGGCGTGGACGGCGAGCCGGCCGTGGGCCTCACCTTCGATGTGCTCGACGTGCAGACGGGCAAGGTCGTGTGGACGGGCACGGGCAGCCGCACCGGCTGGAGCCGCGATGCCGTGTCGGGCGTTGCGCAGAAGCTGGAGCGCGATCTGCTGTCGCCGCTCGCGCGGTGACGCATGCCCTGCTCCGCACGACTATCATCGAAGCTGGCTTCGATTTAAGGCGAACGCCATGAACACGCAGGCTAACGAACACTCCGCGCCGCCCGGGCGGCGTCGACGCCGCGAGGCGCAAAGCGTCGGCGCGGGCTCCTGGTGGGCCCGCGTGATCGCGCCGCCGCGCGGTTCCGCGCGGCGGCGCACGATCGCCGCGCTCGAAACGATCGTCGCAACGCTGATCACGATTGCCATCTGCTGGGCCTTCGATCACACCGATCCGCTGTTGGTCCAAAGCGGCTTCGGCTGGATCTGGATCGTGCCGCTCGTGATCGCGCTGCGTTATGGATCGATTGCGGGGGTGTTTTCCGGGCTGATCCTGCTGGCTTCGTGGTACGTGTTGTACCCCGGGTATAGCGGCGCGTCCGCGCCCATTTCGCTCGCGCGTGCGTTGATCGAGACGCCGCACACGCGGCTCTTTCCCGTGAGCTTCTTCCTTGGCGGCTTCGTCGTCACGATGCTGTGCGGGCAATTCGGCGACATCTGGATCACGCGCCTGCGGCAAGGCCGCATCGCCAACGACTATCTAGCCGAACGCCTGTCCATTCTCACGCGCAACCAGTTCATGCTGCGCATCTCGCACGAACGGCTCGAACAGGATCTGCTCGGACGCCCCGCCACGCTGCGCGATTCGCTGGCGCGGCTGCGCACCGTGATCCTCAATCAGGAACCGACTGAGGCACAGCAAGGCGTCGTCGATCTGCGCGGCGCGCAACCGTTTCTCGAAGCGGCCGCGCAAGCCTGCCAAATCGAAAGCGCGAGCGTGCATGCGTGGCGCGGCGGCAAGCCGGCGACGGCTGCGGGGGCATCGATTGGCGCGCCATCGGCGTTCGATCCCGACGATCCCCTCGTGCGCGAAGCGCTCGAAACGCACACGCTGGTACATGTCGAATCGAAAGCGAATCAGGACATGTCGCTGAGCCGCTATGTCGCCGTCGTGCCGCTGATCGATGCGCAGAAGAATCCTGTCGGCGTGCTTGCCGTCGAGCGCATGCCGTTTCTCGCGCTCACGCGCGACAACCTGCAGTTCCTGCTTGTTCTCTGCAACTTCTATGCGGACGGCGTGCAGCACGCCGTCATCACGCGCGACACGCTCACCGCCTTCCCCACTTGCCCGCACACCTTCGCGCTCGACTATGCGCGGCTCGTGCATCTGAAGCGCGACACGCAGGTCCAGTCGTCGATCGTCGCGCTCGTGTTTCATAACGACGAACGCAGCACGACGCTGTACGAACATGTGCTGCGCACACGCCGCGCGCTCGATGTGCAGTGGCCGTTGCGCGACGAACGGCATCGCGTGGTGCTCACGCTGATGCCGCTGTCGGGCGACAGTGCCGTCGACGGCTATCTGTTGCGGATCGAAGAGAATCTGCGTGCGCAATACGGCGTCGACTTCGAAGCGGCGCGTGTCGCCGTGCATTCGATGACCGTGTCCGCCGACGAACCCATCGCCGCCCTGCGGCGCCTGCTGGAGCGCTGCGATGTCCGCTTCTGACGGCGTCACAACCGATCGAAACCGCCCTGCGGGCGCGCGCGTGACGTTGGTCGGCGTGCTGCTCGTCGCGCTCGGGCTTGCGTTGCAGATCGCCGTCTTCATGATCGCCACACGCAGCACGCCCGACACGTCTGCCGAATGGCTCGGCGGTCTCGTCAACACAGACGTGTCGACGCTGCAAGCCGGCGCACATCTGAACACGCAGACCCTGCTGCTATGCCTGCTCGTGCAGGCCTGCGCCGCGCTCGCGACGTCGCTCGGTCTCGCGGAGATGATGCCCGCGCGCTACCGGCTGCCGCGCGTGGGACTGCTCGCGTCGTTATGGTTTCTGAACTTCGCGGTGCCTTTCGGCGGGATGCTTTGCTCGATCGGCGCGCTCGCGATTGCCGCCGCGTTGCCACGGCCACGCGCGCAGTTGCCCGTCGTGCTCGTCGAGGAACCCGAGTTCGCCGCGAATCTGATCGGCACCGTGTCGTATGGGCGCGGCGCGCGCCTGAAGGCCGAGTTGCAGAACGCGGAAGCGGGCACGTCGTTTCGCATGACCGCCCTGCTCGCGATGCAGACGATGCCCGCACGCACCGTCTCGCCGCTGCTGCAAGGCATGCTCGCCGATCCGCTCGACGATATCCGCCTGCTCGCGTACGGCATTCTCGACAACCGCGAGAAAACGCTCACGCAGCAAATACTCGTCGAACGTCCGAAGCTCGATGTGAAGGTGCATCCCGAATTGAGCGATGCGGAGCGCGCGCACGCGAACAGGACGCTCGCGCAGCTGTACAGCGAACTGATCTACGAAAATCTCGTGACGGGCGACGTGTACCGCAATGCCGCCGACCAGGCCGACGGCTTTGCGGCCGCCGCGCTCGAACACGATCCGAACGACGCGGCGCTGTGGCGTCTGCGCGGCCGTCTTGCCATCGCGCGACTCGATCTCGACGGCGCGGACACGATGCTGCAACGTGCGATCGATTGCGGCTTCCCGCGCGAGCGCATGCTGCCCTGGCTCGCCGAAACGGCTTACCTGCGCCGCGATTTCGCGCGCGTGCGCAAGCTGCTGGCCGAAATGGACAACCGCGCCGCGACGCCGACGCTGGCGGCCGTCCTCGACTTCTGGAAGCCGCGCGGCCCGGGCGCCGCGCAGCCCCGCTCCATCTGAGGCCGCCCTCATGTTTTCATCTAAAAAGCCGTCACTGCCGCACGCGGATTCCGCCGATATCGCCCTGCTGCTCGAAGGCACGTTCCCCTATGTGAGCGGCGGCGTGTCGAGCTGGGTCAATCAGGTCATCCGCGCGTTTCCCGAATATTCGTTCGCGCTGTGCTTTCTCGGCAGCCGTCCGCAGGACTATCCGAAGATGCAGTACGCGCTGCCCGACAACGTCGTGCATCTGGAGAACCACTATCTGTACGATTTCGCGCCGCCGCCGCTGGTGAACAAGCAGCGCGGCGACGCGGCCGCGTTCATGCGCTCCGCGCATCTGCACGACGCATTGCGCAACCCGGCGATGCGCCACGCGGCGGGCCGCATGCTCAAGGACATGCTGAACGACTTGCGCCCCGGCGGAGCATTGGGCGAAGACGCGTTTCTCTATTCGAAGGAAGCCTGGCACTATCTGACCGACCAGTACCGGCAGTTCTGCACGGACCCGTCGTTCGTCGATTACTTCTGGACCATGCGGATCATGCACAAGCCGCTGTGGCAGCTCGCGAAGATCGCCGAGGGTTTGCCGCGGGTGAAGATGTTCCATACGGTATCGACGGGCTATGCGGGCTTTCTCGGCGCGCTCGCGCGCTATCGCCATGCGCGGCCCTTGCTCGTGTCGGAGCACGGCATCTATACGAAGGAACGCAAGATCGACCTGTTCCAAAGCGAATGGATACGCGACAACCGCAGCATCTTCGAGCGCGACGTGTCGCAGATCGGCTATTTCCGCGACCTGTGGGTGCGCTTCTTCGAAACACTCGGCCATGTGTGCTACGACGCGGCTGAGGACATCATCGCGCTCTATGAAGGCAATCGCCGGCGGCAGATCATCGACGGCGCGCCCGAAGCGAAAACGGCCAACATTCCGAACGGCGTGAATCTGCCGAAGCTCGCGCCTTTACGCGCGCAGCGCGCCGCCGGTGTGCCGAAGACGTTGTGCCTGATCGGCCGCGTGGTGCCGATCAAGGACATCAAGACCTTCATCCGCGCGATGCTGACCGTGGTGCGCCGCATGCCCGATGCCGAAGCGTGGATTGCCGGCCCGGAAAACGAGGACCCGTCGTATGCGGCCGAATGCCATGCGCTCGTCGAGAGCCTCGGCTTGAACGACAAGGTGAAGTTTCTCGGATTCCAGAAGATTGACGAATTGCTGCCGAAATGCGGCGTGCTCGTGCTCAGCTCGATTTCGGAGGCGCTGCCGCTCGTCGTGCTCGAAGGCTTCGCGGCGGGCGTGCCGTCCGTCACGACGGACGTGGGCTCGTGCCGTCAACTGATCTATGGGCTGGATGGCGACGACGCGGCGCTCGGCGCGGCGGGCCGCGTCGTACAGATCGCCGATCCGCGCGCGCTCGCCGAAGCCGCGCTCGATCTGCTCGACGAAGACAACTGGCGCGCCGCGCAACAGGCGGGCATTGCGCGCGTCGAGCGCTATTACACGCAGGACCAGATGGTCGGCTCGTATCGCGATCTGTATGCGCGGCTCACCGCGCAGGCCGATCTCGCCGATCCACCCGCATCGGAAGCCGATCTTCTGATGCAGATGCCTCACTGAACGGGAACACGCGACCATGGCAGGCATTGGTTTCGAACTGCGCAAGATGCTCCGGCGCAATACGCTGCTGGGGCTGATGCAGGCTTATACGTACGCTGGCCTGATCGGCGCGGGGCCGTGGGTGCTGTCGATCGTCGGCATTCTGCTGATCGGCGTGCTCAGCATTCCGTTCGTGTTGCCCACGGGATTGATCACGCAATTCCAGGTGTCGGTCACGTATCTGATCTCGCTGTCGCTCGTGTTGACGGGGCCGTTGCAGCTTGCGTACACGCGCTTCACATCAGACCGGCTTTTCGAAAAGCGCCGCGATCTCGTGCTGCCGAATTTTCATGCGGTGATGTTCATCGTCACGGTCGCTTCGACTGTGCTCGGCGGGCTCGCTGTCGTCTTTCTGTTTCCGCAGCAGACGGCCGCCTATCGACTGTTGATGCTCGCGGGCTTCGTCGTGATGGGTAACATCTGGATCGCGACGATCTTCCTGTCGGGCATGAAGCAGTACATGTCGATCATCGTCGTGTTCTTTATCGGCTATGCGGTGACGACGGGCGCGGCGCTCTCGCTGAACCGCTTCGGCCTGACGGGCTTGCTGTCGGGCTTCGTGATCGGCCAGACGGTGCTGCTGGTGGGCCTGCTCGCGCTGATCTATCGCGACTATCGCAGCGACCATTTCATCTCGTTCGAGATGTTCCGCAAGCAATACCGTTACCCTTCGCTGATGCTCACGGGCTTTCTGTATAACCTCGGCATCTGGGCGGACAAGTTCATGTTCTGGTATTCACCCGGCACGGGACAGCCGGTGATCGGTCCGCTGCGCGCATCGATCATTTACGACATTCCCGTGTTTCTCGCGTATCTCGCGATCATTCCGGGCATGGCCGTATTTCTGATGCGCATCGAAACGGACTTCGTCGAATACTACGACGCGTTCTACGATGCCGTGCGCGAAGGCGCATCGTTGCAGCATATCGAGCGCATGCGCAATGCGATGGTCGAAGCGTTGCGCAACGGCATCTGGGAGATCATGAAAGTGCAGGCAATCGCCGCGATGATGCTGTTCGCGGCGGGCACGATCCTGCTTCAATGGCTGCAGATATCAACGCTGTATCTGCCGCTGCTGTATATCGACGTGATCGCGGCCAGCATGCAGGTCGTGTTCATGGGCACGATCAATGTGTTCTTCTATCTCGACAAGCGCAAGATCGTGCTGTTGCTGGTGGGTACGTTCGTCGCTTCGAACGTGGTGTTCACGGCGATCACGCTGTCGTTGAACCCTGGTTACTACGGCTACGGATTTGCAGGTTCGCTGCTGCTCGTCGTGCTCGCGAGTCTTTATCTGCTCGACCGCAAGCTCGATTCGCTGGAGTATGAGACGTTCATGCTGCAATGAAAGCGCGGCGTGAATTGGCACGCCGCGCGCTTCACCCTGCGCTCAAACCACGTCACCAAAGCGCGTTTCCGCGATCTGCTGACGGCGCTGATCGCCCTGCCGCTCCAGCATCCAGCCCGGATACTCGGACGGCAGGCGGCTCACTTCGTCGAGCTTCGCGAGTTCTTCGGCGCTCAGTTCAACCTTGGTCGCGGCGATGTTGTCGTCGAGTTGCTCGATCCGCTTCGCGCCGACGATCACGCTCATCACCGAGTGTTGATGCAGCAACCACGCCAGCGCAATCTGCGCGACCGACACGCCTTTCGCTTCGGCGATCGTGCGCATCACGTCGACGCAATCGAATGCGCGCTCGCGATTCACGGGCGGGAAATCGAATGTCGTGCGGCGGCTGCCTGCTTCGCCTTGCTCGTCGCGTTTATATTTGCCGCTGAGCAAACCGCCCGCGAGCGGACTCCATACCATCAGACCGAGGCCTTCGCTTTGCAGCATCGGCACCAGTTCGCGTTCGAGATCGCGGCCCGCGATCGTGTAATACGCCTGCAACGTATCGAAGCGCGCGAGGCCAAGGCGCTCCGAAATGCCTAGCGCTTTCGCGATCTGCCACGCGGCCCA
Organism: Paraburkholderia hospita; assembly: GCF_002902965.1. Taxonomy (GTDB): domain Bacteria; phylum Pseudomonadota; class Gammaproteobacteria; order Burkholderiales; family Burkholderiaceae; genus Paraburkholderia; species Paraburkholderia hospita. Next base: position 1,410,852 of record NZ_CP026106.1, on the reverse strand, counting down.
GTTCGATACGCCGATATAGCGCACGTGGCCGTGCTGCACGAGCGTATCGAGCGCACGCAGCGTTTCCTCGATTGGCGTGGCGGGATCGAAGCCGTGGATCTGATACAGATCGACGTGATCGAGCTGCAGGCGCTGCAGGCTCGCCTTGATGCCGTCCATGATGTGGTAGCGCGACGCGCCGCGCGCGTTCGCGAAGTCGCCCGTCTGGCCGAATACTTTCGTCGCGACGACCACGCTGTCGCGCGGCACTTTCAGGTTCTTCAGCGCTTGACCGGTGATCTGCTCGGAGACGCCGGACGAGTAGACGTCTGCTGTGTCGATGAAATTGATGCCCGCGTCGATCGCGCGGCCGATCAGACGTTCGGCGTCACTCTGCTGCAGATCGCCGATGTGCTGCCAGATGCCGCCCGTGCCGCCGAAGGTCATCGTGCCGAGGCACAGTTCCGACACGAAAACGCCAGTGCGGCCAAGCTGGTTGTATCGCATGGTTTGAGACTCCAGGTGGGTGATGATGCGGTGCTGGGGCGATCAGGATACTCAATGCGTGGTAATGCTGCTGGTGCGTTGACATGGCTTTCGCAGCCGTCCCGTGCAATGCAGCATTGATGCATGCCACGCCTTTCGAGAACCCTTTCACGGCGTTTTCAGTCCGCACACGAACGCATTTCTTCCGTTACGCCGCTCGTTGGCTCATGTAGCATCGGCGTCATGTTCTATAGGCCTATGAGATCAGCGCGCATCAACGCACCATCAAGGGCACTGCAGGCGTGCGCTGAGGGTTGGTGACCGGTAGTTGCGTTATCCGCCTGCCCGGCCGAACGCCCAAGCGCAACCTCGGCACACCCCCGCGAAACCTGCGAGACTGAACAGGTCTAACGGTTTTACGGGCATGGCACGCCGCGCACTGGATATGCCGCGCCCCGCCCCCATCTTCGACCTCATGACTTCCGCCTCTTCCGCCGCCTTCGGGCTGGCCGACCCGCTGGCCGATTTCCATCCGGCCGTCGCGGGCTGGTTCCAGAAGACCTTTGCCGCGCCCACGGACGCGCAGGTCGCCGCATGGCCGTTGATCCGCAACGGCCGGCACACGCTCGTCGCCGCGCCGACCGGTTCGGGCAAGACGCTGACCGCGTTTCTCGCCGCGCTGGATGAACTCGTGCGCGATGGCCTCGCGCACGGCGGCGCGCTGCCGGACGAGACGCTGGTGGTCTACGTGTCGCCCCTCAAGGCGCTGTCGAACGATATCCGCGTCAATCTGCAGACGCCGCTCGAAGGGATCGCAAACGAACTCGCCGAACGCGGCCTGCCCGTGCCCGAGATTCGCACCGCCGTACGCACGGGCGACACGACGCAACAGGAACGCACCGCGCTGAAGAAGCGCGCGCCGCACATCCTCGTCACGACGCCCGAATCGCTGTACGTGCTGCTCGGCTCGGCGTCGGGCCGCAAGATGCTCGCGACGGTCCGCACGGTGATCGTCGACGAAATTCACGCGATGGCGGGCGGCAAGCGCGGCAGCCATCTCGCGCTGTCGCTCGAACGGCTCGATGCGCTGTGCGGCCGGCGCCTGCCGCGCATCGGCCTGTCGGCGACGCAAAAGCCGATCGAAGCCGTCGCGCGCTTTCTGGTCGGCGGCGCGCGTGTCGACAGCGACGAGCCCGCCGACTGCGCGATCGTCGATGTCGGCCATGTGCGCGAGCGCGATCTCGCGCTGGAGATTCCGCCCGTGCCGCTCGAAGCGGTGATGTCGAACGAAGCGTGGGAACTCGTCTACAACCGGCTCGCCGAACTGGTCGCGCTACACCGCACCACACTCGTGTTCGTCAACACGCGGCGCATGGCCGAGCGCGTCGCGCGGCATCTGACCGAGCGTCTCGGCAAGGACGCCGTCGCCGCGCATCACGGCAGCCTCGCGAAGGAACATCGCCTCGACGCGGAGCAGCGTTTGAAGCGCGGCGAGTTGCGCGTGCTGATCGCCACGGCTTCGCTGGAACTGGGCATCGATATCGGTGACGTCGATCTGGTCTGCCAGATGGGCTCGCCGCGCGCGATCGCGCCGTTTCTGCAACGCGTCGGGCGTTCGGGCCATCATGTGGGCGGCATGCCGAAGGGGCGGCTGTTCCCCGCTTCGCGCGACGATCTGATCGAATGCGCGGCGCTGCTCGATTGCGTGCGGCGCGGCGAACTCGATCTGCTGCACATTCCGCGCGCACCGCTCGACGTGCTCGCGCAGCAGATCGTCGCCGAAGTCTGCAACGCCGAATGGAGCGAGGACGCGCTCTTCGAATGCTTTCGTCACGCCGCGCCGTATGCAACGCTCGAACGCGAGCAATACGATGCCGTGCTGCGCATGCTCGCCGAGGGCTACACGAGCCGTCACGGCCCGCGCGCCGCGTACGTGCATCGCGACGCCGTCAACGGCACGTTGCGCGGACGGCGCGGCGCGCAGCTCTACGCGGTGACATCAGGCGGCACGATTCCCGAGAACGCCGATTACACGGTAGTGCTCGAACCGCAAGGGCTCAACATCGGCACGGTCAACGAAGACTTCGCCGTCGAAAGCCTCGCAGGCGACGTGTTCCAGCTCGGCAATGCGTCGTACCGGATCATGCGTATCGAAAGCGGCCGCGTGCGCGTCGAGGATGCGCAAGGCCAACCGCCGAACATTCCGTTCTGGCTCGGCGAGGCGCCCGGACGCAGCGATGAATTGTCGGCGGGCGTCGCGCGGCTGCGCTCGGAGATCGAGCGGCGGCTCGCCGTCGCGAAGACCACTTCGTCATTTACTTCGGATACCGATTCATTTAGCGATTCGCACGACGGCGTCGCAACCATCGCCGAGCAACCGACCACGGTCACGCTCGATCTCGAACCCGCCATCGCGTGGCTGGTCGAACAGACTCATCTGCCCGAAGCGGCGGCACGACAGATCGTCGAATATCTGGCGCGCGCCCGCCAGACGCTCGGCGCGCTGCCGACGCAAGACACGCTCGTCATGGAGCGTTTTTTCGACGAATCGGGCGGCACGCAGCTTGTGATTCATACGCCCTTCGGCAGCCGCGTCAATCGCGCGTGGGGTCTCGCGTTGCGCAAGCGCTTTTGCCGCACGTTCAATTTCGAGTTGCAAGCAGCCGCGACGGAAGATGCGATCGTGCTGTCGCTCACGGGTGCGCACAGCTTCGCGCTCGATGAAGTGTGGCGCTATCTGCGCTCGGCGACAGCCGAGCACGTGCTGGTCCAGGCGCTGCTCGACGCGCCGCTGTTTGGCGTGCGCTGGCGCTGGAACGCGACGACGGCGCTCGCGTTGCCGCGCTACACGGGCGGACGCAAGACGCCGCCGCCGTTGCAGCGCATGCGCAGCGACGATCTGCTCGCGACCGTGTTTCCCGATCAGGCCGCGTGCCTCGAAAACATCGCCGGTGAGCGCGAGTTGCCGAGTCATCCCCTCGTCGATCAGACACTCGACGATTGTCTGCACGAAGCGATGGACACGGATGCGTGGCTCGCGTTGCTGCGCCGGATCGAAAGCGGGCATATCGCGCTTGTGAGCCGCGACCTGCCCGCGCCGTCGCCGCTCGCCGCGGAAATCCTCACGGCGAAACCGTACGCGTTTCTCGACGATGCACCGATCGAAGAACGCCGCACGCAGGCCGTACTGAATCGCCGCTACACGAGCGGCCCCGAATCCGCCGACGATCTCGGCGCACTCGATGCCGACGCGATTGCGAGTGTCGGCGAAGAAGCGTGGCCACAAGCGCGCAACACCGACGAGATGCACGAAGCGCTGACGGGCCTTGCGTGCATCACGGAAGCCGAGGCGCAGCGCAACGAAGGCTGGCCCGCGTGGCTCGCGGAACTCGCTAAAACAGGCCACGCCGCGCGCATGCAGATCGCGCAGCATGACGCGTTGTGGCTGCCCGCCGAGCGCCTGACGTGCCTGCGCGCGATTTATCCGCAGGCTGAAGTCGAACCGGCGCTGCGTGCGCCGAAGGGTTTCGACGACGCCTGGACAGAAGACGACGCGCTCGTCGATGTGGTGCGCGCGCGGCTGACGGGATTCGGGCCGCTGCCGCTTGCGTCGATCGCACGCGCGCTTGCGCTGCCCGCTTCGACCGTCGCGCAGGCGCTCACGCGGCTCGAAGCGGAAGGTTATGTGATGCGCGGCCGCTTCACACCGGGCGCCACGGATGAAGAATGGTGCGAGCGTCATCTGCTCGCGCGCATTCATCGCTATACGGTGCGGCGCTTGCGGCGCGAGATCGAACCCGTCGAGCGGCACGACTTCATGCGCTTTCTGTTCGCGTGGCAGCGCCTGACGCCCGATACGCGCGGCGAAGGGCGCGACGCGCTCGCCGCAGTGCTCGATCAGCTCGAAGGTTTTCAGGCGGCCGCGAGCGCATGGGAAGACGACATCTTGCCCGCGCGGCTGAAGGACTATTCGATCACATCGCTCGACGAGCTGTGCCGTTCCGGCAAGATCGTCTGGACGCGGCTCACGGATCGCGCGCGCGGCGCGAGCGGTCCGGTGCGCAGCACGCCCATCGTGCTGTTGCCGCGCCGCGCGCTGCCCGTGTGGACCGCGCTGCTCGATACGTCGAAACAGCCGGAGCTGTCGCCGAAAGCGCAACTGGTGTTCGATACGCTGACGCAGCATGGCGCGATGTTCTTCGACGAGCTTTCGGGCGACGTTCGTCTACTGCGCGTCGAACTCGAAAACGCGCTCGGCGAACTGGTCGCGGCGGGTCTCGTCAATTCGGATAGTTTCGCGGGTTTGCGCGCGCTGCTGAAACCCGTCGCGAAGCGCAACGCGTCGTACTTTCCGAGCCGGCGTCCGCGCGGCGCGGGCGCGTTGATCGGCGGCATGGACGATGCGGGACGCTGGGCGCTGTTGCGGCGGCCGGTCGCCGCTGGGCCGGTTGAACCCGCGCCCTCTCCTTCCCGACGTTCTTCGACGTACGCGCCGGAAGTAATCGAGCATGTCGCGATGGCGCTGTTGCGGCGTTATGGCGTCGTGTTCTGGCGCCTGCTGGAACGCGAAGCTGAATGGCTGCCGCCGTGGCGCGATCTGCTGCGCGTGTATCAGCGACTCGAAGCGCGCGGCCAGGTGCGCGGCGGGCGCTTCGTCAACGGTCTCGCGGGCGAGCAGTTCGCGCTGCCTGAAGCGATACCACTGTTGCGCGAAGTGCGCCGTCATGCGAACGACGGTGCTTTTGTGTGTGTTGCGGGTACTGATCCGCTGAATCTGGTCGGCACGTTGCTGCCGGGTAACAAGGTGCCTGCTGTTACGGGCAATCGCGTGCTGTATCGCGATGGTGTGCCCGTCGCGTCGCTCGTGGCCGCCGAGTTCAACCTGCCCGATGATGCCGATGGCGAGACGAAGCAGTTGATGCGTATGAGGCTCGCGCGGCGATACTGAATAGATGGTGTTTTGGTTTTGGTTTGCGCTGGCATCCGCGATTTGCCTTCGCGCTTCAAGCGTCGCCCCTGTGCGGGGCGGCACCTACTTTTCTTTGCCGCCGCAAAGAAAAGTAGGCAAAAGAAAGCGGCTAACACCGCTAATTCTTGTTTTTGCCTGAGGGCCCCCAAAGGGTCTTACGCTTCACACGGCAGCGCGCCGGTCCGCGCTCGTTGCCAACGCTTCGAACAGATGCCTCACCCGCTTCAGACACCTGCACAAGGGCAGGCGGCAGCGAATGGTTTGTGCCGCCCAGGTGGCAAACTGTGTGTAGGTTGTCGCGTCGTATAGCTTGGCGCTCTTACATGGAGGAACGCGTGCGCTATCGGTCCGGAGTCTCAGGATTACCCACATCTTGCAAGGAGAGTGGTGAATGATCGCTTGTAAACAGTCGGCGTCGATGTTAACTTTGGCCCATTCTGTTCGCAACGGTAGTCGGGATTGGTCGACGAGAACGAGACAGATGACTGGGCAAGTGCCGAATTTGGCGAGGCTGATCTGGGTGATGCGCGCCTGGCGCAGCGTCTTGTTGCGCTGGCTCGCCGACTCGCGTGCAGTCCGCAAGGTTCATTTCCTCAATCGCTCAAGCCGGCCGAACTGAAGGCTGCCTACCGTTTCTTCGATAATACGCAGGTCGACACGAACGGGATTCTCGCGCCCCATATTGCGCAAACACTTGATCGCATGAGACAGGTGCCGATCGTGCTGGCGATTCAGGACACAACGGAGTTCAACCTGTCGCATCTGCCTGCGACGGAGGGGCTGGGGCGCGGCACTGGCAACAATGAGCAGGGTTTCATGATGCACAGCCTGCTGGCAGTCACGCCCGATGGCTTGCCGCTAGGCGTGCTGGGCGTGAAGACCTGGGTACGCCCCGAAGCGGTGTTCGGCAAGAGTGCCCCCGCAGTCACGCGCCCGATCGAACAGAAGGAAAGCGTCAAATGGCTTGAAGGAATCGATCATCTCGCGGCACTCAAGGTACGTTGCGAACAGACGCGGTTTGTCTGTGTTGGAGACCGCGAGAGCGACCTTTACGAACTGTTTTCCGCCGAACGCCCCGCCGGAGTGGACTGGTTGATCCGCGCAACACACAACCGTGTAGCGCGTCATCCGCAAGGCTACCTTTGGGAAACTGTTCTGGCCACCACGCCCCTTGGCAACACTGAACTGCGGATACCAACCAGAAGCAAACTTCCTCAGCGCATAGCGCGACTGACGTTGCGTTGTGCGAGCGTGCGACTGCAATCTCCAAGAGCGCGCGCAAGCCGCCGCAGCCTGCCTGAGGTCGACGTCTTTGCGATTCACGCCATTGAGGATAATCCCCCGAACGGTGTTGAACCGCTTGAATGGATGCTGCTCAGTTCGGTGCCCACGAGCTCGCTTGAAGAAGTTCTCGAACGGCTGGCCTGGTACGCCAGACGCTGGACCATTGAGACGTGGCACCGTGTGCTCAAAAGCGGCTGCCGTATCGAGGCGCGCCAGTTCGGCACGCTCGAGCGGTTTGTGAGAGCGACTGCTCTGTTTGCCGTCATCGCGTGGCGCATCCTGTATGCCACGCTGCTTGCGCGAACGGGCACGCAGCTGTGCTGCGAAGTATTGCTCCAGCCAGTTGAATGGCAGGCGCTCTATTGCCATACCCACGCAACCACGCAACTGCCAGAGCAGGTTCCAACGCTGCAACAAACCATCGTGTGGATAGGCATGCTTGGCGGCTATCTGAATCGCACGCATGACCGCCCACCAGGACCGACAGTCATATGGCGTGGATTTCTCGTCCTGCACGAAATTACGAAGATGTATCAGCTCTTCAGGCAAAGCGGATAGCATGCTCAGTAAAAATGTGGGTAATCCTGAGTTCCGAAGTGAGGCGTGCGAGGCACTACGGCCTACACACAGTTTGCCACCTGGGCGGCGGTGGAATATCTGACACGGCGTGCGGCAACGTGGGTGCGTGAAGCGGGTGAGGCGCACCGCAAGAGCGTTGGCAACGAACATGGGTCACGTGATTGCCGCGTGAAGCATAAGACCGTGTGGGGGCCCTCAGGCAAAAACTAGGACTAGCGGTGTTAGCCGCTTTCTTTTGCCTACTTTTCTTTGCGGCGGCAAAGAAAAGTAGGTGCCGCCCCGCACAGGGGCGACGCGTGAAGCACGAAGGCATAACGCGGATGCCAGCGCAAACGCAAAAACGCCAAACCGGATACCAGCAAAAACCCAACCAAACCAAACCAGCGGCGGAGCCACTGACGGCCCTGCCACGAACAGACGACAGCGTACTCATCTCTCCCCCCTCGGAAAGGTGGACAACCGGCCAGGTCTGCCGTCGCGCTTTTTGATTGCCACGCGAGCATCGCAAAGGAGCACGTGCGTGCGCAATCGCGCGTGAACGTTTGCGGAACCAATCCCTGAAATGCATCATTTTTTTCTATGCTTTCTGGTTAAAGAAAGCTGATCCAAAGGTCGTTAATCAATTCGGAGCCGTACGTCCGGCCGCTTCGTTACAATGAAGCAAGTCAGTCATCGATAAAACTCTTCGCCGCCGCGTGCTGTACTCGTATTCGGAGCTCGACTGGAGGCAACTTTTTTGCCCGGGGACCCTTCATGAACGACGATCAACACGATCAGGTGCTTTTCGCCCGGTTCGGAACGAGCAGCCCCTGCTGGCGGCTGTCGAGCGACAGCAATGCACTCGAACTGACGCCCGAAACGGATGACAACACGGCCACGGTCGCCATTGCCCTATCGGGTGCGCAGGCCGCGCAGATTCGCCGGCTCACGGGCGTCACCGCGCACCTGACCATGGACGTACGCCTGTTCGGCGAAGCGCTGCGTCTGCATCTGGTCGGCAAGAAGCTCAACAGCAGCACCTGGGCGGGCACGGCTTCGGCGTATGAAGACACCGAATCCGTCGCGCGCGATCTGGTGCATGGGCTGTCGTTCGCCGAGCAGGTCGTGTCGGAAGTCAACTCCGTGGTCGTGATCGTCGACAAGAACGGCCGCATCCAGCGCTTCAACCGGCTCGCCGAAGAACTCACGGGCATGAAGGAAGAAGACGTGGTCGGGCGCAGCGTGTGGGCGCTGTTCATGTCGTCGGAAGCGGGCGCGGCATCGAGCCAGAACATTTCGGGCTTTTTCAATCAGGGCGTCGCCTATGAAGTCGAGCGCCGCGTGCGCACCGTGCACGGCGAACGGCTTTTCCTGTTTCGCAACAAGTTCGTGATGAGCGGCAGCGGCGTCGACGAACAGTTTCTGATCTGCTCGGGCACCGACATCACCGAGGAACGCCGCGCGCAGGAGCGTCTGTCGGAACTGGCGAACACCGATTCGCTGACGGGCCTGCCGAACCGCAACGCGATTCACGACAAGACGCGCGCGGCCATCGCCAGCGCGGCGGCGGGCGAATCCGTCGGCATCCTGTTTCTCGATCTCGACAACTTCAAGAAGGTCAACGACCACTACGGCCACGTGTTCGGCGACCGGCTGATCCAGGATGTTTCTTCGGCCGTGCGCGAGTGCCTCGCCGACGAGGACACGCTTGCGCGGCTGGGCGGCGACGAGTTCATCGTGCTGTCGCCCGTTGCTTCCGTCGGGTCGATGGAAGCGATGGCACAGCGCATTCTGGAGCGGCTGCGCGTACCGTTCAGCCTCGGGCTCGTCGAGGTCTACACAGGCTGCTCGATCGGCATCGCGATGTTCCCCGAGCATGGCGACAGCCTCGAAGCGCTGATCCGCGCCGCCGACACCGCCATGTACGTCGCCAAGGACGACGGCAAGCGTACCTATCGCGTGTTCTCGCCGGAGATGAACCGCAAGGTCGCCGAGTACATGTGGCTCGATACGAACCTGCGGCGCGGGCTCGAAGAAGGCCAGTTGACGCTGCACTATCAACCGAAGCTGTCGCTGGCCACGGGCACCGTGTACGGCGTCGAGGCGCTGGTGCGCTGGAATTCGCCGGAGCGCGGGCAGATCATGCCCGCCGCGTTCATTCGCTACGCGGAAGAGTCGGGGCTGATCGGGCCACTTGGCCGCTGGGTCATGCAGACGGCGGCCGAACAGGCCTCGCAATGGAAGGCGCGCGGGCTGTCGCTGCGCGTGGCGATCAACGTGTCGGCGCGGCAACTGGTGGATACGGCCGTGGTGTCGCATTTCACGGAGGCCTTGCAGCGCGCGCAGCTCGATCCTTGCCTGCTCGATATCGAGCTGACGGAGAGCTGCCTGATCGAAGACGAAGCGGCCGCGATCGACCTGATTACGCAATTCCGCGATCTCGGCGCGCAGGTCCATCTGGATGATTTCGGCACAGGCTATTCGTCGCTGTCGCAACTCGGGCGCATACCGCTCGACGTGATCAAGCTGGACCGCAGCTTCGTAAGCTCGATCAACGCGGACAGGAAATCTCAGGCGCTGGTGCGCTCGATGGTGGCCGTCGCGCAGGCACTGCAGCTGAAGGTGGTGGCGGAAGGGATCGAGACGGAATCGGAAGAGCTGTTCATGAAGGGGCTGGGCGTCGAATACGTGCAGGGGTTTCTCTACGGTAAGCCAATGCCCGCAGCCGAATTCGAGCGCTGGCTGCATGACAGGCAGAAGATCCGCTTGATCGCCTGAACCCCCGAAAAGTTCGCTCGACCTTTGGAGTCTCCCGCCTGTCGGCCGCTCATGCGGCTGGCTACTGCGTAATGCATGCTGCGTGATGCCTTTGCTACGTTGATAGTTGCGTCAATACCTGACGGGTGCAGACGGAGCGCGTAACGCTAAGCGCGGGGGCGTTCTGCCAATCAGACTACTGTCCTTCCTGCTTACGCAACGTTCATTGCAGCCGGGCGCAGATTGCCCGCGCGGCGGTTTTGCAGCATCACGAGCCGCTCCATGAAGGCGAGATCCTTCTCCTCGATCGTGAACGCGGACTGCACCCAATCCTCGGTAATTTCCATCAGTTCGGCGCGCGACAGCTGCAGCACGCGCTGACGCGCCCGCACCATCGCGCGGATGCCGTTGAGCTTGGGGCGCAACGTGTCGATGAAGGTGCGCGTCGCGATATACGCCTCGCCCGGCTCGAACAGATGGTCGACGAGGCCGCGGCTTTCGTGCCACTCGGCCGTATGCGATTCGCCGCCGCCGATCAGTTCCTCCGCGAGGCGCATGCCCGCCTTGCGCGCGACGAGCGAATAGCCGCCCATGCCCGGGAACAGGTTGAAGGCGATCTCCGGGAAGCCCATCCGCGCGTCGTTCTGCGCGAGCACGAAATGATGCGCGAGCGCCGCTTCGAAGCCGCCGCCGAGCGCGCTGCCCTCTATCATCGCAATCGAAATCGCGCCGGTGTCGAAGCCACGCGCGGCCGCATGCACGCAATCGACACAGGCACGCGCATACGCCATCAACTCCTGGCGGCGGCCTGCGCGAATCGCGTCGGCAAAAAAGCTGAGATCGCCGCCGACGTTGAACATCGTCGGAATCACGGAGCCTGTCACCCAAAAATCGATGCGCACATTGGAATCGCGCGCGGCGCGCGCGAGTTCAAGAATGTCGTGCACCAGTTCGAGGTTGAAACATGGACGCGGTTGCGCGCGCAACATCATCCACATGACGTTGCGCTCTTCTTCGTAATACGCGGAGATTTGCGACAGCTTGCCAGCTTCGAGGAACGGACGGCAGGCGTGATGGTTTTGCAGATTCATTTTGAATGGTCCTTTTTGAAGTTAAAAACTCGGGTGAAGCATTGCGAGCCTAAAACAGACCAGAATCTGATGGGGCGGCCTAACCAACAGAAGAATGCAGTTCTTCATAAGTATGGCGACGCCCACTGGACGGGCTTCATGCCAGGCAAGGCTGGCGCAAACGATTGCCGTCCAGAATAAAACTTCAAACAAACGTTCTCGCCGTCGCTTTAATAAGGGCGCAAAGCGGTAATTAGAATATCTGTTTTAATTTTTGGCGAATTGGCGAGGCAAACGTTTTAATGCAATCCGAAGTTCTTCTGATTGCATTGTTTTGCGAATTCGTGGCGAGGAGAGGCAAAAAGCGGCAAAGCGGCGAGGCCGCGCTTTTCAGTCGGTGTTTGACGCGCATCGGTCGATCGATGCGCGTGCAACGGCATGTGCCGCGACGGCGCGCTTTACTGCAAGCGCGCGGACCAGCTATCGGCGTCTTCCTGCGACAGTCCCGCCGCGAGCGCCGCCTCGCGGATCTGCCGCCACGTCTGCGGATCGACGGGAATGCCGTTGGCCTCGCGCTCGGCACGCGTCGCGCGCTCCGGCTCGCCCGGCGCATAGATGCGCTCCGCTCCGCCGGCGAGCGGCGACGCCTTCACCCACTCGACGAACGCATCCGCCTCGGCCTCGGCGTTGGGCGCATCGAAGGCGGCGGGATCGGCGATCACCGACAGCATGCAGTTGATGATCGCGTTGGTCTTTTGCAGCGTGTCCTCGTGCGTCGTGTAGCCGCCCGACAGCGCGCCGCCGAAGATCTCGCACATCGCCGCAAGCCCGAAGCCCTTGTGTCCGCCAACGGGCATCAGCGCGCCGAACGGCGCCTCCATCATCACTTTCGGCTCGACGGTCGGTTTGCCTTCGTGATCGATCAGCGCGCCGGGCGGCACCTGCTTGCCCTGGTTGTACGCGACGCGCGTCTTGCCGTACGCGACGGCGCTGGTCGCGAAGTCGAGCACGAGCGGCGCCTTGCCCTCGCGCGGAAAGGCCGCGCAAAACGGATTGGTGCCAATGCGGCGGTCCGCGCCGCCGAACGGCGCGACGAGCGGATCGCCCGCCACGTTGACGAAGTGAAACGACGCGAGCCCCGCCTTCGCGCACTGCTCGGCCCAATGCCCGATCCGGCCGATGTGATGCGCGTTGCGCAGCGCGACGGCACACACGCCGAGCTTTTTCGCGCGCTCGATGCCGAGTTCCATCGCCTCGTGTGCGACGACCTGGCCGAAGCCCTTGCCGCCATCGACGGTCAGCACCGCGCCGACGTCCTTCACGACGCTCGCGTGCGCGTTCAACTTCAGCTCGTGATCGCGCAGCGAATCGACATAGCGCGGAATCATGCCGACGCCATGCGAATCGTGTCCCGTGAGATTGGCTGCAACGAGATGATCGGCGACGAGCTGGGCTTCACGCGGCGAACTGCCTGCCTGCTCCCATATCGCGCGCACGTAGGCGTGCAGTTGATCGACGGGAATACGGGGAGCGCGCGTGTCGTTCATTCGATGATCGGTTCGTCAAGAAAAACGGATGGACAGTGGGAAAAGCCGGCCGGCTTCTCCCACGCGGAAAAACGCTTCAGCGTCGAACGTTCGGGACAGACATCAAGGCGCGGCGGCAATCACCTCAGCGACAGCCGCCGTCAGCTTCTTGCCGTACGGCACATGCAGGAACTCGTTCGGACCGTGCGCGTTCGACTTCGGCCCGAGCACGCCGCACACCATGAACTGCGAGGTCGGGAAGCCCGCCTTCAGCACGTTCATCAGCGGGATCGTGCCGCCCTGCCCGATGAACGCGACATCCGCACCGAAGTGCTGGCGCGAGGCGTCGTTCAGCGCAGTGCCAAGCCACGGCGCGAGTTCCGGCGCGTTCCAGCCCGTCGCGGCGCCCGCGTCCGGCTTGAACGTGACCTTCGCGTTGTACGGCGGATCGAACTCCAGCAGCGACTTCATCTGCTGCACGGCGTTTTCCGCATCGACGAGCGGCGGCAGACGCAGCGACAGCTTGAACGCCGTGCGCGGACGCAGCACGTTGCCGGCATCCGCGAGCGACGGTAGGCCCGCCGCGCCCGTCACCGACAGCGACGGACGCCAGGTGGAATTGAGCAGCGCTTCTTTCGGGTCGGTGGTGGTCGGGAGCACCGGGCCGCCGTCCTGGCCGCAAGCCCACGGCAGTTTTTTCCACACGTCGTCGCCGAGAATCTTCGCGGTCGCTTCGGCTTCATCGAGACGGTCGAGCGGAACCGGGCAATGGAAGCCCTTCGGCAGCAGCGTGCCGTCGGCAGCGTCTTCGAGACGCTCGAACATTTGCCGCATGATGCGGAAGCTCGACGGCGCGATGCCGCCGTAGCCGCCCGAGTGAATGCCTTCGTCGAGCACCTGCACTTCGAGGTCGCCGGATACGAGGCCGCGCAGCGACGTGGTGAGCCACAGCTGATCGTAGTTGCCCGCACCCGAGTCCAGGCACACGACGAGCCCGACCTTGCCGAGCCGCTCGCGCAACGCGTCGACGTACGGCAGCAAATCGTAGCTGCCCGACTCTTCGCAGGTTTCGATCAGGCCGACGCAGCGCGGCCGCTCGATGCCTTGCGCGTCGAGCGCCGCGAGCGCGGTGAGGCTGGCGTAGATCGCGTAGCCATCGTCGGCGCCGCCGCGGCCGTAGAGCTTGCCGTCTTCGAGCTTCGGCGTCCACGGGCCGAGATCGTTGCGCCAGCCGTCGAATTCCGGCTGCTTGTCGAGGTGGCCATACAGCACGATGGTGTCCGTGCTGCCCGAGCGCGTCGCGGGCGATTCGAAGAAGATCACGGGCGTGCGGCCCGGCAGACGCACGATTTCCAGCTTCAGTCCGCGCACGGGCTGCTGCTCCGCCCACTTCGCGGCCTCCGTGGTCACGCGCTCGATAAAGCCGTGCTTTTCCCAATCGGCATCGAAAGCCGGGCTCTTCGCGGGCACGGCGATGTAGTCGGTCAGCGCCGGCACGATCTCATCGTTCCATTTGCGATCGACGAATTCGCGCAGTGTGTCGTGATTCAGCTTTTGAGCTTGTTGAGTGTCGTCGGAGATCATGATGGCCATATCCGGTGCAGTCGAAACGCACATGATAGACCTTACGGCGCGGCTTGCCGAATTCGTGTGAACCATACGGCGCCTGCCTTGCAAACACCCTTCAAACGGCAAGCGGACGATGCCCGATCGCGCGACAATGAAGGGATAGATTCCGCGCCTGGGGAGGTTCGATGAACGAGATGATGATACAAGGCGTCGCGACCGTCGCCGCGCTGGGGCTGTACTTTCTACCGTCGATCATCGCCGATCGCCGCAAGCGCTATGACATGCTGACCATCGCACTATTCAATGCGTGCATGGGCTGGACGGTGTTCGGCTGGCTGGTCGCGCTGTACTGGGCGTGGCAGCCGAATCCGCCCGTCAATCTGGAAGGTGAAGTGGTGCGCTCGCGCCGCACCCTCAGCATGCGAACCTTCACGAAGGGACTCGGCGAGCGCGTGCGGTGGCGCGAATCGCGCGACCGTTCGACCAAATAGCGCGCCGCCTGCCGCTCAACGACCAGGACCACATGATGCAGATCACTCCGTTCCAGATTTCGATTCCCGACTTCGAGCTTGCCGCGCTCAAGACGCGCCTCGCGCAAACACGCTGGCCCGACACGTTCGATAGCGCGCCGTGGTCGCTCGGCACCGACATGAACTATTTGCGCGATCTCGTCGACTACTGGGCGGGCGAGTACGACTGGCGCGCGACGGAAGCGCGGCTCAATCAGGAGCCGCAATTCGTCGCGCAGGTCGGCGATCTTGCCGTGCATTTCGTGCATCGGCGCGGCACGGGTCCGAAGCCCTACCCGCTCGTCATCACGCACGGTTGGCCCGGCTCGTTCATCGAGTTCGCCGAACTGGTGCCGCAGCTGTGCGACCCGGCGTCGTTCGGCGCGGACCCCGCCGATGCATTTGATGTCGTCGTCCCGTCGATGCCCGGCTATGGCTTTTCGGAGCGGCCTTCGAAGCCGGGCATGTCGGTGTTCGCAATCGCTGGCCTGTGGGTCGAGCTGATGCGCGGCCTCGGCTACGCGCGCTTTGGCGCGCAGGGCGGCGACCTGGGCGCGGCGGTGTCGATCGCGTTGGCGGCCAACCATGCGCAGCATGTCGACGGCATTCATCTCAACTTCCTGCCGAGTTCGTACGCACCCGGCGTCGCGCCCGACGATCCGTCCATCACGCAGGAAGAGCGGGATTTTCTCGCGTCGAAGGCGGTGTTCGCCGATGCCGAAGGCGCCTACGCGCACATGCACGCGACGAAACCGAACACGGCAGCGTTCGCGTTGAACGATTCGCCTGCGGGGCTCGCCGCGTGGATCGTCGAGAAATTCCGCGCGTGGAGCGATTGCGACGGCGACATCGAGCGTGCGTTTTCGAAGGACCAGTTGCTGACCGATCTGTCGTTGTACTGGCATACGCAGACGATCGGCTCGTCGATGCGGCTCTACGCGGAAACGCGCGCGCGGCCATTGCGCTTCGAGCCGGGCCAGCGCGTCACGCCGCCGCTCGGCTTTGCGCGTTTTCCGAAGGAGATCAGCCAGCCGCCGCGCTCGTGGATCGAACGTGTCTTCAACGTCACGCAGTTTGCGGATATGCCGCGCGGCGGGCACTTCGCCGCGATGGAACAGCCTGCGCTGCTTGCTGAAGAGATACGGCGCTTCTTCCGGCCGCTGCGCGGCTGAGCGTTTAACCCGGCGCTATCGACGCGACTGCGCAAGCGTATCGAAGCGCTCGCGCGCGGCGCCGAGCGCGCCGCCATGCGTTTCGGCCCAGCGGTCGAGCGTGACGAGCGCGTCGCTCAACGACAGCCCGAGCGCGCTCAGCCGATATTCGACATGCAAGGGTTTCGTGCCGCACACGTCGCGGATCACGAGCCCGTTGCGCTCCAGCTCGCGTAGCGTCTGCGACAGCACCTTCTGCGAAATACCGCCAATCTTGCGCAGCAGCGCGTTGTTGCGCATCGGTCCGTCCTGCAGCGCGGGCAGGATCAGTAGCGTCCATTTACTCGCGATCAGTTCAAGCGCGAGCCGCGACGAACAGGCCTCGTCGAACACGTTGCCTGGGTGCTGCGCCTCGTTCGCGGCGTCGACGGAAGGGTCCGGCGCGGGCATTGCCATGGTTACCAGAAGGTGCGTAATGGTCAGCGGATCACTATACCTCTACGCTGCGTCCAGTCTTTAAATGGAGGTAGTGATGGCGTGGTTAATCCTGCTCGCGGCAAGCGTCGTTGAAATCCTGATGGGCCTCGCGCTCAAGTATGCGAACGGCTGGACGCGTTTCTGGCCGAGCGTCGGCGGCGTGGCGGCCGCGCTTGCGAGCGTCTTCCTGCTGACGCTCGCGATGAAGCATCTGCCCGCAGGCACCGCGTATGTCGTGTGGACGGGCATCGGGTCGATGGGTATCACGCTGCTCGGCATCGTGCTGTTCGGCGATCCCGTGTCGGCGCCGCGCATCGCGTGCATGGTGATGATCGTTGCCGCGGCGGCGGCGCTCAAGTGTATCGGCGGGTAGTGCCGTTTCTGTATCTGGCGTGCGCCGGCAGCGCGCGGAACAATCGACCAGTTCGCGCGACTGGCGCTCAATCGAGGTGGATCACCACCGGGGAACGCGAACCGGGATGCAGATTCCGTCACGCCGCGCGCCTGGGCCTTGCCTTGATCCTTCGATCGGTCTTCCTTCAACGGAGCTCACGCAATGCCTCAAACCTCGCATCTCGTTGCATTTGCTTTTGTCGCGCTTGGGATGGCGCTCACGCCCGGGCCCAATATGATCTATCTGATCTCGCGGTCGATCTGCCAGGGCCGCGTGGCCGGTCTGATTTCGCTCGGCGGTGTGGCGCTTGGTTTCGTGGTTTATATGTTCTGCGCCGCGTTCGGCATTACAGCGTTGCTGCTTGCCGTGCCGTTCGCGTACGACGCGCTGCAGTTTGGTGGTGCGCTCTATCTGCTGTATCTCGCGTGGCAGGCCGTGAAGCCGGGTGGACGCTCGCCGTTCCAGGTGCGCGATTTGCCCGTCGATAGTCCGCGCAAGCTGTTCACGATGGGCTTCATCACCAATCTGCTGAATCCGAAGATTGCTGTGCTTTATCTTTCGCTGCTGCCGCAGTTTATTGATCCGCAGCATGGCAGTGTGCTTGGGCAATCGTTGATGTTTGGCGTGATACAGATCGTGCTGAGCATTTCCGTCAATTCGACGGTCGCTATGACGGCGGGATCGATTGCTGTGTTTCTCGCGAGGAAGCCGACGTGGCTCGTCGTGCAGCGGTGGATGATGGGAACGGTGCTCGCGGGTCTCGCTGTCAGGATGGCCACGGAAGCGCGGCGCTAGTTTTGGTGCTTTGTCTGCGACGGTTGGGGGTGTTTGGGCCGTTGCGATGGTATCCGCGTTTTGTCGTTGCGCTTCAGGTGTTGCCCCTGTGCGGGCGGCATCTATTTTGTCCGTGGCGGCTGTGTGGTTTGCTTGGGTTTGCGATGGCATCCGCGCTATGCCTTCGTGCTTCAAGCGTCGCCCCTGTGCGGGGCGGCAGCGGCTTTGTCTGCGACGGCTGGTTGGCCTGCTTGGGTTTGCGCTGGCATCCGCGCTATGTCTTCGTGCTTCAAGCGTCGCCCCTGTGCGGGGCGGCACCTACTTTTCTTTGCCGCCGCAAAGAAAAGTAGGCAAGAGAAAGCGGCTAACACCGCCAACATTTCTTCGTGCCTGAGGGCCCCCAACCGGTCCTACGCTTCACACGGCAACATCCTTATCTGCGTGCGTTGCAAACGTGCTGAATGAGCGCCTCACCCGCTTCGAATACCCGTGCACGGGCTAACGGTAGCGAATGGTTTGTGCCGCCCAGGTGGCAAACTGTGTGTAGGTTATCGCGGCGTACACGTTAGCGCTCTTACAAGGTGGAACGCGTGCGCTATCGGGTCCGAAGTGAGGCGTGTGTGGCTCTACGACCTACACACAGTTTGCCACCTGGGCGGCAGTGGAATATCCGGCACGGCACGCTGCAACGCGGGTGCTTGAAGCGGGTGATGCGCCTCTTGGAGCGTTGGCAACGAACATGGGTCACGTGATTGCCGTGTGAAGCGTAAGACCCTTTGGGGGCCCTCAGGCAAACACAAGGATTAGCGGTGTGAGCCGCTTTCTTTTGCCTACTTTTCTTTGCGGCGGCAAAGAAAAGTAGGTGCCGCCCCGCACAGGGGCAACGCTTGAAGCGCGAAGGCAAAGCGCGGATGCCAGCGAAAAGACAAAACGCGGATGCCAGCACAAACCCAAGAAAACCAACCAGCCGTCGCAGACAAAGCAGCTACCGCCCGCACAACGGCACCGCCCGCGCCGCAAAGGCGCCAAATTCAAACCGACGCACCACGAACAAACTTATGCACCAACCCGGCCGGAATCGACCGCGGCTGGCGCCACACCTCATCCTGCGCGAAAGTTTCCTGCCGCAATTCGCCATGGTCATCGAACCATTGGCAAACGAGCCATTCACCCGTTTTCCGGGCAATCGCACCGACATAAGTCACCGTCATCCGCGGTCCGCCCGTTTTGAGCGTCACCACGTCCCCGACAATGACTTGCACCGTTTGCGTCGTGTCAAATGCGTCGAAAGTAGCAGTCAGCATGGTTGTCCCCGTTATAAGCATTAGGCTGGCTGAAAATTCACTGCCATAAACGCACCGCGATCCAACGAATTATTAAGAGTGGGGGAAGATTAACAATTGAATATTTCGACAGCAAGTAATTTTTATTGGAAGCGTTTGCAGCAAAAACGAAATAGAACGGCCGATATCGCGAACGCTCGTTCGTTATTGTTTAGTTCGGCAATCGCCTGCCGGGAAAGGCGGCATGCTGTCGCGCAGCACGGTTCAAACCGAAGTTTAGGCGGCGTATTCAGGGTATACGTAAATACGCCCGATCACCCGCTGTCATGATGCTGACATCTGCGCGTTATCACGGGTTTAAAAGCTATGCTGCACGATTAACCGGTGTCATCTGTGAATAAGCGCATCACTGCTGAACGGGAAAGATTAGTTGCAATGCGCAATACACCGTGACTGCAATTGTATGACTCTAAACAGTGAAAACGTTATCCGAAGATATTCACGTGTATTTTTGTTCTGTCAAAATACAAAAATGCAGCCGCTCGGGATTTTCCCTAAGCCGCTTTGATCGCGCGCAGAGATGCGCGCTGCTGATGCCGGACCAGCGTCACGCTGAGCGCAATGCAGATGACCATCAATACCGCATTGATCGCGAGACTACGCTGGAACGCATACGCATAGCCCGCCGCCGACGCGTTCGCCGACAACGCGCCAAAGAACGCGCCGCTAATGGCAGCCGTGCCGAACGCCGAGCCGATCTGTAGCGTCGACGTCACCACGCCAGACGCAAGCCCTGCCTTCGCCGGTTCCACTTCGCCGAGCACGATGCGCATGATGGACGGCAACACGAGCCCTTGCCCGACCCCGGCAAGAACGAGCCCCGCGTAGAACAGTGTGCCGAGCGCAGCGTGCGTCGCGGCCCAGCCTGTCACCGAGAAACCGACCGCCATCATCGAGAAGCCGAGCGTCAGCACATGACCGCCGATGCGCCGCACGACGGCGGGCGACGTCAGCGGCCCGGCAACGAAGCCGAGCGCGAACGGCATGATCGCGATGCCGGATTGCAGCGGCGTCCAGTGCAAGCCCGTCTGCAGATAGATACCGTACGTGAGAAAGAATGCGCTATTGCAATAGAACAGAAAGGCGAGCACGAGCCCCGTCGAAAAAGCCGGATTGCGGAACAATTGCAGATCGACGAGTGGGCTGCCGCCGCTACGCTCGACGCGACGCTCTACGGCGATGAACGCGGCAAGCGCAGGCGCGGCGAGCGCGAACATCGCGAAGGTCCACCACGGCCAGCCGGCTTCGCGGCCGTGCGTCATCGGATAGATCAGCAGGATCAGCACCAGCGACAGCAGCGCGACGCCTTTCAGATCGACGCCCTCGCGCGTCGCCGACTGATTCTCCGGCACGTACTTCCACGCGCCGATAAACGCCAGCACGCCAACGGGAATGTTGATCAGAAAGATGGCGCGCCAGTCGAGCCCGAACGGCTGGTACGTAATCAGCGCGCCGCCGCCCAGTTGCCCGACGATCGACGCGAGTCCGAACACGAAGCCGTAAAAGCCCATCACGCGAGTCTGCTGATGCAGCGGCACGACGGCGCGCACGGTCGCGAGCACCTGCGGCGCCATCACCGAGGCCGCCATGCCCTGCACGATGCGCGCGATCACGAGCACGTGGCCATTCGGCGCGAAGCCGCACAGCGCCGACGCGACGACGAAGCCCGCCATCCCCGTCATGAACATGCGCCGCCGGCCGAACAGGTCGCCGAGCCGCCCGCCCGTGATCAGCAACACCGCATACGCTGACGCGTAGGCGGAGACGATCAGCTGCAATTGCGCGTCGCTGGCGTTCAAGCCCGTGTGGATCGCGGGCAGCGCCAGATTGACGATGAAATAGTCGAGCGGCGCGAGAAAGGCGCCGACGAACAGCACGGTCAGCGCGAGACCTTGCCGCTCGAAGCGCTGCTGCCCTTGCGCTTCGGCGCGCGGCTCCGGCTTGTCGACGCCTGGGCGGGATGCGGACGGCAAACTCACGCCCGACGCTTTCATGCATCTATCATTCATGACTGATCGTTCAAAAATTCGAGAAAAAAATTTCAGGTGAGCGCGCGCATCGCCACATCGACGACTGCTTTCAGCTCGTCTTCCTTGCGCTTGCATTTGTTGAGCACACGCAGGCCTTGTGTCATGCACAGCAGGAAATCGGCGACCGCCTTTTCATCGAGGTCGCTGTTGAACACGCCCTCAGCCTGGCCGCGGATCACGGCCGCAGCGAGCAGCGTGACGATGCGCCGCTGGATCCCGCGGATCTTCGCGTGCAGCGCTTCGTCGTCGGGTTGCAGTTCGAGCGTGCTATTGGTGATGAAGCAGCCCGTCAGCGTCGACGTGGTGCGCGTGTGGTGCAGCAGCGCATTGCGCAGCGCGACATCGGGCGGGACATTTGCGTTCAGGCGCTCGACGAGGCCGGCAATCGCCCCTTCCGAGTAATAGTCGAGCGCGGCCATCATGATGCCGTGCTTGTCGCCGAACACGCCGTACAGACTGCCGCGCAGCACGCCCGTCGCGTTGCAGAGATCGTCGACGGAGGTCGCGTGAAAGCCGTTGCGCCAGAACACCTTGCCGGCTTCAGCGAGCACGGCGGCCGTATCGAATTCGCGCGGACGGCCGCGCGGGCACGCCGCCTCCGGTTTGCCGGCGCTCGTGCGCGGGGGTGCAGTGTTATCGGTCATGCACCGCAGTTTATGACTGCGCGTTCAATAATTCAAGGAAAAATCCTCGCGGAGTCCGTCCGATCAGTGTCCCTGCACAATAGACCGCAAAAATTGAGCAATAGACTCAGAGACGCCACTGAATGGCCGTGCAATAGACTTTGAAAAATGAAAGCTGTTTTTAATACTTCACGTATCAGTCGCTGCCGCGCAGGGTCGAACAGGATATTCATGCGGTAATCTCATAGAACTTCGGCCGCCCCGTGGAGCCGCGACCTAAGGCACGATGAGCGTCGCGTTTCTCTGCTCAGCAATCTCCTCGCTGCCCTCGAACATCATGAATAACTGGCGATGCACGAGCGTACGCGGATGACCTTAGCTCTACGTTAGATGAAACTTAGCCATATCGCCATCGCGCTTTGCACACGCCAGATCGACGAATCAGGGTACCTTTTTGTCCCATCACTTCCGATTTTCGCGCAGCCTAAACACTGCGACGAAAAGAAGCACTCAAGGCTGTAAGCACCTTCAATTTCGATCTCAGGAATCAAGAAATATTGCGAGCCTGAGACTTGGAGCTTTCGTGGCATGTAAAACATTCGGACTTTTTGCCGCCTTCAGTCCGCGGGGCGACTCTCGGTGCCTACCGACGACGACCCGTAGTCTGTTGGCCTGTGCTCGCAGCGTGGGCGGCTAGCGGCAATCCTGCCGGTGAACGAAGCCGATTGACTCGGCCTGAGCGGACATCTAGGTATTGCGTCCGTCCGGCGGCTACGCATTGCCTTATCGACAATCGCGCTTCGGCGGCGGTGGGCGTCCGCCAGTACTGCATTAGGGCCCAGCACCTCCGCTTGTTCAGTTTGTGTTCTTACTACGATCCAAACCGGTAGTGGATTCACCACTCTTCTATCGCAATCGACGCAATTCGCTATGGATTCGGCAACGTTTACCGGTCACATTGAACATACAAATATTTTGGTGACAAGTTTTCCGCTGCGACGCCGACTGCTTTCGTCATGGCGTGCTGCCGAATAACACAAACGAGGGCCGAGTAGAAAACCTAATATTAGAAGCTATCGATAGCAAGTCTCGGGATTCCGACCTACGTACTCTTCGACGGAGACAGTGGCTTCGAGTGGCGGGCTACGGTTGCGGGCAAGAATAAAAGTGTTATAGATGGCGAGCGCACGAAATTTTCCACAGAGAACCGCCGGTTGCTGAAGTACCTCGGTGAGACCGAGACTGATTTCCCATCAGAACAGGTCGGCGATTGTGTAGCGACCTTAAGTGGACCCTCAACGGCCGTTTGGAATCTGGGACCTCAATGGCCGCTCCGCAGCGCATTTCGGTCGTCGAAATCTAATCAAGATACGCGAACGGCACATGAGAATCCATCCAGTCATATCGACTGGTTGACGTCGTCCACGCCCACTTTCGCTCGGGATCGAGACTCATCTTGCCAAATTCGTCAATGGGCTGATTTTGCGTGCGATTGCACTCGCCGTTACTCTGCCGGGCAGCGTGTTTTTCCTCTGTTTCGTGTGTCATGGTTAACGTGTTTCAATTAAGTTGATGGTATGCATTCTTGTGTCTGCCTCTCGAGTCGAGAGGAGACGAGCTATTCAAGGCGAACTGCGTTAGTCCGCACATCGTTCGCTATGCCTTCTGTCAGAGCACAGTCGCCGATCTTCGGCACCACCCATGTAAATGCATCGATCCCTCCTTCCAATTTCGAGACGTCTAGCGTCGGTTGTCGGTATTGGGAGAAGAGACCGACCACGAGCCATCGCGTACCGTCGATGCCTATCATTTTCGAATGAGACGCTTGCTCTTAACTGCCTTAGACGCGGCCCAGGTTCTCGAATACCGCCGCGATGCCCTGCACGCCGCCGATGCAACATCGTCACAAGCCCATACCGGTCGTTGACAGGCTGGAGCTCGTATAGCGCCTTGACGGTGATCACCGCACCCGTTGCGCCGATCGGATGACCGAGCGAAATGCCGGAGCCATTCGGATTCACGTTGGCCGGATTCCAGCTCGAGCAGTTGCGTCACAGCGCAGACCTGCGCGGCAAATGCTTAGTTCGACTCGACGACATCGAGGTCCGCCACATGCAACCAGCGCGCTGCAGGGCGGCACGCGTGGCCGGGAGAACATTTGAGTGAATCGTATCCTTGGAGGGCGCAAGCCGGGTGTCTAATCTGGACGATCTATTGACATCCTTGGCCACGTCGGGGCGGTTCGCGTACTCTGAACGGCGTTCTACTAGCTAACCGAGCCGTCTGAAAAGGGGTAGCATTAGGGCGTTGTCGAACGCCAGGCTCATTCGCGCCTGAACATTGGCGTCACTGCGCTTCAACTCGCGCCATTACCCACGCTGCGTTCATTCCCGATCGCCCCCGCACATACTCACAGGCGGTCGGCCTGGCGGCACCAGTAATCGAACGTGCCCTTCACGATCGACGGCTTGAGCAGATAGTCATGCGCCTCGGTCGCGAGATCGTCCGAGACGGGCGTGATGGGGCCGAACGCGCGAACTCCGTACCTGCATGCGTACGGCACGCTCCAGGTAGACGGCGAGATGCGTCGCTTCTTCGGCATACGCGCCCGTCGTCAACTGGCCGTGATGCGCGAGCAAAAAACACCGCTTGTCGCCCAGCGCCTCTCCTCGATGCGTTCCATTGGGCCGTTCGATGCGACTGATTTCTCGAGCGGCAGTTGCGAGACCAGTTCGAGCGCACCTGGCATAGGCGTGAGGACGGTAGTGAAGACGACCCACGTGCGCTCGCGAAACGCACGGATGAATGCGTCCCGATCCATCACCGGGAAATCTCGGAGCAGGGCCCCAGCGAAGTCCGCGAGCTTCGTACCGCGATAACGGTCGAGCGCCTCCTCAAAGGAAACGAGTGCGCCGTGATCGGTCACGATGCCGACGATAACCTCGGCGGAAAGCGACCCGCTGTCAACCAACGTGCCATCATTGTCAAAAATTACGCCTTCGATTTTCAATCCCAGTTCCAGGCGATTCACAAATCCGGCACTTGTGCTGGCGTGTCCAAATCGTGCCCATGTTGGTGGGCCGATCAACGTCAAAGAGCAACTTGTAGATTCGAAATCGTCTCAGTGCGACGAATTGACGCCCCTGCTTACATGGTTTAGCGCGAATCTGCTGCTGTTTCTGATTCGTGGATGCGCCGATGATTGCCCTGGTAAATCAACCGGAGCAGCATCATGGAAATCCTTCGTCTCATCCGTATCGTCCTGTCGGCATTTTTTGGCGTGCGCAAGCGCGCATCGCATGAAGCCGACTTCGCGAACATCAACATCGTGGCACTCCCCTTCGTGGCCGTCTTTCTTGCCGCATGTGTTGGAGGGTGCATTTTTGGCGCCGTGGTTTTGATCGCGCATGCGACGAACACAATGCAGGGCTTCTGATCAGGGCGACGCAACAGATCACATTGCGCGCGCCAGATCGCAATGGACCGGAATAACAGCTTCGACGGCTGCGTCAGCGATCCGTGCATTGGTAGTCTCGGCAATGTGGCCACGCCGCCTGTGCGCTGCATAGAGCGCCCGCCAGGCCTTCGAGCACGTCGATACGACCTATGGAGCAACTGCGATCACCTGCCCCTATGCAGTCCCGATCGCCGTCACTGGGCCGCAATTCGATAGCTGTGATTTCGCGAATAGAACAGACTTGACCGCGAAAGCGCCGCTGCGTCGCGGTCACCTGGTACCCAACGAAACACCTCGGCACTTACGGACCTGTCAGTCGCAGTCGCGACCCTGACCAGAACCGCATGGCAAAAGGCGCTGTTTGCGATAAGGCCCCTATCGCAAGAGAGGCGTGCGCTGCTTCCAAACTGGGGCAAGGTCGCAATCGCTAACCGTGATAACTGCTCCTCCGCGCGGTCGAAACCCTTGTCTTGCAAGACTCCTCCGTCCTCGGTCAGTCTCGTGGTCGCGGATTGACACATAACGGTGAGAGTTTTAATACGGTCTACGCCAGTCGTGCTTACTCGGCGAACAGGTCTGGACCAAACACTTCGTAGTGAATGCGGGCGTCATGGATGCTGAGCTCCTTTAGCGCGTCATGTTGCATGCGCATAAAGGGGATCGGTCCGCAGATGTAGTAATCGGCGTCCGGCAACAGGATTGAACTCTTGATCAGATTGACGTCGACGAAGCCTGCGTGATTGTAGTCACGGCCCTGAGTATCCTGAGGTAGCGGCTCGTCATAAAACACCACCAGATGAAAATTGGCATGCGCCGCGGCTGTCTCGCGCAGCCGGTCACGCATGGCATGCACCGCGCCGTTGCGAGCACCGTGGACAAATACCACCTGCCGCTGAGGATCCTGTATGGCCTTCTTGAGCATGCTGATCATCGGCGTCAGCCCCACGCCTCCGCTGATCAGCACGATAGGCGTGCTGGCGCTCACATCGATATGGAAACTGCCATATGGCGCGGCCAACCTGACCTCGTCTCCGACGTTGACGTGATCGTGCAACAGGCAGGAGACGTAGCCTGGCGGGTACGCGCCGCCGCTCTCGCGTTTGACCGAGATGCGGTAGCTGCGACCGTTTGGCATATCCGAGAGGCTGTACTGCCGAATCTGCTGCAAACCCAGAGCCGGCACATTCACGGCAATACTGATGTATTGCCCGGGTTCGAAGTTGGCGACGGGTCCGCCATCGGCCGGTTCAAAAACAAAGGATGTGATGACGCTGCTTTCCGGTCGCTTCTCGCGAACAACGAAGGTGCGCCAGCCGGTCCAGCCGCCCAGCCTCTCCGCTGAGCCTTCGTACAACTCACTTTCCATGCCCATCAGCATGTCTGCCAGGTTGCTGTAGGCCTGTGCCCAAGCGGAAACAATATCCTCGGTCGCCACGGTCCCGAGCACGTCCTTGATGGCGCCAAGCAGGTGCTCGCCGACGATCGGATAGTGCTCCGGCATGACGCCGAGGCTCGCATGCTTGTTGGCGATGTTTTTCAGCACTGCCGTCAGGCTCGCGGGGTCCTCGATATTCTCCGCGTAGGCATAGACGGCACGCGCCAGCGCCTGCTGTTGCTGCCCCTGTTCCTGATGCGCCATGTTGAACACATTCTTCAGTTCAGGGTGGGTCTCGAACAGGCGCTGATAGAAGCGCTGGATGACGGCGTAGCCATATTCGGCCAGAACGGGCGCGGTGGCCTTCACGATGTCCTTCGTTCGCTGCGTCAGCATAACCTGGCTCCTTCTCAACGCCGGGGAGCGTCCCCGCCTTAGCTCAAGTCTATACAACGACGGCGCGTTTGATGATACCGAGTCGGCCCGGCTCGAGCCGAAAGCGGCGGCCGAGAGCATACTGGCATCGGTTGACGATATCTCCGTTGAACACATCGGGGGACGAACATGCACCTGATCGAACCAGATGAACACAAGGATTTTCTCGCGACCCTGCAGCGCAACGGTTTGACAGAAGGAGATTTCGATCTTCGGGAAACCGACACGACAGACCCCAAGAGTGACGAGAACTGCGGTCTACAGGGCTATGTCTGCATAACCAGGCTATCGACGCAGGTTACGAAGGAATACCCGTTATGCGACGAAAGCGATTGGCTACAGCATTTCACGAGAGATCTCGATGCGGGCGTCTTCGGCTGACCGGAATGAAATCCCGGGCGCCATCGAAATCCGTGACCTGCGCTACGCAAACGCGAGCACGAAATCGAACCGGGCTGCCTGGCGCCCGCCGTCGTCGCTCATCGTCATCAACAGCCGGCGATCAAACAGGAAATCGCGAGCGTTTCGCTGCTCGCCCGGAAAGTAAAGTTGGGTCGTAAGGGTGGGCCCGTTCGGCGCTTGCAACGTCACATGGAAGTGTCGTGTGCGCCCCGGATACAGACCCGGCACGATGGTCTCGAGGCGATAGCGTCCCTCGCTGTCGGAGAATTGGTGACCGCGCAGCCGGAACCCCTCGACATCGTATTCTCCGGCGTCATTAGCGTGCCAGAAATCGAGCAAAGCCCCGGACACCGCCCTGCATCGTGTCGACAGCACCTGCCCGGTCAGGACAATCTTCGTTCCATTGATCCCCGGTTCGAGCAGCGATGCGCGTTGCGGCGAGTGCGGCAGGAAGAACGGGCCTGCCGTCTGCCGCGGCGTCGGTCCGTGACCGTCGTCGCAGGCAGGCGTCGGTGAGACTGCGTCGGTCCGGCCCTCGTCGGTTTTTCCGAGCGCCGACAGCAGCAACGTGGACGGCACCGCACCCGACCTGCGAAGAAAATCGCGCCGCCCCTGGCTCACACTTCGTGCGTGCATCGTGGACCCTCCTTGTTTTGCGCTCGGTCGTCACGCCGCGCGATCCGCGCTGGGGAGTCGACGGGCGTCCGCGCGCGTCCCGTCGAAGCTACCAGCGCCCGCACCAGTGCCAACCATGGTAAGCCGAAACTTCAGGTCGGGTGAGCCGGCTGCGGGGTCGCGACCGGCTGTAGCCGCCCCCTCAAGGGACACGATCTGTCTGACCTGTTGCGACAGCGTTGGCTGCGATACGTGCAGCGCCTCGGCCGCGCGCGTGAAATTGCGGTGTTCCTTAACCGCCAGAAAGTACCGGATATGCCGCAACAGCATGGCTTCCCTCCAAACTATTGGTATTGCCTATAGCTTGAATAATAAACCGGTCTTTGACGCTATAGTTCGATCGGCGCATTCTTCGTCCATCGGTTCTCAACGAACCCCCAGACGGAGCAAAACATGCAAGACATCATCGACGGCTTCCTGAAGTTCCAGCGCGACGCGTTTCCGCAGCGCTCTGAGCTTTTCAAGCGGCTGGCCACGAGCCAGCACCCGCGTACCTTGTTCATTTCGTGCTCGGACAGCCGGCTGGTACCGGAGCTGGTCACGCAGCGCGAACCCGGCGATCTGTTCGTGATCCGCAACGCCGGCAATATCGTGCCGTCGTACGGCCCGGAACCAGGCGGCGTGACCGCCACGGTCGAATACGCGGTCGCCGCGCTCGGCGTTACCGATGTGGTGATTTGCGGTCATTCCGATTGCGGCGCGATGACGGCGATCGCCACCTGCAAGTGCATGGACCACATGCCGGCCGTGCGCAACTGGCTGCATTACGCGGATTCCGCGAAAGTCGTCAACGAGGCGCGTGAGCACAAGAGCGAACGCGATCGGGTCGATTCGATGGTCCGCGAAAACGTGATCGCCCAGCTCGCGAACATCAAAACGCACCCTTCCGTGCGGCTCGCGCTCGAACAAGGCCATCTGGCCCTGCACGGCTGGGTATACGACATCGAAACTGGTTCGATCGACACGCTCGACGGCGCGACGAACCAGTTCGTTTCTCTCGCTGAACATCCGCATGCTTGTGCAACCCCGGCTCGACTCAACCTCGCTGCCTGATCAATTGCTTTTCCACTTTATTTAATCGCAAGGAGCATCATCATGACGCAATCCCAATACAGCCAGGCCCCCCGTGAAGCCCTGACCGACGCGATCATCGACGCGAAAGTCCGCAAGAATCTGACATTCGAGCAGATCAACGAGGGCACGGGCCTCAGCCTCGCATTCGTCACCGCCGCACTGCTCGGCCAGCACCCGCTGCCGGCCAACGCCGCGCAAGTCGTGGCCGACAAGCTCGAACTCGGCGAAGACGCCATTCGCCTGCTGCAAACCATCCCCGTGCGCGGCAGCATCCCGGGCGGCGTGCCGACCGATCCGACGATCTATCGTTTCTACGAAATGGTGCAGATCTACGGCTCGACGCTGAAGGCGCTGGTTCACGAGAAGTTTGGCGACGGCATCATCAGCGCGATCAACTTCAAGCTGGACATCAAGAAGGTCGACGATCCGGAAGGCGGCTCGCGCGCCGTGATCACGCTGGACGGAAAGTATCTGCCGACCAAGCCGTTCTGAGGCGACATGGGAGTCATTCTTAAGGGAATGATTCCATCGAATTGATTCGGAATACGTATTACGCGAAAGGAGCAATGAAGGCTTCTGACGCGCTCGCCAAATTCTTTTCCTCGATGGAGAACATCATGAAGATCCGCATTCTTGCCGCCCTTATCGTTGCAAGCGCTATCGCTGCTCCCGCTTTTGCAGGCACCGACGCGCCCGCGCTGACCCGCGCACAAGTGCGTGCAGAACTCGTCCAGTTGCAAGCGGCCGGCTACAACCAGTCTCGCGGCGAAGACGCGAACTACCCGGTCGAGATTCAGGCGGCCGAAGCGCGCGTCGCAGCGCAAAACGGCGGCTCAAGCGCTTATGGCGGTGTGGCGGCCAACGGTTCGTCGGCAGCCGGCGTCCGCGCGAGCCGCCATCATCTGGACAATGACGGCATGCAGCCGGTTTATTTCGGTCAATGACCGCAAGGCTGGCGTCTGCGTGGACCGCGGCAGTGCTCAGAGTATCGATAGCATGCGAGCCTTGAGTGTCGGTCGCCGTCCGCAACTCGAAGGATGCTGTTGAAAAAGTCGCTGCTCGGTTTTTTCAATCCGCCGGTGAAAAAAGATCGACCTCTCAGATCGGCCTGCAAACCGCTCGAGAACGCAGGTTAAGGGTAAGAGAGGTGCTTCCCGCCGTACTCTCCTGACGCTTGCCCTTCTAGTCTGCGACATGGTTTGCATCGCCCCGCTTGAGAGACAGGCCTCAATTTTCCGGAATCCCCGCAGCGCGATTTTCTCGTCACACTTTCGCGACGGCCGCTTCATCTTCCGAACGGAATCCATCGCCGTGGTGTCTGCCGGCATCGCCATCAGGAATACCTTCGGTCGAGGACGGCGCGAGCACGCCTTCCCATTTCGCGACCGCCGCCGAAGCGACAGCATTGCCGAGCACGTTGGTCGCCGTGCGTCCCATGTCGAGAAAATGATCGACGCCCATGATCAGTAGCAGCCCGGCCTCGGGGATATTGAACTGTCCCAGCGTCGCAGCGATCACGACCAGTGACGCACGCGGCACCGCGGCCATGCCTTTGCTCGTCAGCATAAGAATCGCGAGCATCGAGACTTGCTGCATGAATGACAGATGAACACCATACGCCTGCGCGATGAATAGCGTTGCGAATGTACAGTACATCATCGTGCCATCCAGATTGAACGAATAGCCGATGGGCAACACGAAGCTCGCGATCCGTTTGGGAACCCCGAAGCGCTCAAGTTGCTCTAGCGTCTTCGGGTACACGGACTCGCTGCTCGCGGTGCTGAATCCGACAAGCATCGGCACGCGCATGAAACGCACCAGCGCGAACACCCTGCGCCCGAGCAACGCCCCGCCCGCCAATATCAGCAGAAGCCATAACGCAATCAGACTTGCGTAGAACTCGCCCATGAAGCGACCATAAGTGACGAGAACCGATACGCCACGGGTCGCCACGACATTCGCGATCGCGCCGAACACCGCAAACGGCGCGAGCGCCATCACGTAGCCCGTCACTTTCAGCATGACGTGTGAAACCTGATCGAGCAGACGCACGACGAGTTGCGCCTTCTCGCCGAGCGTCGTGAGTCCGACGCTGAAGAAAGCCGCGAATACCACGATCTGCAAGATTTCGTTGCTTGCCATCGCTTCGACAATACTGCTCGGCACGAGATGTACGACGAATTCCTTCAGCGACAATGCATTCGCATTCAACCCGGAGGATGCGTTCGCCGCAGGCAAAGGCAGGCCGAGCGCGCTACCCGGGTGAAGCCAATT
This sequence comes from Paraburkholderia hospita, assembly GCF_002902965.1. GTDB lineage: Bacteria > Pseudomonadota > Gammaproteobacteria > Burkholderiales > Burkholderiaceae > Paraburkholderia > Paraburkholderia hospita. The sequence continues at coordinate 1,379,661 of NZ_CP026106.1, read as the reverse complement.
GGCGAGCAGCGCGCCAAGCACGAGCGAGATGAACGATGCGACGAGAAACCAGCCCAGCGTTCTGAGTCCGATTCGGCCGACAGCGTGAACATCACCGATCCTGGTTACGCCGATCACGAGCGTGCAGAACACCAGCGGCGCGATGATCATCTTGACGAGTCGCAAAAACAGGTCAGCGAACAGCGAGAAATAGCCGCCGACCTGAGTGGCGTCGGCGCTCGGCAACATCGCGTGACAGGCGACGCCCGTTGCGATACCGAGCAGCATCCCTGCAAGAATGCGCGCAGTAAGAGGGAGTTTCATAAGGGACTCCAATCTGTCCGTGGCGAAGGACATTGACGATATGTTTTAGGAAGCGAGGCGCTTGTAAGCCAGATAGGCGACGGCCGCGTCCTGTAGTGCGATTCCGACCGCCTTGTAGATCACGATGTCGGTGGCGTCCGGGGCACGATATTCACCGGCGCTGATGACGGACGACAGATCCACTATCGACCGGCTCTCGATCAACGCCCGCGGCGGGCGCAGCAGATCGCCCGTTTCGAACGGCGTCTGCTGCGTCCAGTCGACGACGATGCGCGACGCCGCGAGCAACGATGTATCGTCGATCTCGCGCTGGTCTGGAAGCGTCGCGCCGATACTCACGACGAATGCGCCCGGTCGAAGCCATTCGCCGCGTATCACCGGTTCGGAGGCGCGTGTTGCAAGCACGACGATGTCGGCGTTGGCGGCCTCATCCGCATCGACAACCCGGGCGCCGAGGTCGAACCGCCGTTCGAGGCTGTCGGCGAGAGCATGCGCGGTTGCGGCGTCACGACTGTGAATCATCACTTCGCGCAAACCGGTTCGTTCGGCGACGAAGGCCTCGGCATGAGCCCGGGCCTGCACACCGCTGCCGAACAGCCCCAGGTGGCGGCTAGCCGGACGCGCCAGGTATCGTGCCGCAAGCGCGCTGGTCGCGGCCGTGCGCATTCCCGTGATTGCATCGCCTTCAAGCAACGCGACGAGTGCGCCATCGGCTAGCGAAAACAACGCAATGTAAAAGCGGAACTGGCCATTGATCGTCGTGTACATCTTTGTCGCCGCGATCTGCGCGGAGCCCAGCATCGCACTCATTGCGCTGAACTTCACGTCGGACAATCCAATGCGTGCGCGTGGCTGAATCGCGGCCGTGCCGCGCTGCAGGTCGAGATAGGCGGCCCGGATTGCGTCCGAAGCCGAGCGTACGTCGAGTCGTGCCGCGATCTGTTCGTTGGTGAAGATCTTCATTGCAGCGGCTCCAGCGTCGTGCTTTCCACCGCGCCACTGATCCAGCAGCCCGCGTCCGGGTCGTTGAGGTCTCGCAATTTGACCTCGATGCGGGACGGCTTGCCCATCGCATAGCCTTGATGCACGGTCATGCCCGATGCGCCATCCGCGAGCAGTCTGTAGTGCAACGCGCCGTACAGTGTCGCGGCCGCGGCAATGCCCGTCGCGGAATCTTCTGGATAGCCGGACGAGCGCGGAAACTGCCGCGCGTGCACATCGAGCGGATACGTGCCATCGACTGCAAACGGATACAGTCCTGTCGATCCGAGCGCCTCACACAACGCCTGCACGTCGTCGAACGAAGGCGTCACTGCATGAAGGCGCTGCAGGGAGCGAAGCGGTATCAGTGTCTTCGTCCGGCTCGTCGTGGCGTTGACGATACCGAGCGAATCCAGATCGTCGGCGTCGATGCGCAGCACGTCGCATATCGCGGCGTGCAGCCATTCGTCTTCGACCGGTTGCACGATGCCTTTGGGCTGACTCACTTCGATGAATTGCGTACTTTCGTTGAAGTGGGCGTCGACAATGCCGCTTAACGTTTCGAGCGTCGCGACGCGGGACGTCCAGCGGCCGAGCCTGCGCAGAAGCCACAATGCGCCGAGTGTCGCATGACCACACATCTCCATCTCGTGCTGGGGGACGAAGAAGCGCAGACGATAGGTGTTGGCGACGTCGCGCGGCGCGCATACGAATGCGCTTTCGTGGCCGTAGCTCGCGGCGATGGCCTTCATCTCGTCGGCGGACATTGCATCGGCATCTAGTACAACGGGCGCGGGGTTGCCGCCGCGTTGTCCCTCAGGAAAGACGCGCACGAAATGCAGGTCCCCACGAGTTCGCAATGCGATTGGGACAGTGGGGGAATGCGGCAACGACGATGGGTCTTTTGCAACAGGCATGAAACAGGCTCCGGCGTGTAAGTGCGACCAGCATGCCGAAGCGAAAACAATGTTTCGCCGCCTGTCGGGCCACCGCAATCACACAATCGGGCCAATCGCGCTTTGGGCCCAACAGATGGGTGTCCGCGCGCATCCGTGTTTTCCCTTGGAACCAGGCCCTATGCCTCGTTTCTCGTGTTGTATTGCACGGAGATTTGAAGCGCTATACTGGGCTTTCAATCGATGCGCCCGCTTTCAAATCGCCGCTGCGGCTGGCGGCGGCGCATCGTTTATGGCGCACCTGAGGTTGATTACGTGAAGCATTATCCGACCGCACATATCCATCTGTCCGGAGATCGCGTTGCCGATGTCCGGCAGGTCTCGGTCGGCGATTACCGCACGCAACCGCACCAACATGACGAGTACATGTTTTTGCTGCCGCGCACGGGGCAACTGATCCTCAACGTCGAATCCAATGCCGCGCCGTTACGTGTGGCGCCGATGTCGTTCGTCGTGGTGCCGCCGCGGCGCCTGCACGACACGTACGGCTACCGTGCACAGCAAGAGCACGTCGCCGTCTATGTGGCGAGCGATTTCGTCGCTTACTGCGAGCGCAAGGCGCAGAGAACGCTCTCTTGCGCGCGAATATCGATCTGGTCCGCGCCGTTACCGCTGCTCAATGCAGTCCGCCTCGCCACCAAAACGGATACCCGCGGTGGCGGGGAACTCGCTGCGTATCGCAAGGATCTGACGGCAAGGATGGTGGCCGCCACGTGTGTCGAAGCGGGATTGACCCCGGAACATGTGCCATTGTCGGCCGTCGATGCACGCCGCGAACTCGTGAGAGACATCCAGACGTTTCTCGATTCGACACTCGATCAATCCGTCAGCCTCGATCGTATCGCTTATGAATTCGGCCTGTCGCGACGCACGTTGACGCGAATGTTTCGCGACGTCACGGGCGAATCCATCGTCGACTATCAATCGCTGCAACGTGTGCGTCACGCGTCGCTTCTGTTGCAAACACCCGGCGTGACGGTCGTTACGGCCGCGGCAGCCGTCGGGCTCGATTCGCCGTCGTATCTCGCCCGGCTGTTCCGGAAGTACGGACAGGCTCTGCCGCGATCCTTCAAGGTGTGACCTCGAACACGCGCTGGATTGTCAGCCGGTTATCTCACTTGCGACATTGGCGCTGTGATCGCGCGGTACTTCGACGACGGTCGATGCCTGCCCCGCACAGCGTGCCGCGCCAAGGCAACGGAGAGCGATGTCTCTTACATACAGCTGTGCGGTCATTCAACTGCACGATCGAAAGGACCGGTTATGGCCGAACCCGGTCCTCTCGAATCTTGAAGTCTCTCCCCATCCATCTGTCTACGTCGGGCAGGAGGGGGACCTAAAGCGGACAGGCTGGCGAGACCTGCTACAAACTAGTACAACATCCCGCAATTACTTTTAATAATTGATTGCATGGTTTATCCTGGCGGTATGAGTCGAGGACGCCATGCAACGCCAGTGAAGCTGGCCAGGAAGGAAAGACAGGAGCTGCAGTCGCTGATCCGACGCACGACGGCTGCACAACGCGATGTGACACGGGCACGCATCGCGTTAATGGCTCACGAGGGCTACACGAGCGCGGCGATCTCACAGGAATTGGGCGTGTCCGTGCAGACCGTCAGCCAGTGGCGCCAGCGCATTGCGCGGCAAGGCGCGCAGGGGATTCGGGAGGCAGAGCGCAGTGGTCGTCCGCCGCGCATCACGCAGGAGACGCGGCTGCAGCTGATCGCACTGGCGTGTGAAGTGCAGGAAGCGCAAGGTCGGGCCACGCCGACGCTCGATGAGATTGTGACGCGTGCAGTCGAGCGAGGGATCGTCGAACAGATCAGTCGCAGCCATGTGCAGCGCATCCTGCAGGCTGGCGACGTTCGCCCGCATCGGGTGCAACAGTGGCTGCATAGTCCGGATCCGGCGTTTCGCGAGAAGGTCAACGTGATCTGCAAGCTGTACCGCAAGGCGCCGAAGAATGCGGTGGTACTGAGTATTGACGAGAAGACCGGCATCCAGGCCATCGAGCGCAAGCATCCAGGGCGCGCCCCGGCAGCCGGACGGTTGCGCCGCCGGGAATTTGAATATATCCGTCACGGTACTCAGTCTCTGATTGCCGCGCTGGATGTTCATACCGGACGGGTACTGGGAAGCTGCCGCGACCGGCGGACCCAGGGCGACCTGGTGACTTTCATGGACAGTGTGGCAGCCGCGTATCCGGGCAAGCAGGTGCATGTGATCTGGGATAATCTGAACACGCATCGCGCCCAAGCCGTATGGCAGGCATTCAATGCGCGGCACGATGGACGGTTTCATTTCCATTTCACCCCTTTGCACGCGAGCTGGGTGAACCAGATCGAACTGTGGTTTGGGCTCTATACGCGCCGTGTGCTGCGTCACGCCAGCCACACCAGCACGGTGCATCTTCGCGAGCGTACAGAGCAGTTCATCCGCGAGCGCAACCAGACGGCACGTCCCTTCAGATGGACTTTCCGCGGCTATCCGTTGCAAACTGGCGCATCCTGAACCGGAGCGGTCATGCCTGCCTTACCCGCGAAACATCATGCAAGCGAACTGCAGCGTCAACTGCGCGAATTGTTGGGCCACGACCAGGTGGTCACGCAGGCTTACGGGCGTCATCTGCTGATCAAACGCCTGGACAATCAGGAGCCGACTGTTGTGGCACGCCTAAGTGAACTCAGCCGCAATCTTTATGGTGCGGCCTTTCGTAGCCATAGCGGGCGATGGGAACCTCTGCCTGGCTCAGGTTCGCTCGCCGAAATGGCCCAACTGGTTGTCACGCTCCTGCAGCCTTATTTGCAGCCAGACAATTATTAAACCTATTTGAGGGATGTTGTACTAGCTAGGGCATTGTCGATTTCCGATCATCAGATTCGTCGTCAGTGAACCTCATTCAAAGGATCTCCCATGAAATACCTCGGCCTGGCCTACTTCTCCCCCGAAAAGTTCGCCGCGATGGCGCCAGACGAAATCAAGGAATTGGTGAGCCAGTGCCCGGCATTGGACGAGAAGATGCGCGCTACCGGCAAGGTTCTGATTTCCGCCTCCCTTGGCGATCTGGACAAGTGGAGGACGCTCCGCCCGCGCACTGGAGAGACGCGCATCACCGATGGGCCTTACACCGAGTCGAAGGAAGTCGTGGGCGGCCTATTCATCATCGAGGCGGACAGCCCTGACGAGGCGTTACGCATCGCGTCCATGCACCCGGCTGCCACACTGGGCGAAGAAGGCGGATGGGCCGTGGAGCTTATCCCCTTGGACTTCTATCTGGCGCGATGAGGATTTGGACGCCTGTCTCAAGAAGGCGTTCGCGTTCCTTTCATCACAGACACCTTCACTGTGTCGGGAGTCATCGCGGGTCATCGCGGCGATGTCCGCTGTTGGCCGCATTCGGAAATTCGCATCGCGAATATGATCGCGCGCGATTCCTCAGGCACGAGTTTCCGTAGCCGGCCCGTTCCGTCCCGAGGCTATCGCGTCGACAGGCGCAGCTTAGTGTGCCCAACGCGTCCCGCTTCACCAGATTTTCATCGATTTTGCGTCAACGCTGACGGGTGTCGTGCGAGCGGCGTCACGTGAATAGAGGTCATTAACCAGAGGGAGACGACAACGCCCCTCACCCATCCTTGCCCACACCCTTCCGATACACGCCAGGTGAATTTCCAGTCCATTTCCTGAAAGACCGGCGAAAGCTCGCTGCATCCGAAAATCCAATGCGCTCGGCGACCTGATCAATGGGAAGCCTCGTATTTTCCAGAAATTCGATGGCGAGCGACCGGCGAACATCGTTCAACAAGGTCTGATACGAGTAGTTATCGTCGGCCAGCCGTCGATGCAGGGTTCGCAGTGACATGCCGAGCTGTGCAGCCATCTTCTCGGCGGATGGGAACACGCCGGGTGCGTTCAGGCAGGCCATGCGGATCTGCCGCGGGAGTTCGGGAATGCCATCCCGTTCTTCGAGAATGCGATCACAAAGCTGCTGGCAGATTTGCGCAGTAATCGGATTCGCATTCGGACACGGGCGGTCAAGTACATGCACGTCGAAATGCCACTCCATCGTATCGGCGCCGAACTCCACGGGACAGTCGAACATCCTTTCGTAATTTCGCCAGTGTGGCGGCGCAGGATACGCCATTACCATCCGCTTCGACGGAAAAGGCGCTTCCAGCACCCGGCTGAACAGCACCGTCATCGAGCTTCGCCAGAATTCGGCGACAAACGGCAGCATGTCGCCGAGCGATGCAAGTCCGTGGCTGCTCAGAATGCCAGTGTTCCCCTCGGTGGAATAGCTGATCTGCAACACTGCGCCGGCCATCCTGACATTTTCGACGCTGAATTTAAGGGCATCTCCAAAGGTCGTACTGCTGACCATCGCATAGCCATATATGCCGAAGTCACTGATCCTCTGACGCGCACCCGCAAGTAATCCGACGTCGGCCCTTGTTGCGAGCCGTTGGGCGTTTCGATAAATGGCGAGACGCTGACGATGCGAAATTCTCGCCTGCGAATCCTCCAACTGGTTCGCGTGGACGCCAGTGTGCGCGAACAGTTTGTTCACGGAAACGCCCTCCGCGGCCAATTCGGCGGCGAGCGCGGCCAGGCCAAGAAGACTCTGCGTCGGCGCATCGAGATCCGGATGCAACGGCGTGATGATTTTCGGTGGACGCACGATATGCCTCACTCCAGTTGCGAACAATGCTCGCACATTTTCCGGATCTTCGTCGAGCGCAGTTGGCACACTTTGACGCGGCAATTGGCAGGGTTGAACGTTGCTGCCCAATAGGCTCGCTGAGATAGTAAGCATCAACGGCGCGAGCCGAAGAACAGATGGAGACAAGCCTTGACGCCCTCAGCCAACCACGCTCTGGCACTCGCGACGACCCTGATCAGCGCCCATTCCGGATTCATGGATGGCGCAATTGACCCTCATGCGGCGATGCAACACGACCGCCGCTTCCAGTTGAAGGCTTCCGTATAACCCATCGGTAACGGACTCGTCAGCCGCCCCACACCCGTGCAGCGCGGCAAGCGCTGCCTGCTGTCAGCGATTTTTGCCTTGCCTATTGCACATTGCAGAGAGAACCATGACCACAGTAAAGATTGAAATGGATGGCGCCGTCGGAATCGTTTCATTAGCCAAACCACCGCACAACCTGATCGACGACGCGATGATCGCGGATCTGCTCGCCGCATATCGCGGTGCAGTCGCCGAAGGCGCCCGCGCGATCGTGCTCAAAAGCGATATGCGGCACTTTTCCGCAGGCGCGGAAATGAGCTCATTTACCAATGGCAAGACAGTCATCCAGCACGACGCCGATCTATTCCTCGAGTTCCTCGACGTGCTGGAGAACGCACCCGTCCCGACCGTCGCCGCCGTTCACGGCGCCGCGCTTGGCGGCGGCCTCGAACTGGCGCTCACCTGCGACATGATCGTCGCTGCGGACACGGCCTACTTCGGCCAGGTCGAGAACATCGTGGGCCTGATTCCGCTGCTCGGCGGCACGCAGCGACTCGTTCAGCGAGCGGGTGTCGTGCGCGCCAAGGAAATCGCGCTGATCGGGCGTCGGCATTCGGCGGAAGCATTCGAACGCTGGGGAATCATCAATCACGTCGTGCCCGAAGGCGAACTGCAGACTGCCGCCATGTCGTTCGCCCGGCAACTGGCGGCGGGCCCGACCAAAGTCCTCAACGGCATCAAGCAGCAGGCCAATCTCGCCGCAAATGGTGGCGTGCGCAGCGCAGACCTGGAACAGATCAACCTCAACAACATGATCTGGAAGACCGGCGATCGCGAACGCGGTTTCGCTTCGTTCTTTGCGACCGGGCCCGCCACCGCCGAATTCAAGGGAGACTGATCATGTCAGCACCGCTCGAAGGTATTCGTGTGATCGATTTCACGCGAGTGCTGGCCGGACCGCATTGCACCAAGACGCTTCTCGATCTCGGCGCCACCGTGACCAAGATCGAACCGCCCTCCGGCGATATCGGCCGCGTGAGCATGCCGCATATCGGCGACATGTCGCTGTACTACGTGCAGCAGAACGCCGGCAAGCGCAACGTGAGCCTCGATCTCAACTTCCCAGAGGCACGTTCTATCATGGTCGACATGTGCCGCGACGCGGACATCATCGTCGAGAATTTTCGTCCTGGGACGCTGAACCGCTTTGGACTTGGCTACGAGCAGGTGCGCGCTTTCAACCCGTCCGTGATCTACGCCTCTTTGAGCGGCTATGGACAATCGACCTCATGGCGCAACCGGCCTGCGTTCGCGCCGACCGTGCAGGCCGAGTCGGGACTGACGGACATCGTCCAGCACCATTTCGGCGATGCGCTTACGGAAGTCCGTAACGACGCATGCAGCCACGCAGACATGTACACCGGACTTCACGGCGTCATCGGTATTCTGGCCGCGCTTCAGCATCGCGCGCGAACCGGCGAGGGGCAACACGTCGATGTCTCGATGGCCGCCACCATGCTGTCAGTCAACGAACGCGTGGGCGCACAACTGTCGGAAATCGACACCGAGGGCGAGCCGATCATTCTCTCGGCGCCCGATTCGCACATCTTCGATTTGCCCGATGGACGCCAACTCACCATAGCGGGCAGCCCAATCTACACGCCGATGTTTTCGCGTTATTGCGCGATGATGCGCCGCAACGATCTGCTGAGTGACCCTCGCTTCGGCACGGCGCTTTTGCGGCGGCAAAACATTGCTGATTTACTGGCCGAAGTCCGCGCGTGGATTCTCACGTTTAACGACCTGGATCTGCTCCAGACGCAGGTCAGCGAAGCAGGGCTGGCCATTGGCGTGGTCCGCAGCGTCAACGAGTTCGCCGAATCCGAGTGGGTGCAGGAATGGGGTGCGCTAGTCGATGTCGACGACAGATCAGGCGGCACGACACGCATGCCCGGCGCGCCGTGGCATTTCAGCCAGTCCGAGTTGCCGCAGCCGGGCAGCCCCGCTTTCCAGGGTGAGCATAACGCCGAGGTGCTCTCCGAGCGCAAGCTCAGCGCAGCGTTCATTCGGGATTTGCAGGAACGTGGAATCCTTCTCAGCCGGCTCGGCCCCGCGCGCCCGTTCGACTGAACGTCGATGCCTTGATGCGCACGACTCGCACCTTCCCGAATGAATCGAGACGAACATGCAACACACTCTGAATCAGACTCATGACCCCGCTGCGCGCAGTTGGGTCGCGTCCGCCAATGCACAGGCAGGCGACTTCCCAATCCAGAACCTGCCGTTTTCGGTTTTCCGCAGAAGGAATGTCGATGAGACGTTTCGGGGCGCGGTCGCCATTGGCGATCAGGTCATCGACATCGCCGCGTGGGCGTCTCGTGCCGGTCTGAATGGAATCGTGGGCGAGGCTGCGCGGGCATGCACGCAGCCCGTGCTCAATGCATTGTTCTCAATGGGTCCCTCCGCATGGCGAGCTTTGCGACACGCGCTATTCGCTGCGCTTCACGAGCGCGCCCCTTCGGAGGATCGTGCGGCAATCGAGGCATGTCTGATCCCGCAATCGGAAGTGGAACACAGCCTGCCTGCGCAGATCGGCGACTACACGGACTTCTACACCTCGATTCATCACGCGGCCAACATCAGCAAGCTACTCGGCATGAACGGTGTCGGCGCCAACTTCAAGTCGATACCCATCGCATACCACGGCCGGGTTTCAAGCATCGGAATAAGTGGTCAGCAGTTCCGACGCCCAGCGGGTCAAATCATGCTTCCGGGTGAAGAAGCGCCGATCTTCTCTCCTTCGCGCAAGCTGGATTACGAGCTCGAACTCGGCATCTACATTGGACAAGGCAATGCAGCTGGCGAGCCGATCGATCTCGATCAGGCCGACAGTCATGTATTCGGGCTATGTCTGCTCAACGACTGGTCCGCGCGCGATATTCAGGCGTGGGAGATGCAGCCACTAGGACCGTTTCTGGCAAAGAATTTTGCCACCACGATCTCGCCATGGATCGTGACCATGGAGGCACTGGCGCCCTTCAGGCTTCCCCCGCCGCGCCCGGACGCGGATGGAAAGCCGCTGCCTTATCTGGATTCTGACCGTAACAGCACGACGGGCGCCATCGATATCCAACTGGAAGTCTGCATGGAGACTTCTCGCCATAGAGCCGGGAATCTCCCGGCAACGCAACTCTCACGCACGAGTTTCAAGCATCAGTACTGGAGCATCGCGCAGATGGTCGCGCATCACGCCGTGGGCGGCTGCAATCTGCGTCCGGGAGACCTGCTTGGTAGCGGCACCATTTCAGGCCCGCAGAGATCGGAGGCCGGCGCGCTGATGGAACTTGCACGCAACGCAAGCGAGCCCGTCACGCTGGGTACGGGTGAACAGCGCAGCTATGTGGAGGATGGCGACGCCATTATTCTGCGCGGCTACTGCGAAAAAGCAGGCTTTGCACGAATCGGATTTGGAGAGAGCCGCGGCGAAGTCTTGCCGGCAAAGCGCTCGCGATGACCACTTCAGATGTCTGTCATGACGACCATAACGGAGGAGACCCGACATGCAATCGATGGAATCAATCAACGCGGAATTCGAGAGGCAAAACGTGACGAAAGTCAGATCATCCGGCTCGTCACTCGTCGAGAAGACGCAAGCGCTCGCAAAGTTCCGGAACCGCTTCGTATGGTCATTGCTTTACACCTCACTGGGAATCTATTTTGGCCTGTTGATCGCAGTGCTGGAGTTTCCTGGCGCGATGTCCGTATCCGTCTACGGCGAACTCAACCTTGGACTGCTTGCGGTAGTCATTCAGTTCGCGCTCACGATCGCTACCTTTTGGGGCTACTGCGCATGGGCCGAGCAAACCTACGACCCGAAAGCGGCCGAACTGCTTCGCAGCGCGTCTGCACAACCGGACGGTGATCGACATGAATAACCTGATCAGTCATGGCGGACTCAGAATCATCGCCTTCGTGGGATTCATCGGACTCAGCCTCATTCTGACCGGATGGAGCGCCCGCCGATCGCGCGGAACCTCCGGCTTTTTCGTAGCCGGACGCAATCTGTCGCCGGTTCAGAACGGCCTCGCGCTGGCGGGAGACTTCATGTCCGCGGGCTCGTTCCTTGGTGTGACGGGGCTCGTTTCCCTGTTCGGATTCGACGGCATCGTCTACCAGGTCGGCTTCATCGCCGGATGGATCATGATCATGCTGATCGTCGCGGAGCCGGTCAGAAATTGCGGCAAATACACCCTCTCGGATGTGGTCGCACTCCGCTTGCGCAGCCGCGCAGTACGAGCGGCCACATCGGGTTCTTCATTGATCATTTCTTTAGCCTATCTGCTCGCGCAACTCGTCGGCGCTGGCGCGCTGGCCAGTCTGCTATTGCCGATCGGCGCCAACGCCGCGATCGTGCTGATCGGCGTACTCATGATCGCGTATGTGCTGTTTGGCGGAATGGTGGCCGCGACTTACGTGCAGATCGTCAAGGCCGTCCTCGTCTGGACTGCCGGCGCGGTGCTCGTGCTGCTTGCTCTGGCGCATTTTTCCTTCGACGTGGGCGCGCTATTCAACAAGGCACGCCTGTCATCGCTGCACCCAGCGCAGTACTTCGTGCCCGGCGGCTACTTCAAGGACCCGCTGGATACGCTGTCACTCACGCTCGCCCTGGCGTTGGGCACAGCAGGCCTGCCGCACGTCATGACCCGTTTTTACACGGTGCCGTCCGCCGTCGCGGCGAGAAAGTCAGCGAAAATCGGCCTGATCGTGATGACGTCCTTTGCCGTCATGATGATCGTGCTCGGGTTTTCTGCCACCGCGATCGTGGGACCGGCGGCGATTCTCGCGACACACAGTTCAGGAAACAGTGCCATCACGTTGCTCGCCACGACACTTGGCGGCGGTGCGGGTTCTGCCGGTGGCGAACTTCTGCTCGCGTGCGTTTCGGCAATTGCTTTCGCAACCATTCTCGCCGTCGTTTCGGGCATCATGATTTCCTCGGCCTCGACCATTTCTCACGACATCTTCGGCCATCTCTTCTCGGCGTCGCGCGACAAGGAACGTCGGCAGGTCGTGATCGCGAAGATCGCCACGATAGTCTTCGGTATCGCCGCCATGGGACTCGCGCTGCTCGTGAAGACCTTCAATGTCGCGTTTCTCGTAGGGCTCGCGTTTGCCATCGCGGCAAGCGCAAACTTGCCCGTGGTTCTCTTCTCGATGTACTGGCGGCGTTTTACGGATCGAGGCGCAGTGGCCGCGGTACTCGCCGGCACCCTTTCCTCGATCGGCCTCGTGCTGCTGGGTCCGGCCGTTATCGGAGCGAAAGGCATCATCTTCAAGGATTCCACCCCGCCCTTCTGGCTCTCGAATCCCGGTCTGTTCAGCATTCCCGTGGGCTTTATCGCGGGCTGGATCGGATCGGTCACGACACGTCAGAACACCGGCGACGGCTCCTTCGATGCGCAGCAACTTCGAATGCTAAGCGGCCTTGGCGCAGAAGCCGCGTCGAAACACTGACGCGAGAGCGCTCAAGCCAACTATCTGTCCAACAAGGAGACACCCAGTGATTCACTTACGTACTGCCGCTTCACGACTTGCGTTGACTACCGCCGCCATTGCTGCGATCAGCATGAGCGCGTTCTGTGCGTCCGCGATGGCGGCGACCGTCGAGGTGTCGGAAACAAAGACGATTATCGATCATGTGACCGTCTCGTCCAGCAAACCTTATGCGCTCGTCAAACAGGATCTGGAGAGCCGTCTTGGTCGACTCGACGATCATATCCGCACGCTGCTGAAGCAGGACAAGGTCGACGAATTGCGCACCGCCCTTCAGAAAGCCGCTGGCAACGACGGGCTTGTGATCCACTACATTGGGCTGCATGGGGACTGGCTCGTGCTGAAAGGACAGCGCAGGAACGGCACCGAGTATTTCACCGGCAACATTCTCACCGCGACTGAAATGACCAGCGTCAATATGGCGGCGGGACTGTACGCGCCATTGCGCATCATGGTGTACGAGAACGCACAGGGTGGTACGACGATCGAGTACGATAAGCCTTCGACCCAACTCAGCCAGTTCCACAGCGCCCAGATCGACGTTCAAGGCCGCTCACTCGACGATCGACTGGCGAAACTTTGTGCTGCGGTATTGCAATAGAAACAGACGGGCTGGCGTGCTGACGACCCGGATATCCACCATGACCATAGACACGTTCAAACAGATCGTTCTCGCCTCTCGTCCCGATGGACAGCCGACCGTCGACAATTTCCGTCTTGAGCAAGCCACGCTGCCGGACACGCCACCGAATGGGCTGCTGCTTCGTGTTTTGTACCTGTCGCTCGACCCGTACATGCGAGGCCGGATGGATGCGCGCAAGTCGTATGCGCCGGCGGTCGAAATCGATCACAAGATGGTCGGGGAAACCGTGGCCGAGGTGATCGAATCCAGACATCCCGACTATCGCGCAGGTGAACTCGTGCTCGCTCCAACCGGATGGTGCGACTATGCGGTGATCGACGGTACGGGAGTGCGCAAGGTCGACCCCGCTCTCTCGGCACCTTCAGCCCGGCTCGGCGTGCTCGGCATGCCGGGATTCACCGCGTACGCCGGCCTCATATTGATCGGCAAGCCCAAACCCGGCGACACCGTCGTGGTTGCGGCGGCCAGTGGTCCCGTCGGCTCGCTCGTCGGACAGCTCGCGCGGATAGCCGGGGCGCGGGCAGTCGGCATCGCCGGCGGTTCGGAGAAATGCCGCTACCTGCTGGACGAACTCGGCTTCGACGCCGCGATCGACCATCGCGCGCCTGACATGGCCGAACAGTTGGCTGCGGCTTGTCGGGATGGAATCGATGTGTACTTCGAGAACGTCGGCGGCAAGATATGGCAGGCAGTACTGCCTCTGCTCAACCGCTTCGCGCGTGTGCCAGTGTGCGGCCTCATCGCGCAATACGGCGGCGATCGGAATAACGCCAACGACCAGCTTGCGGCCACGATGCGCCAGATACTGACAAAAAGCCTGCTGGTGCGAGGCTTCATCAACTACGAGTTTGCCGACGAACACTATCCCGAGTTTCTGCGTATCGTGTCCGACGGTATCGGCGAAGGACGGATTCGTTACAAGGAAGATATCGTCGAAGGTCTGGAGAAGGCGCCAGCGGCATTTCTCGGCATGCTGGAAGGACATAACTTCGGCAAGGTTATTGTGCAGGTCGCGCCAAAGCCCTGATCCTTCTAGCAGATTGACGATCAACTGACTCAAGCGGGCGCCGTCCAGGATACTGACTAGCGATGACGGGCGTACGCGTAAGGATAAGAACCTGTTTCTTAACGGCTGAGTTGTGGTTCCGGCGGGATGGCTTACTGGCCAGCCAGGCAGTTCACGAATCAGGTCCACGTCATTACCCATCCTGAACGCAAATTCAGAGGACGATATGCCGCGGTCCCTTATCAAGGCAACCTGCCGCGCGATGCGCGCCGACAGACCGATATTGGCCGCATCGGGTCCGACAGCGAACGCTCCAAACCGACCCTAAGCGGACACGTAGGTCGAGTGGCGCACCCGTGGAGCGCGCCACTCGAATTGCCTGGTTCTGGTTCAGGCTGGCGTCCCGTCAGGATTTGATGAACTCGAGAAGGTCGGGGTTGAGGACGTCCGCGTGGGTAGTCAGCATGCCGTGCGGGAAGCCAGAGTATGTCTTCAGCACACCGTTCGCGAGCAGGTCGACCGCGCGGGGCACCGAACTGGCGAACGGGACGATCTGGTCGTCTTCGCCATGCATGACCAGTACCGGCACAGTGATCTTCTTCAGATCTTCGGTGTAGTCCTCCAGCCAGGAGAATACGGTCTCGTAGTGGGCCTGGGCGCTGCCGGCCATGCCCTGGCGCCACCAGTTCGCGATCACCGCCTCAGACGGCTTGGCGCCGGGACGGTTGAATCCATAGAACGGACCCTCCGGGACTGCCCGGTAAAACTCCGACCGGTTGCCAAGCACGCCTGACTTAACCGCGTCGAACCACTCCCGCGGCTGACCTGCAGGGTTCGCGTCGGTTTTCACCATGTTCGGCGTCAAAGAGGCCACCAGCACTGCCTTGGCGACCCGCTCCTCGTGGCGAGCGACGTAGCGGGCCACCTCGCCGCCGCCGGTGGAGTGCCCGATGTGGATCGCGTCGCGGACGCCGAGGTGTTCGGTCAGTGCAGCGAGGTCGGCGACCCAGTGGTCCATGTCGTTGCCGGTGCCGACTTGCTCGGACCGACCGTGCCCACGCCGGTCATGGGCGATCACCCGGTAGCCGTGGTGAAGGAAAAACATCATCTGGGCGTCCCAGTCGTCGGCCGACAGGGGCCAGCCATGGCTGAAGACGATCGGCTGACCGGACCCCCAGTCCTTGTAGAAGATCTTTACGCCGTCCGGAGTGGTGATCGTAGGCATCGCTGGTACCTCCTATAAGAGATTGATTGAAGTGTTGGTGCTCCGCGAGGCATCGAGAACGCTGCCAGCGGCTTCTTTCGAAGTCTTATTTCACAATGCGCATCTGAAAACGTGCGAGCGGAGCGCACTCCGACAACGCTGCGATGGAGTGCCGTGGCAAAACACGATGCTAAGCTTGGAATCTATAGACATTGCCCTCTCCTTCCAGGATTCGACTCGTTTGACTGCGGTCCTTCCGTCGATGCATAGACGGAAGCTACTGCAAAGATAGGCGTCCCTTTCCCTGAGGACAAAGGCTTTGTAAGACTTTACCTATGCCTTGAAGGCATATCGGAGATCCAATGGAACTTCGACATTTGCGATATTTCGTTGCCGTTGCGGAGGAAGGCAGCCTATTGACGGCCGCTCAGCGGAGACTGCACACGTCGCAGCCGTCGTTGAGCCGGCAGATTCGCGACCTGGAATCCGAAGTCGGTGTGAAGTTGCTGGAGCGCCAGGCACGTGGCGTAGCGCTCACCGCCGCCGGGAGAGTTTTCCTTGATCACGCGCGCCTGGCGCTGTTGCAAGTTGAAGCGGCTACTGACGGCGCGCGGCGGGCGGAACAGCCGGAAAAGCCTGTCTTGTCCATGGGTTTCCTTGCCGGGCAGGAAGTTGTGTGGCTACCCCATGCTCTACGCATCCTCCGGGAGGAGGCGCCTGAGGCCGAAATAACGCTGTGCAGTCAGTCCTCCCCAGAACTTGCTCTCAGGCTGATGCGAGGGAAACTGGACGTTGCCTTTCTTCGCCCGGAGACGCAAACCTCTGGCCTGTCCTTCAAGTTCTTGGCAAAGGAGCCCCTGATCGCCGTGCTGCCGGCGGATCATCGCCTGACGTCACGCAAAAAGATTCGGCCGCAGGATCTTGCCCGCGAAATTTACGTCAGTTCAGCGAGGACGTCTCCGGTATTGAAATCCGTGATTGAGGATTACGCATCGAAAGTCGGGATCACGCTCAGGGCGGAGTATGAAGGCGAGAATCTGCCGTCGGCAATGTCACTCGTCACGTCCACGGGTGGCGTCACGCTTATCCCCCTGTATGCGCAAAATATGCTGACACCGAATGTTGTTGCCCGGGCGCTTGACGACGTGCCTCCGACAATCGATCTCGTCCTGGGATACAACAACGCAAATACGACTCCATTGCTCCTTCGGCTTTTATCTCGTGCCGACGAGTTGGTCGCAAACGTTCAAGATCAGAGCATCATCCGATATGCCGTCTAGGTAATGGGTGCGCGCCCGTTGCCCCGGCGATTTTGTGCTGGGAAGGGCCGTCCTGGAAGCATCCGTTCGTGGCCGGATATCGATCTACGCCAATCGCGAAGCACCGGCAGGCGCCGACCGTGAGTAGGCCGTGGTCACGTCGAACGCGGCATCCCGCGCGGGTTATTCTATTTCGACAGGACGACATGCTTCCCGTGGGGCACGGCGACGTGCTCGGTGCCCGGCGCCGTCCGATCGACGCGTGACAGCAAGGCCTCGCCTTACCCTAACAATGTGGGAGACAGAGATCGAATGGCCGCTTTGCCGGACTGCGCCGCCGTCTGAATGTCAGAGTGGCACAAAACGCGAGTGACCCTTCATGGCCGAATCCGGAACCTCATCACGGTGCGCGACCGAGGCTTCGACCAAGCTCGGCGATCTGATTTCGAAGTGCGTCAAGAAAAACACTCACCCGGTTCGGCACATAACGTCGGCTCGGCATGACGGCCCAGACCGACAGATCCTCCATCGTCGCGTCCTCCAGGTGAATCTGCTCCAGCGACTTGTCGGCCAACTGTCGAAATACGTCCCAGTAGGTCAACTGGGCAAGTCCCAGCCCTTGCACGGCAGCCGTGCGTGCCGCTTCGACGCTGGTTGTAGTGACGTAAGCGTCCACGTGCTTGCGTATCAATGCTCCGTTCACGATGAGCGGCCACTGCCTCACCGCGCTCAACCGGATGCAGGCGTGATCGTCCAGTTCGGAAACTCTGGCAGGACGCCCATGCTTCTTCAGATACGCGGGCGCCGCGCAGATCAGTCGAGGGTTTGGCGCGATCTTCTTCGCCACCAGTTCGGAATCTTCCAGCGGCGCAATCCGCAACGCCACGTCAAGCCCCTGTCCCACGATATCGACCTGACGGTCAGACAGATCGATATCGATACGAAGGTCAGGATTCGCTTCCAGTAAAGCGGGGAGCATCGGTAACACGACCGACTGCCCGAAACCGCTTGGAGCCGTCATGCGCAGCACCCCCGACGCACTGCCCGGTGATGGGCCGAGTTCGGCTCGCGCGCCCGTCTCTGCGTCTGCCATCGCTCTGGCATACGGGATGAAAGCTTCGCCCTCGGCGGTCAAGGTCAGCGATCGGGTCGTCCGATGAAAAAGGCGCACGCCAAGATCTTCCTCCAGCGCCGCTATCCGTCGTGACACCTGCATCGGCACGACGTCGAGTTGTCGGGCCGCAGCAGACAGGCTTCCCGCCGATGCGACAGCCAGAAAGGTTCGAACGTCTGGAAGAAGCATCGTTTATATCCAAAAGTGTTAGAGCGGCTTCACATTCCAATGTCTGTTTCCCGGTGCTCGCGGCGCCTACCATGCACTCACCTTCTCTTCGACGCGAGCAGCAAAATGACCGATACGACTTCCCTGATCCTTTCCCCTTATCAACGCGACGGCATCGCAGTGAGAAACCGCCTTGCAGTCGCCCCGATGACCCGCATTACCGCCACCGAAAACGGTCATCCGACGCAGACCATGTTCGACTACTACCTGCGCTTTGCGGAAGGCGGCTTCGGTCTCGTGACAACTGAGGGAATCTATACCGACAAGGCGTTCTCGCAAGGATACCGGTTTCAGCCGGGCCTGGCGGACGACGAGCAAGCCCGGGGCTGGACGGCTTTCATCCGGGACATGCAGAAGCGGGGCGCGCATGTCGTCGCACAGCTCATGCATGCAGGCGCGCTGAGTCAAGGCAATTTCTATCGAACGGGCACTGTGGGACCATCAGCAGTGCGTCCTAAAGGCAAGCAGATGGAGTTCTACTTTGGCGAGGGCCTCTACCCGGAACCGAGGCAGATGACAGCGCGCGAAATCGATGAGGTCGTAGAGGGCTTTGTGAGCGCTGCCCGGCGCGCTGTGAATATCGCAGGCTTCAATGCGGTGGAGATTCACGGCGCCAATGGCTATCTGCTCGACCAGTTCCTGACGGCAGAGACCAATCGCAGAACAGACCGTTGGGGCGGAGACACGAATGCGCGCGTCCAGTTGCTCGCCGACGTCGTAAAGGAAGTGAAACTGGGCATTGGAAACGCAGTACCCGTCGGCATTCGAATCTCCCAAGGCAAAGTCAATGATTTCACGGCGAAGTGGCCGGGTGCGCGAAGCGATGCCGAAGTGATCTTCGGCACGCTGGCCGCTGCAGGCGCAGACTTCATTCACGTCACTGAACACGAAGCGTGGCAGCCTGCATTCGAAGGCGAGACAGATAGCCTCATCGCGCTGGCCCGTCGCTATGCACCGGACGTCACGATCCTTGCGAATGGCAACTTGCATACAGCGGATCGAATCGCCAACGCATTGGAAAACGGTGCAGATCTGGTGACGATAGGACGCGGTGCGCTAGCCAACCCTGACTTGCCGAAAGTGCTGTTGCAAAAACGTGAACCCAGAACATTCGATGGTTCGATTCTTCAACCGGTAGCGAACATCAAGGAGGCCGAACTGTCCATGCGGACGGTCGACTGAACAAGAGCAACGTCCTCAGTCGGCTTTCGTGTCAAAAGCTCCGTGAACGCAGTCGTCTCACATCTGACCTTCATCGAGAGTTTGAGACACCTTCGGCCGTATGGGGCTGCGAGAAAGGGTAAGATAATCGGCCGAGCGCTCAAGGAAGGCGAACCAGCCAACCTCGACGCGCTCACCTCCTGTCAAGCCCAGACAATATCGTCGTTGGCGGCCCTCTCGGGCGTCCGCGGTGCAGTTCCGTGACCGACCCGAAACCATCAGTCAAAACACTGACTCAGGCAAATAATACCGAACGTTTCATCCGCAAAGCAAAGACTTAGTCTGTTCTTATGGATCAAACGAATAGTCGCCTCGCAGAGTATCACGATACGTAATAGCGCTCGTTTTTCCCGTTAATTGATCACCGACATCATTGTCCCTGCGAAATAGACCTGAAAAATTCCGCAACGCAATCGAGCAGATATCTCGACTCCCTTGCTTCACTATTCGGGAGACCTGGCATCGCGAGCCGATTCGATGACACCTTGGATGCGCGGCATTCGCCAGGTCGATAAGATTACGCGTTGAGACGATCCAAATCCTGCTTAACGGCGTGCGTGTGAGGCATTTTTCGTCGATTGTTCCTGCACGCGTCAAGCGACGTCATGACGCCCGCTTCGACTCGATGGCAAACAACGGCCTCTCGTCAAGGGCACGCGAATGGCCCGCGTTGGCATGGTATGGGGAATCGGAGGATGGCTGCCGCAACATTTCCTCGGCAAGATTGGCCCCGAGGCAACGCAGACCTGCGGGACCGCATCAAAGCTGAGTTGCGCACCACCTTCCGGAGCGAGTTCCAAGCCGAAAATTTCACTCAGCAGCGCCCTCTCGCTTGAGATGCTTCGTTCAGGCCGTTATCGGCAGCCGAAGGTCGTCAGTCATTGGTTCGTTCAGATAGCGACGCGCTTGACCGTGTCGGCCGCAGTTTCACTCGCTAGCCGCTGGAGGAGGATGAGTGATGAGCAACGAGTCCATACCGGGCGGCGCTACGCCCTTCCCTCAGCCCGCAGAAGGCGAGACCCGCAGCGACGACGATACGGTGACCGACGCCCCGTTCGTGCGCAGTCATCCACGCCTCCAGCAACTGTTTCCCATCCTCACGGAAGCTGAAATCAGCAGAGTTCGGCGCTTTGGCAGAGTGTCGCGCTACCCCAAAGGCACAATGATCTATCGGGTTGGAGAGCGCACCCCGGGCATGTTTGTGCTGCTGTCGGGCAAGATCCGGGCTGTCGCCC
Source organism: Paraburkholderia hospita (assembly GCF_002902965.1). Classification (GTDB taxonomy): domain Bacteria; phylum Pseudomonadota; class Gammaproteobacteria; order Burkholderiales; family Burkholderiaceae; genus Paraburkholderia; species Paraburkholderia hospita. Next base: position 1,358,995 of record NZ_CP026106.1, on the reverse strand, counting down.
GCGATGGCCTCGGCCGCGAGCAGATCATTCACACTTTCACGCACCGCGGCGAATTCACTTCTGACGTGAACCAGTTTTCGAACAAGCCTTCCTTCGTGGATTCTTGTGTCATTGAAGATGTCGAAGCTGTGTTGGTCCGGCCCGACGACCTCAGTCCGCTTCTGATCGGTGAAGCCGAGCTGGGCGAAAAGATCATGCGCGCGCTGATTCTCAGGCGCTTCGTTGCAATGGAACGCGTGAACGGCGCCGTTCTGGTCGGCGCGCCCGGGAATCCCCGGCTGCTCGCGTTGCAGAATTTCCTGCGCCGAAACACGTATCCAAACGTCACACTCGATGCGGAACAGGACGCCGATTCCGTCGCGCTACTCGAAGGACTGACACCTCATCGGGATGACTTTCCGCTCGTTGTCTGTCCAAACGGCACGGTGCTGCGCAACCCTGATGAGGGGCAACTTGCGTCGTGTCTTGGACTGATTCCCGACTTCGACCCGGCCCATGTCTATGACGTGGCAATCGTCGGCGCGGGTCCCGCTGGACTGGCGGCAGCCGTCTACGCAGCATCCGAGGGATTGTCGGTCGCGGTGCTCGACTGTCGCGCACCCGGTGGCCAGGCCGGCGCGAGCGCACGCATCGAAAATTTTTTCGGTTTCCCTACCGGCATCACGGGTCACGCGCTCGCGGACCGCGCTTTCGTTCAGGCGCAGAAGTTCGGTGCGCATATCGGCATCCCGTGCGAGGTCAAGGCGTTGTATTGCGACAAGCAACCGCCCGTCGTGGAGCTTACCAATGGCCATCGAATCACCGCGCGCACTGTTGTAATCGCGACGGGCGCAGAGTACCGGCGACCCGTCGTCGAGGATCTTGAGCGTTTCGAAGGCCGTGGCGTCTATTACTGGGCTACGCCGATCGAAGCAAAGCTATGCCGCAAAGAGCCAGTGTTGCTGATCGGAGGTGGTAATTCGGCGGGACAGGCTGTCGTGTTTCTCGCATCACACGCCGAGCATGTGCACATGTTCATTCGAGGCGCGAAGCTCGAGGACAGCATGTCGCACTACCTGATCGAGCGCGTCCTGGCGCTGCCGAACGTGACGGTTCATACGCGGGTCGAACTGACCGCGCTCGAAGGAACCGAGCGTCTCGAACGTGTGCACTATCGCGGCGCCGGGGGAATCGAAGGGAATATGACCATCCATCACCTGTTCGTATTCATCGGCGCGGATCCCAACACGAGCTGGCTCAACACATGCGGCATCTCGCTCGACAACCACGGTTTCGTACGGACGGGCATCGATCTTCCCGATGCGAACATGCTGTCGATATCGTTGCAGACGAGCGTCGAAGGTGTTTTCGCGATTGGCGATGTTCGCTCAGGGTCCACCAAGCGTGTCGCTTCTGCAGTGGGTGAAGGCGCGGGTGTGGTGGCGCAGATCCAGGGTTTTCTGTCCCGCGTTTATTGAATGACCTTGCAGGGTGCAGCGAGATAGCAGAAGAAGGAAAACAGACACGCGCAGGCACGCCTGCGCGTCTCGAAGCGAATACCTCAACGGGGCGACAACTGTCAGACACCGATACGTCGACAGTCGCCCCTGCAATCAATCCGGGATTTACGAACCGAAATACACCGGCTTCATTCCATCATTTGCATCCGGGCGGATCGAGCCCTCGATTTTGTGGCCCACGCGGGAAACAGCGCTGCGGAACGAACGCAGTTCGTGATGGCTACCCGACGCCGACGTGCCATCGGCGACGCCGCCGACATCCCCAGCAGCCGCGACCGTATGCGCGGCCTGCGTATTGATTGGTGCGGCCGCGTCGTTGGATTGGGCGAACGACGAGACAGCGGGGATTGCGAGGGCAGCAGCAACAACGAGCGATTGAACGAGTTTCATGATACTTACCTCCAGGCTTTGATTGCTTCGCAAACACCCGTTTGCGTTTCAGTGATGCAAGTCTAGGCCGGAGGCGGCTCGTAATTAAGCCCTCGCAGAACAATTGAATGTTGTTGGAATAGGTATAAACCCTATGCACATCGACGTAGTGGCGTGCAGCCGGTCGTACCCGCCGGGACTGGTCAGATGCCCAATGCGCAGCCGTCTTTGCGATGGTCCGACGCACCGGCAAGCGTACCGTTTTCCCAGTCGATCCAGATCGCCTGCGCGCCGCCGATGGCCCAGTTCGGCGGCGCCAGCCTGAATCCGCGCCGGGTCAGTTCGTCACGCGTTGCCGCCGGCAACGTAGATTCAGCTTCGACGACACCCGTGCCCGGTTGCGGAAACACGCGCGGCAATGCGATGGCCGACTGCATGTCCAGCCCGTAGTCCAGCACCTTCGACAGAAAGTGAGCGTGCCCCATCGCCTGATAGTGGCCGCCCATCACGCCGAAGGTCATCTGCACTTTGCCGTTCTTCGTGACCATGCCGGGAATGATGGTGTGCATCGGTCTTGCGTGCGGCGCGATGGCATTGGGATGCCCTTCTTCGACGGCAAAGCTCTGTCCGCGGTTGTGCAGCATCACGCCGCTGTGCGGCGCCATGATCACGCTGCCAAAAGGATGAAAGAGCGAGTTGATGAAGCTCGCGCAATTGCGGTCTTTGTCGACGACGCAGATATAGACCGTGTCCTTGTGATCGGCGGGTCGGTACGTCGACACGTCGGTCATGGCGCGCTCGAGTGAGATTCGGGCGCGCAGTGTCGAGACGGTTTCGTCCGACAGCAGCCAGTCGATATCGAGCGGCTGGCCGCGCGGATCGCCGAGCAGCGCATCGCGGATCGAATACGCAAGCCGCGTCGCCTCGATTTCGCGGTGCAGCCGGTCAGCGCCGAGTGGATCGTCGGTCGCATCGAATCCTTCGAGAATCTTGAGTATCAGCAGCGCAATGATGCCCTGCCCATTCGGCGGACACTCATGCACCTCGTAGCCGCGGAAGCTCGCCTTGATGGGCTTCACGTATTCGCCGCGATACTGCGCGAAGTCGTCCAGCGTGTGCAGGCCGCCCTTACTCTTCAGACACTCGACCATATCCTCCGCGATAAAGCCCTCGTAGAACACTCGCGGACCTGCTTCGGCGATGGCCATCAGCGACTTCGCGAGCAACGGCTGCCGGTGAAGCGTTCCCGCCGCCGGTGGAGCGCCTTCGATCAGCATCTGCTCGCGGCTCGTCTTGTCCAGCCGCAGCAATGCGGCCTGATTCGCCCAGTCGGCTGCCGCGCGCGGCGCCACGGCGTAGCCCTCGCTCGCCAGTTTGATCGCCGAGGCAAACAGCGACTTGAACGGCATCGAGCCATGATCGCGCGCCAGCGTCGCCCATGCGTCGACGGCGCCCGGCACCGTCACGGCATGAGGCGAATGGCGCTCGATCGACGAAACGCCCATCGACCTGAGCACGGACACGCTGGCCGCCTGCGGCGCCCATCCGGAGCCATTGAAGGCGATGATGTCGTCGCCGCCGCCGCGCGAATACAACGCGAAGCAATCGCCGCCTATCCCCGTCGAGCCGGGCTCGACCACACACTGCGCGGCGCAGGCCGCAATCGCCGCATCCATTGCATTACCGCCCGCCTCCAGAATCTTCACGGCGGCAAGCGTCGAAGCGGGATGCGATGTCGCCGCCATACCGTCCTTCGACATCACCAGCGATCGTCCCGGTTGCTCGAAATCTCTCATGCTGTTTGCCCGTCCCATCAGTTGTTGTTCAGCGTCTTGCGCCACGCGAGCGTATCGTCGAGCGCGCGCTTGGCGGCATCGAACATTTCATCGATTTGCGCGCGGGTCACGATGAGCGGCGGGCAGAAATTGACGGTGTCGCCCAACGCACGCGTGATCAGTCCATGCGACAACGCACGCGTGCCGGCATAGGCCGCGACGCCCTCGGACGGCGCGAAAGGCTCCCTGCTCGCCTTGTCCGCCACCAGCTCGACGGCGGCAAGCAGGCCAACGCCACGCGCTTCGCCGACGAGCGGATGTCGCCCAAGTTCGGCCACGCGCTCCTGGAAGTGCGGCGTGACGGCTCTCACATGTTCGAGAATGCCGTCCTGCTCGTATATCTTCAGCGTCTCCAGCGCGACGGCTGCGCACACGGGATGACCGCTGTACGTGAACCCGTGCCCGAATGTGCCGATCTTCTCGCTCTCCGTGACGAGGCCGCGATAGATGCGCTCGTTGACCATCAACGCAGAGATAGGCAGATAGCCTGCGGATAGCTGCTTGGCCATCGTGATCATGTCGGGCTGCATGCCGAAAGTCTGCGAACCGAACATGTTCCCCGTGCGTCCGAAACCGCAGATGACTTCGTCGGCCACGAGCAGAATGTCGTGGCGCTTCAGCACGGCCTGAACCTTCTCCATATACGTGGCAGGTGGCACGATCACGCCACCGGACGCCATGACGGGTTCCGCAAAAAACGCCGCGATGGTGTCCGCGCCCTCTTCGAGAATCAGTCGTTCAAGCGACTCGGCGCAGCGGGTGGCGAACTGTTCTTCGCTCTCGCCAGGCAAACCGTATCGATAGAAATGCGGGCAGTCGGTGTGCAGAATCCTGTCGATAGGCAAGTCGAAGTCGCGATGATTGTTCTGCAGCCCCGTAAGGCTCGCCGACGCAATCGTCACGCCATGGTAGGCGCGTGTACGCGAGATGATTTTCTTCTTCTGCGGCCGGCCGATCGCGTTGTTGAAATACCAGATCAGCTTGACGGCCGTATCGTTGGCCTCGGACCCGGAGTTCGCGAAGAACACCTTCGACATCGGCACGGGAGCCATCGAAATCAGCTTCTCAGCCAGCAGAATGGAAGGTTCCGACGACTTGTGCCCGAACGCATGATAGAACGGCAGCTTTCTCATCTGCCTGTCGGCAGCATCCGCGAGCCGTGTTTCGCTAAAACCGAGCGATGCGCAGAAAAGCCCGCCGAGTCCTTCGAGATATCGATTGCCCTCGGAATCGTAGACGTAGACACCTTCGCCGCGCTCGATCACCATCGGTCCGACTTCGCGATGAAGACTGAGATTGGTGTAGGGGTGAAGGTAGTGATTGATGTCGTTCTGTTTCAGGTTTTGCATGGGTTGGTTCCTTGATTCGTCTCATCCACGTTTGGGTTCTCGTCGTGCGGCATTGGGACTACTTCATGGCTCCGGACAGGAATCGCTGAAGGCGCTCGCTTCGAGGCGTTTTCATGACTTCACGTGGATGCCCTTCTTCTTCGATCACACCCTGATGAAGAAAGACCACATGGTTGGAAACCTCGCGCGCAAAGCCCATTTCATGTGTGACCACGATCATCGTGCGGCCCTCTTCCGCGAGATCGCGCATGACCTTGAGCACATCGCCGACGAGTTCCGGGTCGAGCGCCGACGTGGGTTCATCGAAGAGCAGCGCTTCGGGCTCCATCGCGAGCGCCCGCGCAATCGCAACCCGCTGCTGTTGTCCACCCGACAGGTGCGACGGGTAAGCATCCGCGAAACGCGTCATGCCGACCTGCTCCAGATAGCGCCCAGCCCGTTCCGTGGCCTCGGCCCTGGTCAGCTTCAGCACGTGCCTCGGCGCTTCCATGACGTTCTCCAGCACGGTCATGTGCGCCCAGAGATTGAAGTGCTGGAAGACCATCGCGAGGCGCGTGCGCATTTGCCTCAGTTGCGCGGGATCGCTGATGCGGATTTCGCCGCTTCCGTTGGTCGAGGTGCGTACTTCATTTCCGTTGAGGCTCACGCGGCCCGACGACGGCGATTCGAGAAAGTTGATGCACCGCAGGAACGTGCTCTTGCCGGACCCCGACGAGCCGATCATGCTGATCACGTCACCGCTTTTTGCGGACAGCGAAACGCCCTTGAGTACTTCGTTATCGCCATAGCGTTTGTGCAGATTTTCGACAGTCAATGCATTCATATGGCGAGTTCTAGCTTTTAGCGAGTGTGGCAAAGTTCTGGGGGCGCAGATAAACCAGGTATCGGCGTTCGGTGAGGCGGACCAGAAGTGTGATGATGGTGGTCAGCCCGAAGTACACGGTCCCGACGGAGATGAATGCTTCGAACGGCGCGTAGTAGTTCGCATAGAAATCGCGCGCGACGCCCGTCAGATCGACGATCGTGATGGCGCTCACAAGCGACGTACCGTGCAGCATCAGAATCACTTCGTTGCTATACGCAGGAATGAAGCGGCGCAGCGCCGAGGGCAGAAGAATTCTTCTCCATGTCGTGAGCTGGCTCATGCCGTAGGCTCGCGCTGCTTCGATCTCGCCGTACGGTGTTGCGCGCAATGCGCCCGCCAGAATCTCCGTCGTGTAGGCACAGGTGTTCGCCGTCAGCGCAATCAGCGCGCAGTCGTAGGGATCGCGCAACAACGAAAGAATGGGCGTGCCGCGCTGCCACGCGTCCTGCATCCACTGGAACTGGCCGAACCCGTAGTACACGATCATCAGTTGCGCGAGTAACGGCGTGCCGCGCATGAACCATGTGTAAACCGCAACAGGGCCACTGACGATACGGTTGGGCGACACACGCAGCACGGCGAGCGGAATGGCGATCAGCAAACCCAGCACGAGAGAGAAAACCGTGAGCTGAACTGTTACCCACAGGCCGCTCGCGTACGAAGCAAACAGTTGTCCGAGCTGTTCATATGTCATCGGTGCAGGCTCCCTTCCCGAACACCTCTGTGAAGATACGTGCGTGCGCGCGCAAGACAGGCCGTCGAGCCCGATGTCACCACCAGATACACCGCGCAGGCCGCAAGGTAGAACGTCATCGGTGCCTGCGTCGTGCGGCCCGCCTGGTCGGCAATGAACATCACGTCGTGCAGGCCGATCAGCGACGCAATGGCCGTCGCCTTGAGCAGAACCAGCCAGTTATTGACGGCAGCGGGAAGCGCGAGGCGCATCATCTGTGGGAACAGGATGCGTCGGAACGCAAGCCAGCCCGAAAAGCCGTAGGCACGCGCCGCCTCCATCTGGCCGCGCGGCACGCTCAGAATCGCGCCGCGAAACGTCTCCGTGTAATAGGCGCCGAAGATGAAACCGATAGTCAACACGGCCGCAACGAAAGCGTTGACGTCCGGTGCATGAAGACCCACCCATGACGCCAGCTGGTTGAGGATCAGTTGCCCGCCGTAAAACACGAGCAGCATCATCACGAACTCGGGCACACCGCGGACCAGCGTCGTGTAGGCCGAAGCCATCGAGACGACCGCCCGCGAGCCGTACAGCTTTGCCACCGCGCCAGCCATGCCCAGGCACACCGCGAGCACCACGGACAGCACAGCGAGGACGAGCGTAATTCCGGCGCCCTGTAAAAGCGCGGGGAAATACCGCTGGAGTTCGAGCATGGTTCCGCCTGTGATGACTTGTTGGAGGCCGCGACAGACGTGCGCTCGCGGCGCCTTGCCGGCAATATCAGTAGATGTCGAAATTGAAGTACTTCTTCTCGATCGACAGATACACGCCGTTTGCGCGGATCGCGTCGATAGCCTGGTTGAACTGCTGCTTCAGATCGTCATCTCCCTTGCGCACGGGGATGCCATAGCCTTCACCGAGCAGCGCCTTCTGTTCCGGCGTCGCGCCGAGAATCGGCTGCCCGATGAACTTGAAGTTCTCGCCTTCCGGTTTGGTCAGAAATGCGCTGTATGCAGCCGTCGCGTCCTGCAGCCCTGCGTCGAGACGGCCCGAGCGAAGATCCATATAAGCCTCGTCCTGCGTCGCATAGCGCACGATCTGCACGCCGCCCTGCGCCCAGTACGCACTCGCATACTTATCGGCCAGCGTGCCCCGCTGCACGCCGACGCGCTTGCCCTTCAGTTCGGCAGGCGTTGCGTCCTTGATCGGGCTCGCTTTCGATGCGATCAGTCTGCGTGGCGAGTTGTAGTACTTTTCCGTGAAGTCGACTTTCTGCTTACGCTCAGCCGTGATCGCAACGGACGCGACGATCGCGTCGATCTTCTCGGCCTGCAATGCGGGAATCAGGCCGTCCCAGTTGATCTGTACCAGCGTGCAGTTCGCATGCATCTGCGCGCATAGTGCGTGAATGATGTCGATATCGAAGCCCACCGGTTTGCCGTCCGGCTGAATCGACGAGAACGGCGGATAAGCGCCCTCGTAGCCGATGCGAATGTCTTTCCATTCCTTCGCATGTGCATTCAGGGCCAGCACGCAGATGGCCAGTCCCAGCAGATTCTTCACGAGTCGTTTCATGTCGAGGCTCAAAAGGTTGGTGTAAGTCACGCGCGGCTATGTGTTTCCGTCGCACTCGTTTTATATTCGTACAACTAATATTTATGAAAAATTCATCACGATGAATAGCCTGTTTTCCTAGCGGCCCGACGTCATCCATTGACGCAGCGCCGGCACCGTCGCTTCGATGTGCTCTCGCACGGTCGCCTCGACGGCCATGGGGTCACCGCTTTTGATGGCGTCGATGATCGTCGTGTGGTCGTCGCGCGAAGTCATCTGCTTGTCGGCAAGTTGCAGCCACAGACGCATGTGAGGCTCGACGACGGTATGCAGTCCGGCAATCTGCGCGACCAGACGTTTGCGGCCGCTCAACTGACACAGATACTCATGGAAATTCCGATGCGCGCTCACCCACTGATGCGCGTCCTGCTCGTGGCTTTCCATCACTTCGATCAGCCGTGCGAGTTCAGCGATGTGCGCGGGCATGATGCCCGGCAGCGCCAGCTTCGCTGCAAGTCCCTCGAGCGCGCCACGCATGCAGAAGACCTCTTCCATTTCGTCGGCATCCAGCCCGCGGACGATCGCGCCGCGGTTTGGCCTGATGACGACGAGACCCTCGCTTGCGAGCCTGCGGAATGCTTCGCGCACGGGCATGCGGCTCGTGTCGATCTCGGCCGCTATCTCTTCGGGGATCAGGCGGTCGCCGGCGCGGTACTTACCCATGCGGATGCGATACAGCACATAGGCATATGCCTCTTCTTCCGCCGTGACGGCGAATCCTGCGCGAAAGGAATGAACGCTTTCTTCCATGGTCTGCCTGATCGGCTTGCTCGAAATGAAATTAATTTGTAAGACTGGATATTTGTATCCGTGGATTCAATATATCAATCCAATAAAGCGGCCAAATAGGGGAAAACCCTTGGATTTGATTTGAGAGGGAGATATGCGGACGACGGGGGAAAGTCGACGGACGTCGTGATCGGGAGCCGACATCATGCCGCTGCGTTGCTGCTGATATCCGGAGGGCATGTGCTCCGATCGTCGATTGCTGTTTATCGCGCAATCTCGTTCTTGAAAGAGACGCCGACTACCTCTCGTCAGCGCCGACGCTGTCAACGCCAACAGGCACCTGCTCCCACGCCTGTTCGATTGCCTGAAGCGCGCTGAACACGATCGACCGGTTGAGCGCTGCGGCCAGCACGCCGTCTCGCTCCGCGTAGGCTTCGCACAAGCGCTGATGATCGGAGCACGAACGCTGCAAACGCCCCGGCAACGACGTGCTCAACCGGCGCAAACGGTTGGTACGCATGCGCATCGAATCCAGCACCTCCTTGAAGATGCCGTTGCCGCATACCCGAAGTTCTTCGTCGCGAAATGCGACATTTGCCCAGAAATAGCCGTCGACGTCGCCTTGAGCGGCGGCCTCCGCAAGACGACCATGGGCATGCCATAGCGATTCGATGTCAGTGTCGGTGGCGCGTTCGACGATGGCCGTCGATACCTGTGCGTAAAGAATCGCGCGCAACTGATAGATCTCGCGCACGTCCACCAACTTCAGCGCCGACACCCGTGGACGCCTGCGCGGCGACCAGTCGACCAATCCTTCGCGACTCAACACGAACAGCGCTTCGCGCACTGGTGTGCGGCTGACGTTGAACCGTTTCGCGAGATCGACGGAGTTCAGATCGTCGCCCGGCGAAAGGCGCCCTTCAATGATGCCGCGCGCCACCCAGTCGACGATCTCGCCGACACGCGACGATTCACCGTCCTCCTCGAGCTTGCTTCTGTCGACATTCTGATTCACCGCAGTTCCCCTTACGTCCGGGATCGCCGGCCCGGTTTCCGGGCGATTCTAGCAAACGGCCCTTCTTCGGCGGCGCGTGGCAATGCGCGCGGCCTTTCTGGGTTCACCCTCCAAGTGTGTACACTGCGCGTTCTGCGCCTTGCGAAATCACGGTTTTCCTATTTAGAATACGCAAAGTGTCGACATTTTAGCGTTTCGCATCAAGGTACGACAACCACAGAGGCGTGCGATCGAAGGCCATGAGCCGCCGCACCCAGCCTCATCGAACATCAAACCCGAAGGAGACAAACCGATGTCCGTCATCGACCGACGACGCTTTCTGAAAACCAGTGCCGTTGGAGCTTTGGCATCGGCGGCCGCCAGCAAGGCGGTTTTCGCCGACTCGCCCGATACCGCCGCGCCCGCTTCCGCGCCTGCGCCCGCTAGCAGCACAAATGCACGCCCGCCGAAGGTCACGCGCATCCTCGCGGAGTTCATCGTCAAGACCGGTTACCAGGACTTGCCCGCGCCCGCCCGCAAGGAAGGCGTGCGAACCTTGATGAACTGGGTCGGCGTTGCTGTCGGCGGTTCGCACGATGAAACGGTGAATCGCGCGGTCGCCGCCCTGACGCCATTCTCGGGGCCGCCACAGGCGAACCTGCTGGGCCGCAGCGAGCGCTTCGACATCATGAACGCGGCCTTCATCAACGGCGTCAGCAGCCATATCTTCGACTACGACGACACGCATCTGAAGACGATCATTCACCCGGCAGGGCCCGTCGCTTCCGCGATTCTGGCGTACTCGCAATACCATCCCGTGTCGGGCAAGGATTTTTTGAACGCGCTCGTGCTAGGCGTCGAAACGGAATTGCGGATCGGCAATGCGGTGTATCCCAATCACTACGATGTCGGCTGGCACATCACGGGCACATGCGGCGTATTCGGCTCGGCGGCGGCAACGGGCAAGCTGATGGGGCTAAGCGTTCAGCAAATGGTTTGGGCATTGGGCCTTGCGGCGTCTCAGCCGGTCGGCTTGCGCGAATCGTTCGGTTCGATGAACAAGAGCTTCAACCCGGGGCGCGCGGCCGCGAACGGCATCTTCGCGGCTCTGCTGGCTGCCAGGGACTACACCAGTTCGGATGGCATGATCGAAGCGAAGCGGGGTTGGGCGAACACCATCAGCACCAAACAGGATTACCGCGAAATCACCGAAGCGCTGGGCACGCGTTACGAATCGACGCTGAACACCTACAAGCCGTTTGCGTGCGGCATCGTCATTCATCCGGCAATCGACGCGGCAATCCAGCTTCGCAATCAATATCACCTGACGGCCGATCAGATCGACCATATTGATCTTCGCGTGCATCCGCTCGTCATCGAACTGACCGGCAAGAAGACGCCGCAGATCGGGCTCGAAGGCAAGTTCAGCATCTATCATGCGGTCGCGATTGCCGTGATCGACGGCGCGGGCGGCGAAAAACAGTTCAGCGACGCGAAAGTGCGCGACCCGGTGACGGTTGCCCTGCGCGAGAAGGTGAACGCAATCATCGATCCCGCGATCAAGCCCGAACAGGTCGACATGACCATCACGCTCAAGGATGGCCGCAAGTTGCACAAGTTTATTCAGCATGCGATCGGCAGCACCGAAGTGCCGATGACCGATCAGCAACTCGAGAAGAAGTTCGCCGACCTCGCCGACGGCATTCTTTCGCCAACTCAAACGCGTGCATTGATCGAAAAGTGCTGGCACGTCGAGCAATTGGACAGCGCGAGTGAGATCGCACTGGCCGCGCTGCCGCAGTAGTTGATTGACACTCCATCACTGGCGCACCGGCGATGGTTGCCATGATGATCACGCCTGGAGCACAGTAGTCGCGCCATCGAACTCGTTCGATGGCGCGTGCGAACCGAGCGAGCAGGCATTGAGCCGGCTGGTTATGCGACACGCCTGAGACAAATCCCCCGCGGATCAAAGTTCCGCTTCCTCGCGCTCCTGATCGAGCATCGCGTGAGCCTGGTGCGTCAGCTTCTTCAGTATGCCTGACAACATCTCCCGCTCCGCGCGCGTGAGGCATAACAGCAGGAACGCGTTGCGCTCCTATTGCGGGCCGTTGGACAACACACGTCCCTGGAAACAACAAATTTCGATAACCGGCGGCAACCTGCCAAACGCTACAGACCTCCAGACATCTCGCCCGACGCACATTCAACGGCGCTCGGTAATCGGCCCCTCGGCATCCACGCGCCCGACAGCACCGACGGGGCCGCCGATGGTGATCGGGCCATCCACTTCCAGATCGCCGTGCACGATCAGCGGACCGTGCACAGTGAGCGGCCCATCGAACGTGTTTCCTCCCCCGCGCCTGCGTACTGCCGGATCGTTGGGCGGAATCCGTTCAATCCAGGCCGCCGTGATCGGCCCGCGGGCGTAGATGTCACCGGCCACTGTCAGCGAGCCATCGACGGTCAACGGTCCGCGGACGACGGCCGACCCGGTGATGCTGAGTGGGCCTGTGGTAACGGGCTGAGCATACGCTGACGGGAAAAAGACGGAGCACGCCAGCAGAACCACGCCTGCCGCGGTGCCCCACGTCAGCTTCGGGGTCATGCTCATTCCGAGCCTCGCAATGAAGCGTTTCATGTTACCTCCCAGTCGGCGCAACTCGCGCGCCCGTCTGCCGTCCGCGCGATTCGCGACGGCCGACTGCCCTCAAGCAGGTACCTACGGTACTTTTCACTCTAGCCAGGGAGGTGACGAAGACAAGCAAAAGTGGCCGATGGCCCAACGAGATGGATGGCAAGTGGAGGTCCGCTGCCTCCTGAGGATCGGCCGTTTGAGCGTCTGCGGGCGCGCACCGGCGAGTGGCAGGAGTTGGCCGGTAGTTCTCGTTCACATCTGATGCCAGTGAGCAGTCACTGAGAATCTCAACGACCGCTCCGCAGAGCGTTCTCGAATTGGTGCTTTCTGCCAGTAATTGTCGTTCACGAAACACAAAAAGTCGCCATTCCAACGGCCGGTTCACTTCGAAACCTGCCGGACACCCGATGGAACAGCCGGGCGTAAAAATTCTTCAGTCAGTAGTTGAAACATGATCGACGATTTTGCCGTCACGAAATTCCTTACGGAAATTGCTGGCTCGCAGGCCTGGTGTCACGACGGCGTGATCGCGGGTCGACTCCCAAAGTGGTCGTAGCTTACTTTTCGCGTCTTCTTCGGATTTAGAAATAGCAAGCAGCCTCTTCAACGTTCTATTCTGAGGCGTTTCAGGGTTCGTCTTTAATTTTTCAATGTAATCGTCAAATTGTTTTTTTTCGTTATTGCTGCGTCTGTGAACACCTTTTTCGTGGGGATCTTCCGTATCTATTGATCCGTATTGCTGCATTAGAGATTCTGTATAAGCAAAAATACGGCAACTCTGATAACCCGCTTCGAACATCGCCTTGGAGAACCTTTTGGCGAACGACTCTTTGTCGAACGCACCATCCTGCCCTCCCTTGCATACCCATAACTTGATCTTTACGTTACGCTCCTTTTTGAGGCCGTGCGCGGCCAACTGGAGAACTAATTGCGAAGCGGTAACTTTTTTTTCGACATCTTTGTCCGTTTCACATTTGACGTTTGTCGAAAGATAGTCCAACCCTGCGTTGCAATGCGCGTTGATTAGCAGTTCATCCCCGTCGGAAAGATCAAGGGGCTGCGCTTCGCTCTTGATGTAGTTGTCATCGTTCCTTTTGGGGGCGTAAATCCGCTGATTGTTCTCAAAGCCTTTGGCAGCATCGGGTCTTTTAGCGAGCACTGATGCTAAATTACCTGCCTTTGTCGCAGGGAACGGCGTATATATCAGCTTCATCGTCAAATTCCTCAATATCAGAGATTAGTTATCGAAGACAATATCCCAACGCGAAAATGGAGATGGCGTCAACTTCATCATAGTCATAACCCACATCGACCAAGCTCACCCACATCACCCACCAACACCCCTCTCACTGACAAACCGGCTTCGGCGCAGGCAACGCCGCACACGTCTTCCGATAAGGCACCCCCGACATAAACTGCCGCCACTCCGCACAGTCAAGATTCCGATTCGCAATCGCGCAAGCATCTGCCAGCATCGACTCGCTGTCCCAGTTACGCAGCGACACGGTCTGATCCTCATGCAGCACGGCCACGCGACGTCCGCCTGGACTGATGTCCACGCTTGATACAATGCCGCCCGCGGCACGCAGCCGGGCCAGTTGGCTCCCCTTGCGGAGGTCCCACACCTGGCGTTCCCCCTTCGCGTCACCGCTGACGAGCGCCTCGCCGTTGCCAATGAACACCAGCCGGTCAACCGGGCCGTCATGAGGGCCGAATTTGGCCACGGTTTGTCCGCTTTCGACGTCGTGCAGGATCGCCATCTCATCGTCGCCCCCCGATACGAGCCGCTTGCCGTCAGGACTGAATGCCAGCTGACGCACGCGATCCTTATGCGGATCAGGCAATTCTGTCATGGCCTTTTGCGACCCGAAGCGGAACAGGCGCACGACGCCATCGCCGCCCGCCACCGCGAGCACCCGGCCGTCGGGGCTAAACGCGACGACTTCGGACTCGCGCTTCCCCGACAGCACGGTTTCGTGTCCGGCCCGGGTGATCTCGTACACATGAATCGAACCATCGGACAGCGTGATCGCAAGGCGTCGATTGTCCCAACTTATAGCAAAGCGCTCTACTTCGGCATCCACCGGCTTCTGAAGCTGCAGACGGGCATGGCCCGTCATCTCCAGTACATCGACAGTGCCGTTGGCGCGCTGAATAGCGAGGAGCGAACCATCAGGACTAAATTCGGCGCGGCGCATGCCCCGTTCGCTGCGCAATTGCGCAGCATCATCAGGATTCCAGAAGTCGGCGATATCCGTGCCTGCGGGAACGGTCGCCAGAACCTTGCCGTTGCGGTTGAATTCCACCTCCTCGGCGTGGTACAGGGATTTGCCGGACCGCAACACCGACCCTGGCGCGAGCGACCATATGGTGTACAGCGTCTCCTGTTGATCGATCTGGTACGCGACGGTGTCCCCATTCGGCGAAAACTGGAAGGCGGCAACGCGCTGTCCTTGCCTGGTCTTGACTCGGGCCCGGCCGCCGCTGGTCGGCTGAACGATCTCCTGGCCGTTGGCCAGGGCTGTGGCCAGCCAGCGGCCGTCCGGGCTCAATGACATGCGAACGGCCTTGCCGCTTTCATCCGCAACCGTGCCGATCTTTTGCAGAGGTTGTATCTTCCACACGCTGGTCGTTCGGCCATTTCGAAGCGCAAAAAAGCCGCCTCCGGACTCGAAGACCGCCTGTAGTTCGCCTTCGCCTTCGCCTGCGTCCAACGTTCCGATGACCGAGTCCGTTGATTCGTCGCGAAGCTCGACGACGCGCTTGCCGTCGGGGTTGGCGTGGAGCAACGCATCGAACCGGCAGTCGGGTGTGCGCGCGAGCAAGGGGCGTGTGGCCCTGGGCGACGGTGCGGTCCCGGTGCCGGCCTCGGTGCCAGTGCCGGTGCCGGGGAGCGGTGCGACGACAATGCTATCCCCGGAACCATAGAGCAGCGTGGCGTCGTCGCGGTCGAATCCAAGGCATTGACCGTCGCCAGTGCCAAGGCGCTTCAGCACTGGGACACCCGGTTGGCCGGGCATCGTCAACACGTGAACTGAATGGCCTGCAACCGCGACGAACTGGCCGTGGTGACTGACGACAATCTTTTTGATGTCGGGGGCATCGCCGACAGAGACACGCCCGATTTCCTTCGCATCGCGCGCTTGCCAGGCGATGACGGTACTCTTTGCATCGGCGGATATGAGACGTGACGCGTCCTGGTCGTACGCCAACGCCAGCACGGCCGCTTCGTGGCCTCTCCAGCGCCGCAGCACGGTCCAGGTCGTCAGGTCCAGATCGATGACGTCGCCACCGTTGGTGCCCATGGCCATCCGTTTGCCGTCAGGGCTGGTTGCTGACGCGGTCACCTTATCGCCGATCCGCATCATCTTGTGCACGCCTTCGTCAGCAATCAGCCGCGCTAGTTGCGCAAGCTGCGCATCCAGTCGCACTGGGGCGGCGTGGCTGGCTTCGGCGCCCAGCAGCAGCGCGCGATCGGGATGCTCCGCGTCCTCGGCGCTGGCGTTGGCAATCACGCCGGAGATAATCGCATCGCGAGTCAGTTGCCCGGCATGCGCGGTGGCTTCGTCTGCCCGCTTCTGCTGAATCGCTGCCAACTCGGCGTCCTTCACTGCGACCGCCTGCGCCTCTTTCGCACGACGATCTGCCTCGGCTGCGGAGTCGCCCATCTTTTGCAACTCCACTGCCGCCCGCTGCATCTGTTGCTGGGCTTCCTCGATTGCGAGCTTCGCCTGGATCGATTTCTCGGTCTCCTTGACCAACTGCTGCTTCGCGGCTACGGCGTCATTCTGCGCGATACTCGCACGGTGTCGTTGCACCGTCGCTTCGTATGCGGCGTATCCCGCACCGAGCAGCAAAGCCATTGCAAACACGAAGGCGGCGCCAACCCACATCGCGTTGCGACGGTTACGCCGCTGTATCTCCAACGCCTCACGCACGCGCGCGGCCGCCGCGGCCGCCGCGTCACGGGCCTGCCGCGCATCGCGACTGTCCTTGACAACGCGCGTCAGCACATCATGGGTAAGTTCGAGCCTGCGCACGCCGAAGCGTTCATCGACGCGCAGCAGCCGGCCAGCCACGAGCCGCTCGATATCGGTGCGTGAGATACCGGGCAGCACGAGCGCATCATCGAGCGCATAGCTGTCCCGATGGCCAGCGTCCGTGATCAGCTCATCCTCGATAAACACGCGCACACGCGGGTCGACGTCTCGCAGTGAGCGCTCATAGAAATCGACCAGTATCTCGCGCTCGGCGCTCGCCACCAGCTCGGCACCGATGTGATCGCTACCCTGTGCGATACGACGCAAATTGAGTTCGCTGCAGATCACGCTCAGGAGCGCGGGATCGACCTCCATCCGGCTGTAGTCGTCTGCCGAAGGCGCTTCGGCGCGATTGCGCCACGCGAGACCGATGATGCGTTCGGCCACCATCGGCGCCACGAGCGCGCCGCCGCTGTCGATCACCGCTCGGGCCTGGTAGCCGTCCATCGGCAACAGGCGGTATCGGTTGCGCATTAGCGACGGGATGTTCACGCGCAAGCCTTCCACGTCCGCCAGGAAGTCTTCGCGAAAGCTCAGGACGACCTTGCAGTCCCGACGGCTGAAATCGATGCTCTGCGCGGGTACCGCGCCGGAATCGAGCGCTTGACGCAACGCTTCCGGCGGCCGGTTTTCAATCAGGTCTGAAAGCTCGTTGACGAAGCTGGCAGCGCGACGGCGCGTCTCCTCGTCGACCTGGCCGAGCGTGAACAACTCTTCGAACTGGTCGAAAACCAGCACAGGTATCACAGCCCGGTTGCGCGTGTTCCAGAACCCGGCGCCGGCGCGATGAAAGTGTTCCCACAATGACGCCTCCGGCAGCGGCGCGGTTGCGTCGACACCAGCGGCGCTGCAAGCGGCGGCGAGCGCCTGCCAGACCTGGTCGCGCAGCGGCAAAGCGGCGCCGTGCGCGAGACGTATCATCACGGGCACGTGCAGATTCTCGCGCAAACGCGGAAAAAGTCCCGCATTGAGCAACGAGGTCTTTCCTAACCCCGAGCGGCCGAACAGGACGGTCAGTACTTCACGGCGCACCAGCCGCGCGAGTTCTTCCGCCTCGTTCTCCCGGCCGCGGAAAAAGTACTGGTCCGCCTCAGTGAAAGACGCGAGGCCTGGCCAGGGGCGCGTCGGCGTCAGCGCCTCTGCCGACAGTCCTTCGTGCCCAGATTCAACCGCTTCATCAGCCATATCAGCTCCGCCGGCAGCGGCTGGAGATTTGCCGGTATAGATCGCGCACGTGCGCGACGAACGTCTCGTCAGTGCGTGCGCCCGGCAGCGTCATCCATTGGGCGGAGCGAAAGCGGTCGGGAAGCCAGTCGCCGTACTTGGGCGTGTCGTCGATCACCACCGGGACGAGGAAGGGTTCGTCGGGCGCCATGCCGCGAGCGCGCTCGTCGGCGGCCATCCACTCGCGCCAGAAGTAGTCCCGCCGCCGGTCCGGGTCTTGCGTGGCGCGCGAAATCACGGGCATGAACAGGCTGCTGGTGTCCACGCCGCGCCGGATACTGCGCTCCCAATCATCGCCGCCCCGCAGCTCACTCCGGTCGAACCATACGTCGATGCCTGCAGCATCGAGTTCGCGAGCGAGACCTTGCACGGCGTCTGTATCCTGACTCGAATAGCTGATGAACACCGCCCCCTCGATGGCGCGCGGCACGACGGGTGCCGACGGTGCCTGCGCAACGCCCGTGGGATGACGCTGGCTCCAGCGGGAGCGCAGCTCGGCGCAGAAGACGGTCGGCTCCAGCGACACGACGCGGGTCGCCGGGCTGAAGTCGGCGAGGAAAGCTTTCAACGCGGGGTCGCGCGCCGCCATTGGATCGATCAGGTACTCCACCGTCTGGCGAGGTGACGAGAGCCGCTCGTTCTTGGCTGCGCGCAGGAAAAAGCGCGCGAGCCAGTCCGGCAGCCGGCAACCGAGCAGCAGCAGATGGTCGTCGCGCAACGCATCGAACAGCAGCTTCGGACGACGCGCGTCGTCCTGCAACGCGTGAAGGAACTCCAGGCGATCCTCGTCGCAGATCACCCAATCGGGCGCTGACGATTGGCGCCCGAGCAGATGGAACACGGTTGGCGTGGTCAGGCGCCCGCGAGGGAGCGGTAGATCGGCAGGCCGATTTGGGGAGAAGCTCACAACGGAAGTGCGCGTTTCCCCGCCGTGACGGACAAGGTCGATGGCGCGAGTCAGCAAGCCGTCGAACGAAAGCGTCACGAACAGATCGAACGGGGACACGGCGGCGAGGTCCAGCAACGCTTGAGGAGGCTCGATCGCCAGGTCTCTCACGACCTGAGAGGTGCGAACGTACAGGTCTTCCTTGCGCGCGCGCGGCAGTAGCAGATAACGGCTGACGACGTCATCCAGCCGCGGAGGGTTGTCGAACTCGGTCAGGCCGATGCGGAGCTTTTCTGCCAGCCGGGTGGCGACAAGCGCATCGAACCCCATGGATTGACCGTCCTGACTGACGGGCAGCAGCCCGTCATCGACCACCGCAATGACCCGCCCTTCATCGATGTAGTCGAGAAGGTCACTCCAGAAGAATTCGTCGAGTTCTTCCACGAAATTCGCTCCTGGAAATTTGAACTCCCCTGATCATTTGACGGGTGCAGGTAGCCTGCGCACACAGGCCATTTCGAGTTGTGGTCAGCTCCGCCGTGAAGCGCTGAAATTTGCAATGGCGCACTCGTCAACCGTCGCTCTCTCGACTGATAAAAAACGATTGGACAGTGCCTTTTGTCAAAAGACGCTGGTTATTGGAGCACAGATGTTCGCGCCGGTCACTGTTTTGTCTGAACACACTGCCTCAGATCGACGATAGAACATCGGGTGGCGCAGCGACAGGGATCTAGGTGGGACAGCGCACACTTGGCGTTGCAAATATCTTGCAGGAAAAGCGGCACGCGGTGAGAAATTGTCTCCTCTATCGACATTCACCATCGTTCCAGCGCTCGCCGCATGCCGCGCTAACGAAGCCCCGCGTACTTCCCACAACTCAGCGCATCGACTATCAGTCGAAGGTCTCCTCAAGGGCCGCCCTGATATCCGCTATCAAATCGCCCGGATCTTCCAGACCGATCGACAGGCGCAGGTGACCATATTCCCGGAACACGTCCGGATAGCACTCGGATCCCCCTCGCCCATCCTTTCCGACGTGCACGATCAGTGTCTCGTCATGGCCAAGCGACACCGCCGAGGTGATGAGGCGAAGATAGTTGACCAGCTTGATAGCCGAAAGTGGCGCGAGTTCGGACGGCTTGAGCACCACGGCATTGCCCCCGGCGATCGCTGGTCCAAGCTTGTGTGCAACCAGGTTGAGTGGATCGTTGTACGGCGTGATGGCGACGATGATGCCGAGCGGTTCCCGGGTGAACCATCCCTGCCGGTTTTCCGATCCGGCATATGCGTCGAACGGTACGACCTCACCTCCGTTTCGGCGCGCTTCGTCGGCGGACAGCTTGAGCGTGTTCACGCAGCGCAGCACTTCTCTTTTTGCCTGCCTGATCGTCTTACCGGCTTCCGCGACAATGAGATCGGCAAACGTGTCCTTATCGCGCTCCACCATCGATGCGCAGGCTTCGAGCACACGAGCACGCTCATGACGCGAAAGGCTGCGGCACGCGCGTGCACCCTCTTTCGCGCTGTCAATCAACATCTGCACGCCTTCCGGTGGGATATTCACGACGGTGCTCACTTCGACACCATCGAATGGATTCTTCACCGAAATAAAACTGAACGCTGCTTCAATCGTGGATGAATGGATATTCATTTCGACATACTTAATGTTGGCTACGGACCATCCAATGCCCTACCCAGCGCGGCTTTCAGAGCGTCAGCGAGCCGTCCACACAGGTGACACAGGAACCGCCGATGCGTACATTCCCGCTCGTATCCACGTTCACCTCGATTCGTCCATCCCGACCGACACTGCGTCCCTGTGTCGCCACATAGCGTCCGCCGTCGGCGGGCAACAGGCCGCGCTTCCACTGGAATGCAGCGACACTGCCATTTCCGCTTCCACAGACAGGATCCTCCTCCACGCCACATGACGGTGCGAAGGTACGCACTTCTATCGCCGCATCTCCACCGTCGTGAGTACCGAATACGGTCAGACCCGTGACGCCGAGGCGGCGCTCGAAGTCCGCCAACCTCGCGAGATCCGGCCGCAGATTGACTACGGTAGCCGCACCGTCCATCTGCGCGATGACCCAAATGGGGCCGACGTTCACGATGGCCGGCGCAGTCCGGGTGTCGACTTTGCAGCCGAGAATGAGTTCGAGATCTGCAATATCTGCTGCGTGCAGCGGCTCGATCTTTGCGGGCGGGAGATCGAAGGCCAGCTGGCGGTCTCCTGGTTGCTCTCCTATCGTCAACTCGACGAGGCCAATGCCGCATTGCTGAATCAATCGCCCGCCTGCGCGAGGTGTCACACGACCCGCTTCCAGAATGGCATGAGCACTGCCGAGTGTCGGATGCCCAGCAAACGGAAGCTCACTGCGCGGCGTGAAAATCCGCAACTGATAGTCCGCTTCGTCTGTCGTAGGCGGAAGGACAAACGTCGTTTCCGAAAGATTCGTCCAGCGCGCGATGGCTTGCATCTCGTCCGTGGACAAACCCTCCGCGTCGAGCACCACGGCAACCGGATTGCCCAGCAGCGGTCGCGAGGTAAACACGTCAACTACCTTATATGATCTTTTCATAGTGTCTCCAACTAGCTGGATAGGGTGTTGGTCAACCTTTTGCAGTCGCTACGCTGTCGATTTCCGCTTCCGTGATGCCGTACTTCGCCATGCGCGCGCGATGGTCCGCCGAACCGAGGTACTTGCGCAACTGTTCATTCACGGCCTGCAAAAGAGCAGTATTGTCCTTATTGAACGAGAAGGCGCCGACAGGTGCTCCCGTTTCCTTGCTCATCGCATGTGCGACCGCTTCCAGTTCCTTGTTTGCACTGGCAACCACGCGGTTCCCGACGGCCGTTCCAGCGAATGCGTCTATCTTTCCTGCGAGTAGCGCAGCAACTGCCTCCGGCTGGTCCTTGAACATCACAATCTGGTCATCACGCACGCCCGCCAACTTCGCGGAGTTGAGCTGTACCTGACCAGTAATAATCCCTAACCGCGCGTCGTTACGCTCTGCTACGGCCCTGTAGCTCGTCAGTGTTTTTGGATTGCCGTCGTGCACGACGAATCCATCGCTCAGCGCCCAGACGGGCACGCTGAATGCAACGTGCTCTGCACGCTCAGCCGTCACAAAAATCGGCACGCTCATGTCCCAGCGACCTTCGCGTACGCCAGGCAGAAATTCTTCGAACGAGGTCAAATGATGTTCGATGGATGTCACACCGATCGCGCGCAGTACCACATCGGTCAGTTCGATATCCGATCCCGTTACGGAACCATCGGGACCAGTCCAGTAGAACGGCGGTTCATCGATATAGGCGATTTTTACTTTCATGGCTTGACCCGACATGTCTAGAAGTGAAGGTTCCGGCTATCCGGCGTGCTGCATGCAGCGTGATCTCAGATCCGTCATGCGCTAACGGCATCCAGGGCCGACGAAAGAGCCGCCAGCGCCGATCCAAGACGAGCAGCCGGCAAATAACCAAAGCCCAGGCGAAATACACGATCGCTTTCTCCAAACCATGTTCCGCAGGCCAGTTGCAAGTCGTAGCGAGGCAGCAGATCCCAGAAACGCGATACGGCAACATCGTCGAATGCGTCACGACGTAGACGCAAGCAGCACAGCGCGCCGGCATCGGGGCGGACCCACTCGATGCGTTTTTGTTCGCGCTCGCACCAGGTCGCCAGTTCCTCGAGGGCGCCGGCTAGCAAATGACGTCGCGATGCAAGCACACCTTCCCGGTTACGCAGCAGCGCGGCGGCGAGCGCTTCGTCGAGCACCGAGCCCGAGATGACGGTGTTCATCTTCGCGACGGTCAGGCGCGATCGCAGATCGGGGTCCGCTACCGTGAGCCAGCCTGTGCGCAAGCCCGGCGCGCCAAGCGCTTTCGATACCGACGCGCCGGTGACGATACGCGAGTCGAGCCCCGCAAAACTGTCGATCGCGACATCGTCGCCATAGGTTGCCTCGCGATAGGTCTCGTCGATAAAAAGTATCGCTCCCGGAGAGCGCCTCTCCATCAACACAAGGAGCTTTTCGATATCAGCGCGAGATGTCTGAACACCACTTGGATTCTGAGGCGAAGCAATGCTCACCAGCTTCGTGTTCAGCGACAGGCTCGCTGCAAGCTGCTCCAGATCCAGTCGATATCCATTCTCGAACGATAACCTGACCTCGCGGACGCTGACGCCGGCGCCAAGCAGACAGTCGCGGCTCGGCGGAAAGCATGGTGTCGCGAGGACAGCTTCGTCGCCAGGTCGGCAAACTTCGAATGCAAGAAGAAAGAGTCCGAGCGCGGTGCCTTGCGTCGTCACTATCTGCCCGGCAGGGACTTTGCAGGCATCCGCAATGGCCTCGCGAAGCGCTTGCGCACCCGCCGATTTGCCATAGCCAAGCTTCAGATCACGGATACGCTCAAGACCCGAGAGGTCCAGCAGTTCCCCAAGCGTCAGGTCCTGCGATGTGCTCTCCGCCAGGTTGAATGGCCGGTTCACGTCGAGCAGCGAAATGATCTCGTTGTAGGGAAAGCGACCGCGCCACTCTCTCGCATTTTCGCTGTTCGATCGTGACAGTTGTTGTTCGTCGACACGCTGCTGAGAAGCGTTCATGCCTTTGCCTTGTATGGACTGTGAATTCTTCGATGGGCGATCCGTTTGAGTCACCGGGTTTGAGTCACCGGGTTTAAGTCACCCCATGCGAACGTCTGTGCTCTTACGGACGCGATCGGAACACACGCATCGTAGCGCTCGCGGGCCGACCATAACAGTCACAATTTCCGACTGAATCAACCATCACAATTTCGCTTGGCGAGCCGCGACCGCCCGATCGATAATCGTGAATCTTCTGTCGCGATGCTTTCATGGACACGCACACTTCATACCGTTACGAGCAGTTGGCCGAACTCATCGTCGGCATGATCGACAACGGCGCGCTCGCACCGGGCGTGCGGCTGCCGTCCGTGCGCGCCGTCAGTGAGCAGCACAGGATCAGTATCGCCACCGCGCTACAGGCGTACCGTCTGCTCGAAGATCGCGGCATCCTGGTCGCGCGGCCGCAGTCCGGCTTTTACGTCGCGGCGTCGCCGCGCAGCACGCTCGCGTTGCCGTCGACCTCGCGAGCGCGAACGAAAGCGTCGGCCGTCTCGGTCAGTGGGGTCGTGGCGACGCTGCTCGAACATGCGTCGAACCCTGCACTCGTGCCGCTCGGTTGCGCCTTCCCCGACTCGGCGCTTCTGCAAACGAAGCGGCTCGACCTCGCGCTCGCACGTGCCGCACGTCGACAAAGCGTGCGGTACAACGGCTATTGCCCACCGCATGGCGAACCGCGCTTACGCCGCGAAATTGCTAAGCGCGCGATGCGCCTCGGGCATGCGCTGTCGCCCGACGACGTGCTCGTCACGGCAGGCTGCACCGAGGCGCTGACCCTCGCGCTCACCGCCGTCGCGAAGCGCGGCGATACGATCGCGATCGAATCGCCCACCTACTTTGGACTGCTCCATACGATCGAAGTGCTGGGTCTGAAGGCCTTCGAGTTGCCGACCCACCCGACGCGCGGCATCGACGTCGGCGCACTCGCACACCTGCTCGATACGGAACACGTGGCGGCCTGCGTGCTGTCGTCGAGTTTCAACAATCCGCTCGGCTCCACGATGGCGGAGGCCGACAAACTGGCGCTTCTCGCCGTGCTTGCGCGGCATGCCGTGCCGCTGATCGAAGACGATGTATACGGTGAGATCTACTTCGGACGCGAGCGGCCGAAGCCGTTCACCGCGCTCGAAGGCGGCGCCAATACGATCTACTGCAGTTCGTTCTCGAAGAGTCTTGCGCCTGGATACCGGATCGGCTGGATCGCAGCGGGCGCCTATACGCAGCAGCTGATGGAGCGCAAGCTCGCGTTCACGCTGTGCGGGCCCGCCCTGCCGCAAATCGCGCTCGCGGACTTCCTGGAAAGCGGCGCCTACGACACGCACTTGCGCCGTATCCGCCGCGTCTTCGAACAGAACCTCGCGCGCATGACGCGTGCGATCGAGGCAAGCTTCCCGGCCGACACGAAAGTGAGCCGGCCAGCAGGCGGCTTTATGCTCTGGCTCGAACTGCCGAGGGGCTTCGATTCACGCGAACTCTTCGAGGAAGCCCTCGAGCAAGGCATCTGCTTTGCGCCCGGCGACGTCTTCTCCGCGAGCCGGCGCTTTCGCAATTGCCTGAGACTGAGCGCCGGGCACCTCTGGAGCGAACGTGTCGAAGATGGCGTCCGGCGCCTGGGCCGGCTTGCGAAGGCGCAGCTTGCGCGCTGAGCGCCGATGTGAGCGGGAAAACCGTGGTTTGCGGGCGCGCGCACCCGGTTGCCGATCTGGCGTGACGACAACTACATTGCGTCGATCGGTTGAAACCTGGCCAGGCAAACACAGCAAGCTCCATCATCAGATTTTCAGGCGCGAAACTTTAGTGCCTGAGAGCGAAACATCGCCCATCAGGCCGGCATTGGTCAGCACGATCGCCTGGACGGGCGCGGTGGCCGTCGTCGTATCGATCGCTCCGTTCGCGCCGACCTTCAGCAGCGCGACCGACCCTTCGCCACCGACCGACCAGCCTTTGGAATTGCGAAACTTGCTGAGCGCATCATGCGTCATGAACAGAAAGATGACGGCCTTCGATTGTGCGCCTGCCTGCAAGCCGAATGAGCCCGACACCGTGCTGTAGTAACCAACCGACTTCCCACCTACGTGCAATGCGCCTTCGCCGTATTCGCCGCCGGCGATGAAGCCGACCTTCAGCACGGATGGGAACACGAGAACGCCATTCGCCTTGCCGACGAGTTCCTTTGAACCTTTGACTGTCTCGTACAGCCGCGATAAGGTCGCGTGGACCTTGGCGTCGATTTCCTGCCGTTTCGCTGAGTTGGACTCGCCGGCGAGGGCGTCGCTCAGTGTCGATGTGAAACCCGCCAGCGTAAGGCCCGAAACAGCGAGCGCAGCGCTACCCGTCCGTATAAAAGTTCTTCTGTGCATGGTTACCTCCATCATGGTTCACGGTCAAACCGTGTTGCTGCAATGGTCTAAAGGATGTACTCCACCAACAATTGTCCTGTCACGCGCCCCGGTTGCAATTTCACAGAAGCAGAAAGCGCTTCAGGCAGGTGTTCGCCCTGCGGTAGCCGATAATCCGTTGCCAAGCTCCGAATCAGCCCCCTAAAGCGATGATGATTGCAAGCAGCGCGACGCCAATTCCGGACATTGCGAGACCGGACACCAACGGTCTTCCGCCGGTGTGCCGACCGAGCGCAAAACCGCAGATGAAGAGCGTGACAACCGCCAGTGCGTTTGAGACGCGCAATGCCAGCACGACTTTTGAAATGAACATGAATGGAATCACGACCGGGAAAGTCGCCAGGACGACGAGCGCGAATACGCCGAATGCGGCGGCATAGTCTCTCCCGTCAAGCCGGACAGCCGGCTCGCGTACGGTAAGGAGCCCCTGGTGCAGTGAGTCGAGCGCCGCAGGCTGGACGATGGATGCGAGAAGTTGCGGGAGCGCATCTTTAATCAAGTGGTGCGATTCGGCCTTGTCTTGTGTCGCCCGAAGCCGCGCCAGCAATGTAACCTTCCTGCGTCGCTCAGTTGCTGTGCGTATGAGACACATGACGGCATCCACCAGCCCCCAGGCGAGGTTGCAGCCGAGCGCGGTGAGCATCATCGTCCGGACTTCCTGGTGGCCGGCGGTCGCAACGCTGAGGGCACCCGTGAACGACAGTGCCATCAGCACACCAAAGACGATCTCGCTCACTCTGTCGATTGGGTCAAGCAAGGGTTCGCGTTCGTTTGACATTTCAGCTGGACTCCTTGTGGTTCTTGCCTGATTACATCAGGCAAGAAGGGATTCGTCGCAATCAACGGCCCCCGAGTAATCCACGATCCGGCTACGCAATGGATCCTCTCGACTACCCTTCTCCGACCTCACGACTGGCGAATGGCTGCAACAGCCGGCGGTGCACGAGCAACAGTAAAGGCGTCGAGACCATCGATAGCGCAACGACCAGCGTGACAAGGGACGACTGTCGCTGATCGATAACCCCCGCAGCCAGTGAAGCGGCCATCACCACAAACGCGAACTCGCCGCCTTGTGACAGCAGAATCGCGAAGTAGCCGCGTTGCGATGGCGGCACGCCGAATCTATTCGCAAGAAACCACTGCGCGATCGCCTTGATACCGACCAGTGCCACGACGAGTATCGCGACACGTACCGGCTCGCGCATCAACACACCAAAATCGATTGACGTTCCCACTGCAATGAAAAACAAACCGAGCAACAGGCCCTTGAAGGGCGCCATGTCGACTTCGACCTGGTGGCGATAGTCCGAATCCGCGAGCAGTACCCCTGCGACAAAGGCGCCCAAAGACATTGACAGATGAACGCTCTCCATGAGCAATGAGATGCCCACTATCCACAGCAGTGCAAACGCGGTGAAAATTTCTGGAACGCCAATGCTGGTGATCAAACGCAGCACGATGTGCAACAGGTAGCGGCCGACGAGCGTTATCGCACCAAGCATGGCCAGTGCTTTCAAAGCTACGAGCCAACCCGGTTCCGCTGCGGGGGTGGGCACCGCCGGTCCAAGCAACGGCAGGAGAGCAATCAGCGGGATAGCTGCCATGTCCTGAAACAGGAGAATGCCGAACCCGGCACGGCCCGTTGGCATATCCATTAACTTACGCTCCTGAAGTTCGGACATCACCATTGCGGTCGATGACAGCGAGAGCGCAAGCCCGCCCGCCAACGCAATACGCCAGGGCAACCCTAACATCAGGAAAATCCCCGACAACGCCGCGGCACAGACGGTCATCTGCATTGTGCCGTAGCCAAAGATGGTGCGGCGCATCGCCCATAGGGCGTCGACCCTCATTTCAAGTCCGATCACGAACATCATCAGCACGATGCCCAACTCGGAAAAATGGAGGATCGCGTCGATGTCGGTCACCAGCTTCAGTGCCCACGGGCCGATCATGATGCCCGCCACCAGGTAGCCAAGTACGGCCCCAAAGCCGAGGCGGACCGCCAGCGGCACGGCGATCAGCGCCGACGCAAGAAAGATGACCACGTCGACCAGCAACTTTGTCATCTGGTGTTCTCCTGAACAGACCTTCGACAGAGCTCGAAGCAACGCATTGTGGACTGGCCGCGGAACCTCGTCGCCGACCAGGGGAGACGGTCTGCGCGATTGATCAGGGCTGGGGTGGCAAGCTATCTCGCTGCGGCGTGCCTTCTTCGGAAGACGTGAAACAGAACGCGGCGCCTTGGCTTCACCCGATCGCGGCTAGACCTTTCTCCGGAACGTATTTAATGGGGCGATTCGGTTTGCGGTAACCGTCTGGCTTCTGCCTCTCCCGTCTCGGAGAGTCGTCCGCCTCTGCCAGCGAACATGATCAATCGCGGAATCGTCAAAAGGCATCACGCGCTCCTCTTTAAGTCTATTCACTGTATAGCACCGGCGGTATTGGACCTTGGTCTAATCAGAAATCAGCGTGTCAGTGTGCCCGGCCGTAGCGGTCAAAGAGCTGAAGCGTCAGACATGCGTAGACCGTCACAGCCAGAAAGAGTCCCATACGTACCGCGAATGCACTGTAGACGTCCTTGCCTGCCACGCTATCCTGCACCGACTGGCCGAGCAGGATGATCATCGTGACGAGGCTGTTCAGCCAGAAACCCGGCGAGTAACGCGTCGGGCTGATGCGATAAAGCTTGCGTCCCACCAGCAGACCGAACAGCAGCATCCACAGGAAGAACATCCACAGGTCCACGAAGAGCCTGAGGGCAAACCAGAACGCGACCGCTAGCAGGCCGCCTAGCAACGTAGAGCCGATGAGATCGCGCGCCGCACTGCGGGCCGTCGTGGTGCAGCTCTGCCTGCCGAGGCTGACGGACTTCATGATGATCGGCATGTAACTCGCCGGATCGGCCATCGCGAGCAGGTAGACCGGCATGACCACGAGCGCGGCGCGCAGCGCAACGCGTACGGCCAGATCGTTCGGCATGACGGGCGCGGCAGGCTGCCGCCGCGCGCTCATGGGTTCGGGAAACAGCCGGTGAACCACGGCCGACACCACCACGGCAAGCACGAGCCCCTGCACCAGCGCGCCAACGACCGTCACGGCTAACTGGAAGTCAGCTGTACCCGCTGCGGAGATCATCGTCAGTCCCGCCACCAGAAAGGTCGCGACCAGATTGTTCCCGCCGCGCAATCCGTAGCGAAAGGCAAGAAAGAGCATGAGACCCGTGATCATCACGCCAGCGAACGCGTAATGACGAAGCAGCGGAACAAGGAGCAAGCCGCTGCCCGTGGTCAATGCGACGACCAGCGCGAATGCGATGCCTGCCTTGAACGACAGTGGCCGGTTTTGCGTCGCCAGCAGAAAGACGGCGAACACCGGCCCGACCACGGGAATCGGCAGGTCCAGCGCGAAACTGACCGCGAGGCAGAGTGCCGTCCCTGTGGCAACGCGCAGCGCACGGCGACCGGGGAGCTGGAGTGTGTTTGCCATCGACGTCAGTAAAGATAGGAGACCCAGCTCATCACGCGCAGAAACACGCGACCCAGCGGATTGAGCGGATTGCCCTGACTCGGAAACGCCATCACCTCGGCCTGCCCGCCAACGCGGATGTTGTGCAGACGTGCGCGCTCATTCGGGTCGAATTCGACGATCACCGGAAAACGCTGGGCGGGACGCAGCCAGTCGCGGCTGTTCTGCACGGTGGGCAGACTGCCGGGGGGCGCGCTCTGCCCCACGCTCACGCCATAACCGATACTGCGGACCCGCCCTTCGAAGACTTCGCCCGGCAGTGCGTCCAGTGCGATCGCCACGGGCGTGCCGGGCTGGAGGTGGCCCAGGTTGTTCTCAGTCATATCGGCGCTGACCCACACGCTACGAATCGCGATCAGTGTCATCACCGGATTGCCCGCCGCCGCGAACTGGCCGACCTCGGCGCGCAGATCGGTGATGACGCCACCTGTGCGGGCCGTGATCCGCGTGTTGGCCAGATCGAGTTCAGCCTTCTGGACGGCAGCCGCCGCGCTGCGCAACTGCGCGTTTTCTGCGTCGTGACCGCCCTGCTGCTCGCGTGCACGCTCCACTTCGGCACGCGCTGCGGCAACCTGGCTTTGAGCCTGCTCGTGCGTCGCGCGCGCCACCTCGAGGCGTCGAAGCGAGACCGTGCCTTCGTCTTCTCGATACAGCCGTTCGAGGCGCTCGCTGTCCTGCCGCGCCTTGGTCTCGTTCGCGACGGCCGCCCGCAGCGATGCGAGCGCCGAATCGATGCCGGCCGTGCTGGCGCCGACCTGACGGCGCGTGGAGTCGAGGTCGGCCCGTGCGCGATCGGCGGCAATGCGGTATTGCCCGCTATCGATTTCGAACAGCACGTCACCCGCGTTGACTTCCTGGTTGTTGTGCACGAGAACGCGCGTCACCTGTCCCGATACTTCCGCGGCGACGGGCACGACATAGGCCTGTACACGTGCCTGTTGCGTGTAAGGCGTAAAGCGGTCGGCGAGCAGATACCAGATCAGGCTCACGACGATCAGGCCGACAATCCACTTCATCGCCCTGCCCGATGGATCGGCGTCGGGCGATGGCGCCGGCGTCGGCGCAGCATGGGAGGTCCCGGGCGTGTCGCTCATTGGGACGGACCTGAGGACGGAATGGCGGCAGCCGACGGCGCGCCCGGCTTGGTCAGCAGATCACCCCAGTCGGTGCGTTCCTGCATCTGCGCACGGGTCGCCGGATCGACGATCGGCTGCTCCGCGTACCAGCCTCCGCCGAGCGCCTTGTACAGCGCGATCAGACTGCCCACGGCATTGCTGCGGTTGACGATGTACGCATCCTGCTGCGCGAACAGCGCGCGCTGGGCATCGAGCACGCGCTGGAAGTCTGAATACCCTTCGCGGTAGATCGTATTGGCAAGCGTGAGGGAGCGCCGCGCGGCCCCTTGAGCGTCGTTCAGAATGGTGTCCCGCTGCAATGCGGCGATCAGTGCGGTCGCGGCATCATCAGCTTCCCGTGCGGCTTCGCGCACGGTGTTCTGATAGGCGATCGTCAACTGTTGCAGCCGGGCGTCCTGCACGCGCACGTTGTTGATGATCCGGCCATGATCGAACACGTTCCACGTGACGCTCGGGCCGGCTACCACGGCCAGCGTGTTCGGTGAGCCGGTGAGCGAACTCGCGCTCCAGACGAGCGAGCCCACCAGCGACACCGATGGATAGAGATCGGCTTTCGCCACGCCGATCAGCGCCGACTGTGCGGCCATCTGATACTCGGCAGCACGAACGTCGGGGCGGCGCAATAGCAGATCGGCTGGCACGTCCTGCAGCACGGCATGATCGACGAGCGGGATCACGCCCTCCTTGCCGGACTGCACGTCGAGCTCCGGCAGCGGACCGGGTGGTCGCCCCGTCAGCACGGACAGCGCGTGACGCGCGAGCACGATCTGGCTCTCGAGTTCGGGGATGCTGCTCAGCGTGCCCAGATACTGCGTTTTGGCCTGCTGGAAGTCCAGCTCATCCGTCTCGCCGCTCTTGAAGAGCTTTTGCGCGATGTCGTAGCTGCGCTTCTGCAACCGGGCGTTGTCGCGCGCGATGCGCAGGCGCGCCTCGGCCGTGCGCAGCGTGAAGTAGGTATCGGCGACTTGCGCATGTAACAGGACCAACGCTGCGTCGCGATTCGATTGCGCCGCAAAGAATGTGGCGTCGGCCGACTCGATTGCGCGGCTAAAACGCCCCCAGAAGTCGAGTTCCCAGCCGATGCTGAAGCCCGTGCCGTATTGCCAGTAGGCACCCGAGCGCGGGTTGAATCCATCCGAGCGCTTGCGCGCCGAGTAAAGCACGTCGGCGTTGACCTGCTGCAGCTGGGGGTAGCGTCCCGCAAGCGCGATGCCGAGCTGCGCGCGGGCCTCGATCACGCGCAGGCCGGCGATCTTCAGGTCGCCGTTGTTTGCATCGGCTTGCGCGATCAGACGCTCGAGGTTCTCGTCGCCGAAAATCTCCCACCACTGACGCGCATCGGGCTGCGCCCCCTGCTGCGTGACCTGCCCGATCGATGCGCTGCTCCAGTGCTCGCTCCACCCCTCATGCTGCGGATGAAAGTCCGGGCCCACGCGCATGCACCCATTCATGAAGCCCGTGAGGCTCCCGATTAGCAACACTGTCCGAAGCGGCATCGCCACCCCGCGTGGGAGCATTGGAGGCGACACGGCGTGGTCCCCGGGTATTAGGGTTGTTCGAGTGTCTGGCGCTGCCCGGATGCCGGCTGGTCTTTCACCCATCGCCAGAACAGCTGGTAACCCACGGCGAGCATGACGGGACCGATGAAGAGCCCAATGACGCCGCCCGTCACCATGCCCCCGATCGCACCGATCAGCACCACGGGCATCGGCACCGCGACGCCACGGCCCAACAACAGTGGTTTGAGCACGTTATCGGCCAGACCGGCAACGAAAACGTAGACGGAGAATATGACGGTCGCCGTGCTTACCCCCTGCGTAACAATCACGAAAATGATGACGGGTACTGTAATCAGCGTTGCGGGTAACTGCATGATGCCGATCAGCAGCACGGCGAGCGCGAGCAGGCCCGCGCCGGGAATACCCATGACGATGAACGCGATGCCGATGAGCAGCATCTGGATGAACGCAATACCGACCACACCCTGCGCCACCGCCCGAATGGTCGACGTGCATAAATCGGCAATCTGCTGGCCGTTCTCGGGACCCGAGATGCGCGAGGCAATCTGCACTGAAGATTGATAGCCCTTCTCTCCATGCGCCATGAAAATGCCAGCGACTATAAGCGCAACGAAAAAGACCAGCAGTCCCGCACCCAGGCCCGTGACCGTGCCGAGGATCGCGAGCCCGGCTTCCTTGAGTTGAGGTGCGAACTTCTGCGCGAGCCCAGTGAGATCGGTCGAAGCCTGCGTCCAGAAGTCATAAATCCGCTGGCCTATTAACGGCCAGGCGGCCACGGATTGATCCGGTGGCGGAATCTGGAAGCTGCCGCTCCTGAAAATGGCCATCGCCCGCTCGATCGAACTCGCGACCGCGACGCCCAGCAGATAGGTCGGCACGAGAATTACCACAAACGCGCAGAGGATGATCACCGTGGCAATCAGGCCATCCTTGCCGGCGAGCGAACGCCGAAGCCTGACCTGTAGCGGATACAGCGTGATTGCAAGGATCAATGCCCAAACCATGAGGTTGAGGAACGGGGCAAAGATCCGGAAACAGAAGATGGCCAGAACGGCGACAAGTCCAGCGCGGATCAGTACATCGAGCAATTGCCGGGACAGCACCCCTTGGGTATCCGGTGTGAGCAGCATGACTATCCTCCCGGCAGGTCACCCTGAGCATTTGCCGGCGACAAATCAGGGCGTGCCCAAATCGGCACCGTCGGCCTGGCAGGGTGAAACACGCACTGATACTGACGTAATGCCACTGTTGAAGCTGGTCTGCAAAGGTCTCATGTCTTGCCGCGAACCTGCACCAGTTCCATTCACATTCAGCCGCGAACGCGTGATACCTTGCGAATGAAAAGCACTTTTACTGACTCATGCCGTGATGGGCGGTTTTAGTCGCAGCATCGCGCTTCTTCCTGGCTTCCGCCTTCTTGTGGTCGTAGATTGGGCTCGCACCCGGATTCTCTTCAGGCCATATTCATGAATTGTAAGACAAGCTCCCCCGTGGCCCGCAGGTAGAGAATTTCAGCCTATACACGTTGAACAAAAGTTTGTATTGGACTTTGGTCTAATGACTGGTTGGGCGGCGTTGATTGATCTTGCGAAAATCCACGGTCAGTTGCGCTGAGCCATTTGTCGTTAAACGGTCGCAAAATAGGAGGTGGCTTTCAAAGACCGGCGAACCCATTGCGAACAGAAGTTTCGCAAAGTCAATTCACCTGCTGCTATCGCTCAGCTTTGCTTTCTTTGTTCGTCAGACGAAGGGAAGCGATCCTAGCCGAATCAACATTTGATAGGGCCGTTCCGGGCCCACCGCATGAGCGGCGTTCACACGCGTGACCGTTGGAGAATCTGCTTCCAGCTGCGAAGTGAGAGCCGAAACGCTGCCGGGCGCGAGAATGCTCGATGAATGGTAGAGACAGATCCACTCGTGCTCGTCTGCATTCGACATGTCAGTTTCGAGCATCCAGTTCACCCCACACTGAAGACAGCGATATCTGCACACTTCGAGCGGGCGGCGACCCAGTGGACGCAGCCTCGTCGAACAAGGTAATTTCTGCAACTGTGGATGGGGAACAGGGGTAGCGCTCTGTAGCATTCCGTCGCATGCGTCGCAAAACATGGGAGTCGGGATCGCAGAAGAGTGATGGAACAACTATAGCACTGGGTATCGTGTGGTTGGGCCGCGTTGGGCGGCTCGCCATGCTTCTGACGACAGGCGTACAGCTGGATATGTCGGCGCATTGCATCGCAATGCGCCGACATATCCAGGTCCGTTCACCCATGACGTTTCGTCGGACACGTCAGACGTGCCCCTGGTCCCACATCACAGGGTGCGACAATCAATTAATTAAGTACGGGAACCGAACGTATTTCCTCGAATTGGCACACAAAATCACAAATCCACTACGACGTCTCCCACAGGTCGTGCGCAGCAAATAAGCACATTGCCATCGGCAGGATTGTCCAGCGGCTCCGGTGCATAGGCAATCGCTCCCGAAACAAGCCCGCTCTCGCAGTTGTGACATATTCCCGTCCGGCACGACCATCGGACGGGTACGTCGCAGGCTTCGGCCAGTTCCAGAATACTTTGGTAGGAAAGCGTGTTCCAATGTGCGGCGATACCACTGCGTGCGAACGACACCAGCGGCCCCTCGGCGACCTCTGCAAGCGGCAGATGCGGGGCACGCACCGACGTGTCCGTAATACCTGGATTCAGCGACTCCACACCGCCGAAGCGCTCCATGTGAAGTCGCGAATTCGGAACGCCCATGCCTTCCAGCGTTCGCTTCATGTCGTCCATGAACGATGTCGGCCCGCAAAGATAGACATCGGCATCCACGGGAAGGCCGATCTTTTCCAACGCCATTTGCGACACACGACCCGTGTCGTCGAAGTCGTCACCGATACGATCGCTCGCCGCCGGCGCGCTGTAGCAAACGTAGTCGCGTCCGTGCTCGAGCATGTTGAGCAGGCGCCTGGATTCGGCACCGAAAGGATGATGCTTGCCATCGCGGGCCGCATGAATCCAGAGAACCTGCCGAGCGGACCCCGCCGCCGCCAGTGCATCCAGCATCGAGAGAACAGGCGTCACGCCGATTCCAGCACTCAGCAATACAACGGGATTGATTCCGTCCTTGAGGACGAAGTCCCCGCGCGGAGCGCTGACATCGAGCGTATCTCCCACGCGAACACGATCGCCAAGATAGGTGCCGGCCGCCCCGTTCGGCTCGACCTTCACGCTGATGCGATATCGGCCTGTCGACGGCGCACCTGAGAGCGAATAGCTCCGAAAGAACGGCGGATCTTCAGCGCTCTGTTTCAGACGCAACACAACATATTGCCCCGGACGAGCCTGCTGAAGTGGCAGTCCATCCGGCGCCTCGAATACGAACGAGAGAACGTCGGCGGACTCTCGCTGGATTGCTACGACTACAAGTTGTCGAAAACCAGGCGCAACCGCATTCGACGCCGCGGCGGGCGCAAGCCCCGCGTTGCCGCTAGTCGCGCCTGCCTCGATGCTGCCGAGTAGTGTGTTGAACGACGTTCGCCATCCCGGTGACAGAGCCTCGATACACAATGCACGCTCCAATCGATCACGTGGATGGGCAGGCGAATACAGCAGCGCATTGATCTCTTCGACGGTCATCTGCGCCTTCGCCCCACGCAGCTTGATGATCTCGTCGCCAGCGCCCACGTCGCCTTCCTGCAGGACACGCAGATAGAACCCCGGGCGTCCGCTGGAGGTCAACAAGGCCGCCATGCGCGGCTCGTCCATGCGAATGCCAAGGCGATAGCAGGTTACGCGCGGCTGCGTGACTTCAAATATCGCATGACCTATCTGGTAGACATCTCCGATACATACCTCACGGTCCGGCAATCCATCGATCGTAAAGTTCTCGCTGAACTGTCCAAAGCCGAATTCCTGCCTGTGCAGAAACGCTTGCCAGTGTCGATACGAATCGATCTGATAGGCCAGCACGGCGCGTTGTTCTCCGCCATGTCCGCCAAGATCCCCTTGGCCGTCACCGTCAAGGCCCAGACGCCTAGCGACACATCGCCCTTGCACCGGAAGTTTCCAGCTTCCCGTATGCACGGTCCGCCCATTCCATTCGATGTCGCGCGGGAGGCCAACATTCACCGATAGCAGTCGTGCCATGTCAGTCACACCTCTATACGATTCCCGGCAGTGCGCGTCATTCCCGCGACGCGTCCAACGCCCTGACGCGTCAAGCGCTTCGTCAACAAGGGCGGTATGCGGCGCTCATTTGCGCGACGGAATGAATCCTGGCGTGCCCGTCTTCACGACTTCGTTATATCGCCGTCGGGTCTGAATCTGATTGATCTCTTCGAACGCGTCTGCAGGGAGCGCGGCGATATTGAAGTTTTCCCGCGCGCGAGTTGCTGTCTTTGGCGTGGTCAGCATAGCCGTGCCACGTTGCACGGCCCAGGCGAGCAGAACCTGCGCCGGTGTTTTCTCCACACGCGCAGCGATCGTTGCGACCACGGCATCATCGAGCGGACCCGGCCTTATTCCATGCCCCAGCGGAGCGAAGGCCAGAAATATGATCCCATTCGCGTTGCAGAACTCGAGAAGCTC
Organism: Paraburkholderia hospita; assembly: GCF_002902965.1. Classification (GTDB taxonomy): domain Bacteria; phylum Pseudomonadota; class Gammaproteobacteria; order Burkholderiales; family Burkholderiaceae; genus Paraburkholderia; species Paraburkholderia hospita. The sequence continues at coordinate 1,322,458 of NZ_CP026106.1, read as the reverse complement.
CGTCTCCGGAAGATACGGATGGGCTTCGACCTGCACCGCCGCCGGTTTGATTCTTGCCGCCTCATATAGGGGTTGCAGTTCATTCAACGTAATGTCGGACAGTCCGATCGCCCGGCATCTCCCACCGTCGACGAGCGCTTCCATCGCACGCCATGTGTCGAGCAACGTGACACCGTCGTCGTAGATGACGTCGCCATTTTTATCGCGCGGGTCCTGGTCGTCTCCCGGCTGGAACGCGAATGGCGTATGTATCAGGTACAGATCCAGATAGTCGATTCCAAGCTTCGTGCAGCTTGCTTCGAAAGCCAGCGGAACGCGCTCGGGCCGATGGTTTGAGTTCCAGAGCTTGGTCGTAACAAAGACCTCATCGCGCGCCATCCCATTGTCCGCGAGCCCTTTGTGCAAGGCCTCTCCCACCTCGCCCTCGTTTCTATATCGCTCTGCACAGTCGAAGTGTCGATACCCCTCCGTCAGCGCATCGTAGACAGCCGTCCTGGTCGTGGCTGCATCGGGGATCAGCGTGCCGAACCCAATAGCAGGCATGGAACCAGACCCGTGTTTGAGCGGGATTTTTCGCAGCTGGAAATCTGTCGGCACAGCCATGGCGCTACCTCCGCACCCTCGCAGGCGCAAAGCAGCCCGTCAATTCGCGTGCGTACGCGACAACGTGCAGGTACAACGGGATATCGGCTCGCGACTGTCGACGAAACCGCTTCTTCCGAAAGCAATCGCGAACCAATGCATGCCGGCTACGATATCCGCTATCCGCCACGGGTGCAGCGGACGTGCTCTTCCGCTGTCAATATGCCTTCGACTGTCTCTTCAATCGCGTGCATGGAACCGAAAAACACGGGTCCGCAGAATCCCGCGTCTATCCCGGCATCTGCGCGCCACGCCAGACCTGACATTGCTGGCGGGCAACCTCATGCAATGAACTATGTACGCCGTAGATGCGGCGCAACCACATTGCGTCGCTGACACCTTCAGTCAGAGTACGCTTGACGATATCCAGGCCTTCCTCCGCGCCCAGAATGCGCGCATGCTCAGCGACCGCGTCCAGCGTGACAAGAACGTCGCCCCGAATCGGACCGCGATGCCCGGTCTCCGGATTCACGCATAGACCATCCAGTCCATAGCGGCAGGCCATGAACCGGTTCGTCCGATACACTTCGTAATCACGCTCACTGAGGCGCAAAGGCTTATCAACCAGCAGATAACGCGCAACCGCCTGGATATACGCGGCGATCGCGGCGGCCCATTCGACGCGTAGCGGTGTGTCCATGACACGTATCTCGATCGTGCCGTATCCCGGGCTTGGACGTATATCCCAGTAGAAATCCTTCAGGCTTTTGACGAGGCCAGTGTTCGCCATGCGCTCGAAATATGCTTCGAACTCCGACCACGTCGTCACGAACGGCGCTCGCCCCGACAAGGGAAATGGCGCAACCGAATTCAGCCGGGCACACTGGAACTTCGTGTCGCTCCCCTGCACATACGGCGAGGAAGCAGCCAACGCGATGAAGTGCGGAACGTAACGCGAAAGCGAATGCAATAGAACAAGCGCCGAATCAGGATCCGGGCAGCCTACATGCACGTGCTGGCCAAAGATCGTGAACTGCTGGTACAGCGCGCCATACAGCCCCATCAGATATTCGGAGCGTTCGCGCCCGTCGGAACGCTGGTCGTACCAGTTCTGGAAGAAGTTTGTGCCGCCGCCGCACACTCCGACATTCAGAAAATCCGCTGCCCGGACCAGGGTATCGCGAAGCACCTGCAATTCGCTCCTCGCCTGATCGAAATTCTGGCATATGCCTGTCGCCAGCTCGATCATCCCCTCTGTCGTCTCCGGCTTGATCGCGCCCGCAAAAGTCTGCTCGCTCACCCGGTTCAGCAACTCCGTCGCCGCCTTCGTCAGGTTGTAATCATGGGTATTGACGACCTGAACTTCGAGTTCGACTCCCATCGTGAACGGATCAGATGACGCAAATGGCTGCAGCATGGGATGCCCTCTCGCACATCGATGCTCACGCCGAGCCTTGACGTACGAGCCGGCGCTGCCGCATCTGGTCGGATAAGCGTTGAGCGCGAGCACTGCCGCTATGCAGCACCAGGCTCAACCGCACTGTCATACGTCGATCGGAGACGAGCCCGAACGGGGTATTTTCATAATACGCGTCCTGGCTGTCCGAATTACGTCGTCTCGAAGTCCAACGCCGAAAAGCGTGCACGCATTTCGTGCATGAAGTTGTGCCACCGCGTCGTTACAGGGCAATGGCACCTTGCATCGCACAATCCAGGGTTTATACCGAGCCCTGTGTCATCAACGGCTTTGCCCGGTCTTCGACACCCGCGCTTTTCTGAATGTGTCGAGCACTGTTGCGGCCTCGAACTGGGTTGTCGCCGCGCAATCGGCTTTCATCAGCGCCTCGATGCGCTGCGCAGTATCCGTCGACGGCGCCGGCGTGTAGACCATGATGCGCATCCCCGGCGCATCGGGCACTTCCAGCGACAGCGCATCCAGTTCCAGCACCCCTGCTACCGGATGCTCGATGACCTTGCGCCAGTCGCTGCGCTTGAGCACTTCGTGTTCGGCCCACCAGCGGCAGAAATCAGCATCCGTATCGTTCAGCTCTTCGACGAGATCGCGTAAAAACACTTCGCCCGAAGGCCGAAGAATGTAGTCGCCGCGAAACTGCGCCAGCACGCATTTTGCATAGGCGTCCCAGCCCTGAAAGAGCGCACGCGCGCCGTCTTGCTGAAACGTGAACCACAGCAGATTGCAGCGGCCCGCAGGCATCTTGCGGAAGTCGGCGAACACGCGCACGGCGGCCTCGTTCCACGTCACATAGTTCCAGTTGCCGTCGACGACATACGCCGGCATGTTGCCAAGCTGATCGAGCATGCGCCGAACGGTATCCGTCACGTTCTGCGCGATGGGATACGGGCCAGGCGGCGTGTAGTGATTGGCAAGCTCGAACAGATGCGTGCGCTCGTGCGGCGAAAGCTTCAGCGCATTGGCGAGGCTTTCGATCGTCTTGAACGACACATTCACTTCCCTGCCCTGTTCGAGCCACGCATACCAGGTGACGCTGATGCCAGCACGCTCGGCCACTTCTTCGCGGCGCAGGCCCGGTGTCTTGCGGCGGCTGCCGCTCGGAAAGTCGATGTCCTCAGGTCGTAGACGTGCGCGGCGCGTCCTCAGAAAATCGGCCAGTTCGTTCAGGCGCTGCTGCTTCTCCATGTCTCGGCTCCTTCTGCCTTCCCTGTTACTGCCATTACTAGTAATGGCAATTGCTAGATGCGCTCCGTCAACCATGCCACATTGGCGCCGTCGGGAAGCACGCTGTATCCAGCATCGGTAACGCCAGATTATAGAACCCGTTACCCGTGCATGTGGCAGCCAGCCGCGTTGAAGCGTAGCGAGACAACGCGCGTGTCTTCCGACAGATATCAGAACATTTACGGAGACACTCATGCGTCGTTCGACCCGCTTTCACCGTGCGTGCGTATTCGCCGCAGCGGCTTTCATCCTGACGGCTTCCTGTGCCGCGCGCGCGGACTACACCGGCGCGCCGCGCACGTTTCTGTTCAATCCCGCCGTGCAGATTCCGTTCTCCGACACGGCGAAGTTCAAGAAGAAACCGCCCTACGTGATCGGCTTTTCGAATGCGGGACTCGGCGACAGCTGGCGCGTCGTGATGCAACACTCGCTGATGAAGGCCGCGTCCGAGCATCCCGACCTCATCAAGCAGTTGCTGATTACAAACGGGAACATGGACGACGCGAAACAGGCCGCCGACATTCAGGACCTGATCTCGCGCGGTGTGGATCTGCTGATCGTCAGCGCCAACACGCAGAAGGCGCTCGATCCCGTCGTCACGCGCGCGATGAAACAGGGCATCCCGGTCGTGATGGTCGACCGGCGCATTTCATCGGACAACTTTGTTTCGTTCGTGACGGGTTCGGATGCGATGATGGGCCGCGTGTGGGCGCAATGGATCGTCGAGAAGCTGCACGGCAAGGGCAACGTCATCATGCTGGCAGGCCAGGCGGGTTCCAGCGTCAGCGCCGACCGCGAAGCGGCCGCGCATGAAGTGTTCTCGCAATACCCCGGCATCAAGGTGCTCGACACGGTCTACTCGGACTGGAGCCCCGTGAAGGCCAAGCAGCAGATGCAGGCCATGATCGCGAAGTACGGGCACACCATCAACGCCGTATGGTGCGCGCACGGCTTGCCCGTCGCGGGCTCGATCGAAGCATTCCTCGCGGCCGGTTTCAAGCCCGGCGAAATTCCGCCGCACACGACAGCCGACCTCAACGGCCCGTTGCAACTCGCGTTGAAGTACAAGATTCCGATGCTCGAAATCGGCTATCCGCCTTCGATGGGCGGCACGTCGCTCGATGTCGCGCTCAAGGTGCTGCAAGGTCAACCGTTGCCGAAGATCTACGAGATCAGTCCGCAGATCGCGCTGACGCGTGGCGACGAGACGGCGTCGGTGCCGCATCCCGACCAGTACATCGATCAGGTGGTCGATGCGAAGGGCCCGCCCGACAAGATCATCGACGGCGGCATGGGAGCGGACTACAACCCGTCGACGTTCAAGATCAAGCTGCCGGGTGAGAAATGAACCAGCCCGCATCCAGTCCGTCACGCGATAGCCTCTCCGCGCCGTCCGACGTCATCGAAGTCAGCGGCATCACCAAGCAGTTCCCCGGCGTCAAGAGTCTCGATGCCGTGAGCTTCGGCGTGCGCGGCGGCGAAATTCACGCGCTGGTCGGCGAAAACGGCGCGGGTAAATCGACGCTGATGAAAGTGCTCGCGGGCGCCTACGTACCCGACGAAGGCGCATTGCGCTTCGACGGTCAGCCTATTACGTGGAAGTCTCCCGCCGACGCAAAGGCGCACGGCGTTCACATCATCTATCAGGAACTCGTGCTGTTTCCGCAATCGAGCGTGGCGCAAAACATCTTCGCCGGAATCGAGCCCCGCACGCGGCTGGGCACGATCGACCATCGCGCGATGAACGAACGCGCCGCCACGTTGCTGCACGAACTCGGCGTGCAACTCGATCCGCGCGAGCGTGTCGGCGCGCTCTCTGTCGCCAGCCAGCAGATGGTCGAGATTGCGAAGGCGATGGCAAGCGAGATACGCGTCCTGATACTCGACGAACCGACAGCAGTCATCGCCGGCAAGGAGGTTCAGCTATTGTTCGAACGGCTGCGCGTACTGCGCGAGCGCGGCGTCGCGATTGTCTATATCTCGCACCGTCTGGATGAAATCTTCGAACTGTGCGACCGCGTGACCGTCATGAAGGACGGCCGCAAGATCGGCACACAAGCCGTGTCGGAAACGACGCGTGCCGGTCTCGTGCGGATGATGGTCGGCCGCGAAATGAAGGATATCTATCCGCCAAAACCGACGCTGGAGCCGGGCGGCACGGTGCTGATGAATGTCGGAGGTCTGCAGGTCGGCAATCGCGTATTCGATGCTTCGCTGTCCGTACGCGCCGGCGAAATCGTCGGACTCGCCGGCATGGTCGGCTCGGGCCGCACCGAACTCGCGTCGGGCGTGTTCGGCGCCCTGCCCGCGCGCGGCACAATCGAAGTGCGCGGCGCGCGCCACGCGCGCATGACGCCTGCAACGGCGATCCGCCTCGGTCTCGGCTTCGTCACGGAAGACCGCAAATCAGAAGGCTTGCTGATGTACCTGAACGTCGCGCAGAACGTCACCGCGACAACCCTCCAGCGTGTGTCCCGTTTTGGATTGCTGCGAGCAAGGGAAGAACGTACAGCAGGCGCGGATGCTATCCGCGAATACGGCATCGCGGGCGCGCGGCCTGCGGGCAGCGTCGCGACGCTGTCAGGCGGCAACCAGCAGAAGGTGCTCATCAGCCGATGGGTACGCGTGTGCACCAGTGTACTGATTCTCGACGAACCGACACGCGGCGTCGACATCGGCGCGAAGGCGGAAATCTATCGACTGATGCGCGAACTGACGAATCGCGGACTCGGCATCCTGATGATCAGTTCCGAGTTGCAGGAAGTGATCGGCATGTCCGACCGCGTCCTGGTGATGCGCGAGGGGCGAATTGCGGGCGAAGTCAGCGGCGAGCAGATGACCGAGCACGACATCATGGCGCTCGCGACGGGTGGCGCGCAATTCGCGCAGACGGGAGGCACTCATGCGTTCGCTCATTAGGCGTCGCGTCGCACCGAACGCGGCCGTATATATCGTTGCGGGCCTGATTGCGGTGCTGTTCATCGCGGGGGCCAGCGTCAACGACCGCTTTTCGACCCTGTCCAATCTGCTGAACGTCCATCAGCAGTCGACGGGACTCGCGCTCGTCGCGCTCGGGCAGACACTCGCCGTTCTAACAGGCGGCATCGATCTGTCTGTCGGCTCGCTGATCAGCGTCGCGGCGACGCTCACCTCGGGTTTGTCGGATGCCACACGAGGCGGATGGGGCGTGGCGATTTCGGTCGCGATTGCGCTGTCCGTCCTCGTGGGACTGGCCAATGGTCTGCTCGTGCTCTGGCTGCGCGTCCATCCGCTAATCGTGACGCTGGGTATGGGTGCCGTGCTGCAAGGCGGCATCCTGTACTACGCGAACGGCCCCGTGGGCAGCGTGCCGGACGGCTTCGACGCGCTGGCCTACGGCCGATACGCTAATGTGCCCGTCACCGCCACCGTCGTGCTGCTCCTCTATGGCTGCGTGTCGTATTTCATGCGCAATACGCGCCTCGGCCGATACGTCTACCTCGTCGGCGACGACGACAACGCGGCGACGCTATCGGGCATTCCGCGCAAACGCGTCATTCTGTTCGTCTACACGTTCTCGTCACTCTGCGCAGGCATGACGGGCATCTATCTCGCTGCCCAGTTCGGCTCGGGCCAACCGTATCTCGGCGCGAACTACACGCTTGCGTCGATTACGCCCGTTGTCGTCGGCGGCACGATTCTGAGCGGAGGGCGTGGCGGCGTCATCGGTACGCTGCTCGGCGTGTATCTACTCAGCATGCTCAACAACCTGATCAACTTCGCTGGCGTGCCGTCGCAGTATCAGCTCATCGTGCAGGGTATCGCGATCATCGCGGCCGTCTGCGTCAACGTCCAGCAGAAACGGAGGCTCGCATGAACTCGGTTGCTCCGCGCAGCGACGCCACACCGGCGCGCACGCTGTCACTCGGTGTCGCGCGACGCTATGGCATCTATCTGTTTCTCGTGGCGCTGATTGCGCTTTCGGGCGCATGGTCGCCTGCTTTCCTTCGCGCCGACAACGTCGTCAACATGCTGGTGCAGTTCGCGCCGCTCGGCATCGTCGTGATTGGCCAGGTGTTCGTCATTCTCGTGGGCGGACTCGATCTGTCGGTTGCCTCCGTGATGGCGACGGCGGCCGTGATCGCCACCGCGTTCGACGACACGAACCATTCAGCCCCTGCCATCTTCGGCGTCACGCTCGTGCTGTGCATCGGTGCGGGGCTACTCAACGGTCTGCTCGTCACGAAGCGTCAGGTGTCGCCGTTTCTCGCAACCTTCGCCACAGCCGTCGTGCTCGACGGTCTGCGCTTCGCCTACACGCAAGGCGCGCCGTCAGGCAACGTTCCACCGCTCTTTCACGTGCTGGGAACAGGCTCGATCGCGGCCGTGCCCGTCAACGTGCTGTTGCTGATCGCGTGCGCGATCGTATTCGGCACGCTGCTGCATCTGTCCACGTTCGGGCGACGTGTGTACATGGTGGGCGGCAACGCCGTCGCCGCGAGACTGGTCGGCGTGAGTCCCGACACCGTGCGCATCGCCTGCTACGTGATCAGCGCGCTGCTTGCCGGGCTGGCGGGACTGATCCTGTCGGGCTATGTCGGCATCGTCGACAACTGGGTGGGGCGCGGCTTCGAACTCGATTCGATCGTCGCCGCAGTGATGGGCGGCCTCGCGCTCTCCGGCGGCCGCGGCTCGCTGCTGGGCGGACTTGCGGGCGCAGCAATTCTCGTCATCGTCTTCAACATCGTGCTGCTGATCGGCATGCCCGTGCAGGCGCAGATCATCGTCAAGGGCGTGATCATCATCGGCGCATCCGCGTGCTACGTGAGCCGCCGGCAGCGCTGAATTTCCAGATCCACACGAGGCCATTGGAAATGGCCCGACTAACCAAGGAGTCGAATATGAGAGCAGTGCGTTTTCATTGTGCGCACGATATCCGGGTCGAAAACGTACCGGACCCGACGGGCATGGGCGCGAACCAGATGATCGTCAAGCCGCTGTGGTGCGGCATCTGCGGCACCGATCTGCATGAGTATCAGGCGGGTCCCATCGTCGTGCCCACCGAGCCGCATGCATTGACGGGCGCAAAAGCGCCTCAGGTTCTGGGCCATGAATTCAGCGCGGAGGTCGTCGAAGTCGGCAAGGACGTGAAGAACGTGCAACGCGGCGACCGCATCTCGGTGATGCCGCTCGCGTCGTGCGGTCAGTGCTATTACTGCGCGCGCGGCATGCGCCATCTGTGCACGAAGATGGGCTGCGTCGGGCTGAGCTGGGACGGCGGCGGCATGGCCGAATACACGGTGCTCAACGACTATCACGCGAACCGCCTGCCCGACAGCGTCAGCGACAAGCAGGGAGCGTTGATCGAACCCGCTGCCGTTGCACTGTATGCAGTGGACCGGGGCGGCGTCACGGTCGGTTCGACGGTGCTGATTACTGGCGCAGGCCCGATCGGCGTGCTCGCGGCGCTCGCCTGCCATGCAGCGGGCGCCACGAAGATTTTCGTCAGCGAACCCAACGCGGCGCGCGCCGCGAAGATGGCCAGCTTCGGCGTCACGACCGACATCTTCGATCCATCCGATGGCGAGCTTCCGCAAAAGATTCGCGACCTGACAGAAGGTGTCGGCGTCGACGTGGCGATCGAATGCGCGGGCAACCAGCATGCGCTGAACGCCTGCGTCGATGCCGTGCGTTCGGCGGGCGCCGTCGTTCAGGCGGGCCTGCATGTCGGCACAGCGAGTGTCGATCCGATGAAATGGTCGCTGAAGGATATTCGGATAGAAGGAACGTGGTGTTACCCCGTCACGATCTGGCCGCGCATCATCGGCATGATCGCGAACGGCAAATTCCCCGTTGAAAAGCTCATCCACGATCTGATCGATGCCGACGATGTCGTTGAGAAAGGCTTCGACGTGCTGAGCGACAAAGGCAGCGACAAGATGAAGATTCTCATCAATCCCCAGACACGGTGACGACATGCCGCACACGCAAGAAAAGCACAACGCACAACAGATAGGCTGGATCGGGCTCGGCAAGATGGGCACGCCCATCGTGCGCAATCTGCTCGCCGCAGGATTCGACGTAACCGTGTACGACGTCGACGCAGAACGCGTCGACGAGGCCGTTCGACTCGGCGCGCGCCGCGCAGAAGATGTCAGCAGCGTCGCGCGTTCGGCGCCTCTCGTCTTCTCGATCATCCCGGACGACGCCGTACTGCGTAAGGTCGCGCACGGCACACATGGCGTGATCGAAAACGCGAACGACGGTGCCGTCTATATCGACATGAGCACGGTATCGCCCGCGGCGTCGGGCGAGGTTCGCGATGCGGCGCGCAAGCGCGGCATCGGCTACATCTGCGCGCCCGTTTCGGGCAGCACGGTCCTCGCCGACAAGGCCCAGTTGACCGTGTTCGCATCGGGCCCGAAAGACGCGTACGGCCTCGCATTGCCCGTCTTCCAGGCGATGTCGACGCGCCAGTACTATGTCGGCGAGGATCAGCAGGCACGCTATCTGAAGCTCGCCATCAATCACCTCGTCGGCTCGACGGCCGTGCTGCTTGCCGAAGCGTTGACGCTCGGCACGAAGGGCGGCCTCGACTGGGCCGAGATGCTGGATGTGATCGGCGACAGCGTCGCCGCGTCGCCCCTTGTCAAATACAAACTCGATCCGCTGAAGAAGCGGGACTTCTCCCCTGCCTTCTCGTCGCGGCAAATGCTCAAGGACATGTCGCTCGTGGTCGATGCGGGCGTCGAAGCCGGCGTACCGATGACAGCCGCGGCGCTCGTGCGCGAGCAGTTCGCGCGTTACGCTCAGGGCGACGGAGCGGATCTGGACTTCTTCTCCATCGTGCGTGCCGTCGAAGCGCAAGCCGGCCTTTCCCGCTGAATTCTTTCTCACCTCATTTAGGAGTCGCGATGCACTACACCGTCTATTGCCTCGACCACGACAACATGGTCGAACGCCGTCTTGCCCATTACGAAGAACACAAGGCTTATCTGGCCACGTCGCCCGTCAAGATGGTCATGTCGGGCCCGCTGCTGGCAGGCGATCAGGAAACGATGATCGGCAGTTTCTTTCTTTACGAAGCGGATGAGATCGGCGACGTGATGCGCTTCAACAGCAACGACCCGTTCAACAAGGCGGGAATCTGGCGCACCGTCGATATCCGACCGTTCCTCAAGCGCGTCGACAACCGCTAGTCAGACCAACGGAATCGATTCATGCGAAACCTCGACGAGAACACCATCACGGATGCCGTGCTTGCACGCCACGAACACGCACCCGATGAGCGGCTCAAGACGATCGTCACGAGTCTCGTGCGGCATCTGCACGCCTTCGCTCGCGAAGTCGGCCTGACCGAGCGCGAATGGGAAGCTGGCATCCGCTTTCTCACCGACGTCGGCCATATCACCGACGACCGCCGCCAGGAATTCATTCTGCTGTCGGATACGCTGGGCCTTTCGATGCTAGTGACGGCAATGGCGCATCGCAAGCCCAGCGGATGTACGGAAGCGACGGTCTTCGGTCCCTTCTTCGTCGACAACGCGCCCGAGTATCGTAACGGCGACGACGTCGCCAACGGTGCGCGCGGCGAACCGTGCTTCGTGTCGGGCGTGGTGCGCGGCCCGGACGGCGAGCCGGTGAGCTGCGCGCGCATCGAAGTGTGGCAGGCGGACGCCGAAGGTTTCTACGACGTCCAGCACAGCAACGCCGACACGCATCGCGCAAGAGGCGTGCTGCACAGCCTTCCCGATGGTCGCTATCACTTTCGCTCGATCGTGGCGGAGCCGTATCCGATTCCGCACGATGGTCCCGTGGGTCGCATGCTCGAGGCGCTGGGACGTCATCCGTGGCGGCCTGCGCATCTGCATTTCATGATTACGGCGCCCGGCTACGAACGGCTCGTCACGCATGTCTTCCGCGAAGGCGATCGCTACCTGGACTCGGATGCTGTGTTCGGTGTGCGCTCGTCGCTGATCGCGCCGTGGATTCGCCACGAGAGCGGCACCGCGCCCGACGGCACGGTAATGGCGACACCATTCAGCACGCTCGCGTTCGACTTCGTTCTGAGCCGATCCTCATGATTGCCTTCACCTACACCGGCCGGCCCGGCCGCATCGTGTTCGGCTCGGGAGCGATCGAGCGCCTCGCCGACGAACTGGACGAACTGTGCATCCGGCGCGCGCTCGTGCTCTGCACGCCGGAGCAGCGCTTTCTCGCCGACCGCGTGCGCAAGCTCGCGGGCGAGCACTGCGCGGACGTGTTCGATCGGGCCGTCATGCACGTGCCTGTCGAAACTGCGCAGGAAGGGGTCGCGGCGGCGCTCGCGGCGGGCGCGGATGGACTGGTCGCGGCGGGCGGCGGGTCGACACTCGGACTCGCGAAAGCCATCGCGCTCGAAACCTCGTTGCCGATCCTCGCCATCCCGACCACGTACGCCGGCTCCGAAGTCACGCCTATCTACGGCATGACGTCGGCCAGCGAGAAAAAGACGGGCAAGAGCTATCGCGTGCTGCCGCGCACCGTGATCTACGACGCGTGCCTCACACTGACCTTGCCGGCGGCGCTGTCGGCGACGAGTGGCCTCAACGCGATCGCGCATGCCGCCGAAGGCCTCTATGCGCAGGACGCCAATCCCGTGATGTCGCTGTTTGCGGAAGAAGGTATCCGCAGCCTCGCGCGCGCGTTGCCGCGCATCGTCGAAAAACCCAACGATATCGCGGCGCGCGAAGCCGCCCAGTACGGCGCATGGCTGTGCGGGACTGTGCTGGGCAGCGTCGGCATGGCATTGCATCACAAGCTGTGCCACACGCTCGGCGGTATGTTCAATCTGCCGCACGCAGAAACCCATGCGGTGATGCTGCCTTACTCGATGGCGTTCAATCTGCCGGCCGCGCCAGCGGCGCACGAACGTCTGTGCAAGGCGCTGGACACGCAAGAACCCGCTGCCGCGCTGCACGACCTTGGCCGCTCGCTTCATGCGCCAGCGTCTCTCGAAGCGCTGGGCCTGCGGTCATCCGATATTCACACGGCGGCCACGGCCGCAATGCAGGCGCCCTATTACAACCCTCGGCCGCTCTCTTATGAAGCGGTACATCGCTTGCTGGCATGTGCTTTCGATGGCATACGGCCAGACAGCCGGACGTTCGAAAGCGTGTAGGCGCTTCCTTTAACGAAGCATGCATCCGCAGATTCTTCCTGCAACCACAGCTACTTTTCGATTCTTTTACTCTACATGGACAAACGGGCACTCATCATTGGCGCGACGGGCATCGTCGGCGGCAATCTCGCGCAACATCTACTCGCATGCGGAGGCTGGAACGTGACTGGTCTCTCGCGCGGCCGCACGAAGGCGCCCGACGGCATCGAATCCGTCACAGCCGATCTGACTTCGGCGAGCTCCGTTGCCGACGCGCTGCAGGGGCAGCATTTCAGTCACGCCTTCTTTACCGCGTGGTCGCGACAGGCAACCGAGCGCGAGAACATCGAAGTGAACGGCGCAATGGTCCGTCACGTGCTGGACGCGCTCGGCCCTTCCGGCAAGCTCGAACATGCCGCGCTTGTCACCGGGCTCAAGCATTACCTCGGGCCTTTCGAAGCGTATGCGCAGGGCAGTGTGCCGCTCACGCCGTTTCGCGAGGAACAGGGCCGGCAGCCCGTCGACAACTTCTACTACGAGCAGGAAGACCGGCTGTTCGAAGCAGCGCGTCAATATGGCTTCAGCTGGAGCGTGCATCGGCCGCATACGATCATCGGCTTCGCGCTCGGCAACGCGATGAATATGGGCGTCACGCTCGCCGTGTACGCGACGCTGTGCAAGGAAACGGGGCAGCCGTTCGTGTTTCCCGGTTCGCCCGCGCAATGGAACAGTCTCACGGATATGACCGACGCCCGCCTGCTCGCGCGGCATCTCGAGTGGGCATCCACGTCGCCCAACGCGCTCAACGAGGACTTCAACGTCGTCAATGGCGACGTGTTCCGGTGGAAATGGATGTGGTCGCAGTTGGCGCAATACTTCGGCATCGAGCCTGCGCCTTTCGATGGTGAGACTCGTCCGCTCGAACATCGCATGCAGGAGGCGAGCAGGCAATGGGCGGAAATCGCGAGCCGCTATCAATTGAAGGAAGCAGGCATCGACAGGCTCGTGTCGTGGTGGCATACGGACGCCGACCTCGGACGTCCGATGGAAGTTTTGACGGACATGAGCAAAAGCCGTAAAGCCGGGTTCCTCGATTACCAGAGCACACCGGATGCGTTCTTTGCATTGTTCGACAGGTTGAAGCGGGAACGGATCATTCCGTCGTAGGCGCGTTTCGCAGAAAGCGGCGGCGGTATATATACGCCTACGCCGCCGCTTTCGATGCCGGCTGCGGTTCGTGCACGTTCCGCTATGCAATGCTGTCGTCGGGCGTGATCACAGGTTGCGCTCCTTCGGCGATGCGTGCAGCTGCATCTGCGGCACCGGGATCTCGATACCGGCCCTGTCCATCACGAGCTTCAGCCGTGCATTGAAAGCACGCGCCACGCTCCATTGCTGTAGCGGCCGCGTCTTGATCTGGCCTTTTACCACGATCCAGTTGGCATCAAACCGGTCGAGCCCCCACACTTCGATGGGACCGAGAATTTCGTCGCGAAAGCGAGAATCTTCGGTCAGGTCGGCCCCGACTTGCACGATCATCCGAGTGACTTCGTCTATGTCGGCTGAGAATGGCAGTCTTACTTCGAATACAGCGTTGGCGAAGTCGCGCGAAAGATTCTTGACGATCTTGATCTGCGAGAACGGGATCGTGTGAACCGCGCCTTGCCCGTCGCGCAGCCGCACCGTGCGGATGGTCAGGTCCATCACAGTGCCGGCGTGGGCACCGTCGACCTCGATCCAGTCACCTACCGAGATCGTCTCCTCGACAATGATGAAGAGTCCCGTAATCAGATCCGTGACCAGCGACTTCGCACCGAAGCCCACTGCAAGACCGATCACTCCCGCGCCTGCCAGCAGAGGTGTCAGATTGATCCCAAGACTCGCGGCGCCGATGATGGCTGCCAGGCTCACAACCGTCACGAATATCGCGTTGCGCACCAACGGCAACATCGTGCGTGCTCGCACGCCCGGATCGAGTGTCTTGTTGCGTGAATTGCTCGGGCCCAATGTTTCGAGGATAACGGTATCGATGAGAATCCACATGAACCATGCGCCAAAAACCGTCGCGATAATGGCGATTAGCGCATGCCTGAAGCCAGGCGTCATCGCGTTGTGTCTGATCAACCGGGCGATTGGACC